>CATVYG010000001.1 GCA_958348225.1 uncultured Collinsella sp.
GCAGGAAGCTTGGATACGCCTAGGCGCGGTCCAAGAAATCGTCCGCACCCCCGAATAAGGCATCGACAGGAACTATTTCACCGCAACTGATGAGGGGGAGCTGGGGATGCTGACGATCGGATGTCATCTATCCACGACGAAGGGCTATCGGGCGATGGGGGAGACGGCGTTGTCAATTGGCGCCAATACCTTTGCATTCTTTACGCGCAACCCGCGCGGCGGCAAGGCGAAAGACCTTGACATGGATGACGTGGCCGCCCTGCGCGAGCTTATGGAACAGAACGATTTTGGCCCGCTTGTGGCTCATGCCCCGTATACCTATAACCCCTGCTCGGCCAAAGAGCGGGCGCGCGAGTTTGCCTTGGAGGCCATGGCGGAGGACCTGCGGCGCATGGAAGCGCTGCCCGGCAACTACTACAACTTCCATCCCGGTGCGCATGTGGGGCAGGGCTCCGACGCCGGCATTCAGATGATCGTCGACACCCTGTGCCAGGTGATGTTTGAGGGCCAACAGACGACGGTGCTGCTCGAGACCATGGCCGGCAAGGGCACCGAGGTGGGCCGCAGCTTTGAGGAACTGGCACTCATCATCCAGGGCGTTGCCGACAAGTGTCCCGAGCTGTCGGCCAAGTTGGGCGTTTGCTTGGACACCTGCCATGTGAATGACGCCGGCTACGACATCGTCCACGATCTTGAAGGCGTGCTCGACGAGTTCGATCGTGTGGTGGGTATCGAGCGCCTGCGCGCCGTGCATATCAATGACTCCAAGAACCCCTGCGGCGCCCATAAGGACCGCCACGAGTGTATCGGCAAGGGCTACCTGGGTAGCGAAGAGTTTGGCGGCGGTATGCAGGTTATGCAGAATATTGTATCGAATGGCCGCTTGCGCGCATTGCCATTCATTTTGGAGACACCGAACGAACTTGCAGGTTATGCGGCTGAAATCAAATTGTTAAGGTCATTGCAGCAGTGATGACTGTCATAAAGTGGAGTGCTCCATTCACGTTATGGGTTTGTTTCAATCAGTTTTCTAATTGCGGATTCTTCCAAGCGGGTGCATAATAACCCTCAGTTTTTGCAGACCCCTGAATCACGTGGGGTCATTGGAAGGAGACTGATTATGAAGCTGAAGAAGCTTGGCGCATTTGCCGCCACGGGTGCTATGGCGCTCGCCCTTGCTCTGACGGGCTGCGGCTCGTCCAACGCCACCTCTGGTTCTGATGCCAGTTCCAGCAGCTCTGACGACGCTAAGGTCGAGAAGGTCGACGGTTCCAAGGAGTACGCGCTCGTCAAGGACGGTACGCTGACCGTCGGCACCTCTGCCGAGTACGCTCCGTTTGAGTACAAGGATGACAACGGCGATTATCAGGGCTTTGACCTTGAGCTCATCAAGGCTATCGGCGACAAGCTGGGCCTGGATGTCGAGTATGTCAACAATGACTTTGACACGCTGGTTCCGGGCGTCGCTTCGGGCGCTAAGTATGACGTCTCCATCGCGGCTATCACCGACACGCCCGAGCGTGAGAAGGAAGTCACTTTCTCCGATTCCTACTACATGGACGATCAGGCTATCGTGACCAAGGTCGATAACACCGACATCACGGCCGACAACTACAGCGAGAAGCTCAACAACGCCGACGCTACCATCATCGTCCAGTCTGGCTCGACCGCCGAGTCCTTTGCCCAGGAGAACTTCCCCAAGGCCAAGATTGTCCCCTACAAGGACGCCACCGAGTGCTTCAGCGCCCTGCAGTCCGATAAGGGCGACGCCGTAGTCACCAACCGCTCCGTTGCCAGCCAGCTGACCGCCGAGCAGTTCAACACCTGCCAGACCATTAAGCAGATCAGCACCGGCGAGGAGTACGCCATCGCCATCAACCAGGGCAACACCAAGCTCAAGGACGATATCAACCAGGCCATCAAGGACCTGACCGACGACGGTACCGTCGACGCCCTCATGGCTAAGTACAACATCAAGTAAAATAGCTACTTGATTGCGCGCGGGCCCTTTCCGTTTTGGCGGAGAGGGCCTTTGCGCTTCTCTTGACGGAGAGCATTTCCGTCTCGTTTTGCCGGCAACTTCTACGATAGGAGCCACCTTGTCTCGACTGAACAAAGGGGCCGCAGAGCAGCGTTTTCCACTGCCCGCCTTGCTCCAAAAGCTAGTCTGCGTCATGGCCGTGGCGCTCGCGCTGGTGTGCGCGGGGGCATATGCGCCCACGACCGCCCAGGCGCTTGAGACCGCAAAGATTACCGCCCGACCCAACACCGGTTCGGGCAGCGCTGTGGTCGGCGGCACCGAGACGCGCATTACCTGGGAAGTTCAGGCCGATGCCGACGAGGAGCTGAGCGGTCTTTCTCTGACGTTTGTCGACGGCACAACGTTTGGTACCGATGACACGCGATTGACGATGCTCTCGGGCGAGGACCTCATGGATCGTACGCCCATGAAGCCCACGTGCAAGGCTGACGGCCAGACGCTCAAGATTGACTTTGGCGAGACGGCGCCTGCCGGCGGCTTTTTCCGTGTCGAGGTTTACGGCGTGACGTTTCCCGTCGAGGGCGGCGAAGAGGCCTTTAGCGGCACCTATACGCTTGCCGACGGTTCGACCAAGAAGATTTCCAAGATTCCTTCCGTCGAGATCAAGGGCGTGACGGCATTCGATAACTTCCTGGCCGATCTTAAGGAGCAGCCGTGGGTCGAGGCCTGGAACTCCAATATGTTCCTGCGCCTGTTCTTGAACCCGGTCATTTTGGTCCAGAGCCTGCCGATCGTCTTCAAAGGCTTCCTCATGTCGCTCTCGATTGTGCTCGTGGCGTTTCCGCTGGCAATTCCCTTTGGCTTTGCCCTGTCGCTCATGCGCATCTCCAAGTCGCGCATCCTGCGTTGCCTTGCCGGCATCTACGTGAATATCATCCGCGGTACGCCGGCGTTCCTGCAGATCTATATTGCATTCTTTGGCCTGCCGCTTGCCGGCGTCAAGGTGGACGACTATGTCTTGGGCGTCATCGTCATGGCCATGAACTCGTCCGCCTACCTGTGCGAGATCTTCCGCGCCGGTATTCAGTCGATCCCCAAGGGCCAGAATGAGGCTGCTCGCTCGCTGGGCATGAACGCCTTCCAGACGCTGCTCTACGTCATGATTCCGCAGACGTTCCGCAATGTCCTGCCTACGTTGACCAGCGAGTTCATCCTGCTTTACAAGGATACGTCGCTGCTCGCGGCCGTGGGCGTGGTCGAGATCGTCATGAACGCCCGCACCATCGTGGCCACGACGGGCTCCATTACGCCGTATGTGGTTGCCGCCCTGTTCTATCTGGTCATTACCCTGCCGCTTGCGCGCTTGGTGAGCGGTCTTGAGGCGAGGCTGCTGGGTACGGCCGAAACCAAAAAGAAGCGTCCCACCAAGAGCGCCGGACAGGTTGTCGCGACGCCCGCCGACCATATCGCTGGTCTGTAAGGAGGTTCTATTATGAGCGAAACCAATAACTCGAACGAGGTCGTCGTCAGCATCAAGAATCTCCAGAAGGCCTTTGGCGATAACGTGGTCCTGCGCGACATCGACCTTGATGTGCACAAGGGCGAGGTCGTCGTAGTCCTGGGCCCTTCGGGTTCGGGCAAGTCGACGATGCTTCGCTGCATTAACCGTCTCGAGGAGCCCACGAGTGGTTCGATTGTCGTCGAGGGCGTGGATGTGTGCGCCAAGGGCGTTGACCTCAATAAGGTGCGTACGCACTTGGGCATGGTGTTTCAGCAGTTCAACCTGTTCCCGCACCTGTCGGTCAAAAAGAACGTCATGCTTGCGCAGCAAAAGGTGCTCAAGCGCAGCAAGGAAGAGGCCGAGAAGATTGCCATCGAGGAGCTGACCAAGGTCGGCCTGGCCGAGCGCATCGATTTTATGCCGAGTCAGCTTTCGGGCGGTCAGCAGCAGCGCGTGGCCATCGCCCGCGCCCTGTCGATGAATCCGCACGTGATGCTCTTTGACGAGGCCACGTCGGCGCTCGATCCTGAGCTTGTCCGCGATGTATTGGGCGTCATGCGCGATCTTGCGCATGACGGTATGACCATGATCGTGGTGACGCACGAGATGGGCTTTGCCCGCGACGTCGCCGACCGCGTCGTCTTTATGGACGGCGGCGTTATCGTGGAGGATGGCACGCCGAGCGAGGTCTTCGACCATCCTAAGAGCGAACGTACCAAGGCGTTTTTGGGCAATATCTCGTAGCCGCTTTATATGACTGGCATAGCAGAAAACGGGAGCCGGATGTGATCCGGCTCCCGTTTTTGTTGGGACGCGAATGTGTTTTGGTGCAGAGCGCGTTACGGGCGGAGCTCATTGCCGCTAGGCGAGCTCAGCTCCAAGGGCGCGGCAGGCCGCCTCGCCCTCATCGTCGGGGGCGTCGTAGCAAATGACGGAATCGACGACGTTGACACCTGCCTCGTCGGCATCGGCCTTCCAGTTGTCCATCCACTCGCCCTCGGCCCACGAATAAGAGCCAAAGAGGACGACCTTCTTGTCGCCGAGGGTTTCCTTGACTTCGTCCCACATCGGTTGGAACTCATCGTATTCAAGCTCCTCGGAGCCCATGGCGGGGCAACCGAAGGCGAAGGCATCATAGTCGGCGGCCCTGTCGGCAGAGAAGTCGGCGCAGGGGATGACTTCGGCCTCGGCGCCCGCGGACGTGGTGCCCTCGGCAACGAGGTTTGCCATGGCCTCGGTGTTGCCCGTGCCGCTCCAATAGACGACGGCGATCTTGCTCATGTTGAGTCCTTTCGGTTGTGCGGCGTGTGGCCGCGGTTTGTACGTTCTATCGGGTCGCCTGGGCAAGTTGCGCCAAGCTGCAGCCCTGCTGATAGATAAAGGTGAGGTGTTGGGTGCAGGCACGGTACGCATCAAACGTCGCAAGCGCCTGCTCGACATTCGTATAGACCTTCCAGGCTCCAAAGATCTTGTAGTTCTCGCCACGCTGGGCGATGAACTCGTATACGTCGTCGCAGGGGTACCCCAGGAAGTAGCCAATCTCGTGTGGAAATTCGCAGGCGCAGTCGTTGTTGCAGCAGACTTGCTGATCCAGTGCGCATTGAGTCTGGCCGCAGGCGCATTCCGCGGCGTTATTGCTCGCGAGCGTGATGCGTGATGCCAGGTGCACAAGACATGCCGAGAGGTTGCCGGTGTCGTAGCCCTTCTTGGCGAGTGCCGTTTTGGCGCGCGGGTCAGCAAGGTAAGTGGCGAGGCTATTGGGCCGATATGCGTATACGAGCGCCCCGCAGGGGCGCCAGACCAAAACGCTCAGATGGATACCGAACGGATTAAGCTCGTGATTGCACCGGGCGATAACGTTGAGCAGGCGTGCTCGGCGATCCTCGATCGCCGCAGTTACGCTTGAGCCGTCTTGATCGGCATAGACTCCTGGATAGGTAAAGAGCGATGCCGGTTTGATGCCCGCGAGCGTGGGGGAGCAGTTGCGCACGACTGCCGCCTGAAACGTTGGGATGTCGATGGTTCGAGTCACGTTGCCCCTTCCGAGCCCTTACTTGTTAGCCTAGGAAAACTTATACACGAAAGTAAGCCTTGGTCAACTAAAAAGTTTGAATAGGGAAACTAATTGACCGAACGGACATGATTTTGGGTTAAGATGGAGACGCCCCATGGGGGTATCTAGATAGTGCTACTTGAAAGGGGAACGCATGAGTGACTTGCTCAACCCTGCGAATCTCATCGTGCTGGCCGTCATTGCCGTCGGCATGTTTTTTGGACTGCGTCGCATTGCCGCTTCGACACACGGGAAGAGTTGTTGCAGCGATGGCGCGAGCGGCAAGAGGGCCAAAAAGGTTGTTGTGGTGGATACCGATGCATCGCACTATCCCTATAGCGACGAGCTGCTCATCGGCGGCATGAGCTGTGACGGCTGCGCTCAGAACGTAGCCAATGCCCTCAATACGCTTGATGGCGTGTGGGCTACGGTGACGTATGCGGACCACACGGCACGCGTACGCTCGAAGCGCCCGGTTGATCGCGACGCACTCGAGACGGCGGTGAGGGGCGCGGGCTATTACGTTATGAAAATGTAGGCGTTGCCCTCTCCGGTGGGTACCAGCCTCCTGCCCATTGTGACTATCGGTATCCAAAAATTTGCGCAAAAAACAACTCGCGGATGCGGCGAAAGTGGAGTTTGGTGACGGTTCGCGCGGAATTCGTGACCAATCGAGCATCCGCTATCCCGTAAGAAAAAATACAGGTGTATATTTATATGCTGTTTATTGCTGTGCCCAGATTGCAATTAAACGTGGACAGAGATGATGAATGCTAAAACTGGGCTTAAGGACAGGGGAGGCTATAGCCTTATGAGACGAGTGGGAACACTTGGCTTGGTGGCAGCGCTTGCCGCTATCTTGGCATCACCGTTGCCGGCGAATGCCGAAGACACTTCGGGTGCCGTTACCTACAATGCGGGAAATGGGTATTCCTTTGAGAAACTCTCGCATCCTTCGGTAGGAACGTCGCAGCCTGATGGCATCGTCGACTACCAGGGTGACGGTGTCGTTGCCGTCCCGGGCACCGACGGTAACACGGCCAATAACGAAGGCGATCGCGGCCAGAGCTACACTTGGGCGGCTGCGAGCTATGGTGACTGGCTTTATGTGGGCACCTGCTATGCGGCGATGGGCAACACGCTTACGCTCATGAACAGTACGCTGGGCGATTCCTTTGATGTCGAGACCATGCGCCTGACGCTGGAGGCCATGTTTAACGGCACGTTCTTCTATGGACAGCAGAAGGAGGACGGCACGGCCGACAAGGACAGCGGCGGCATCTTGGTCAAGATCAATACCAAGACCGGTGAGACCAAGCTGCTACTCTCTGAATCGCTCAACGGCGTCGCCCCTTTGTTCCGCAATGCCGTGAGCTATAAGGGCAAGCTCTATTTCTGCGGCAGCGTCAGGGCCAATGGCGGCAAAAGTGGCCTGCCTGCTGTATATGAGATTGATCCTAAGACGGATGAGTACAAAGTTGTCTATCAGGGTCTTTCGAGCATGCAGGATTACGGTGCCGCCTACAAGCAGGGCATTTCTACCGGTATCCGCGGCATGTGTGTTCATGATGGCCAGCTCGTCATCAGTAATGTGGGCAAAGACGCGGCCGGTAAGTTTGTGTCGACAATCCTGACGTCGCCTGACCCGTCAAAGGGCCAGGACAGCTTCACCGAGATTGCCAACTCGGACACGTTGTTTAACTATCCGGCGATTCGCTATCAGGACAGCATCTACGGCGGTGCCATTTGGGATATGGTCTCGTACAATGGCCATCTCTATGCGACCATCTGCACCGGTACGCCCGAGAATGCTCCCGATGATAATTCCATGCAGTCGTTTGCCATGGTTCGTGGCGACAAGAACGCCGACGGCAGCTATTCGTGGACTCCCATTGTTGGCGATCAGGAGACGGACTGTGCAAAGTACTGCTTTGGCATCGATCCTGCCCGTACCCGTTCTGGCGCTGCCAACCTCGTCGTCTACAACGACTACCTCTATATCGGTGAATACAACGACGAGGAGATTGCTCTCGAGCGCATCCTGTTCAACAAGTCCAGCACCGAAGAGGGCGGCAAGAGCAGCATGGGCGGCGTTGACTGCTCGTTTGTGAATGCCAATCTTGAGCAGTCGGTCAACATCTATCGCATGGACAAGGACGAGAACATGGAGCTCGTCGTTGGCGATCGCACCGACATGTTCCCCGAGGGCGGTATTTCCGGCCTGACTTCGGGCTTTGGCCGAAACGAGAACCAGTACATTTGGCGCATGCAGAAGTTCGACGGCAAGCTGTATATCGGTACCTTTGATACTGCGAGCCTGCTTGAGCCGATCGGCCAGTTCTCCAATGGCGACATTATCGATATGACGCCCGAGGAGTGGGAATCTCAGGTTCAGCGCCTTAAGGACCTGCTTGATCACCTGCTTGACAAGAAATCGCCTGACGACCCCATCGTTCCTGTGGACACGCTTACGGACGATGATTCGAACGAGGCCGTCGAGGTCGATGACGAGAAGACCGAGGCCGTCGAGGTCGATGACGAGAAGACCGAGGTTGCTAAGGGCTTTGGCGATCTAAGCGATGCGCTGGAGGATGCCACGGGCGATCTTTGCGATCAGGCCGCGACGATGTCCCGGGACTTTGAGGACGACGCAGCTTATGTCCAGAAGATCGATGGCGAGATCGCGTACTTCAAGTCCTTTGCCGACCAGTATCAGGACATGCTCGATAGCTATGAGAGCCTGAAGCAGCAGTACGAGGATGCCTATGGCACCGAGCTGCCGGGTGATATTCAGGATGCGCTCGATAAGCTGCTGAGTGCGGAGAACCTCAAGAAGTTGCAGAGTGTCCTTACGTGCATGTGCTACCTGCGCGATGCCGAGCGCGGCTTTGATATGTATGTGACCGAGGACGGCGTGAACTTTACGACGCTGACGACCAATGGCTTTAACGATCCGTATAACCATGGTCTGCGCACCTTTGCGGTGACCAACCAGGGTCTGTGCCTTGGTACCGCCAACCCGTTCTATGGTTGCCAGGTCTGGATCCAGCGCAAGGAGAATTCGGAGAATCCGGTTGATCCCGGTACTCCGGATCCGACGGAACCCACCGATCCTTCGCAGCCGGGTGGCGGCGATCAGCCTGGTGGCAGCCAGACGGGCGGCAACGACCAGTCGAGCAGCACCACGACCACCGTCACGACGACCGCTAAGAAGACTCCGAAGGACGGCTCGCTGCCTCGCGCTGGCGACTCGACCCTCACGCTGGTCTTGGGATTGCTGGTTGCAGCTGCCGCAGTGCTTGGCATTGCTCTCGTCTTGCGCAAGCGTTCTCGTCGCTAGGCTCGACCACGCAGCTCGATGCCTTGGATATCGTCGAAGTTGATGGCGATATCCCTGAGTTTGAGCAGCTTGAATGCGGGTAACACTTCGTCGAGAATGCCCGTGCGGCTACGATAGCCGTACGTATCGTAATAGGTGACGCGCACCAGGTCGCCGCGTTTGAGGCCCTCGAGCTTTTTCGAAAGCTCGAGGGCTTTTTCTTCTGTGAGCTCGCATTTTGGTTCGACGGTGATCTCTTGTTTGCGCACGAGCTCGTAGTATCCCGTGAGGGCGGCAAAGGGCATAAACTGCGCGGCACGGCCGGCGCGGACGGCGCCGTTGGCGGTAAGCTTTGGGTCGGCGGAGCGACGTCTTCCCTCGGGGTCCGTTAGGCGTTCAAAGGGTGTCGGTGGCCGCATCGGCTGTTGTTGGGACTTAGGCACGATGTCCTCCTACCTGATCGTTGCGTTCGCGCGCGGTGGCGCCGGCGGTAAAGCTTAATCCCTTGACGAGCGCGTTCTTGCCGTACTTGCCCTTCACGGCCAGGACGGCGCGCGCCAGATCGCGTTCGCGCTCATCGGCCTCGACATCGCTGAACAGATCGATGGTGGCAAATTCTTCGGGCATGAGGTTGCCAAATCCCAAGTTGATGCGTTTGACCGGTCGTTTGGGATCGACAGTCTGCGCCCAGAGCTCATCGAAATAGCCCATGATCTTCTTAAACGAATTGGTGCGCTCGGGCAGCTTTCGCGAGGCGTTAGAGTGCGCGAAGAGTGCGGCATAGCCACCACGCGGTTTGCCGCCATGTTCTCCCACAAAGATGCCATCGATTGCCTGCGCCTCACGTACCAGTCGACGCCGTTCGTCATCGCGCTGGACGGGCTTGGGCGCACGGGGTGCGAGTTCGGGACCGGCGGTTGCGGTGGGTTCGATGCTCGACGTGCTCGAGCGCAGGTGCCCGCATCCGTCTACATATTGCGCTGTGCCGCTGGCGTCGAGACGGCGTATGTCGGCGCGCTCGCTCGCGTAGCCTACAAAGAGCGAGATACTGTCGCACACCACGTGCTTATCGACTAAGTCCAGCACAGCGTTGTCGACCATCTCGCGCAACACGGTGTAGGCCTGCTCATAGGCATAGCCTTTCGAGAGCACCTGTCCTGTGGTGGTCGAAGTTGCTTGCGGGCGATAGGCTTGGATATCGGCGATGGTTGTCGGCTCGCGCCCGAAGGCGTGGTCGATGAGATATTCGGCATTGACGCCGAGATCGTCGTAAAGCAGGTTTTCGTCGAGCGCGGCGACGCCCATCAGATCGTATACCCCGTACTTTTCGAGGCGGGCTGCCACGCCGGGGCCGATGCCCCAGATGTCGGTGATGGGACGATGGGGCCAGATCTCCTTGCGAAAGGTCTCGTCGTCGAGTATGCCGATGCGGCTGGGTACGTGCTTGGCGGTAATGTCGAGCGCTACCTTGGCTTGGAATAGGTTGGGGCCGATGCCGACCGTCGCCGTGATGCCGGTGCGCGCGAGGACCTCATCGCGCAATATGCAGGCAAAGCCTTTGGCATTAGTGTGGTAGAGGTCTAGATAGGGCGTCACGTCGATAAAGCATTCGTCGATTGAATAGACGTGAATGTCTTGCGGGCTCACGTATTCCAGATAGATGCCGTAGATTTGCGCCGACACTTCCATGTAATGCTGCATGCGCGGTACGGCCTTGATGTAGTCGATGCCGTCGGGAATCTCAAATAGACGGCAGCGATTGTGTATCCCGAGGTCCTTCATGGCCTGTGTGATGGCGAGGCAGATGGTCGTGCGCCCGCGCGATTCGTCGGCAACGACCAGGCACGTAGTGAGTGGGTCGAGTCCTCGGTCGACGCACTCGACGCTGGCATAGAACGTCTTAAGGTCGATGCAGATATAGGTGTGACGCTCATGCCCCACGCGTCCTCCCATCAAACACATGTTCTTATCGAATACCTGTTCGATAATACCCGCTCGTCCGGACATCGTCAAAACCTGTCAAAAAGGACCGGTATGTTTTGGTGTTTGTTTTGGTAGGTATGGTCGTGCGGTTGGATCGGTTTTTTAACTCAGCTCTAAAGAGTGCGAAACAGCTCGGAAAACCTCGCTTCGTAGCATGAGCCTAACGATTGATACCGCCTATACGCACGGAAGGTTGTGGAAAAGATGGTCAATTATGGGTTTGGTATGCCGACGCGCCTTGTTGCGGATGGAGACGTGGCTCGCTGGTGCGGACGATTGGTTGCTCACTACGGTGGCACCAAGGCGCTGGTCGTGCTGGGCGGAGACAAGCATACGCGCGATGAGCTTGTCTCGGCGGCACTCGGCTCGCTTGATCGGGCCCTACTCGAGCGTGTACTTTTCCGCTGCGGATCGGTTGAGGGCGACGGGGGAGACGAGCTGATCGACGAAGCCGTGGCCCTGGCGACCGACGAAGGCGTGGACTTTGTCCTGGCGATTGGCGATGCCGATACTGCCGGCTTTGCACGCGAGCTCGCCCGTCGCATGGCGGCGCTCGATGCCGGCGAAGACGGCTTTGTGCCTCATGGATGCATTGTCTCGGAGGGCAAGGTGCCTGCCGTCGTGGGTGCCGGCGAGGTTCCCGTTTTTGCCATCATCGCGCCCGAACTGCTGGAGGGCATTGGGTCTCCTCTGCGCGAGCTGATCGGCAGTGTGTGCGCCGCGGTCTAATATCTGCCATAAAGGGATGGGTTATTTTTGGTAGGTAAAGCGTTTGACCTGCCAAAATAAACCTGTCCCTTTTTGGTCGGTTGCCGTTTGGGGGCCGATTGGCAACGCTCGCTGATTATAGTCTTGACCTGCGCTAGAATAGTGGCATCTGAATGTCCGGGCGCATGGAGGCGTGCGCCCGTATGCTGAGGAGGACTCTATGGCAACTGTTGCCGCACCTATCGATGCTACGTCGACTGCCGCTTGGAAGGCGCTCGAGGCTCATCAGGAGAAGCTCGAGGCTGAAGGTATCGACCTCAAGGCCTGGTTCGCTGCCGATGCGGAGCGCGTGAACAAGCTGAGCTTTGACGCCGGTGACCTGCACTTCGATCTGTCCAAGAACCTGGTGACTGATGAGACCGTCAAGCTGCTGTGCGATCTTGCCCGCGAGGTGAAGCTCGAGGAGCGCCGCGACGCCATGTTCTCCGGCGAGCACATCAACACCACCGAGGACCGTGCCGTCCTGCACACCGCGCTGCGCCGTCCGGCAAGCGATAAGGGCCAGCTCATTGTCGACGGCCAGGATGTCGTCGCCGACGTGCACGAGGTCCTCGATCGCATGTATGCCTTCGCCGAGCGCGTGCGCTCCGGTGAGTGGAAGGGCGTTACCGGCAAGAAGATCGAGCACCTGGTGTCTATCGGCATCGGCGGCTCCGATTTGGGCCCGGTCATGGCTTACGAGGCTCTGCGCCCCTATGCCGACGCCGGTATCGACTGCCGCTATATCTCCAACATCGACCCCAACGATCAGGCAGAGAAGCTCCGCGGCCTCGATCCCGAGACCACGCTCGTGATCATCGTCTCCAAGACCTTCACCACGCTCGAGACCCTCACCAACGCCCGCGAGGTCAAGACCTGGATGCTCGAGCAGCTCAAGGCTCAGGGCGCCATCGACGGTTCCGATGAGCAGAACGCCGCGGCCGTGGCCAAGCACTTCGTCGCCGTTTCCACCGCACTCGACAAGGTCGAGGCCTTCGGCATCGACCCCGCCAACGCCTTCGGTTTCTGGAACTGGGTCGGCGGCCGCTACTCCGTCGACTCCGCCGTGGGCCTGTCGCTGATCGTCGTCCTCGGCCCCGAGCGCTTCCAGCAGTTCCTCGAGGGCTTCCATGCCATCGACGAGTACTTTTGCAACACGCCGCTCGAGAACAACGCCGTCGCGCTGATGGGCCTGCTCAACGTCTGGTACGTCAACTTCTTCGGCTCCAAGAGCCACGCCGTGCTTCCGTACTGCCAGTATCTGCACCGTTTCCCGGCCTACCTGCAGCAGCTCACCATGGAGTCCAACGGCAAGCACGTCCGCTGGGACGGCAGCGCCGTGACCTCCGACACTGGTGAGATTTTCTGGGGCGAGCCCGGCACTAACGGTCAGCACGCCTTCTACCAGCTGTTGCATCAGGGCACCGTGGTGGTCCCGGCCGACTTTATCGCTTTCGCCAACACTGCCAACCCCGCAACCGACAGCGGCCAGGATGTCCACGAGCTGTTCCTGGGCAACTTCCTGGCCCAGACCAAGGCGCTCGCCTTTGGTAAGACGGCCGATGAGGTGCGCGCCGAGGGCACGCCCGAGCAGATCGTCCCGGCCCGCTGCTTTGAGGGCAACCGCCCGACGACCTCGATCTTCGGCGACACGCTGACCCCGTTCGCACTCGGCGAGCTCATCGCCCTGTACGAGCACATCACGTTTGTCGAGGGCACGGTCTGGGGCATCGACTCCTACGACCAGTGGGGCGTCGAGCTGGGCAAGCAGCTTGCCAAGCAGATTACCCCGGCCTTCCACGACGACGCCGCCAAGGCCGAGCAGGACGCTTCGACCCAGGCGCTCATCGAGTTCTACCGCGCTCACCGCAAGTAGTTGCTGCTGTTAACGCATCGCGCCTTATAGTCAGGGGCCCGTATCCGATAGGATACGGGCCCCTTTGCTTTGCCGTGGTCCCGGGGCGCACGGCCTTTGTGGAACATCGCCGGGGCGTCGCGCGCTGCGAGAACCCTGCGCCTAGATCTCGGCCTCCGCATGGCCTCGCTGCGCCTCGGGCAGCTCCCCGTAGAGCGGATGGTCTTCGAGCCTAAAGCGCTCGACCTGTTCGGGAGTGCGACCGCGTACAAAGAGCCACGAGCGATCGATCGGCGTCGCCATGAGCGTGCTGGGCAGCGCGTCGGCGCGGTCGGAAAACACCCGGGCACTCTCGGGATCCTGGAACGCCAGCACCAGATGCGTGTCGCAGTTGCCCATGATGGAGCGTGCGCGTGCCTCGCCATAGAGCGCATCGAGCTGGTTGGTCGACTGCAGCAGCAGCGTTGCCCAGATGTTGCGGCTTCGGATAATCGAGAGCACGTTGTCGATCTGGGGGATCTGCAGATTTGCGAAGTCATCGAGCATAAAGCGCACGGGCACGGGCAGGCTGCCGTCGGGCTGCCTATCGGCCTCGCGAATGAGGCCCATAAACGCCTGCGTAATAAAGAGGCCGGTCAGCGGATCGAGATTGCGGTCGATATCGCTCACGGTTACAAACAGGGCGCAGGGGGTGTGTCCCATGGAAGCGAAGTCCACCTGATGGCACTCACGATAGAGCTGTGCCGCACCGTCGAATCCCAGACACATGACCTTTTCGGCAAGGATGCCGACGATGCTCGCGTGCATGCGCTCGGCATTTTGCGTAATGGCGTAGCGCCGCCATAGCGAGAGGGCATAGCTTTGGGGGTCGGTCGTGATCAGGTCGTCAAACAATCGACCCGTGGCACCGTCCTGCAGGTGCTCGATCAGCTTGATGACCGAGCTGATCGTCTGCTCGTCGGCGGGTAGCTGTTCGGTGACGTAGGCGATAAGACACGACAGCAGGTTTGCCGCCGCATGATCCCAAAAGGGCTGGTTGTTGTCCTCGATGGGGCAGATGGCCTTTGCCACCGAGAGGATGTCCTGCTGGTTGGGCCTGCCGTCCGCCTTGCGGCGAATGTGCCTCAGGGGGTTGTAGCCGTAGCGCTCGATGCCGGGCGCAAGGGCCGGGACGGTGTTGAGGTCGGCGAAGTTGAGACATTGCACGCGGTAACCGTGGGCTGCCAGCACGGGTCCCACTTCGCGACAGAGCGTGCCTTTGGTGTCGAGCACGATGTAGCTTGCGTTCATTTGCAGCAGGTTGGGCTTGAGGACGTTTCGGGTCTTGCCGGCTCCCGAGGGGCCGATCACAAGTGCATTGTTGTTGAGTCCCGTTTGGCGGGTGTCGCAGGAAAGCGTTCGATCCTTGGCAAGGATGGTGGACGATGCGGACTCAGATGCGGCGAGGCGGTTGGCGAGGTTAGACATGGGCGACCTCCTTGGTGGTCGAGAGGATTTCGTGGGCAAAGCCGAGCTCGACGGCGCGCTCGGCCGAAAGGTAGGTGTCTTTTGCAGTGAGGGACTGGATGCGCTTGGGCGTGAGGCCGCTGCGGTCCGAGAGGATTTGCGTGAGGGTCTTGCGGGTCTGCATGAGACGCCGGCTGGTTTCCTGCAGCGCAAGTGCCGAGCCGCCTGCCCCCTGGGGGATCAGCGGGTCGTGAATCATGAGCTCTGCATGGGGCGCCATACGGCGATCGTCGCCGCCCATAAAGATCACGGCGCCCATGGACGCGGCGAATTCCAGGCAGACGGTGCGGATGGGGCACGATGCGAGGCGCATGGCGTCATAGATCGCAAGACCCGATCGCACGCTTCCGCCGGCGCTGGCGACAAATATGGTGATGGGGCGGCTGGGGTCGGTGGCATCGAGCAGGCGGATCTGCTGGCATAAGTCGTGGGCCATCGGGGTTTCGATGTTTCCCATGACGGAGAGCTCGCGACGGGCGAGCATCTCATCGTAAATGCTGGTGAGCGTGATACCTCGGGCGGATTCACGCATGGTGAGGGGGCTGATGATGGGGGAATGATTGGTGTCCATGAGGACTCCTTTCTGCTGGTTGTGTTGTGGAATAGGATTGTTGCCCGCGGAGGGGCTGGCGGGCTACAGGGTTCGTCCGAGCCTGAGATCGAGCTCGGTTGTGGGGCGGGCTGCCTGTTCGTGCGGCTCGCAAGCGCCAAGGGCTCCAAAGCGATAGAGCGTTGCGGCGGGCGTGGTGCAGGCGAGCCGCAGCTGATGCTCGACAGGGGCACATCCGTCATTTTTGTAATGAGCCGCGTAGTACTGCGCGATGCTGGCGTTCATCTCGCTGCCATTGCGATGGCGCTCAAACTGGCGTCTGCAGGTCTCGATGATCTTTGCTACCGACTTGGGTGCCGTCGCGGGAACAAGGGCGAGATAGCCCTCAAATAGCTCGTTGATGCTCAGGAGGCACAGCAGGTCGATCAGCGTCCTTATGGCTGCTCCCTCGGCGGAAAAGTGCGCGGTCATGCGGTTATATCGGTTGCGGTCGACGATGGCTGCATGGGGTCTCGGAGTTTTCTGCTCTGTGGTCCCGGGCTTTTGCCGCGCCTGTGTATTGAGCTCGACGTTGCAGCGCTTGAGGCCGTCCAACGGAAGGAACAGTGCGGTGCGCAGGGTGTTCCGCTTGCTTTCGAGTTCATGACGCTCGTCGGGTTCCCATTCGAGCTTGAGTTTCGTGTCGAGCGCCGTAAGCATATGGGCTAGGCAGCCTACGGTAAGAACGTACGAATCGTTGTCGCGTTTTGGGGCATAGGGGTCTGTCAGCTTGCGAATGTCGGGGTCGCCCATGATCTTTGTACAGCGCTTCAGCAGTTGAGGGTGGTCGGCCAAGATCGTCGCGAGCGGTAGCGACGCGTAGTTCTTGATGGTCGCGGCGGCAAAGGCGGCGTCATATTCGTTTGCATATGCTCGCTCAATGCGGGCATCCAGAATGCTTTTCTTATCGCCGTCTTCAGCGCGGTGGTTTGTCATAGCTTCTCCAATCGGTTGATGTTCGTGCTGTTTGTTGATGTGTTGGTTGTCGTGAGTGATGTGCTTGCCGTGGGTGATGTGCTGACGTTGGGGTGCTATGCGGTTTTCAATGAGCCCGTGAGGCAGTTGCTGCAGGGGCGGGATGGAACGGCCCATGCAAGGCGGAAGGCATCGTGCTCAAAATCGAGACAGCAATGCCCTGGGTGCCTCACATGTGGCAGTTACCTCATTAAGTTGTCATTGCGTTTGGGGTTGTACTTTGCCGATCTTCTTTCTCTTACACGCTAAAAACTGAAATTTCATATGCTCGATCTACTTAAAACCGCAACGGCGGTCTTTTATCAACTTATATGTCGGAACGCGTCTTTGCAAGTACTTTTTTGCGTTTGTTTCAAATGGGGTGGTTTTGCAACCGTCACGCGCCACGCTATGCGAACGTGCCCCTTTTCTGTTGTCGGTCGGATACGATGAGTCGCGTGACGTCGTCAGAGGTCGAATTCGACCGCTAACGACGTTGTGCAGCTCATCATTTCTGGCCGCAAACAGTAAAGGGGCATGAGGGTGTATTGAGGGGGGATGTCTTGCTGTCGGCATCCGCGTGCGGTGCCATTCGCTGTCTGTAAATATACGTTTACAGCTAATTTCATACCACTTGTCGGAATGCGGACGCTGTCCTTGTATGTCGGGCGTACATTGAACGTGGTATTTCGCGTGAAACCACGAATCGGTTGTCAGTCCTGAACAAGGAGGCCCAGCATGACACTTGCCAAACCCATCAATAAATACATCGACTATATCGATGCCCCCGAGGACACGTTTGAGCAGTATGTCGAGAAGGCGTTAAAGTACAACTTTCGCTGCGTATTCGCGAACCTTCAGGAGTACGAGACGGGCCGCGCCATGCTCGAGGGCTCTGACATCATCCTTGCCGGCGCCATCGACTTTCCCCAGGGCACTATGACGCTTGAGGAGAAGCTTGCGAGGTTTGAGGAATACGCTGCGTGTGGCTTTACCGAGATTGACTACGTTTTGAATCAGGGGTCGATCGAGAACCGCGATTTTGATGCCATCGAGCGCGAGATGACTACCATTGCTGATTTTTGTCGCGCGCATGGCATCACTGACAAGGTAATCGTCGAGATGTGCAAGCTGGACGGCGACGACGCCGCCAAGCGCCGTGTATGCGAGATCGCGCTGGAGGCCAAGCCGGGATTCCTTAAGACATCGACCGGCAGAAGCTTTGGCGGTGCTAAGCTCGAGGACGTGCGGCTGATGCACGAGGTGCTCGGCGATGCCGTGGCAATCAAGGCGGCGGGCGGTATCCATAATTACGAAGAGGCTTGCGCATTCATCGAGGCCGGCGCCAGCGCGTTAGGCGCATCGGCGGGCATCGCGATCGTCGAGGGCGCACCGACGGATGAGCGTCGCTAGCAGACGTATTTGACCTGAGCGATAAAGCTTCACGACCACACGCCGTTCATGTTCGAGACAATATGACTTTTTGCCCGTTGTAAACGGAGTCGCGATGGGTGTTCTGTATGATGGCTCAGACAAGGTTGTTCAATGACAGGGAGGCATATATGGCAATCAAAGCCATCGCGATGGATATCGACGGTACGCTCACCAACGATCAGAAAGTGATTAGCCCGCGTACGCGCGAGAAGCTGCTCGCGGCGCAGGAGTCGGGCATTAAGCTCATCTTGGCTTCGGGCCGTCCCGCATGGGGACTGCACGCCTTGGCGCAGGAGCTCGACCTTCAAAACCATGACGGTCTGCTGGTTGCCTTTAATGGCGCGCATGTGGTCGACGCTCAGACCGATGAGGTCCTTTTTGACCAGGCTATGCCGGCTGACGAGCTGCACCGTCTGATTGATCACCTGCGTAATTTTGACGTGATCCCTATGATTTCGCTCGGTCGCGATTTGCATGTCGTGGATTCGTATCACTGCATGATCACGCTGCCTGACGGCTCGCAGAAAAACATCGTCAAATACGAGCGCGATGCGTGCGATCTTAAGATTCGCGAGGTGGAGAGCCTGCATGAGGTCGCTGATGCTTATCCCGTGGACAAGCTGCTGACGGCGGGCGATCCGGCCTACCTGCAGGCGCATTACGAGGAGATGTATGCGCCCTTTAAGCAGACGCTTTCGGGCATGTTTACGGCCGACTGGTACTTTGAGTACACGGCGCCCGGTATCGACAAGGCCCGCGCACTCGAGGGTGCCCTGCCCAAGCTCGGCATCGATGCCAGTGAGGTCGTATCGTTTGGCGACGGCCAGAACGACAAGTCCATGATTGAGTGGGCCGGCACCGGTGTTGCCATGGGTAACGCCGTCGAAGAGGTTAAGGCTGTAGCCCAGATGGTGACCGCCGATAACAACGAAGATGGCATTGCGGTGGCGCTGGATAAGCTGCTGGGTTAGAATCGCCGATTAATGCATGGCTCGGGCGCCTGCTTGCGGGCGTCCTTTTGCTAGGGAGGGTGCCGTGTCCGCATTTCCGTTCGACGCCGTTATCTTTGACATGGACGGCGTCATTGTCGATACCGAGTATTACTACTTGGGCGAGACTGCCGCGTTTGCCAAGGAGCTTGGACTTAATCTGACTCAAGAGGAGTTGAATGGGCAGGTCGGTACCTCGCATCAGTTCTTCCTGCATATGCTGGTCGATTGGTTTGAGCGCGCCGGTAAGGGACACTTCACTGGCGAGGAGGCGTTGGCCCGTTGGGACGAGTGGGCGCATAAGCGTCCGCGTGACTATCAGGCTTTGATTAACCCAGGCGCCGTGGATACGATTCGAGAGCTGCCGCGCCGTGGCGTTCGCGTGGCGCTTGCCAGCTCGTCTCCCATGGTTAGCATCGAGGAAGTGCTCAACGCATGCGGGCTGTCTGATGCCTTTGAGTATGTGGTGAGCGGCGAGCAGTTTAAGGAGAGCAAACCCGAGCCCGACATCTACCTGCATGCGCTGGACCTGCTGGGGCTGCCCGCGAATCGCTGCTGCTGCGTTGAGGATTCGGTGCCCGGCATCACCGCTGGCAAGCGAGCCGGCCTGACAGTCATTGCCAAGCGCGAGGAACGCTTTGGCTTTAGCCAGGATGCCGCGGACAAGATTATCGACCAGCTGCCGGAGCTGCTCACGCTTTCTTAGGAGCGCGGTAGTTGCGCGTTTTTCGGGTCTGATGAGTAAATAGCCAACATTTTGGTGCGACACCTAGCATACTTTAAGCTAATGCGGGCTTAAGGGCTTGTTGAATGCCCCTGAGCCCGCTTTAGACTTAATCGTGCTTGGAGAGGGTATATGCCACCGACTGAAGGGCTAACTGACGGTAAAGCAGCGATACCGCTGTACCAACAGGTTATCGATATCATTAAAAACGAAATCAACTCCGGCGCCTACAAGGCAGGCGCGCGGATACCCAACGAATTCGAATTGGCTGAGAGCTATAAAGTTGGCCGCGTTACCGTGCGACGTGCTATTGAGGAGCTCGTCCAGCAGGGCTATCTAACGAAGCGACAGGGGAAAGGCACGTTTGTCAATGCCCCCAAGCTCAAGCGCAAGATTCGCCAGAAGGATGACGTTCAGAGTTTTTCGGACGCATGCCGCGTTAACGGAATGGAACCGGGGGCGTGTGTCATTTCGAGAAAGATACTGCCGGCGGATTCCACCGAAGCACATTTCTTTGGTGTTCCCGTTGGAACTGACTTGATTTGCGTTGAGCGCGTGCGTACTGCCGATGGCGTCCCCGTCATGCTTGAGAACAACATATACGTTTACGAGGACAACGCCTATCTATCAACGGCGCCTCTATCTAACCAATCCATTTTTGAGTTCGTGCGCAACCAGACTGGCCGCATGCCCGCGTTTACCGACCCGTGCACGCTCGAGATCGCGTGCGCATCGCCCGAGGTCGCTCGGTTGCTGGCGGTTCCCGTTGGCGAACCCTTGTTTTATATGGAAGCCTTCTTTTTCGATGAGCAACGGCGGCCGTTTATCATCGGTCGTCAGCGGATCGTTGGGTCTCGCTACGTTTTTGACATCTAGGACATTGCGAATGGAAACGCCCGGTGGATCATCTCACCGGGCGCTTCCATACCGTTCACGGCGCGAACGCGACCGTTCAACCGCGTTGCGGCAATCAGTTTGAAATTATCTTGATGACGGGAAAAGCTGCTGGTAATCTATAGAACGTCATAGAACGTTTGCCTTATGCAAGCGTTGAAGCGAGATGCGATGCAGTCTCGAGTTCTTTGGAGGTATCTATGTCAGATACGAAGGCGAAGAAGACAAACAGACGTTTTAAGTTCAAATTACCGCATGTCTATACGATCATGTTCTTGCTGATCGTTGTCTTTGCGGTCCTGACTTGGATCGTTCCCTCGGGTCAGTATCAGCGCAAGACGATTTCGACAGCGGCGGGCGAGCGCGAAGTCGCCGTTGCTGGAACCTATGAACAGGTCGATAAGAACTACACCGATTCCGAGACCGGCGAGACCATCAATCTGGGTCAGGATATCTTCGCGGTCCTGCAAGCGCCCACTAAGGGCATCCAGGAGGCTGCCGACGTCGTTGCGTTCGTCTTATTGATTGGCGGATCGTTCGCAATCATCACCAAGACCAACGCTTTGAATGCCGGCATGAGCCGTGTGATTAAAAAGCTCAAGAACAAGGACATCCTCATCATTCCCATTACGATGACGTTGCTGTCCATTTGCGGCACTACGTTTGGCATGTCTGAGGAAGCCCTGCCGTTCTATGCCATCTTCATTCCCATCATGATGGGTATCGGTTATGACTCGATGACGGCATTCATCATCTGCTTCCTTGGTCCTAACCTGGGATATTGTGCTTCGACCATCGACCCGTTTAATGTTTTGATCGCCCAGGGCATCATTGGCATCGAGGGCAATCCTCAGCTGTGGCTGCGCGCCGTTTCTTGGGTCATCTTTACTGCCGTCGGTATCGCATGGGCCATGCGCTACGCTATGCGCGTCAAGAAAAACCCCGAGTCGTCCATTACGTACGAGGACGACAAGCTCAAGCGTGTTGAGTTTTCCGTGACCGATGCCTCCATCGAGGAAGAGTTCACTACCCGTCAGAAGCTCGTACTTATCGATTTTGCCTGCGGTATGGGCATTATCGTCTGGGGTCTTGTTACCCAGGGCTGGTACATGAATGAGATTTCCGCCGTGTTCCTTGGCATGGGCTTGCTTGCCGGTATCCTGGGCGGTCTTGACCAGCAGACGATCGCTGAGGAGTTCGTTAAGGGTCTCGCCGATTTTGCGTACGCTGCTATCGTTATCGGTATCGCTCGCGGTATTCTGGTCATCGCCGAGGGCGGCATGATCATCGACACCATCCTCCAGGCGCTCGCTACTGCGCTCGCCGGTGCACCCGCTGCCGTCTACACCACGTTTATGTATATCGTCCTTGGCCTGCTCTCTTTGCTGGTTCCCTCGAGTTCTGGACTTGCGGCGCTCACCATGCCCGTCATGGGTCCGCTGACCGAGCTTATGGGCCTCAATCCCGAAGCTGCCGTTACCGCGCTCCAGTTTGCTAATCAGACCATCAACACCATCAGTCCCGTGGCGGGCATGACGGTCGCCGGCCTTGCCGTGGCTAAGATTTCGTTTGGCCAATGGTGGAAGACCATTTGGAAGTTCTTCATTTTCATGGTCGTCTTTGGCCTGATCGTAACGGCAATCTCTGGCATGCTTCCGGTGTAGGTGGTTGTGATGTCTGATCGTTTAACGGTCCTGACGTCTAAGAGCGTCTTTACCGGTACGGGGGACCTGCCGTTCGAAGGTTTCGTAGCGGTCCGTGGCAATCGAATTGAGGCGGTTGGCACCAAGTGTGAGGTAGCTTCGTATTTGACCCAAGCGGACGAGGTAGTTGATCTGGGCGACCGTACCGTCATGCCTGGCCTGATCGATGTGCATACCTTCTATACAGGCTGGGCGCTGCGGACGTTGGGGTCTGATCTGTCCGGCATCGCTGATGCCAAAGAGGCCGTGTCGCTCTTGCGTGCATGGAAAGAAGATCATCCGGATTGCGCGGCGGCTTTTGGCCACAGCCTACCCGAAACGTTGGCATCGGATGCCGAGAACGCAAATACGGCAGCTGTGTTTGACGATTGTTTTGGCGATATCCCTGTCGTCTGCTTTACACCGGGTGCGGAGACCTGCGTTCTCAATGCTGCCGCCAGTGCACGATACGGCTTTACACCCCAGGCGTGCTATGCCGAGAAGATCTGGCGCATGATGAGCGATTTCCTCGCGCTGCCCGAGGTACGTGCGGGGTATTCGGACTACATGAGCATGCTTAACGAGCGCGGCGTTACCGCCATCAAGGAGATGGCGTTTGATGACTACTACGGTTTTGCCGACGAAATGGCTCGCCGTGAGGAATCTGGTGAGCTGACGGTTCGCGTCTCTATGATGTCGCAGCCGGTGGGTGCCGGTGCAAATCTGGCATATGCCCGCGAGGCACGAGAGCGCTTCCGGGGACCGTTCGTTCGTTTTTCTGGCTTCAACCGTATGACCGATCGCGGCGTATGGGCGGGGCTTGCCGAGATGATTGACCCCTATGAGGACACGGCCGATGCGGGCGCTGCCGGCAAGACGGTTGTCGAGGAGCCCGAGTGGGATCTGATTGAGAACGAGCTGCGCGCAATTGATGCTGACGGCTTCCGATATTCCTTGCATTGCCAGGGCGATGGCGCCGTTCGTCGCACCGTGGCGCTCTATGCCTCGCTGCCTCGAGACGAGCATGGACGGTTGCTTCGCCGCCATGCGATTACCGATCTCGAGAACTCTGATCCGACCGATCTTGTCAAGTTTGGCAAGTTAGGTGGAATTTGCGAGGTCTATCCGCAGATTCTGACGCTGGACCGGCGCGAGGATTGCCTGTCGATGATGCGTCGACAAATTGGCAAGACGCGACTTTTGCACAGCTGGAATCGCCGCGGCATGGAAGATTCCGGATGCACGGTGTGCTGTGGTACGGATTTGCCGCTGCTGATTCCGAGCCTGGGCGAGTCAATCTACAGTGCGTGCGGCGGATACTTCGACGATGGACTGCCCGTGAATGAGGCCAACGCGCTGACGCTTGTCGAGCTCTTGCGTGCTTGGACTGCCGGGGGCGCGTACGATCTGATGCGCGAAGACGAGCTGGGTACGCTCGAGGTCGGCAAGCTTGCTGATATCTGCGTGCTCGATCGGGATGTGTTCGACCTCGATTATCGCGACGCACGCGATCTTTCGGTTGATATGACGATGTCGGACGGACAAATCGTGTTCGATCGAAATAAGGAGGCATAAGATGTCTGAATCCAAGCCGACGCTGCGCCGCGAACAGATTGCGGGCATGAATATCCACTACATCATGTGGTCGCTCGATTACTTCCTTGATGTGCAGCAGCGTTTGGGCTTTGAGTCCATTGAGCTGTGGTGTGCGGAGCCGCATGTGACACTCGACCATACGGGCTACTTTGAGGCTGAGGTCCTGGCGAAAAAAGCTGCAGACCGTGGGCTTAGGTATCGTACTCTGTGTCCCGAGAATGTTGTCTATCCTTGGCAATACTGCGCACGCAAACCGCTGCATGAACAGCGCAGCCTGGCGTACTTTAAGCACGGCATTGAGCTTGCCGAGGTACTTGGGTGCGACCGTATGTCCGTCAACTCGGGCTGGGGCGACTGGGACGAGGACCGCGAGGAAGCCTGGAAGCGCAGCCGCGAGCACATGTCCATTCTGGCGGAGTATGCCGGCGAGCACGGTCTGGTGCTTACGATGGAAAGCCTGCGTCCCGAGGAGAGCAACCTTGTGACGACGGTTTCCGATGCGAAGCGCATGATTGACGAGGTCGCGAGCCCGTACTTACAGCCCATGGTTGATACAACCGCGATGGGCGTTGCAGGCGAGACGCTCGAGGACTGGTTTGCCGCCTTTGGTGATGGGGCAATTCACGAGATGCACTTTATCGACGGTGATCCGTATGGCCATCTGGTGTGGGGCGATGGCAAGCACGATATGGACGCCTTCGTTGCCACGCTCAACGCCCATGGTTTCGACGGCATGCTGGGCCAGGAAATCACGGACGGTCGTTACTATGATGACCCGGCGGCGGCAGATGCCAAGAACATGGCCGCATTCGAGAAATATCTGATTGACTAAAACAACTATCGGCCACGCAACCAACGTCATTGATTGTGGACCAAACAAGAAAGGAACTGGATATGAACGCACACGACCTGATCAAAGAGGCAATTGCCGAGAAGGGCAAGTTCGACAGCGTCTACTGGATTGCTTGCGGTGGCTCCATGATCGATTTGATCCCGGCTCATGAGCTTCTGCAGCGCGAGGCAACCACCTTCACTTCGTATATCTATACGGCTCGCGAGTTTGATATCATGCGCCCGCGCCGCTTGGGTGAGAAATCCCTGGTCATTGCTTGCAGCCACAGTGGCAACACCCCCGAGGTCGTCGAGGGCTGTGAGATTGCCCTTGCTGCCGGCGCTACGGTGATCGCCCAGACCGACAACGCTGGATCCAAGATTGACTCCGGCAAGTGGACCACGTGGGTCTACCCGTGGGGCGAGGGCGTGCCGCAGGCCGAGGTCCCCGCTGGCATTTCGCTGTCGCTTGCGGCCGAGCTGCTCGATCAGCAGGAGGGCTACGCCGATCTTGCCGATATGTATGCCGGTATTGCCGAGATGGATAAGATTCTTCCCCCGGCACGCGAGAAGGTAAATGCCGAGCTGGGTGATCGCTTTGCCAAGCTTTGCCAGGAGCACGAGTTCTTCTATATTCTGGGCAGCGGTCCCAACTTTAGCCAGACCTACGGTTTCGCTATCTGCTCTCTTATGGAGATGCAGTGGCAGCACTGCAGCTACATCCACTCTGCCGAGTACTTCCATGGCCCCTTCGAGGCTACTCAGGATGGCGTTTTTTACTTCCTGCAGATGGGCTCCAGCGAGTGCCGTGCTATGGACGAGCGCGCCCTGGCGTTCCTTAAGACGCATACCGATACGCTGATGGTGCTCGATGCCAAGGAGTACGGTATGGAAGCCGTGCCGGCGAGCGTCCGTGCCTATCTGGACCCGGTGCTGTTCTACGCCATGAACTGCGAGCTGCGTGTCGCACGCGGCAAGGTGTTTGACCATGATCCCGATTTCCGTCGCTACATGGGCGTCGTCGAGTACTAGAAGGGGCAAAGGCCATGGCATTTAACGTTAACGCGCTCGGATTTGGCGACAACGTCGTCGATCGCTACGAGCATATCCACACCATGTATCCCGGCGGCAATGCGGTGAACTTCGCCGTTTATGCCAAGAAATGCGGTGCCGCACGCTCTGCATACATGGGCATTTTTGGCAATGACGCCGCTGCCGAGCATGTCATTGCAAGCCTCGAGGATGAGGGTATCGAGCTTGACAAGTGCGAGCAGATGATTGGCGAGAACGGAGCGGCTAGCGTGACCGTCGTTGACGGTGACCGTGTCTTCCTTGGCTCCAACGAGGGCGGTATCCGTGGCGATGCGCGCTATGTCCTCGATCGCTTTGACCTTGCGTACATGAAGCAGTTCGATGTGGTTCATTCGGGCAACTACTGCTTTACCGAGCGCGAGCTGCCCAAGTTGAAGGCTGCGGGCGTCACGGTCTCTTTTGACTTTTCGGACGACTCCACCGACGAGTACTACGAGCAGATTGCGCCCTACGTCGATTTCGCTTTCTTTAGTGCGGCGGATGCCGCGAGCGAGGACGAGATTCGCGAGCGTCTGGCATGGGTGAAGGGTCTGGGTCCGCGTTTTGTGTCGGCTACGGCGGGCGCCGAGGGCTGCATTGCTTACGACGGCGAGCGTTATTACCGCCAGCTGGCTAAACCGGTAACGGACATGAAGGACACCATGGGGGCGGGCGACTCGTTCCTCACCTCGTTTTTGATGTGCTATCTCGATTCCGTCAAGCGTGGTGAGGATGGCGCCGAGGCCATCGAGCGCGCGCTCGACTTTGCTGCCGGGTTTGCCTCGACCGTGTGCGGCATGGAAGGTTCTTGGGGCCACGGAGCACCAATCGTCGAATAGCCGAGCGGTCCCGGGGAGGTGCGGGTGCCTCCCCGGGACTCGGTGTGCAAAAAATGCCAAATATGAGTACTGTGACTAATTTAGTCGCAGCAAAATCAACCCCTTCAGATGTGATTTGAGCGTCTGGAGGGGTTTAAGATTTGCGAAAACGCAGGATGAATGACTGTAAAAGCTTTAATTAGCGGACAATCGAGGATTATTCTGGCGGTTGGGAAGTTAAAAGTAATGTATCCATTCCGGTAGCAGTACTCATATTTGGCATTTTTTGCCCACAGGGGTTAGCGAAGGTCAAATACAGAGCGCGCATTTGCTAAAACTGCCGACTCAATGTGCTTAGCGTCACAGTTTTTGAGTGAGGCAATGCGCATCGAGGTCCTTGTGAGCGATCTGATGAGCGACTGTGCGCTTGTTTCTGTGTTTGCCTCCGCCGGCGCATCGGTCTCGAGCAGTAAACGATCGAGTGGGATCTGTCGGGCGTATTCGCGACCGCGCTTGGTGGCGAGCATCCGCTCGTTCACGGAAAAATAACAGCCCGCATTACGCGCGCGGACGAGTTTGTCCGAAGTACCGCTAAACCAGTGGAAGATGATAGCGGGGGAGTCGGGGTTTGGGATGAGTAGTCCATGCGATTCGAGGACGTCCAGTACGGCTCCTGCTGAACGAACGGCGTGAATTGATATCACTCGCCCGGTAAGAGGATGCTGCACGAGTGTATCGCAGAGCCAGTCAAATGCCTGTATTTGTAGCGGCTCACTTAAGGCAAAACGAGCGGAAAAGTCAAGTCCGACTTCGCCGATGTAGCGCTCTTGGGCAGCAAACTCGCAAAGCAGGTTGACTTCGGCGGGACCGCAGCGGCCGTCGGCGAGCCACCAGGGGTGAAGCCCAACGCCGGCGATGATGCTTGGTTGGCGACGGGCGCGCTCGTTTGCGGCCGAAAAGTCGCGTGGGTCGACCCCGCAGTCAAAGAGCCCCAGACCCGACGCCGCCGACTCACTGGCTGCAGCATCGGGGCCGAGCATCAAATCAAGATGACAATGCGTGTCAAAGAATTGCGGTTCCATCGCAGGACATTCTGCTAGTCCAGGCGTTGGCCGTCGGCGCGTACGCGCTCGGTGCCGCGCCCGCTGATCTGGCGGATAACCTCGCCGGCAATCATCTGACCCATGATGGGCGGCATAAAGCTGGCGGTACCCAACTCGGTACGCTCGTGGATGTTGGACGGGTCGCGGGGTTGGGTCTTAACCGATTCCTCGCAGCTAAACAGCACGTGCAGACTCTTGATTCCGCGCTTCTTACATTCTTTGCGCATGATGCGGCTCATGGGGTCACGTACCGTATCGAAAATGTCGGCAAAGCGGAGGCACTCGGGATGGAGCTTGTTGGCCCCGCCCATGGAGCTAACCAAACGAATGTCGTGGTCCTGAGCATATTTGGCAATGGTGAGCTTGGCCGAGATGGTGTCGATGGCGTCGACGACGTAGTCGAGCTTGCCGTCCGTCTGCTCCAAAACGCTCGCGAAGAACTCGTCGATGTTGTCGCTCAGCAGGTATTCGGTGCGTTTGATAACGGTGGCGGTGGGATTGATGTCGTGGATCATGGCTTCCATAACATCGACCTTGCGCTTGTCGATAGTGCTGTGAAAGGCGATAGCCTGGCGATTGATATTGCTGGGCGCGACGATGTCCTTGTCCAGAATGACGAAATGACCAATGCCGCCGCGGGCGAGTGCCTCGCAGCAGTTGGAGCCCACGCCTCCGCAGCCGAGCACCAACACCGTAGCATCGGCGAGCTTATCGAGTGCCTCGCGGCCCATGATGATCTCGAGCTTGGTGTCGCGTGTCTCGACGAGAGCGGCAGCGGTTTCGGTCATAGACATCCTCCGATGGGGAAGCGAATCGTGTTTTAGCTATCGCCATTATAGGTGTTATCGCGATTCCATTTGAGCCCTTGGGCTTGTTGAAATGGGATCGGGGTTCGCATAAGATTGAAGCAGATGGCACCCGTTGCAGCGGGTTGGCCAACTCAAAAACACGTTTGTAGCGTGAGAAGTGGCCGTCTTCGCATTACGCGGAGGCGGCTATTTTTTTGAGTACAAGATTAGATAGTTAGACAAACATCTAAATATCGAGTATAGTGTGCGCGTCATGAGAGATGATGAGAGGAGGTCTTATGCCGGGAGAGGGTTTTAAGGCGCTTGCCGATCCAACGCGACGGCGCATTTTGGAGTTGCTGCGCGAGGGCAATTGCACGGCGGGGGAGCTTGCCGAGCATTTCGATATCAGTAAGCCGTCGCTGAGCCATCACTTGGCGACGCTCAAAAACGCCGGGTTGGTGACCGACGAGCGCCATGGCCAAAACATCGTATACAGCTTAAACACCACCGTCATGCAGGATTTGATTGGCTGGTTTATGGGTTTTACAAACACGGAAGGTGATAAGGATGAATAACGAAAACAAGGGCATTCACCCCACGGGGGTATCGTCGCGCGTGTGGATTGCGCTGGTCGCTCTGTGCGTCGCCAATGTCGTAGCGCACCTCATGGTGATGCCGAGCTTGCCTGCGCAGATTCCCACGCACTGGGGCGCGAACGGCGCCGTCGACGGTTGGGGTCCTAGCTGGATGGCCTCCGCGCTCGGCGTGCTGCCTCTGGCGCTTCTCGCAATGTTCTGCGTGGTGCCGCGCATCGACCCCAAAGGTGAGGCATATCGAACCTCGGGCAAGTTCTACCAGGGCTTCGTAATCGCCTTCACCTTGTTCATGTGCGCCATAAGCTGGCTGGGAGAGCTTACGGTCTGGGGCGTGGTGCCGGCGGTCGGTTCGGTTAACGTGCTGATTTCCGGTGTTGTCGGTTTGCTGTTCATCGGCGTAGGCAACTACTTGCCGCGTGTGAAGCAGAACTATACGCTCGGTATCAAGACACCCTGGGCGCTTGCCGATCCCGAGAACTGGCGCCGTACGCAGCGTTTTGGCGGCGCCTGCTTTATGGTGCTGGGTATTGGCCTGATTGTGATGGGCGTGGCAGGCAGCGTGCTTTCGAGTGAAGTCGTCGCCGCGGTGATTGCGGTTCTGGCGTTTGGTTCGGTCGGAGCCATCTACGTCTACTCGTATCTGCTGTGGCGCAAATCGCAGCGAGCCGCTCGTTAAGGTTGCGGAAAACTAGCGTACGCAGTTCATAGTATGTTCCGGGGGACTTTTCCCAGGTAGTATTAGGGGGTATGGGCAACCATGCCCCTTTTTCGTTACGTTTCAGAGCTGGTTCCCTCATTTCGTTTCCACTAAAGCGAATCAAGAATAGGGAAACAGCAGGTAGAAAGGATAAAACAGGCAAATGGCAGAGTTTATCTACCAGATGTATCAGGCTCGCAAGGCCCATGGCGACAAGGTAATCCTTGACGACGTGACTCTGAGTTTCTACCCTGGCGCCAAGATCGGCGTTGTGGGTCCCAACGGCATGGGTAAGTCGACCCTGCTCAAGATCATGGCCGGCATCGAGGAAGTTTCCAACGGCGATGCCAGGCTTACCCCCGGCTACACCGTGGGTATCCTGCAGCAGGAGCCGCCGCTCGACGACGACAAGACCGTCATCGAGAACGTGCGCATGGCATTTGGCGACATGATCGCCAAGGTCGATCGCTTCAACAAGATCGGCGAGGAGATGTGCGACCCGGATTGCGACATGGCCGCCCTCATGGCTGAGATGGGAAAGCTCCAGGACGAGATCGACGCCGCCGACGGCTGGGATATCGATTCCAAGCTCGGCCAGGCCATGGACGCCCTGCAGCTGCCCGATTCCGACATGCCGGTCAACGTGCTTTCCGGCGGCGAGCGCCGCCGCGTGGCCCTGTGCAAGCTGCTGCTCGAGGCTCCCGACCTGCTGCTGCTCGACGAGCCCACGAACCACCTGGACGCCGAGTCGATCCTGTGGCTCGAGCACTTCCTGCACAACTACCAGGGCTCGGTGCTTGCCGTCACGCACGATCGCTACTTCCTGGATAACGTTGCCGAGTGGATCTGCGAGGTCGACCGCGGTCACCTTTATCCCTACAAGGGCAACTACTCCACGTATCTGGAGACCAAGGCCGCGCGTATCGAGGCACAGGGTAACCGCGATGCCAAGCTCGCCAAGCGCATGGAGGCCGAGCTCGAGTGGGTACGCAGCTCGCCCAAGGCTCGCCAGGCCAAGAACAAGGCCCGTCTGGCTCGCTACGAGGAGATGGAGGCCGAGGCCCGCGCAAGCCAGAAGCTCGACTGGACCGACATCCGCATTCCCGTTGGACCGCGTCTGGGCAACAAGGTGCTCGAGGCCCATCACCTGCACAAGGAGTTCGATGGCCGTGTGCTCATCGACGACCTTTCTTTCACCCTGCCGCGTAACGGCATCGTGGGCGTCATCGGCCCCAACGGTGTGGGCAAGACTACGCTCTTCAAGACCATCGTGGGCCTGGAGCCGCTGACTTCGGGCGAGCTCGAGGTGGGCGAGACCGTCAAGATCTCCTATGTCGATCAGAACCGTTCTGGCATCGACCCCGACAAGAACCTGTGGGAGGTCGTCTCGGATGGCCTGGACCACATGATGGTCGGCGAGACCGAGGTCCCCAGCCGCGCGTACGTGGCGAGCTTTGGCTTTAAGGGCCAGGACCAGCAGAAGCGCGCTGGCGTACTCTCCGGTGGCGAGCGCAACCGTCTGAACCTGGCGCTCACGCTCAAGCAGGGCGGCAACCTGCTGCTCCTCGACGAGCCCACGAACGACCTCGACGTCGAGACACTGTCCTCGCTCGAGGCGGCGCTGCTCGAGTTCCCGGGCTGCTCGGTGGTCATTAGCCACGATCGTATGTTCCTGGACCGCGTCGCCACGCACATTCTGGCGTGGGAGGGCACCGACGAGAATCCGGGCAACTGGTATTGGTTCGAGGGCAACTTTGAGGCCTATCAGGCCAACCGTATCGAGCGCCTGGGTGAGGACGCAGCCCAGCCGCATCGTATTCACCGCAAGCTGACGCGCGACTAGTCGAGCTCAGGTGACCTAACGAGAAAGGGACGATAACCTTGGGGTTATCGTCCCTTTTTTTACTTGGTAGAAGGCTCGACTTTATCGATGGCCCAGGTGGATCCGAGACCGCCGGTGGTGTTGCGGCGGATGCGCACGGTAACCTCGCGGCGCTCGCCGGCCTGCGTGTAGCGCAGGGGGAAGCTTGCACGGTTTCGCGCGGCCTCGATGGTGCCGCGCTCGCGGGCGATCCAATAGTACTCGCCGACGATGCCGAGCGTGTCAGCGCCGTAGGGGAGATAGGTCGACAGCTGGTGTAGCAATGGACCGGGGCAGAAGACCTCGGTTGCGAAATCGATGGGGAAGTCCTCGGGGATGGCGGGCGCTACGGGTGCGGGGGCCGGTACCATCGTCGGTGCGAAGGCCTGATCATTGACGGGCGTCACCTCGATGACGGGCGCGGGTTCGGCGCCGAGTACTGATTCGGTGTCCGCTTTCGGCATCGCCGCGGAATCTGCGGGTTCGACGATGGCAGGTGCGTCTGCGGTCGCGGTGTCGAACTCGACTTGCGGAGCGCTCTGATTCTCGACGCTCGACTTTGCCTCGATGGGCGTGGATGCCATGGTGGTGATGCCGGCGTTTGCGTTCTCGGGGTCATAGACGACCGTGAGCGAGATGGCGGGCTGCGGTGCCTCGGGTTCCGGCGTCGACTCGGTAGCGTCTTGATCAGCGGACTCGTCGGGTTGATCGTCCTCGGCCTCGTCGCTAAAGACATCGCTGTTTTGGAACGCAGGCGTCTCGGGTTGGTTGGCGGCTTCTGCGGTTGTCGACTTGGGAGCCTCGTTGAGCTCCGCAGTGGCTTCCTGCTCTGATATGACTTCGGGATCGGTCGTGGCGGCGATTTCGGTTTCGGCTTCCGCTGTTACCTCAATAGCGACTTCGATCTCTGTCTCGGGCTCGGGTTCCGGCACGGCTTCAACCATGACTTCGGGCTCGGGACGCTTAACGTGCTTGGGACGCACGGCCTTGAGGTCCTTCTCACCGCGCTTTTTCTTTTTGTAGGACTGCTTGGCGCCCTTGGCAGCCTTGGGCTTGTCCTCGCCCTTGGCAAGGGCGGCATCCCAGGCCTCGTTGGCGATGACGGTGGCATACAGGCGGCCGCCCTTAAAGACGGTCAGCTTAATGCAGTCGTTGAGCTCCTCGAGCAGCTCGCACGTGGACTCGAAGCCCAGGTCATAAGCGGTCATGTCGCCGGCGGCGAGCGCCTCCTCGACCTGTGTCATAAACGTTTGCTTGCCGCACCCAATCGCGTCGCGCAGCAGGCGATACAGATAGATGTGGTTGCCCAGCGAAAGCGTGGGCCTAACTATTGTCTTGCTCATGGCAAATCTCCTCTTTACACATGTAAAGCATCTTACCATCGCATAGCGTTCGCCATGGCGGCGCCCAAGGCAAACGGGCGCGAACCGCTTTCGATTCGCGCCCGTTGTACAGGTCGGTTATCTATGAGAGGCAAATGTACTTAGTTGCCCGATGCCGTGCCTTGGCTCGAGTTGTCAGATGCCGTGCCGGACGCGGTTCCACTCGAGCTGTTCGAGCTGTTGGTGTTGTTGCTGTCTGCTGCGCCCGTTCCCGACGTGGTGTCGCTCGTCTGGCCTCCCGTGTTCGGCTGTGAACCGCCAGTCGTTTGGCTTGAGTCGGTCGTGCCGGACGGCGTGCCACTGTTGGCCGTAGAGGAATCGGTGCCCTGCGATTGGTTTTGGGTGTTCGAGGACGAATTGGCAGAGGTAGAACTGTCTTGCGTATCGTCCGTCTGCGCCTGCTGATCCTGCGACTGGGTGTTGCCATTTGCATCGCTCTCGGTCGTGCGCGACGAAAGGATTGGCTCGGGGCGCTCGCCCAGACCCTCACCGGCGGTGGTTATAAGGATGGCGCCGGTGCAGGCGATGACCGCGACGATGGCGATGGCGATCGAGAAGACGATGACCTTCTTTTGCGTCTGGCTGCGCTCTGCCGCGGCCTTGGCGCGCAGGCTGTTAGGGGCGACGCGCGCCGTGGTCGCACGCCCCGCAACCTGGCGCATCTCCTGCGTAGTCGCGGCGCCGCCCAGGTGCTCCTCGGCATTAAGCTCAACGGGCTCATAGGCGCCGGCGGGGTAGTCGACGTCGGCGTGCGTACCTTTGAGGGCTTTGGCGCTGGCAGAGATAAAGTGGCGGTAGACCTGCGAGGACACAACGGTGATGACCGAGCTCACGGCGGCGCCAATTACTGAACCAGCGATGCCAATCTTGGAAGCAAGCGCGACACTTGTGGCGGCGGCTGCGGCGCCAGCGATGATCTGAGGAATGGAAATGTCATCGAACAGGCCCTTTTTGGGCGCGATGGCCATGGTCTGTCCGATGGAATGGTTTTCGTGCACGCCGTTGTTGAGCGCGGCCGGTGTCATGACGCGCGTGCGCGGCGCGTCGGTGTACTTGGTTGTCATACGGGGTCCTCCCGGTGTAAATCTGCTTCGTTTCATGTAGCCATCAGGGTACCCACCAGATGTGAATCGTACGTGACATTTAACAGATACCATCAACTCATCAATAGCTCACCAAGTTGGTGGGATGCGGTTACACCCGGCGGTTGAACTACAATAGGGCTTGCTAATTGTTGTGAATGGCGTCTACGCACGGGAGCATTCTTATGAATCTTCACCTTTCTCAGTCTGACGGCTTTTTACGTGTGGCGGCGGCCTCACCGCAGATTCGCGTTGCCGATGTCGAAGGCAATGCCGAGGTTGCGCTGGCGGCTGTTCGCGATGCTGCCGAGCGCGGCGTTCGTGCGTTGGTGCTGCCCGAGCTTAATCTGTGCGGCTATACCGCGGCCGATCTGTTCCATAATCGCACGCTGCTGCATGCCTGTGAGACTGCTCTGGCACATATTCTCGATGAAACCCGCGAGCTGCCGATTGTCTTTACCGTCGGTCTTCCCGTTGCAGTTGCCGAGAATATCTACAACTGCGCCGCTGTGTGCTGCGCGGGCGAGCTTTTGGGTCTTACGGCCAAGAAGTATCTGCCCAACTATGGCGAGTTCTATGAGCGCCGTTGGTTTGCTCCGGCGCCTGCGGATCCCGTGTGGATTGAATTTGCCGGTCAGGGTCCGGTCCCGCTGGGTTCGGGACTTGTCTACCGTTGCTGTGATGAGGGCGCCGAGGACCTGGTGCTGGGCGTTGAGGTCTGTGAGGACCTGTGGGTGCCGGCGCCTCCTTCGACCGAGATGGCGCTTGCCGGTGCGACGGTGATCCTCAATCCGTCGGCTTCGGACGAGATTATCGGCAAGGCGGATTACCGCCGCAGCCTCATTTCCAACCAGAGCGCGCGCCTGTACTGCGCCTATGCCTACGCGGACGCGAGCGAGGGCGAGTCCACGACCGACATGGTCTTTGCGGGCGAGAACCTCGTCTACGAAAACGGCTCCAAGCTCGCCGCGACCAAACTGCTTACCTGCGATATGGCCATCGCCGACGTTGACCTTGACCGCCTGGTTGCCGAACGCCGTCGCTCGACGACGTGGACGCGTACCGACGATGCTCCGGAGGCCACGACCGTTGAGTTTTCGTTTGAGGGCGTGCTGGCCGAAGAACCTGTCTTGCGCGATGCCTGCGATATCGACCGCGTTTTCCCGCGTGCGCCCTTTGTGCCGGCCGACCACGGTGACCTGGCCGAGCGTTGCGAGACCATCCTCGACCTGCAGACCGCCGGCCTCAAGACCCGCCTTGCCCATACGGGCACCAAGGCGGCCGTCATCGGCCTTTCGGGCGGCTTGGACTCCACGCTAGCGCTGCTTGTGACCGTGCGTGCCTTCGATGCACTGGGGCTGCCGCGCACGGGTATCACGGCGGTTTCCATGCCCGGCTTTGGCACGACGCACCGCACCAAGTCGAATGCCGAGTCGCTCGCTCGTGACTTGGGTGTGAGCTTCCGCGAGGTCTCGATCCATGCTGCCGTGGAGCAGCACTTTAAGGATATCGAGCATGATCCGGCCGTGCAGGACGTGACCTACGAGAACAGCCAGGCGCGCGAGCGTACGCAGATTCTGATGGATTTGGCCAACCAGGCTGGCGGTTTTGTCATTGGCACGGGCGACCTGTCGGAGCTGGCGCTCGGCTGGGCTACCTATAACGGCGACCACATGAGCATGTACGCCGTCAACGCGAGCGTGCCCAAGACGCTTGTGCGCCATCTGGTGCGCTATGCCGCCGATGTCTTTGGCGGGCGCATTGCCGAGGTCTTGCTCGATATCCTCGATACGCCGGTGTCCCCCGAGCTTCTGCCGCCCACGGGCGACGGCGAGATTGCGCAGAAGACCGAGGATTTAGTGGGCCCGTATGAGCTTCACGACTACTTCCTCTACTACCTGCTGCGTTTTGGCTTTGAGCCGGGTAAGATCTACCGCATGGCGCTCAAGAGCTTTGAGGGCGTCTACGATGTCAAGACCGTCCACACGTGGCTACGTACGTTCTACCGCCGCTTCTTTGCCCAGCAGTTTAAGCGCAGCTGCCTGCCCGATGGTCCCAAGGTGGGCTCGGTGACGCTCAGCCCGCGCGGCGATTGGCGTATGCCGAGTGACGCCAGCTCGCGTCTGTGGCTTGCGCAGATCGACGCGCTCAATCCAGTTGACTAAGGTTGGCTAAATTGAACCAATACGGGGGTTGCAAGCGTTACACTTTTGCAATCTGATGGCCCGTATCACGCGGCGCTCTTGTCGGAGCGCCGCGTTTTTCATATCGAAAGGTGGTACCATGCAGGCATCGCAGCGTCTCGACCGCTTTGGCGCGGAGGTCTTCGCCTCGCTCAACAACAAGCTTCTCGCGCTGAAGGCTCAGGGCAAGACCATTTACAACATGAGCGTGGGCACGCCCGACTTTAAGCCGTACGACCATGTGGTCGAGGCGCTCACGCAGGCAGCCCAAGATCCCGAGATGTGGAAGTATGCCCTGCGCGACCTGCCCGAACTCAAGCAGGCCGTGTGCGATTACTATGAGCGTCGCTTTGGCGTTTCGGGCATTACGCCGTCTATGGTGCAGTCGTGCAACGGCACGCAGGAGGGCGTGGGCCATTTGGGACTGGCCCTGCTCGATCCGGGTGACACCATTCTGGTTCCCGATCCGTGCTACCCGGTCTTTGAGGCGGGCGCCAAGATCGCCGATGCCAAGCTCGAATACTATCCGTTGGTTGCCGAGCACAATTACCTGCCCTATGTGGCGGGCATCGATCCCGAGGTTGCCGATCGTGCCAAGTATATGATCGTGTCGCTGCCCGCCAACCCGGTGGGCTCGGTGGGTACGTCCGAGGTCTACGAGGAGATTATCGCTTTTGCCCGCGAGCATGATCTGTTGATCGTTCATGACAACGCGTACTCCGACATCGTGTTTGACGGCGAGCCCGGCGGCAGCTTCTTGCAGTATCCCGGTGCGCTTGAGGTGGGCGTGGAGTTCTTCTCGCTTTCCAAGTCGTTTAACGTCACCGGTGCCCGCATCGGCTTTTTGGTCGGTCGCGAGGATGTGGTCTCGGCCTTTGCCAAGCTGCGCGGCCAGATCGACTTTGGTATGTTCTTCCCGATTCAGAAGGCCGCCATCGCGTGCCTGAACGGTCCGCGCGATGAGGTCGAGGCGCAGCGTCTGAAGTACCAGGAACGCCGCGATGCCCTGTGCGACGGTCTTGAGGGCCTGGGCTGGGAGCGTCCCAACGCGCATGGCTCTATGTTTGTGTGGGCCAAGCTTCCCGGTGGTCGCACCGATTCCATGGCGTTTTGCGAGGAGCTCATGGAGAAGGCCGGCGTTGTGGTGACGCCGGGCGCGAGCTTTGGCCCTTCGGGCGAGGGGCACGTGCGCATGGCGCTGGTCCTGCCGCCCGATCAGATCGCTTTGGCTGTCGAGGCCATTCGCGAGGCGGGCCTGTATTAGAAACCTATTTCGACTCGTCAATAGCTCGAAACCGATTTCGTGCAGTTATTTTACGAATACTGCAACCAATTTCGGTAAACGGTCGATTTTTGGCTGCGAATAGGGGCATAATCAAAGTCCCGATTGGATGTATTGGGATTACGGCAAGCCGCTCGGGTCGTTCCCGGGCGGCTTGTTTGTGGAGAGAGATGGGAGTTTCTAATGGTTAACGAGAAGAAGGTCGCTATTGTCGGCTGCGGTTTCGTCGGTTCGTCTTCGGCGTTCGCACTGATGCAGAGTGGTCTGTTCTCCGAGATGGTCCTCATCGACGTGGACAAGAACCGTGCCGAGGGTGAGGCCCTGGATATCGCGCACGGCATGACGTTTGCCGAGCCGATGAAGATCTACGCCGGCGATTATTCCGATGTCGCCGACGCCGCCATGATCGTCGTCACCGCCGGTGCTGCCCAGAAGCCCGGTGAGACCCGCCTGGACCTGGTCAACAAGAACGTAAACATCTTTAAGTCCATTATCCCCGAGATTAAGAAGTCCGGCTTCGACGGCATTCTGCTCATCGTCTCCAACCCGGTTGATGTTCTGACCTATGCTGCCATCAAGATGTCCGGCCTGCCCGAGGGCCATGTCATCGGCTCCGGCACCGTGCTCGACACTGGCCGTCTGCAGCAGATGCTTGGTGCCCACGTCGAGGTTGACCCGCGCGATGTCCAGGCCTATGTCATGGGCGAGCACGGCGACTCCGAGTTTGTCGCTTGGTCCAGCGCTCAGGTTGCCGGCGTGCCGCTGAACACCTTCTGCGAGCTTCACGGCCACCTGGAGCATGAGGCTGCCGAGAAGCGCATCGCCGAGGACGTCAAGAACTCCGCCTACACCATCATCGAGAAGAAGCACGCCACCTACTACGGCGTCGCCATGGCTGTCAAGCGCATCTGCACCGCTGTTATGCGTGACGAGCAGACCGTTCTGCCCGTTTCCTCGCTCATGGTGGGCGAGTATGGCCTGTCCGATCTGGCCATCTCCATGCCGACCGTCGTCGGCCGCGATGGCGTTGTCTGCCGCGTCCCCGTGCCGCTGAACGATGACGAGCAGCATGAGCTCACCGCCTCCGCAAAGGCCCTCAAGGACATCATCGACAGCGTCGACTTCTCCTGCTAAATCAAGCTCTTTTGGGCAACAGGCTACAATGAAAGGCGTCCGGGCCACACGGTCCGGGCGCCTTTTTGGTGCGAGGGGGTCAGGTTACTTTGCACCACCCCAATGCACCATAGTTGATGGGAGGGCCATGTCGGATTCGCCTAATTTTTTGACCTATGCCCAGACGGCGTTTGATCCGTTTGAGGAACGGCCGTTCTGCGCGGTGGATAGCCTGGTTTTTGCGTGGTTGTCCTATTTGCGTTTGCCGGGTGATATGGCGGAGCTGACGAACTGGCAGGGCCTAGACGTACGCGAGCTGCTGCGCGCCGAGTGCTACCAAGACATGATTGGCGACCTGTGGGATCCGGAGGGGAGCAGGGCCTTGCTGGAGGCCGTGGCAGCAAGCCCTCGCTACCGTGGCGTGCACGTTTGCGGCTATCGTGCCGTGAGCGATGTGGTGGCGACAGAGCAGTTTGCAGCCATGGCATTCCGGTTTCCGGCGGGGTTTAGCTATCTTTCCTTCCGGGGGACCGACAGCACGATTGTGGGCTGGAAAGAGGACTTTAACATGGCGTTCCAGTGTCCTGTGCCGGCCCAGGAATCCGCGGCGCGTTATGTGGACGAGGCGGCGGATGCGATTGACGGGCCGCTTTTGTGCGGAGGTCATTCCAAGGGTGGAAACCTTGCGGTGTACGGTGCGGCGATGTGCTCCGATTTCGCCCGTGGGCGAATCGAACGGGCGTATTCCCATGATGGTCCGGGCTTCGTCGAGGAGTTTCTGAACGGAAACGCCTTTGCCGATCTTTCCGGCCGAATCGACAAGACGCTACCTCGGTCGTCGATCTTTGGCATGATGTTCGAGACACAGGAGGACTATGCCATCGTTGAGAGCACCGAGTTCAGCCTGCTTCAGCATAATCCCTTTAGCTGGGTGGTTGATGGTCGCGACTTCGTGTGCTGTGAGCGCCTGTCCGCCGGTGCTCGATACGTTGATGGCTCCATTCGCGAGATGCTGCTTGCGGTGTCGCCTAGCGAGCGCGAGCGTTTTGTAGATGCGTTGTTCTCCGTGCTTGAGGCTACGGGTGCTGAGCGGTTTGCGGATATCGCTGGGAATCTGCGCGAGAGCCTGCCCGTGATGCTCCAGGCTGCGCAAGGCTTTGACAAGGATACGCGACGCTTTGTCTCGCAGACCATCGCGGCAATCCTAAAATGCGCGCTGCTGCCCAAACGACCCCAGATCGACATGCCCGCAGCCGGTAAGAGTTTGGCAGAACAACTCGAGGCGTGGCAGTCCGAGCTCCTGCGCTAGTCATTGGTGCAAAGCAACCTGTCCCCGATGCGCCAATCTTCGATGCGCTTGGGGCGGGTTCGACCGCTATACTGATTCGTGCTCAATTCGATCTAGAACGGAATGCCGTATATGAAAATCAATCACGCGATTCTGCATATCCTGGACTTTGACTCTGCCGTCAACGTCATGAGCCAGCGCGAGCTCGATATCGAGAGCCGTACCGTGCGTAATTTCGTAACCACGCACCTGCGGCGCGCTCGTACCTCGGCTGATAACAAGCGTGCCACGTTTGCCGAGAACTCCGCATTCGGCGGCGAGCTCAAGGGCTATTTCTTTGGCGAGCGCGAGTTCGTGGACCTGTCGCAGCAGATTGCGGAGTTTATCTCCTCCGAGCTCACCAAAGCCGAGAAAGCCGAGTCTACCGATGTGCTCGTGGCTGATTTTGACGACGATGAGGATGCCCGCTGGTTTGCCGTGATGCTGCTGGGCTCCAAGCAGGCTTTTATGCACGAGGTGGGCCGCGAGGAGGGGGAGGTGCGCAACGACATCGCGCGCCACTACGCTATTCTGCCAAACCCCTCGCAAAAGGTTCCAAGCTATGCCATCGTGCGTGCGAGCACCATGGAGATCGGCTACGTGGACAAGAAGCGCAAGATTGCCGGCGAGGACCGTATGCTTATCCCCGATGGCCTGCTGCAGTGCGACACGGGCGTATCGGGCAAGGAGGTCATCGACACCGTGACGCGTGTGGTCGAGGAAGTCGCCGAGGAGCACGGTGCCAATACGGCCGTGGCGCTCGCCAAGGTTAAGGCTGCCGTTGCCGAGAAAGTCGAGGATGACGAGGAGCTGCCGCCTTGGGATATCGTCGATGAGGTCTTTGAGGACGAACCGGTTATCAAGGAGAGCGTGCGCGCGGCACTGACCGAGGAGAAGGTTCCTGAGCGTGTGCCCGTGGAGCGCAAGCAGGTCGAACGCGCGGCGGTGCGCAATCATAAGATTCGTACCGACACGGGCATCGAGATCAGCTTCCCGGCCGAGATGGGTTCGAACTCCGAGTACATCGAGTTTGTCAACGAGCCCAACGGCCTCATCTCCATCGAGCTCAAGAACATCGGGTCAATTGAGAATCGATAAACTGCGCTTGGACGCTGCAAAAAATAAAGGCCGAAGCCTTTTGGGACTTCGGCCTTTTTTGTTTTCGGCTTGGTTGCTGACATTGCGCCGCAGGTTGAGCTCACGTCAGCGAAAATGCCCCTAGGCGAGCAAGGTGACGCGAAAGAGGAGGGAAGCGTACTTCGGTACACGACCGACGATTGAACGTCAGATTGTCGCTTAGGGGCATTTGCAGCGTCGAGCCGTTATGCGGTTTGGTAAAACCGCGTAACTTCTACAGCTGGCGCAGACCTTCCTCGAGACCGGTCTTGCTGTTGGTCTTCTCGTCGCGCATCTTGATGACGCGGGCGGGGACACCGGCCACGACGGCACCGGCGGGGACGTCCTCGACGCACACGGCGCCGGCGGCAACGACAGCGCCCTTGCCTACGTGCACGCCCTCCAGAACCACGGCGTTGGCGCCGATCATGACATCGTCCTCGATGATGACGGGCGTGGCGCTTGCGGGCTCCACGACGCCCGCCAACACGGTGCCGGCGCCGATGTGGCAGTTCTTGCCCACGGTGGCGCGACCGCCCAGCACGGCGCCCATATCGATCATGGAACCCTCGCCGATAACGGAGCCGATGTTGATGATGGCGCCCATCATGATGACGGCACGGTCGCCGATCTCGACGCGGTCGCGGATGATCGCGCCCGGCTCGATGCGGGCGTTGATGCCCTTAAGGTCGAGCATGGGCACGGCGGAGTTGCGGCAATCGTTTTCAACGTCGTAGTAATCGATGGAATCGGCGTTGGCGTCCAGGATGGCCTTAAGCTCATCCCAGTCGCCAAAGACGGTCTTGCCACGACGACCGCCGTAGACATGCGCGTCGCCCCAGGCAACCTTCATGCCCGGCTTCTCGCGCACGTACAGCTTGACGGGCGTCTTTTTGGGCGCGGTGGCGATGTAGTTGATAATCTCCTGTGCATCCATCTCGGCTGCGTTGCTCATATGCTGTCTCTCCTTTGAGGGGGTATGGTTGATAACTAGTTAGGCGAACATGACCTGGTCGAAGGTGTAGAAGCCGGGGTCGCGGGTGATGAGCTTTTGGGCTGCTGCCAAGGCGCCGTTGACGAAGATCTGACGGCTCGTGGCGCGGTGGGTGAGCGTGACCTCCTCGTCCTGGCCAAAGAAGCTCACCTCGTGCACGCCGGCGACGGTGCCGCCGCGCAGCGAGTGCATACCGATTTCCTTGGGATCGCGTGCTCCGCACATGCCCTCGCGGCCATAGACGGGGTGGTAGCCTGCCTCGGGCTCGGCTTCGACGACGGCGTCGAGCAGTAGCTTGGCAGTGCCGCTGGGGGCGTCGACCTTTTGGTTGTGGTGCGTCTCGACGATTTCGCAGTCAAAGCCGGGCAGCTCGCGTGTAGCCTGCGCTACCAGATGGCGCAGGGCTGCGATACCGATGGAGTAATTGCCCGAGTGCATAACGCGGGTGTTCTGGCCCAGCTCACGCAGGCGGTCCATCTGCTCGGGGGTGTAGCCTGTGGTGCCTGAGACCAACGCCGCGCCCGTGCGCTCGACATAGGCGACGACGGCATCGAAGGTTACGACGTTCGAGAAGTCGATGATGACGTCGGCCGCCGGTGCGCTCTCGAGCTCGGACAAGTCGAAGCCGATCTGGGCGACGATGTCAAAAACGGGCTGCCCAGCGGCGTCGACAACGCCCTCGGCGGTAGTTCGGATGAGCGAGCCCATGCGGCCCGTTCCCATAATGACGGTCTTAATCAAGCAGACCAGCTCCCTTCAGAGCATCGGTAAGTGCGGCTCGCGTGTCGTCTGCCATGGGGCACAGCGGCATACGGTAGTTTGCCTCGATCATGCCCATCTGGGCGAGCGCTTCCTTGACGGGGATGGGGTTGACCTCGCTAAAGAGGGCGTTGATGAGCGGCTGGCCGGCAATCTGGATATCGCGGGCGCGCGCTACGTCGCCGTCCAGATAAGCGCGGCACATGTCGTGTACGAGCTGCGGCTGCACGTCGGCCCACACGCTGATGGTGCCCGAAGCGCCCAGGCTCATGAGCGGCACTGTGAGTGCATCCTCGCCCGAGTACATGCGGAAGTCATCGGACAGCAGGTGGGCGATCTTGGCCGCGTAGGCGACGTTGCCCGAGGCCTCCTTGATGCCCATGATGTTGGGGTGCGCGGCTAGGCGCTCTACGTTGCGCTCGCTGATACCGCAGCCGCAGCGGCCGGGGATGTTGTACAGGATGCAGGGGATGTCAACGGCATCGGCGACGGTCTTAAAGTGCTGATAGATACCCTCTTCGTTGGACTTGTTGTAGTAGGGGGTAATGAGCAGCAGGCCGTCGGCTCCCAAGCCCTGGTAAGTAAGCGACTTGGTGAGCATGGTCTGCGTGGAGTTGGAGCCCGAGCCGGCGATGACGGGGACGCGTCCTGCAACATGCTTGACCACGGCGGCGACGACGGAGTTGTCCTCGTCATCGGTCATCGTGGCGCTCTCGCCGGTGGTGCCCAGGGTGAGAATGGCGTCGGTGCCATTTTGCAAGTGGAAATCGATAAGGCGCTCGAGCGCGTCAAAGTCGACACTGCCGTCCTTTTTAAACGGCGTAACCAGGGCGACGATTGAGCCCTCGAGGTTGCGGATGTCCATGTTCTTCTCCTTCGCCTCCGCGATCTGGATGCGTTTGTTCCATTGAGCTGCGACTGCCAGGCGCTCGTCTTCGGCGCGACGGCGGGCACTTTCGGCGCGCGACTTGGCCAGCAGCTCTCGGCCGCACGGCAGCACGTCGAGCGTGGCAAAGTAATCGCCCGGGCGCTCGGCGCGGCGGATGAGGTTGGCCGCGCCATCGGGGCGCAGCAGGACCTCGGCCGAGCGCAGCCGTCCGTTGTAGTTGTAGCCCATGGAGTAGCCATGCGCACCGGTATCGTGGATTACAAGCAGGTCACCCATGTCGATATGCGGCAGCTTGCGATCGATAGCAAACTTGTCGTTGTTCTCGCATAGGTTGCCCGTGATGTCATAGGTGTTCGTGACGGGCGCCGTGGCCTTGTCGGCGCCGCCCGGCTGACCCATCACCGTAATGTGGTGGTAGGCGCCATACATGGCAGGGCGAATCAAATCGACGGCGCTTGCATCGACACCGATATAGTCCTTGTAGATCTGCTTCTCGTGGATAGCCTTGGTGACCAGACAGCCGTAGGGGCCCATCATAAAGCGGCCCATCTCAGTGCAGATGGCCACATCGCCCATGCCGGCGGGAACCAGGATCTCGTCGTATGCCGCGTGTACTCCCTCGCCGATGGCGCGAATGTCGTTGGCCTGCTGCTCGGGCAGGTAGGGGATGCCGACGCCGCCGGACAGATTGATGAAGGCGACGTGTGCGCCGGTCTCGCGCTCCAGGCGTACGGCAAGCTCAAAGAGGATACGCGCGAGCTCGGGGTAGTAGTCGTTGGTGACGGTGTTGCTGGCAAGGAATGCGTGGATGCCAAAGTCCTCGGCGCCCTTGGCTTTGAGCATGCGGAAGGCCTCGAAGAGCTGCTCGGTGGTCATGCCATATTTGGAGTCGCCTGGGTTGTCCATGATGCCGTTGGAGAGCTGGAACAGGCCGCCTGGATTAAAGCGGCAGCCGACCGTTTTGGGGATGGGTCCCGCAACACGCTCAAAGAACTCGATGTGGCTGATGTCGTCAAAGTTGACGATGGCACCCAGCTTGTCGGCGAGCTCAAAGTCGGCAGCCGGCGTATCGTTGGACGAGAACATGATGTCGTGTCCCGTGATACCCAGCGAGCGGGCGATCATGAGCTCGGTATAGCTCGAGCAGTCGCAGCCGCAGCCGTATTCGTTGAGAATGGAGATGAGCGCCGGGTTGGGGTTGGCCTTGACGGCAAAGTATTCCTTAAAGCCCGGGTTCCATGCAAAGGCGTCGCGCACTTCTTGCATGTTGCGGCGGATGCCCGCCTCGTCGTATAGATGAAACGGCGTGGGGAACTGCTCGACGATATGCTCGAGTGTCTCCTTGTCCACAAACGGCTGCTTGGCCGCATATGCCTCGTTGGGGGTCAATACCATGTCCCGTAAACCTCGCTATCCAGACGGCGCCATCTGCGCATCGAATCCGCATAGCGTGGACCCAATGTCCGGATAGCGCTCCCGCATTGCTGCAGACAGTCCTGTGGGTGTTTCCCACAGGCCCACCAGGTTGTTCGTGCCCGAAAAACCCAGTTCGGCGGGTTTCGCCTCCCCACGGGGTCAAAGCCTGCCGGCTCGCCCGCGGCTCTTCGTGCCCGCGCCTCTATCAAGTGGTAAAGACCCTATCACGTTGCACTTTACCAAACAAGAGTATTCGTATATAACGTTTAAAAAATGCAGGGATATGCTGGAAACATGTGCGCCACAATCCTGTATCACAATAAGTTGCAACAGATCTGCCTCACGAAGGGATCCTCTATGACCGAGCTCCAAGAACTCCGTCGCTATCGCCGCGATCTCCATCGCATTCCGGAGCTCGATTTCGATCTTCCGCAAACCATTGCCTATATCGAGGGCGTGCTGGCACCGCTCGCTTGCGAGGTGACCCATCCGTGCCCCAGCTGCGTCTGTGCTTTCTTCGACGCCGGTGTTGATGCCGCGCATGCCACGGCGATTCGCGCCGATATGGATGCGCTGCCCATCGCGGAGGCGACGGGAGCGGCCTTTGCCTCAACCCATCCCGGCAAGATGCACGCTTGCGGACATGACGGACACATGGCCATGGCGCTTGCCGCCGCGACGTATGTTGACCGTACGATTCGCGAACAGCCGGGCGCCATTAGACGCAACGTTCTCTTTGTGTTCCAGCCGGCCGAGGAAACGACCGGTGGTGCCAAGACGGTATGCGAGAGTGGTGTGTTCGAGCGCTATGGGGCCGACCGCATTTTTGGCTTTCATGTGTGGCCCGATCTGCCCGCCGGCACGTTGGCGAGCTGCCCCGGTCCGCTGCTGGCGCGCTCAAGCGAGACGCACATTCATATCCATGGAACGAGTATCCATATCGCCAAGACCTACGGCGTTCCAGTCGAGGAATCGCGCGATGCCGCGTTGGCGGCAGCGAAGTTTTTGGTTACCGAGCGCGAGCTGATGGATGAGCTGGGTGCCGATGAGCCCTGCATTGGCAAGTTCGGCCTGCTGCAGGCAGGCACCGTCTGCAATGCGGTGGCGGGGGAGGCCCATGTGGCCGGCAGCTTGCGTGTGTTTACGGACGGCATGTTCGACCGTGCACGCGAGGGTGTGCGCCGCGTGCTTGATGGGGCGTGCGCTGCAACGGGCTGCACGTACGATCTCGACTTTGCCGAGGGCTATCCGCCGGTCGACAACGGCCCCGAGTTGTTTGCTCGAATCGCGCCTGCTCTGCCCGAGTTACGGCTCGTGGACGAGCCGCTGCTGATTGCCGAGGATTTCGCGTTCTATCAGCGCCATCTGCCGGGCGTGTTTTTCCTGCTGGGCACGGGTATGCCAGAGGACCAAGACAACCCGAGTGATTCGGATGGCTGCCCCGTCTATGCCACAAGCGCTCTGCATACCGATAGCATGCTCTTCGACGAGGAAATCCTGCTCAAAGGCCTCGATGTCTACAAACGATTGCTTGACTTGGAGTGATGATGAGGCGCCGACAGACTGCCGTGTATAGTCCTGGTGGGTGCGGGTGCGGCCTGCTGCTGCTTCCGGTTATTGCTGTGAGCATTGGCGTGATGTTTGCGCTTGCCGGGTTGGCAGCAGCGGCACTCGTGCTGTTGATTGTGGCTATTGGCGTGACGATTTGGCTCTGCCGCAATCGCGAGCAACGCCGTGCCGACGGTAAAACCAATGTCGGCTGGGTCGTCTTCCTGATCATTGCGTACCCGCTGAGTGTCAGCTACCTGGTGTTCTTTGCCCTGTTGATGATCAGTGCCTTTACCGGGAAATCCGTCACGGTGGGTTGATGCGCTGCCAGCAGACGGTCGCGCAAAGTGCGTTTGCTCGGCGTTTGGATAACTGCATTGGCCGTTTACCGCAACCTTAGCTCTCAGCTAATGAATTCAAGTTTAATCCTTCCTACGATGTGCTGTGTGCCGGCGCGGTAGCCGGATCGTAGGAAGGATGAATAATGGCAAAAGAGGGAAAGAAGCCGATCGGCAAGATTGTCCTAGGCGTCATCGTGGTGCTGGTTATCGTCGGTGCCGTGGGCTCTATGGGTGGCAATTCAACCGATTCGTCTGCGAGCGATTCGGCAAAACCTGCCGAGGCGACACAGCAGGCTGAGGAGCAAAAAGAACCGCAAGAACCGTATACCATTGCTGATGAGGCTGAAGACACCTCCAATCAGTTTGCCTATAAGATCACGGGCACGCTGACCAATAACACGGACAAGGAAAAGAGCTACATTCAGATTGAGTATGTTCTGTATGATGCCGATGGCAACCAGGTTGGAACGGCTCTTGCAAACACCAATCATCTGAAGGCGGGCGGCTCCTGGAAGTTCGAGGCGCTGGGTACAGTGTCTCCCGACCAGGTTGCTAGCTGGGAGCGTTCGGACGTAAGTGGTTTCTAGCATGTTGCATGCACTGGGGGAGGTGAAGCCGTATGCCCGATAAAAAGCTGACTGACGAGTTACTCAATGAGCTTCTCGACGCGCCAAACATCGATGGCTATATCAAGGAGCACGACTTTGCCACCCCGTCGCTTTCGGACTACCTGAAGCAGCTGCTGCAGGAAAAGGGCTTGGAGCGCTCGCGCGTGGTTCGTATGGCCGATCTCAATGAGACCTTTGGCTATCAGATCTTTACCGGTGCGCGTCATCCGAGTCGCAATAAGGTGCTGCAGATTGCCTTCGCCATGGCGCTAACGCTCAAGGAGACCAACCGCGCCTTGACGGCGGCGGGTGCCAACATCCTCAATTGTAAGGACCGTCGCGATGCGATCATCATCTTCTGTATCGATCGCGGGTGCAGCCTCCAAAAGGTCAACGAGGAGCTGTATCGCTTTGACGAGGAGACGGTGAGTTAGCGGCTGATATCTGAGCCGGCGGAGCTGCCGAACAACGATGCGAACGAACGGGGCGCGGATGCCGTGGGGTGTCTGCGCCCTGCGCTATGATGGAGGCTATGGATACTCAGACCCCAACATATTCCGATGACGAGCTGACTGCAGCGCTTGCCGAGCACCTGGCGTCGCTCGATCGCGACGACAGCTATCGCGTGGAGCGTGTACTTAAGCGCTCGTCCGTTGAAACAACCGAGCTCGTGTACTTTGAAGGAACCGGCGGTGGTTCGCTCGGCCCCTTTGTCCGTAAACGCATCGATGCTTCGGCTCAAATCGGCGGGGCATACGAGCGTCTGTTTGCCGCCCAGCGGGCAGGCAGGCGTTTTGAGCACCTGCCCAGAATCGTCGATTGTCGTCGTGTGGGCGACGAGCTCAACGTGGTTATGGAATACATCGAAGGGGAGACACTCGGGGCGCTGGTGGACCGTCTGGGAGCCACCCCCGATTATGCGCACGAATTGTATCCTGCCCTATGCGATGCCGTGGGCGAGCTCCACGCCGGTTTTGCAATGGCGGGGGAGACGTCGGCGCCGGTGATCCATCGTGACCTCAAGCCGTCGAATATCATCGTGACGGGTGCCAACTATACGCCTGATGACGGCCTGACATTTTCATCGCTGGTGATTATCGACTTGGGGATCGCCCGCGTATGGCGCGATGGCGCCGATACCGACACCGTCAAGTTTGGCACGCGACCCTATGCGCCGCCCGAGCAGTATGGGTTTGGGCAGACGAGTGTGCGCAGCGACGTCTACGCACTTGGCGCCCTGTTGTTCTTCTGCTTGACGGGAGTCGACCCTAAACCAGGGCTCGACATGCGCGAGCAATGCGAGGCGCGTGGCATTCCCACTCCACTTGCCGATGCCGTCTGCATGTCGATGGCGCTCGACCCGGCCAAGCGTTTTGCGAGTGCGGAGGCGTTGGGACGGGCGACGCACGCAGCATACGACCTGAGTCGTCCCGTGCGGCCTCCTGCGCCTGCGCCTGTCCGTACTCCGGCCTCGGAGACGGTGCTGACGCCCCAAGGGCTCCAGAACCCTGCAGGGCTTCCTAGGCCTGCCGCCTCCGCTGCATGCGGTCTGCTCTCTCGCGTTCCGGAGTCTCTGGGGCGCATTTGGAATACGCTCGTCTGCTTCTCGCTGCTTGTGTTCTTTGTCGGAAGTCACTTTGCCGTCTTTCACCCCACCGGAGCAAACCAAAGCTACCCGACGTGGCTTCTCATAATCGAGTATTTTTTCTTTGTCGATGGCCTTATGGTGCTTATGCATTTTGCGCTGTTCGATAAGCGCCGTCTTCGTCGGCGATTCGCACTGCTCGACAGCTATCGCGGCAAGAAACTCGCGAAACTCTGGCTCAAGGCATTGGGTGTGCTGCTCCTATGCATGATCGTCATAGTCGCGGTTGCCAATGCGACCGGCGTCGTCGATACCTCCGCTACCTAAAAGAAAAGGGCCCCGTTGGGGCCCTTTGCAGTTGCACTTAGATGCGGTTCATCTGAGCGGCGACTTTGTTGTACCAGTCCTGCCACGTGGGCGGGCAGTACTTTTTGGCCGCTGCCGGGGTAAGGGTGGAGCCATAGTTGGCGCCCAGATAGGCAACGTGAGCGGAGATGCCCTCGCTCCAGCTGCCAAAGCTGCGCCAACCGCCGCCACGTGCACTCCAGCCCCAGGCGTTGTAGGAATTGGCGCAATAAGCACCCTTGGTGCTCTCGATGCAGGCGATAGCGGGGGACCAACGGGGGTCGACACCGGTATTCCAAGCGGCGACGGCAAAGTTGTAGCCCTGGCCTGCCATGGGGGAGCCGGCGAGATAATTGTCGATGCGGCTCGTCCACTCATTAATGAACGAATCGTAATCGGAGCTACCGGTATTGGCGTTGTTCACCGTGGTGTCGATGGTGGTGTTGGTGTTGGTGGCCTGGCTGCTGGAATTGCTGCCGCTTACGCCCTCGCCCGAGAGCTTCTCGGCGGCAGCGGCCTTATCGGCCTCAAGCTTGGCAAGCTCAGCGGCATTTTCCTGCTCGGCTTTTGCCTGTGCCTCGCTGCGGAGCTGCTGGGCCTGCGTCAGCGCATCCTCGGCGTTTTTCTGCTCTGCCTCAAGCTGTGACTTGGCCTGCTGGAGCTCGGCCTTGTTCTGCTCGAGTTCGGTTTGCATGTTATTGAGCTCTTCGATCTCGTCGACGCTCGAGCTCGTGATCTGGTTGGTGTATTTGCAGGTCGTGATGAACTCACCCAGGCTCTGCGCGTTGACCAGGAAGCTCACGATGGGATTGGTGCCCTTCTGATACTTGTACAGATCGCGCATGGCGGAGCTTGCCTTGGCCTGCTGCTCGGGAAGCTTGGCCTCGATTTCCTCGATGCTTGCCTCATTGGAGTCAATCTGCTTTTGCAGGTCATCGAGTTTGGTGCGGGCGTCGTTGTAGGCGCTCGTGGCGGCTTCGATCTTCTGCTGGGCTGCGGAAAGCTGGTCCTGCGTTGCCTGCGAGGCGGCATACGCCGCAACGGGGGAGAGCATCGGCGTGGCCGTCAGCGCAACGGCGAGCGCGGCGCTCGTGATGATACGAGCCGGCTTCGACGCAATGAGCGCTGCGGTGCGATGATTCGAATGCTGCATCCAGTCCCTCTGCAATCAATCGTAGGTTATGGTTCGAACGGTATTCTACTACTGCTTTCGACCTCAACTTGAACCTTAAAGGTCCCAAAGGGTCAAGTTGAACTTGAGGCTTTGGCTTTGACCTGCAGTTATGATGAATTGTTGAGAAACCATAGAGTTCAACTTTAACGTTACAGAGCCCTGTTTGAGAGGAGTTTTGGGCTGTAAAAGCCATCTCAACGTGGGGTTTTATAACTACAGCGTGCCCCTCTGGCGAGCCTGCTCAATCTCTTCGAGGGCCTCGGCGGGGGTGAACGAACAGGTGCCGTCGCCGAGTTTGATTACCTGGATATCGTCGCCGGCGTAGACCTCTCCGCCCTTTAGTACCACGCCGAAAACGCCCTCGTGGGGAAAGATGCAGTCGCCGGCGAGATAGTAGATGGCACAGCGTGTGTGGCAGACCTTGCCGATTTGGCTGATTTCGACAAGCACCTCGCTGCCAAGCTTGAGCTGTGTGCCCAAGGGGAGCGAGAGCAGGTTGATGCCCCGGGTTGTGAAGTTCTCTCCAAAGTCACCCTTGCGCACATCGAGTCCGCGGGCCTGCGCCGTCTGGATGGACTCTGCGGCCAAAAAGGAAACCTGACGGTGCCAATGCCCGGCGTGTGCGTCGGAGGCGAGGCCAAATTGCTCTATAACGGTGTCGTGTCCATCGGCGACGGGCGACTTGCGCGTGCCCTTGCGTGCCGACGTGTTGATCGAGACGATGCGGGCGGGTCCGTTGTAGGCGTCGTTTGCCGTGCACAGGGGAGCGGTCGCTTTCGCACGTTCCGCCAGCTCGCGCCTCGCGGCATTGAGGATGGGATTATCGGTCGGATGGTCTTGGGGCACGTGTGCGCCTTTCGCTCGAGGATGTCAATACGCTGAATCCTACAACAACGGTAGGTTCATTGCCCATTGTCATACAACGGTGGGCGCCGTCTTCGTGCTGGCCTTCGTGCTGGACGATTACGTCGATTGCCATAGATACGGTGGAGCTTTGGGCGCCGGCGGCTTGGCACGCTAGAATAAATCAGTTGCGCAAAGACCGCCCGTTGTGTGGGCAGTTCATGATAGGAAGTTTCCATGGCATTGCAATTTACAGAGCGCGAGTTCATTCCCGTGCTGCTCGGTGGCGACATCAACGCCTATTCGGTGGCGCGCGCCTTCTACGAGGAGTACCAGGTCAAGAGTCTGGTCTTTGGCAAGTATCAGACGGGTCCCGCGTACCGCAGCCAGATTATCGACTACACGCCCAACGTGGATATCGACACCATGCCCGTGATGCTCAAAACCGTCAACGGCATTGCCCAAGCGCATGCCGACAAGACGATTGTCCTTGTGGGCTGTGGCGATAACTATGTCGCTCTCGTGGCTCAAGCCAAGGATGCTCATGAGCTGGCGGATAACATCGTCGCTCCCTACGCGCCCTACAGCATGCTCGAGCAGTGCCAGAAGAAGGAGATCTTCTACGAGCTGTGCGAGAAGCATGGCGTGCCCTATCCGCACACGTTTACCTTTACCAAGACGATGCTCAATGCCCAGGGTGAGGCGCCTGCCGAAGTGCTCGACCAGATCGATTTTCCTTACCCGATGATTCTGAAGCCTTCTGACGGCATCATGTGGTGGCAGCACGAGTTCGAGGGCCAGAAGAAGGCCTATGAGATTGCCGACCGCGCCGAGCTGGAACAGGTCATTCGCGATTCGTATGCCAGCGGCTACACCGACGACCTGATCTTGCAGGATCGCGTGCCCGGCAACGACGAGTACATGCGCGTGCTCACCAGTTATTCCGACCGCAACGGCAAGGTGCGCATGATGTGCCTGGGTCACGTGCTGCTCGAGGAGCATCAGCCCCACGGTGTCGGCAACCATGCCTGTATCATTACCGAGCCCAACGACGAGCTCATGGGCGGCGTGCGCAAGTTGCTCGAGGACCTTCACTTTGTGGGCTATTCCAACTTTGACGTTAAGTACGACGAGCGCGACGGCTCGTTTAAGTTCTTCGATTTCAACACGCGCCAGGGCCGCAGTAACTACTACGTCACTAACAGTGGCTTTAACGTTGCCAAGTATGTGGTGGACGAGTATGTGTTCAACCGTCCATTTGAGCCGGAGTTTGTGACGGCTCAGGACGAGGCCCTGTGGATGGTCGTCCCCATGGGCGTCGTCGACAAGTACGTCAAGGATCCCGAGCTGCGCGCTAAGGTGCATCGCCTGGACAAGGAAGGCAAGGGCGCCGACCCTTCGTTTATGAAGGGCGACTTTGTCTTTAACCGCTGGCTGCGCATGTGGCACACCAAGCTGCGCCACTTTAAGCTGTTCAAGACGTATTACAAGTAGATGAGCGCGGCGCCCGTCCGGTTTGCATCGGGCGGGCGCGGGTATGATACGCGCAATTGCGCAAGCGTCACCAAGGAGGCGGCGATGGAAAAGCTGGGAGTTATCGGCGGCATGGGCGCCGAGGCCACGTCGTATTACTACGACCAGGTGGTGCGTCATACGGCTGCTGCCTGCGATCAGGAACATATCGACATGGTGGTGCTCTCCAAGTCGACCATGCCCGACCGCACGCTGGCCATTAAGACCGGCGAGCATGCCAAGCTGCTGGCGACCATGAAAGAGTGTACCCAGGCACTCGAGTCGCTGGGCTGTGCGCACATTGCTATTCCCTGCAACACGTCACACTACTTCTACGACCAGATCCAGTCGTTTACGAAGGTGCCGATTATCCACATGCCGCGTGAGTCGGTGCGCTATGCTCTGGCCGGTGCGGTGATGGGGGAGTGCGAGTTCGACCCCAACCTGAGTATGCCGGCCGAGCCGGTGCACAAGATTGGCATCATGGGCACCGACGGAACCGTGGGCGCGGGCGTCTACGGCCGCGAATGTAAGGCTGCGGGTGTTGAGGTTGTCTATCCCAGCGAGAAACGTCAGAACGATGTGATGTCGCTTATCTACGATGATGTGAAGGCCGGACGTGAGCCCGATATGGATAAGTTCGACCGCGTGATGTGGGAGTTCGCCCGTAGCGGCTGCGACCGCGTCATTCTGGCCTGCACCGAGCTCTCGGTGCTGCAAAAGTACCGAGAGATGCCCGAGATCACCCTCGACGCCATGGATGTCCTGGTGCGCGAATCCATCATCCGCAGCGGCGCCCCCTACCGCCTCTAGCTTCCGACCCGCCAAAAAGGGACAGGTTAATTTTGGTAGGTTTTATCTGGTGAAACAGTAAAGGCCTCGGCTCGTTTGGTGCGAGCCGAGGCCTTTTGCGTTGGGCGGTTGCTGTCGGTGGTGAACTAGAACAGGAAGCCGATGGCGATGGGGGCGATGCTGACGATGAGCACGGCGATGTCCAGGCCCTTGATGGGGTAGCGCTTGTACGAGCTGGCGCGCGTACGCAGATAGAAGCCGCGCTGTTCTGCCGCCAAGGCTGTGGCATCGGTCTTGCCCACGCTCGAGATGAGCAGTGGCACGCACAGTGGCAGCATGAGCTTAAGCTTCTTGATGGGGTTCTTGGTGTCGTACTCGACGCCGCGTGCGGTCTGCGCCTCCATGATGGCGTTCATCTCCTGACCAAACACCGGCACAAAGCGCAGCGCCGTGGTAAAGGTGAAGGCATAGCGATACGGTACGTGCAGCACCTCGACGCAGGCGTTGGCAAGGTCGTTGAGCTTGGTCACCATGAGCATGAGGATGAGTGGTAACGCCACACCCAGTAGGCGCAGACAGGCCTTCGATCCTGTGATGAGGCCCGTGTCGGTGATAAAGCCCCACACCACGTTGCCATCGCGCATAAAGGCCAGCTGGAGCACCAGCATGATAAGCGCGAGCGGGATCAGCAACTTGAGCAGCGAGAACAGACAGTCGACGACGCCGGCATAGGCGCCCAGCGCAAGGGTGAGTGCCAAAAAGCCCAGCAGCGCCACGTAGGTGTCGGACAAGAAGATGCCGACGATGATGGCGGCGGCGAGGCCCAGTTTGACGACGGGGTTCAGGCGATGCAGTAGCGTATCGCCCGGCATGTAGTCGATGACGTTAACCACGGTGGACCATCTCCTTGGTAATTCGAACGACATCGGTGACCTCGCTCACCTGCGCAAAAGCGGGCGAGACGGAAGATGCCAGACGGCGCGAGAGTTCAATAACCTGGGGAGGCTCCACGTAGGCACGCCGCATGAGATCGATGTTCGAGAATAGCTCGTGCGTGCGGCCGCGGTCGAGGATGCGACCGTCGGCCATCACCACGATGCGCTCGGCAAAATCCGAGACGACTTCCATATCGTGGCAGACCATGATAACGGCGCAACCACGCTCGGCCATGGTGCGCACCGTTTCCATGACGGTCATGCACTCGCGGTAATCAAGGCCGCTCGTGGGCTCGTCGAGCACGACGATCTTGGGCTCTACGACCACGACAGAGGCGAGTGCCACCATCTGGCGCTGACCGCGCGAAAGCGAGAAAGGCGCCTCATCGGCAGGCAGGCCAAAGCGGTCGATGACGAGCTGGGCGCGACGCAGTGCCTCGGCACGGTCGATGCCGGCAAGCTCCAGGCCAAAAGCCACCTCGTCGAGTACGGTGTCCTTGCAGATCTGGCGGTCGGGGTTTTGGAAGAGGGTTGCGACTTCGCGGGCGATGCGGCTCGTGGGAACGGCTGCGGTATCCAGTCCCGTGACGCGCACGCTGCCCGAGGCGGGCTTAAGCAGGCCTGTGAGCAGCTTGGTGAGCGTGGTCTTGCCGGCACCGTTCTGGCCGACGATGCCCACGAGCTCGCCGGGATAGAGGGTCAGGTTGAGGTCGTGGACGGCGGCGCCGCCATTGGGATAGGCAAACTCGACATGGTCGAAGGTGAGTACGGGTTCGGCGTCCTTGGCATGCGGACGCAGCGACGGTGCATGCGGGGAACCGGTGGGCGTCTGGGCTTCGATGGCCGCGTGTGCGGGGTCGACGATGCCCGAAATCAGGCGCTCGGCCTCATCGACATCCAAGCAAGGGGTACCGCTTACCAGGCCATCGGCCTCGAGGCTATTGAAGATGCGCGTGACGCGAGGGCAGTCGACGCCGATGGCACGGAGCTCGTCGGTATGCGCGAAGACCTCGTGTGGCTCGCCCTGCAGCGCGATTTCGCCATGGTTGAGCACGAGCACGCGGTTGCAGTACTCCGAAAGCAGGGCGACCTTTTGCTCAACGACGACGATGGTGATGCCGAGTGCACGGTTGGCCTCACGCAGGGTCTCGAAAACCAGCGTGGAGCTGGCGGGGTCGAGTGCCGCGGTGGGCTCGTCGAGAACCAAGACGCGCGGACGCATGGCGAGAATGGCGGCGATGGCCACTTTTTGCTTCTGTCCGCCCGAGAGGGTGGCGATCTCGCGGTCGCGCAGGTCGCTGATGCCGACGGTCTCGAGCGTTTCGCTCACGCGCTGCTCGATCTGGTCGTGGGGAACGCCAAAGTTCTCGAGGCCAAAGAGCATCTCGTCCTCGACGACCGAAGCGACCATCTGCGTGTCGATATCCTGCAGCACACTGCCGACGATTTGCGACACGTCGGTGAGCGAGACCTCGCAGGTGTCGTGGCCGTCAACCATGACGGACCCAAAGAACGTGCCGGTGTAGTGGTGGGGCACGGCACCCGACAGGCAGGCGGTAAGCGTGGACTTGCCGGCACCCGAGGGCCCGATGATGCCGATGAAATCTCCCTTGTTCACGCTGAGCGAGATGTGGCTGAGCGCCTGCTCGGTCTGCGTGCCATAGGAGAACGAGACATCGTCGACGTTGATGATCGTTTCCATGGATACCTTTCATAGTCATTGGGGACAGTCTTAAATGACCAGTTGTTTAAGACCGTCCCAAAAAAGCTCGTTGTTTGGGACGGTCTTTGGTGGTGAAGCACGGAGACGGCTTTACGAGGGGCCCCAGGTTGGCGCGAAAGAGGAACGAAGCGTACTTGGGCACGCGAGCGACGAATGAACGCCAAGATGGGGTGGCTCGTAAAGCCGAACGGGTTAGTTGAGCCTAAGGGCCTTCTGGATGGGCAAGTAGAGGGCGCCGACCAGAATGGCGTTAAAGACGGCGGTCATGGCGACGACGGGCAGCATAGCGGCGGCGAGCTCGCCGACCACGCCGAGCATGGCCATCTTGATGACCATGAAGATGACGCCGGAGACAAAGGTGGTCAGGAAGGTTGCGACAATGGCGATCGCGGGCTTGACCTGTCCGTTCTTGCCGGCGGCATTGACGATGCCGGCCATGAGCATGGCGGCGATGCCCTCGGCGGCAAAATCAACGAACGGCGAAGTGGTGGTGATCTGGATCACGGCAGCCGAGATGAGGCCAATGACGAGCGCCTGGCCGATGTTGGGGCGAACGACCAGGATGGTGAGGCAGAAGGCCGAGATGATGAACTCGGGGCTGATCATGCCGCCCGAGATGCCTGAGATGGCCTTGCCGACGGTGAAGTTGAGGATGAAGCCGGCGGCGAGCAGGATGGCAAGCAGGACGAGGGCGCGGACATCGAGTTTGCCACGGTCGGCGGTCTGGACGGTGCGGGGCTGGGTGGCGGTGGTGTTCTGAGACATGGTGAAAATCCTTTCGGAATGGGAGTGCAAGAGAAAAGCGGAGGCGCGTGATGCGAATGCGATCGGGCTCGAGATAGAAAAAGGCCCCCGGTCGAAACCGGAGGCCTTCCAATCACCTAGAGCGCAAAAACAGGCGTGAGGGACTCACCGTCGACCGATCGTATTCGCATCACGCCACCACCAGTTGTTGAGAGACTTCATCGCGTTCTTCATGTCGGTGGCTCCTTTCGTGATGCCATGGTACGGTCGCACCTAGTTGCTGTTGCGCTGCACTATAGCACAGCAAAGTGTGTGCGGGGAAATCTTTTTTGAAAAGATTTCAGGCGGGTTTCCCGTCGGTCAAAAGGCGGGTTAAGCGGGCGAGCCTGCCATTGCTGCCTTGCCCGCTCAGCTAGGACATGAGGGCCTTAGGCCTTCTTGCGACGATAGATCACGTAGGCGCAGACACCGATGATGACGACGGCGCCAACGGCCATGGCGGCCATGTTGTTGCCCTCGGACTTCTCCTCGGTGACCTCTTCCTCTTCGGCCTCGGGCTCGGCCACGTCCTCATCGGAAAGGGCCTCGTCGGCGTAGGTGATGGACTCGACCAGGCAGTCGTTGTCAGCATCGTAGTCGCTCGGGACGAACTCCTCGGAGAAATCGCCCTCCTTGAGGTAGTCGCGCATCTCCTCGAGCATGGCCTTGCACTTAACATAGGTGTTCTTGGTTGCAGCCTTGCCGGCCTTGTTGGCCAGGGCGGTGCGGGCTTCGGTGCCTTCTTCGGCCTGCATGGCCTCGTCGACGGTCAGGTTCTGCTCGATGAGTTCCTTCTGCAGGGCATCGAGATAGGCGCGGACGCCGGTGGCGCAGTGGTCGCGGTTCTCATAGGCGAGCGTGTTGATGTCCATGAGGACGTAGTTGATGGAGTTCTTGGGCTCCTCGTTGTTCACGACGTCTTCCTCTTCGCAGTGATCGAAGGAGACATCCTGATCGCTGAAGTAGGGGCTGACCTCGGTGAGCAGTGCGGAGTAGAGAGGGATGGCGACGGAGAACTCGGCGTTGGAGAGCATCTCCCACTGAATGGTCGCGATCTCGGGATCCATGCCGTGACGGATCTGGAAGGTGTGGATCTCGGTGTTGCGGTTGGAGCCGATGGCATAGGCGCCGTCGGTGTTGGCGTTGAGGCCGGCGACATTCTCGCCGCGAGCGGCGAAGGAACGAATCATCTCAAAGGTGTTCCAGTCGGACTTGCCGGGCTGGAAGAACAGCGGCTGCATCTCGTGGACCAGGGCGCCGGTCGTCGCGCGAGCGTCTTCGCGCTCGTCCTTGACGATCTCGTAGTCGGTGCCCTCGGCAAGCGGAGCCATGAAGTAATCGCGACCCTGGATATAGCGCGACCACTGGTGCATACCAGCCTCGCTGATCTCCTCGCCGTAGGTCTTGGCGACGTCGAACTTGCCGTCGGTGTACTCGGCAAAGCCCTTCTCCTTAGGCATGGACTCAATGCCCTCGGAATGGAGACAGTTCTCGGTGTCATCGAGGTCGACGTTATAGGTGAGGTTGCCGATGTTGGGGTTGAGCGAGGCGATATCATCGGCGAGCTTCATGGCAATCCACTGATGGCCGGAAAGCGCGGCGAACAGCCAGGTCTCGGTGCTGTCGGCGATGATGATCTGGTCGTTGGAGCAGACGCCCTGCTCGTCAATCAGGCTGCCGATGAGCTCGACGCCCTCGCGGGCCGTGGCACTCTCGCCCAGGATGACGCTGGCATAGCTGTACTCGCCAATGCCAGTCTCCTCGGTGATGGGGTCGGCCTCTTCGGCCTTCTCGTTATAGGAGGTGCTCAACGTGGCAGAGCAGGAGACGCCCTTCTCGTTGATGCCTGCCTCGGAATATGCGTCGTAGCGATCTTCCCACTGTGAGGGGTTGTCGCGAACGAAGGTGTAGCGGTAGGTTGCGCCCTTGGACTTGTACTCAAAACCGGACTCGACCGAGGTGTACTCGTTGCCGTCCTTGTGTGCGGGCTCAATGCCAAAGTGCTTGACATAGCGCGGACCGAAGTCCTCGGAACGGCCGTAGTACGTGTTGCCGTCTGCCGTGAGCTTGCTGCCCATGTAGATCTGGGTGCAGGCGAGTGCCGAAGTCGGCATGGCCATGATGGCCGCTGCTCCAAACGCAAGGCCGCAGCCGAGCTTTTTGAGCGTGTTGACAGGATGAGTAAACCTCATAATCCCTCCCAACCGTTGAAACCCCGCGGAACCGTGCAGGATTTCAGCTAATAAATACATCTATTAGCCTAAAGGAAGTGTAAAGAGTATTCATTCGACAACAGCTTTTACTCGATGAGCGTGAAGAAATATACGATGAACGGATAATAATACTCATTTTATGGCTTTAGTTAAATAAAGGCACCCTGCATTTACTGTAGCTGAATAAAGCATTAGACGGCGGTCAAAAAGAAAACTCTCCCGCTGTTTAGGATTTGCATAAACAACGGGAGAGACGATAATTGGATGAATATCAGACCAATGTGGAATTACTTCTTTCGGCGGTGAATCACGTTGATGGCGTAACCGACGAGCATGGCCAAGACGATGACAATAAAGCCGATCAGGGGATTGTCGTTCATGGGGTCCTCCTATTTACCAAGCGGTGAGAATTCATCGACGATGAGGTCGAGGCATTGCGGAAGTGCGCGGGCACCAAAGACGCCTGAGTTGCTGGAGATGATCTCGCCATCGAACTGCATGCCCAGCGACGGGGTGCAGGTGATCTTGGCTTCCTTGGTCTGGATGATCTTGAACTGCGGGCGCCCGAGTACCTTGCCGGCGGGGTCGAGTGCGGCGGTGATCACAGTCGGTAGAAGCTGCACAGTTTTTACGGGTTCGATGACCGCAATGTCGACCATGCCATCGTTCATGCGGCAGTCGGGGAACAGGTTGATGTCGTTTTGGATGACCGAGGTGTTGCCGGCCATGCAGCAAATGCCGTCGAGCTCCTCGACAATGCCGTCGTGCTCAATCGTAAAGTGCGCCACCGTGGGGTTGGGCGTGGCGAGCGCGGAGAGGAAGTAGGCGATCTCGCCGATGTCGTTTTTGGTGGGGGCGGCCTTCATCATGATCTCGGCGTCGAAGCCCGAGCCGGCGATGATGATAAAGCCGTGGCGCTTCTCGTTGCCGTCCTCGTCGAGCCAAAAGAGCTCGCCCATGTCCACTTTGACCGTGCGACCGGCGCGGCAGGCCTTGGCGAGCGCCGCGGCTTCGGGGGCGTTGCCAATGTTGTTGAAGAACAGGCAGGCCGTGCCGGAGGGGAAGACGAGCGTGGGGACACCGCACCCGCGCATCTGGTCGAGCACGTTGGAGACGGTGCCGTCGCCGCCCGAAACGACCACGCGATCGAATTCGCGCACGTCCGCCACGGCATCCTCGGGTTCCATACCATCGCCGATAAAACGCATCACGACCTCGTCGCCGCCCTGCGCGAGGGCGTGCGTGAATGCGTAGATTTCATCTGAGCTGGGGCCCGATGCCGGGTTGTGGATGATAAGGCAGCGCATACTTACGTTCCCGTTCTGTGACTAACCGAGTATAGTTGTAAGGCAATGCCGATATCCTACCCGTGTTTTTCGGGCCTAACCTTATTCGATGGGTTGATATGTACATTTCCACACATCAGGCTCTACTCGACTTTTGCCAGCGCGCCCGTGAGTTCGACGCGATTGCCGTCGATACCGAGTTTTTGCGCGAGCGCACGTTCCATCCGCGTCTGTGTTTGGTTCAGATTGCCACCCCTGCCGAGAGCGTAGCGGTCGATCCCCTGGTAATCGACGACCTATCGCCGCTGGCCGAGCTTATGGCCGACGAGAGCGTGACCAAGGTCTTCCACGCCTGCTCGCAGGATATGGAGGTCATGCTCCATACCGTAGGCGTGCTGCCGCGTCCGATTTTTGACACGCAGGTGGCCGCCGCCTTTTTGGGCGAGCGTCAGCAGATTTCCTACGGCGCGCTCGTGCAGACGTTTTGCGGCGTCTCATTGCCCAAGACCGAGTCACTGACCGACTGGTCGCGTCGCCCGCTGACCGATAAGCAGATTGAGTACGCGATCGATGACGTCAAGTATCTGATCGTGGCCTATACCGAGATGATGAGCCGCCTGCGCGAGCTGGGCCGCGTGGACTGGGTGCTCGACGAGCTGCGCCCGCTGGCTGACGAGTCGCACTATCGCGCCGATCGCCACGAGGCGTTCCGCAAGGTCAAACGCATCAACTCGTGCAGTCGTCACCAGCTGGGTATCGCGCGCGAGCTCGCCGCCTGGCGCGAGGACCGCGCCGAGCGCCGCAACATCCCGCGCAAATGGGTCATGTCCGACGACACGCTGCTTGCGCTCGTTAAACGCAATCCCGTGCGCGTTGAGGAGTTCCGCAGCATTCGCGGTACCGATCAGTTGGGGGAGCGCGACGTGGACGGTGCGCTCATGGCCATCAAGCGCGGCGCAAGCTGCCCGCACGATCGCCTGCCGCTCATGGTGCGCGGGCATCGCCAGATCTCTCCGGAGTTGGAGAGCGTGACGGATCTCATGTACGCGCTCATCCGCCTGGTTGCCGAACGCTCGGGAGTGGCGACCTCGGTCATTGCCTCGCGCGATGACCTGGCCGACTACATTGAGCATCCCGAGCAGAGCCCCTTGCGCGAAGGCTGGCGCTTTGAGCTTGTGGGCTCGCGCCTGGACGATCTGCTTTCGGGCAACATGGGGTTGACGGTCAAAGATGGCAAAATTGAATTGCTGTAAGGAAGCCTAGCCGCTTGAGTGGGTAGAATGCCTCCAACGTGTAACTCGATTCGGAGGAATTCGCATGCCTTATTACTATGGATACGGCTTTGGCATCGACCCGCTGTACCTGCTGGTTGTTCTTGTCTGCACGGTGATTGGTCTTGCCGCACAGAACTATATCAACTCGACGTACAAAACCTGGTCCAAGGTTCGCTCGGACGGCGACACGGGCGCCACGGTCGCTCGCCGCATGCTCGACGCCAACGGCTGCAACGCCGTGGGTATCAAGGGTGTCGCCGGCGAGCTCACCGACCATTACAACCCGCAGGACAATAACCTGTATCTCTCGGATGCCAACCGTTCGGGCGGGTCGGTCGCAAGCGTTGCCGTCGCCTGCCACGAGGCGGGCCATGCCGCCCAGCGTCAAAGCGGTTACGCCATGATGAAGGTTCGCACCGCCCTCGTGCCGGTCGTCAACTTTACCCAGAACACCTGGACCATCGTGTTGCTCTTGGGCCTGTTTATGAACATCGCGGGACTCACGACCCTCGCACTGATCTTCTTCTCGTTTAGCGTGCTGTTCCAACTGGTTACGCTGCCGGTTGAGATTGATGCCAGCCGGCGTGCCGTGGCGTATATTGAGCAGTCGGGTATGAGCTCCAAGCAGGTCAACGGTGCCAAGAAGGTGCTGACGGCCGCCGCGCTTACCTATGTGGCTGCGGCGCTCACCTCGATTATTCAGCTGCTCTATCTTATGGCTCGCTACAACAGAAACTCCAACCGATAACAAATGGGACAGGCAGGCGCCGCGGGGATTCGTGTCCCCGCGGCGCTGTACTATGTGTTGGACTTGAATTTGCGCAGGGCCGGAGCCCATGTGCACGATGACGAAAGGAGGCTGCGTGGCGGGCTGGAATCTAACCGGCAATGCCGTTTCCGCCGAGTTCGACGGTTCGGACGATCAGGAGCGCAAGGAGCTCAGCGTGAGCCAGGCGGTGGAGATCGCCGCCGGCGCGCTCGATGCCATTCCGCAGCTGAGCGTTTTGGGCGAGGTCACGGGTTTTCGTGGTCCCAACGCCCGAAGCGGCCACTGCTACTTTCAGATCAAGGACGACTCGGCGGCCGTCGACTGCATCATCTGGAAGGGCGCCTATCTCAAGCGCACGTTCGATCTGCGCGACGGCATGCAGGTGAGCTTTAAGGGCAGCTTCAATCTCTATAAGGCCACGGGCCGCATGAGCTTTGTCGCTCGCTCGTTTTCGCTGGCGGGGGAGGGTCTGCTGCGTCAACAAGTGGCGCAACTGGCCGAAAAGCTACGCCGCGAGGGCCTGATGGACGAAGCGCGTAAGCGCCGCATCCCGGTGTTTTGCTCCCGCGTGGCGGTCGTTACCTCGCTTTCGGGTGCCGTAATCGACGACGTCAAGCGCACATTGCGTCGTCGCAACCCGCTCGTCGAGCTCGTCTGCGTGGGCGCTAAGGTTCAAGGCGAGGGTGCGCCGGCCGAGCTTATTGAGGGCCTGCGCCGTGCCGCCGCCATCACGCCAGCGCCCGACTGCATCTTGCTGGTGCGCGGCGGCGGCTCCTTCGAGGACCTCATGACCTTCAACGACGAGGAGCTTGCCCGTGCGGTGGCGGCTTGTCCTGTGCCCGTGGTGACCGGCATTGGCCATGAGCCCGATACCTCGATTTGCGACATGGTGAGCGACCGCCGCGCCTCCACGCCCACGGCGGCGGCAGAATCGGTGGCGCCGGCTATGACGGAGTTGGCCGATGTACTCGAGGCGCGCCATCAGCGCCTGGGTGCCGCGATGGCATCGATGATTGGGTCGGCCCAGGTCGACCTGGAGATGCTCGATCAGCGTGGTCGCCGTGCCTGGGATACCTATTCGGCTCGCTTGGGCGATGCACTCGATGCGGCTGCGTGCCGCCCGTGCCTCAACGACCCCACATTTATGGTTGAGCGTCGCGAATCGGAGCTTGCGCTGACTGCTGATCGCCTGTCGGGCGCCATAGTACGCTCGGTCGGGACATTCCGCTCCAACTTTGAGCGCTTGCCCGAGCGTCTGGTTACAAGCACCTCGGGGCTCGATGGCAAGCGCCATGCGCTCACGCTTGCGAGTTCCCGTCTGGAGCATCAGGGACGTTCGATGCTCAGCAAGCCCGCGTCCGACCTGGGCCGAGCTGCCGCGTCGCTTGATGCCCTGTCGCCGCTCAAGGTGCTTGCCCGCGGCTATTCCATCGCGTACAGCGATGATGGGGTGGCCACGAGCGCCAAGACCTTTAAGCCCGGCGACGCCATCCGCGTGCGCATGGCAGACGGTAACGTTGCGGCAACGGTCGATACGGTCGAGTAGACCGCGTTTCATAGCGATAAACCTTTAGGAAAGGAAACAGATATGGCAGAGAAAACCCCGGTCGAGCAGCTTACGTACAAGCAGGCCTCGCAGGAGTTGGAGCTCATCATTCGCAGCTTGGAGTCGGGCGATATGGAGCTCGAGGAATCGCTCGAGAGCTATACCCGCGGCGTCGAGCTCCTCAAGAGCCTGCGCACCCGCCTGTCCGATGCCGAGCAGAAGGTCTCGGTGCTTCTTAAGGACGTCGACGGCAACGACGTGCTCGCCGACGGCGAAGCCGCCAACACCGACGACAACCTCTCGTTCTAGCCATCCCGACCAAATATAATTACCTTGGTCTGTGAGAAAGGAACCAACTATGTGCGATTGTATCTTCTGCAAAATTGCCAACCACGAGATCCCCTCGACCGTTGTCTATGAGGATGACCAGGTCATCGCCTTCGACGACCTCAATCCCCAGGCGCCGGTCCATACGCTCGTGATCCCCAAGAAGCATTACAGTGACATCGCCGACAACGTACCTGCCGAGACCATGGGCGCCATGGCTCACGCCATCCAGGAGGTCGCTAAGGCCAAGGGCTTGGAGGACGGTTTCCGCGTCATCTCCAACAAGGGCGTCAACGCCGGCCAGACCGTCATGCACTTCCACATGCACGTTCTCGGTGGCAAGAACCTGGGCGAGAACCTCATCTGAGGGCGCGTAGGCCGTCGACTTGGCTGCCTTTGGAGTAATCTATGCAGCTCTCTCAACTCGAATACCTTCAAGCTGTAGCGAACTATGGCGGCGTGCGCAAAGCAGCTCGCGCCGTTCACGTGAGTCCGCAGGCCGTTTCGTCGGCAATAAAAAAGTTGGAATCTGAGTATCAGATTGTTTTGCTCGACCGATCGGCGGGGGAGGCTGTTTTGTCTCCGGCGGGCAGAGAATTTGCGCGTCGTGCACGCGTGATCCTGGCGCAAGTCGACGATCTCAAAAAGTACGCTCAATCGGGGAACGGCGGCGTTTCGCCCGACGGCCATTTCCGTCTTTACGCCCCCTGTCTTCACGGGCGGGGGCTCCTTTTTTCCGAAAACTGGTACGACTCGTTTGAAAGCTCGCACCCTCAGATTCATCTTGATGTGTGGCATCAGCCAACGGCAACATGCTTTGAATCACTTATACTTGGAATTTCGGACGCGGCTATCTCGTTTGAGGAACCACGGGACAGCGTCCTTTCTTCAAAATATATGGGTGAAAAGGAGCTCAGGGTTCTTTCATGCCCAGCTGGTCATCAATCTGTTGACGCTATGACCATTCGTGAGTTACTGGGCGGCAGGCTCGCTGTTCCCATTAATTTGTCACCCTGTCTCAATGCAATCAATCAATGTCCCGAAGCTCAGCTGGTTAATTTCCGCTTTCGCGATGTCGAATACGGAAGCAGGGCGCAGGCTGAGTTTCTTCAAGCCGGGGGATTGATATTGAGTTTTTCTGGCTCTTCTCTCGCATCAGATGGATTGGAAGTGAGCGAGTGCTCTATTGAAGGCTCGCATGACGTAGCCTTGCCCATCTACTTTTGCTATCGACAAAATGCCTGGACCGATCGACACCAGACGGTATTTCTTCACCTATTGCGTCATCTTGCTTCGTGAGGCCATTTGGCCTCGTGTTGTCAAGTGAATGTTGACGCCTTGTAACACATGACTGACGGCTTTGCCCTCATGCTTTTCCAAGATTCCGATTCAGATTGTTGACTCTTGGAGGGCGGAGCATGAAAAACCGTACGGTTTTGCTTTATATGACGTTCGTTTTTCTGTCGAACTTCAGCACCATTTTGTATTTTCTGACGGTTTACCTTGAATTCGTCGGATTCTCGATAGTGGCGATTTCTAGCATGATGATTGCATATCAAGTGAGCAAGTTCATCCTCGAAGTTCCCACTGGCTATATTGCTGATAGGTTTGGACGAAAGACAAGCGGTCTCGTTGGCGTCGTGGGGATGCTTGGATACTACGCTGCCCTGCTTCTCGTCCGTTTCCCTCTGCTTTTAATCGGTGCGTTCGCTCTCAAAGGTTTTGCCGTTGCATGTCTGAGCGGATCCATAGAAGCGATTTACATTGACAGCGTCTCTCAGGACCAGCTCGTAAGACTTAATGTCGTTGAGCGATTTGTTTTCTATGCCTCTTATGCCATCTCCGCTTGCGTGGGTGGTTTCATTTCGTCTGTCGGTGCATATCTCATTGGTCTTTCGGCAGATATCATCGCAATGGTGTTGACGTTGGTTGTCGTTGTCTGCATTCCTGAGATGCGAAGAGGGGGCACTGCGGGGGCACCTGAGCGTGGAATTAGCCCGAAGATGATCGGTGCCGCTATTGCGTGTAATGGCATTCTTCGTTCAGCGTTCATCATGGACTGTTCTCAGGCATTTGCTTTTGTCGCCCTGGAAGACTTTTTCTCACTGCTGCTTGCGGGCCGCGGAATGAATTCCGTCGCTTCGGGTGTGACCATTGCGGTCCAGCTCCTTGCCTCGGCCTCCATGGGGCTTATTGTGCCCAGTGTGATTGCTCATGTCGACAAGGGCCGTTTTGCGCGTATTTGCGGCATCATTCGCTTAGTATTGACAGCTTTGTTTTTGATCCCCCTTACTCCGGCTAATTTGCTGCCCGTGTTCTATGTGCTGCAGACGGTTGCGTACTCGTTGTTTGCTCCAATTAAATACTCAATTTTTCAAAATGCTGCTGATTCTTCGATGCGCTGTTCATTGATTTCGGTTCAAAGCCAGATGGTGGCGGTGGGTGCTGTTCTTTTCTATCTGCTCAACGCTGTGTTGAGCAGCGCTGCGGGCATTCGAGTCGTATTGCTTGTCGCGCTCGGGATTTCTTCTTTGGTGTATATCCCCGCGCTATTTCGTCTTACAAGCCAAAGGACATGAGTATTTAGACACCGATAACTTATATATCAACGCCAATAAACCCGAGCGCGAGGGCGTTTGGGTTTATTATTGAAGCGTATGTAACCTGGCGGCGCCACACCGCCTGTTAGTAGGGAGACACATGAACGTTCTGGTCGTCAACGCGGGATCTTCGACCCTTAAGTATCAGGTCATCGACACCAAGTCCCACAAGGTGTCCGCAAAGGGCTCCTGCGAGCGCGTCTGCTTTACCGGCGGTACCTTCACCCACGCTGCTAACGGTTCCAAGAAGGTGACCGAGAACATCGAGTTCCCCGACCACAAGGTCGCCATCGAGGTCGTCCTGAAGGACCTCGAGGCCAACGGCGTCAAGATCGAGGGCATCGGCCATCGCATCGTTCAGGGCGGTTGGTACTTTGGCGATTCCTCCCTCGTCGACGAGGACGTTCTCGCTAAGATCCGCGAGGTCGCCCCGCTGGCGCCGCTCCACAACAACCCCGAGGCCAACGTTATCGAGTTCTGCCTGGAGCAGTATCCCGACCTGCCCAACGTCACGGTCTATGACACCGCTTTCCACTTCAACATGCCCGAGGTCGCCAAGACTTACGCTCTACCCAAGGACGTTTGCGACAAGCTGCACATCCGTAAGTACGGCGCCCACGGCACCAGCTACCGTTACATCTCCAAGAAGGTCGCCGAGATGACCAACGGCGAGGCCCGCAAGGTCGTCGTGTGCCATATCGGCTCCGGCGCTTCCCTGTGCGCTATCGAGGACGGCAAGTGCATGGACACCACCATGGGCCTCACCCCGCTCGATGGCGTCATGATGGGCACCCGCTGCGGCTCCATCGACCCGGCTACCGTGTGCTACCTGCAGCGCGAGGGTGGCTACACCTTCGACGAGGTCGACGAGATGATGAACAAGAAGTCCGGCCTTTTGGCTGTGACCGGCGGCAAGACCAACGACTGCCGCAACGTCGAGGAGCTCGCCGCCGCTGGTGACCCCGATGCTCAGCTCGCCTTCGACATGTTTGTCTACAAGATTGCCGCCAAGGCTGCCGAGATGGCTGCTTCCATGTGCGGCATGGACACCCTGGTCTTTACCGCCGGCATCGGCGAGCACGCTCCGGCTGTCCGCGCTGGCGTGGCCGACCGTCTGGCCTTTATGGGCGTCAAGATGGACCATGCCCGCAACGCCCTGCGCGGCGACGGCGCTTGGTGCCTGTCCGCCAAGGATTCCAAGGTCAAGATTTTCGTCATCCCCACGGACGAGGAGTTCATGATCGCTTCCGACGTCGAGCGCATCGTCAACGGCAAGTAATTGCAAGAGGGGAGGGGCTGGACGACCGAGCGCCGTTCGGCCCCTCTTTTGTGCTCGTTGGGCGATATGCTTGATAGCTATTTATCAAGTTGTGATAACTTCTTATTAAAATGCGGCCGCCTTAAGGGGTCTGCGTCGACCGTATTGCACTGCAAAGGAGTCTCATGAACGTACTTGTTGTCAACGCCGGCAGCTCAAGCCTTAAATATCAGCTTTTGGATACCGATACCCGCGAGGTTTTCGCCAAGGGCAACTGCGAACGTATCGGTTCGGACATGGGCATCTTTGGCCACTCCGAGAACGGTGGCGCCAAGCAGACCGAGGAGGTCCCTTTCCCCGATCATCGCTCTGCTATCGCTCGTGTGCTCGAGGAGCTCGAGAAGACCGACTTTACGATTGATGGCATTGGTCATCGTATCGTTCAGGGCGGCTGGCACTTCGATGATTCCGCAGTTGTCGACGACGAGGTTATGGCCAAGATTCTCGAGGTGGCCCCGCTCGCCCCGCTGCACAACTACGGCGAGGCCGCGGCGATTGAGTATTGCCGTGAGAAGTATCCGAAGCTGCCCAACGTGGCGGTCTTCGATACCTCGTTCCATATGACCATGCCCGAGGTCGCCTATACCTACGCGCTGCCCAAGGACGTGTGCGACAAGTACCACGTGCGCAAGTACGGCGCCCACGGCACGAGCCACCGCTATGAGTGGATGATGGCCAAGGAGATCCTGGGTTCGCGCTGCCACCGTCTGCTTTCGTGCCACTTGGGTAACGGTGCTTCGCTCGCTGCTATCGAGGACGGCGTGTGCCGCGACACCACGATGGGCCTCACGCCGCTCGACGGCCTGATGATGGGCACTCGCTGCGGTTCCATTGATCCGGCCACCGTGTGCTACCTCCAGCGCGAGGGCGGCTACAGCTATCAGGAAGTCGATGACATGATGAACAAGCAGTCTGGTCTGCTTGCCATCTCGGGCATCTCCAACGACGCCCGCGACATCCGTACACGCGCCTCCGAGGGCGACGAGCGCTGCCTGCTCGCCTTCGATATGTTCGCCTACAAGGCCATGCAGCAGGCTGGCTCCATGATCGCTTCCATGGCGGGCGTGGACACCATCACCTTTACCGCCGGCATCGGCGAGAACGACTGGTCGATCCGCAAGGCCTTCTGCGACTGCTTTGAGTGGCTGGGCGTACGCATCGACAACAATAAGAACCGCGAGGCCGTGGGCAACGGCCCGCAGGTCATCAGCGCCGCCGGTTCAGCCGTTACGGTCATGGTCATCCCCACCGACGAGGAATACATGATCGCCCACGACGTCGAGCGCCTGACCAAGAACAACTAACGCGCGCATTTGCAAGTAAACGAAAGGCCTCCAGAGCAACAGCTCCGGAGGCCTTTTTGCTAGCAGGCGGAAATACCAGTCCCAAAGTGACCATCGCCAGTAACGCCTGCACTCCCAGCAACGGCACCCGGCCATCCAGATCTTCAGCCTCAGCTCGTAGCCAAGCCGCCGTCCACTCCAGATACCCTGACTGCCACGTGACGGCAGGGACCCTACAGGGTAAAGCTCTGAAAATATTCCACAGGACGGAGGAAGCCCCCGCCGCACGTAGTGCGCAGCGGGGGCTTCCGACATGTCCGAGGACGTTTTCAGAGCTTTACCCTGTAGGGTCCCGAGGGGATATGTTCGCTACTCAGCCATCTGAGCCTGGACGGCGGTGATGGCCACGACACCCACGATGTCGTCGGCAGAGCAGCCGCGCGACAGGTCGTTAACCGGCTTGGCGATGCCCTGCAGGATGGGGCCGTAGGCGTCAGCACCGGCGAAGCGCTGGACCAGCTTGTAGCCGATGTTGCCGGCCTCGAGGTCGGGGAACACGAGCACGTTGGCCTTACCGGCGACGGAGGAGCCGGGGGCCTTGAGCTGGGCGACGGTGGGGACGATGGCGGCGTCGAGCTGCAGGTCGCCGTCGATGGCGAGCTCGGGAGCCTTCTCCTTGCAGAACTTCACGGCCTCCTGGACCTTCTTTGCGACCTCGCCACCGGCGGAGCCCATGGTGGAGTAGGAGAGCATGGCCACGTGCGGCTCAACGTTGCCCATGAAGGTGGACCAGGAGTGGGCCGAGGCGATGGCGATCTCGGAGAGCTCGTCGGAGGACGGGTTGATGTTGAGGCCGCAGTCGGCGAAGATCAGCGTGCCGTCGGTACCGAACTGCGGGGTGTCGGTGCACATCACGAAGAAGGCCGAGACCAGCTTGGTGCCCGGGGCGGTCTTGAGGATCTGAAGCGCAGGGCGCAGGGTGTCGGCGGTGGAGTGGCAGGCGCCGGAGACCAGGCCGTCGGCATCGCCCATCTTGACCATCATGGTGCCAAAGTAGGTGGCGTCCATCACCTGGGCGCGAGCCTGCTCGATGGTAACGCCCTTCTTGGCGCGGAGCTCGGCAAACTTCTGCGCGTACTCCTCGTGCTTCTCGGCATTGCGCGGGTCGATGACGGTGGCGCCGGGAACGTCGATCTCGTCGGGGTTGCCCAGGATGACGATCTTTGCCAGGCCCTCCTCGATGATCTTGGTGGCCGCGACGATGGTGCGCGGATCCTCGCCCTCGGGCAGGACGATCGTCTTAAGGTCGGCCTTGGCGGCAGACTTCATACGGTTAAGGAAATCGCTCATGTTACTCCTTACAAGCGTTTCGCTAAGCTCCAGGCGCCCGGCTGTTCACGAATAAACCCGCTGCTAGCGGGTTTACCTTTCAATTATGTACGCCGCGATGCTTGAGCTTTCCTTGTGTGGCAAGCTCATTATAGGACGCATTAGCGCTATAATCGCTCTGATAAATATGTCTCGAAGAATGTTCGAGAAAAGCCCAGCTAACGAGCCCGTGGCTTTTGACAAGGAGTATCGATGCAGATTACCTCAGGCCTGCCTGAAGGCTTTAACGCCGGCGCGTACGACATGATTGTCGTCGGTGCTGGATATGCCGGTGCCGTTTGCGCCCGCCGTCTTGCCGAGACCATCGGCTATCGTGTTGCCGTTTTGGAGCGCCGTAGCCACATTGCGGGCAATGCCTATGACTGCACTGACGAGGCCGGAATCCTGATCCACGAGTACGGTCCGCATATCTATCACACCTTTAACGAGCGCGTGCACAATTTCCTGTCGCGCTTTACCAAGTGGACGGATTATCAGCACAAGGTGCTCGCCAACATCAACGGTACCCTTATGCCCGTGCCCTTCAACCATGCGAGTCTCAAGCTCGCCTTTGGTGACGAGCGCGGCGAGGAGCTGTATCAGAAGCTCGTGGAGACCTTTGGCAAGGATGTCAAGGTGCCCATTATGGAGCTGCGTAAGAAGAACGACCCCGACTTGGCCGAGGTCGCCGATTACGTCTACGAGAACGTCTTTTTGCATTACACCATGAAGCAGTGGGGCCAGACGCCCGATCAGATCGATCCCTCGATCACCGGCCGCGTTCCCGTCTTTGTGGGCGATGATGACCGCTACTTCCCGCAAGCTCCCTTCCAGGGCATGCCGCAGGAGGGCTACACGGCGCTCTTTGAGCACATGCTCGACCACGACCTGATCGACGTGTTCTGCGACGTGGACGCCCGTGACCTCTTTGAAATCGACGAGACTACCGTCAAGATCGACGGCAAGGTCTACGGCGGCGAGATTGTCTATACCGGTCCGCTCGATGAGCTGTTCAACCTCGACTTGGGTGCGTTGCCGTACCGCACGCTCGATATGAAGTTCGAGACGCTCGATATGGACCAGTTCCAGCCCGTGGGCACCGTCAACTACACCACGAGCGAGGACTACACGCGTATCACCGAGTTCAAGAACATGACCGGTCAGGTCCTGCCCGGCAAGACCACCATCATGAAGGAGTACTCTAAGGCCTATACGCCCGGCTCGGACGAGACGCCGTACTACGCCATTCTTGAGCCCGAGAACCGTGAGCTCTATGAGCGCTATCTTGAGCGCGTCCAGAACCTGACGAACTTCCACCCGGTGGGTCGTCTGGCCGAGTATCGTTACTACGATATGGACGCTGTGACCAATTCCGCCCTCGATCTTTCGGATGAGATTATCGCCTGCCATGCATAAAGTCATAACATTCGGTATTCCCTCGTATAACGCCGCCAAGGACATGGACCATTGCATCACCTCCATCTTGGAGGGGAGCAATTACGCCACCGATATCGAGATTATCGTGGTGGACGACGGCTCCAAGGACGAGACGGCCGCCAAGGCCGACGAGTGGGAGGCCCGTTATCCTGGAATCATCCGCGCGGTGCACCAGGAGAATGGCGGTCACGGTATTGCCGTCCTTTCGGGTCTGCGCGAGGCGCAGGGCACCTACTACAAGGTTGTCGACTCGGATGACTGGCTCGACGCTGCGGCTCTTTCGACTATGCTGTCGATTCTGCGTGGCTTTGAAGAGCGCGATCAGCGCGTTGACCTGTTTATCTCGAACTACGTGTACGAGAAGGTTTACGAGGGCACGCATACCGCTATTGGCTACAAATTTGCCCTGCCGCGCAAAAAGATCTTTTCCTGGGATCAGATCGGTCATTTCCGCCTGGACCAGAACCTACTCATGCACAGCCTGTGCTATCGCACGGATGTGCTGCGCGAGTCCAACCTTCCCATGCCGCCGCACACGTTCTATGTGGACAACATCTACGCCTACGTGCCACTGCCGCGTTGCAAGACCATGTACTACGCCGACATCGACCTCTACCGCTACTTTATCGGCCGCGAAGGTCAGAGCGTCAACGAGGCAACGATGGTCAAGCGTCTGGACCAGCAGTTCCGTGTTACGCGTATCATGATGGAGTCGTGCCACCTGTACAGCGATGTTGAGTCGTCGCGCCTGCGTTCGTACATGATGGGCTACTTCACCATGATGATGGCGATCTGCTCGGTGCTTACCAAGCTTTCCGAGGAAGATTGCGCCGACGAGCGCCTAAAGACGCTGTGGAATGATTTGAAGGCCTACGACGAGCGCATGTATCGTCGTGCCCGCTACGGCGTGGTCGGGTTCTTCACCAATCTGCGCGGACGGGCCGGAGACAAAACTACACTCGGCCTATACCGTCTTGCCTCAAAGATCTTTAAATTCAACTAGCTGCTGAGTAATCGCTGCTGATAGGTTGACTGGGCCCCTTGGCCTTTAGTTTGCTACTGCGAACAGTCCTGCTCGCACGGAAAGCACATTAAGTGCTTTCCGGCTCGTGCGGAACTTGTATCAAACTAAAGGCCAAGGGGCCTCTGCTATAAGAATCGATTGTCAGCTAGTTGAATTTGAAGATCTTCGACGCGCGGTACACAGGGGCCTGGGCTGAAAAGAATCTGGTTGGTAGGTTGCCCGGTGGGGCTTGGTTATGTTTGTCGCGAGTTCCGCACGAGCCGAAGAGCACTTAATGTGCTCTTCGTGCGAGCCAGGACTGTAGAGCAGCAAACATAACCAAGCCCCACCGGGCAACCGGTCAGGTTAGGTTACTTCGCGGCGCCGGGGATGCCGTGGGAGGTTTTGGCGGTTTTGGCTCCGTTTACGATGGCAGTTTCCAGGGCCCTTACTGCGAGCATGCCCAGCAGGTCTAGGGGAACGGCGGCGCTTGCCTGGGCGCCCAGTTTGCCGCTGGCGAGGGTGTAGATGGTGTCGCCGTCGTTGGTGGTGTGCGTGGGACGGATGGCGTGTGCGTAGGCGTCTGCGGCCATCTGGGAGACCTTGGTGGCTTGTGCCTTAGTGAGTTCCACGTTTGTGACGATGCAGCTGATGGTGGTGTTGGTGCGGTCGAGCGGCATCTGCATGGATCCGGCGGCGGCAAAGGCTGCGAGTTCCATGTCGACGATCTGGTCGCTATCGGCTGCGGCGCGCATACCGGCGACCCACTCGCCGGTGAAGGGGTCGACGACGTTGCCGCAGGCGTTGACCGAGACCACGGCGCCCACCTTGACGGGGCCGAGCGCCACGGCAGCAGTTCCAAGGCCGGCCTTCATGCAGGTGGCAGGCCCCATGAGCTTGCCTACAGTGGCGCCGGTGCCGGCGCCCACGTTGCCCTGCTCGAGCGTGGCGGGGGTGTGGTCGAGCGCTTCGCGCACGGCGGCGATGCCGGCCTCAATGTCGGGGCGCACGGTCGGGTCGCCATAGGCGAGGTCGAAGATACAGCTGGAGCACACGATGGGCACCTGCGTGGGGCCGACGGGAAGGCCGATGCCGCGGCTCTCAAGCTCGCGAGCGACGCCGCTTGCAGCCTCGAGGCCAAAGGCCGATCCACCCGAAAGGCAGACGGCGTGGACCTTGTCGACGGTGTTCTCGGGTCGCAGCAGGTCGGTTTCGCGCGATGCTGGAGCACCGCCGCGAACGTCAACGCCGCCGGTGGCGCCCTCGGGTGCCACGATTACGGTGCAACCGGTGCCGGCCTCCTCGTCCGTATAGTTGCCATAGCAAAAGCCATCGACATCGCAGACGTCAATGGCCTCGAGCAGTGTATCCATGTTTAACTCCTATCGGTTTTCCGCCGCGCCTTGTGCCCGGTCGGGATCCGTACGGTACGCCAAAATTGTAGGCGCCGGGGGATACCCAGCGCCAGATGCAATTACGAGAGTTTTTGAATCGCGCGCGCGACGCGGGCGATGGGTAGGCCCACCACGTTATAGAAGTCGCCCGAAATATCGTGCACGAGCATGCGTCCTCCTGTGCCCTGAATGCCGTAGGCGCCGGCCTTGTCCATGGGCTCACCCGAGGCGACGTAGTGCTCGATCTGCTCGTCGGTGAGCTCGTAGAACGTCACGTCGGTCACATCGACAAAGGACAGGCTCTCGGCGGCATGCGGGGCGGCCGTATCGCCTGCCTTAACGATGCAGACGCCGGTTGCGACCTGGTGCGTGCGGCCCGAAAGCTCACGGAGCATGGTGCGCGCCTCGTCCTCGGTTGCCGGCTTGCCCAGAATCTTGCCGTCAAAGGTGACGATGGTGTCGGCCGCGACCGTCAGCTCATTGGGCTCGGCATGCTCGGCGGCAACGGCGGCGGCTTTTGCGCGTGCTAAGCGTTCAACGAGCGTAAGCGGGGCCTCGCCATCAAACGGCGTTTCGTCGATATCGGCAGGAATGATGCGAATGTCATAGCCCGCCTCGCGCATCAAGTCGATGCGGCGCGGTGATTGCGAAGCCAAAATCATAGCTGAATGCCCTCGGCAACCTTCTCGACGGCCTTGTCGCCGGCGAGCGTGCGCAGCAGCTCCAATGCAAAGGGGAGTGACTGTGCCATGCCGCTGGCAGTGATGATGTTGCCGTCTTGCGTGACCTTCTCGCCGGTATAGGCGCCTTCGGGGAAGCTTTTCTCAAAGCCAGGGAAGCACGTGGCATGGCGCCCCTCGAGCAGGTCGAGCTCGCCCAGGATAAACGGGGCGGCGCAGATGGCGGCGACGTGCTTGGTTGCGGCGAACTCGTGGACCACGTCGCAGACGCGCTGATCGGCGCGCAGGTTGGTAGCACCGGGTAGGCCGCCGGGCAGCACGACACAGTCGTATTCGTCAAAGTCGATCTCATCAAAGAGCGCATCGCAGGTCACGGGGATCTGCAGCGAACTTACGACCTCACGCGTGGGCATGATCGAGACGAGCGTGGCACGTACGCCGCCGCGACGCATGACATCGACCATGGTCAAGCATTCAATAGTTTCAAAGCCATCGGCGGCGAGAACGGCAACGCTGGGCATGAGGGTTCCTTTCATAGGCGGCATACAATTAGCCGTCTTATACCCCGAAGACCTCCGCTTGCCACGCTCGATTTCCCAATGATTTTTCTGAGCAATGATTAAGTGGCTAGTTGCGCTTAAGGTGGACGACGGTCTCGCAGTGGAAGGTTTGTGGGAACAGGTCGACTGGCGTGATCTTTACGGGGGAGAAGGTGCCTTCTTCGACAAAGCGTTTGAGATCGCGCGCCAGGGTGGCCGGGTCGCAGCTCACGTAGGCGACATCGCGAGCACTCGTGCTGGCGATAAGGTCGATCGCCTCGGGGGCGAGGCCTGCACGCGGCGGGTCGACCACCAAGACGTCGGCATCCTGGTCGGGGAACTCGCGCACCGCGTCTCCGCCAATGACGTCGACGTTATCGAGCTTGTTGATCTCCAGGTTACGGCGCAGGTCGCGCACGGCGGGGCCGTAGGCCTCGACGGCGGCGACAAAGTCGCAGCGGCGGGCGAGCGGCAGGGTAAAGGTGCCGGCACCGCAGTACAGGTCCACGGCAAGCTCGTCTTCCTGCGGGTCGAGCGCTTCCATGACAAGATCGATCAAAATCTCGGCACCCTTGGTGTTGACCTGGAAAAAAGACGGGGCAGACAAGCGCATCTGACCCTCGGCGATATTCTCGGTCCATGAGCCCTCTCCGGCGAGCATTTCGACCTTGGAGACACGACGGGCCTTCTTTTCGCCCTTGCTCATCACGCGCACGATGCTCGTGGGATGAGCGGCGTCCGCCAGCACGCGGGAGACCTGCGAGCGCGGAAAAGAGCCTGTGGGCGTCCAGAGTGCGACCTCGAGTGCCTTGGTGCGGCGCGATGCGCGAATGCCCACGCGTTCGAGCCCCAAGTCATGGCTGCCGCTTAGATAGTTGAGTGCGCCGACGACCGATTTGAGCGCCTTCGGGAAGCGCTTATCGAACAGCGGGCACGTATCGACGGTCACGATTTTGCTGGGGTCGACACCGTGCATGCCAAGGCGCACGCGACCGTTGACGACGGTCGGTTCGAGCTCGATTTTATTGCGGTAGCCCCAGTCGTCCTTGGTGTGGCAGATGGGCTGTACCAACTCATCGACCTGCTCAGGAGCGAACTTGCCGATGCGCTCGAGCGTGGAGCGCAGGTTTTGCTCCTTGGCGGCGAGCTGTGCCGTGCGTGAGAGATTGCCCCACGAGCAGCCGCCGCAGATGCCCACGAAGGGGCAGGGAGGCTGAATGCGATCGGGGCTTGGCTCCAGAATCTCGGTGGTGCGGGCACGCATGAACGACTTGCCGTCCTGTACGACCTCGGCCTCGACGGTGTCGCCTGCCACGGCGCCCTGCACAAAGACGGCCTTGCCGTTGTCGGCGTGCGCCAGCCCGTCGGCGCCGTAGGTCATCGATTCTATAGTGAGCTTCATATTCCTGCCTGTCATTCGCGTTGTTGTTCGCACCATGGTAGCAGGGAAAAGCGCCCCGCATCCGAGGCTTTCCTCAAATGCGGGGCGCTTCTACAAACTGCTTCTACAAACGACTATTTCGTCTTGCCGGTAATGAGCGTCTTAAGACCCAGGCCGATCAGGCCCAGGCCCATGCGCACGCGACCGGGGCGATGGCGCTCGATGGCCTTGGTCTTGCCAGCGGGCTTATCGCGACGGGCGCTCGTCTCGGGTGCGGGCTTGGTGACCTGCGTCTCGGGCCGAGGTGCAGGTGCAGGCTCGGGCTCAATGACGGTCGCCTGGACCTCTTGGACCTTGGGTGCTACTGGCTGCGGCTCGGCCTCGGGGGCAGGTTCCGCCTCAATGACGGGCTCGGGCGCGGCCTCGGCGTTGCGATAGGCACGCTCCAGTAGAGCTTCCTGCGAGTTGAAGGGTTTCTCACCCTCTGCACGCTCTACGGGGACCCAGGTGCCGTCGCTCGTGAGGCTGCGGGCCTTCACGTTGTCGCGCAGCTGCATGCCCATGTACTCGTGTACTAGGGCGCGGCAGGTGGGGTCGAGCACGGGGAAGGCGATCTCCACGCGGTGCTCGGTGTTGCGCGTCATCATGTCGGCCGAGCTCAGATAGATCATGTCCGAGTCCACGCCAAAGGCGTAAACGCGCGCATGCTCCAAAAAGCGTCCGACGATAGAACGGACATGCACGTTCTCGGTCTTGCCCGGAACACCGGGCTTGAGGCACGAGATACCGCGGATGATCATGTCCACGCGGACTCCTGCGCACGATGCCTCGGCGATTTTGTCGATGACCTCGCGGTCGGTCAGCGAGTTGAGCTTAAAGAACACGCGGGCGGGCTCGCCGGCAAGGGCGCGCTGGATCTCGCGATCCAGGCCGCGCATGATGAGCGGTTTCAGTCCGACGGGCGCCACACCCAGGAAGCGGTAGTCGCCGCGCAGGTTGCCCAGCGACAGATTGCGGAAGAACAGGTTGGCGTCTTCACCGATGCCGGGATGGGCGGTCATGAGCATAAAGTCGCTGTAGAGTTTGGCCGTCTTCTCGTTAAAGTTGCCGGTGCCCAAAAGCGTGAGACGGGTGAGCGCCATGCCCTCGCGATAGGTGAGCTGGCAGATCTTTGAGTGGCATTTAAAGCCCTCGGAACCATAGATGACGGTGCAGCCCGCCTCTTCCAGACGCTCGGCCCACTCGATGTTGTTCTGCTCGTCAAAGCGGGCACGAAGTTCCATGAGCACCGTGACCTCTTTGCCGTTCTCGGCAGCATCGATCAGCGATTCGCACAGGCGGCTCTGCTTGGCCACGCGGTAGAGCGTGATGCGCAGCGAGATGCACTCGGGGTCGTAGGCGGCCTCGTGCACCAGATCCAGGAAGGGGTTCATGGCCTCGTAGGGATAAAAGAGCAGCTTGTCGCCCTGCAGCACCTGTTCGCGGATGGAGCGGGTCATGTCGATGTTGGGGTTGGGCTGCGGCTTAAACGGCGTAAAGAGCAGCTCGTTGCGCAGGTGCTTGGGAATCTTGCCCTCAATGCCAAAGACGTAGCCCAGGTCGAGCGGGATATCGCAGGTAAAGACCGAGCGACGCGAGAGCTCGAGCGCCTTGCGGATAGTCTTGAGCGTCGCCTTCTCGAGCGACCCCGAGACGGCGAGCGCTACCGGCTGCAGGCGCAGGCGCTTCTTGAGGATGCGCTTCATGTGCTGGCGGTAGTCCTCTTCCTCCTCGACGCCCTCGCCGTCCGGATCGATGTCGGCGTTGCGGGTGACGCGGATCAGCGCACGATCCAGCGGCTTATAGGAGCCAAAGCAGCTGTCCAGGCAGGCGAGAATGACGTCCTCGAGCAAGATGTAGGAGTAGGTGCCGGTGGGCGAGGGAATCTCGACCACGCGGTTCATCGAGGCGGGAATCTCGATAAGGCCCAGCAGGCTCTCCTCGTCGGTGGCGCCGTCCAGACCACAGGCCAGATAGAGCGCGCCGTTGCGCAGGTTGGGGAAGGGGTGGCGCGGATCGATGACCAGCGGCGAGATGACCGGCGACACGTAGGCCTGGAAGTAGCGGGTTACGAAGGTGCGCTCCTCGGGCGTAAGCGAATCGATGCGGGCGCGGTGAACGCCCAAGGTGTCGAGCTTGCCTTCGATGCTCTTAAAGATGGATTCCCAACGAGTAAGGAGCCCGGGCATTTCGGCCATGACAGCATCGACCTGTTCGGAGGCGGTCATATTGCTCTTGTTGTCGACAGGCTGTTTTTTGAGCTCTGCCAGATCGGACAGGCCGCCCACGCGCACCATGAGAAACTCGTCGAGGTTAGACTCGAAAATCGACACGAACTTTAGACGCTCGAACAGCGGAACGGTCTCATCGAAGGCTTCGTCGAGCACGCGGTTGTTAAAGCGCAGCCAGCTAAGCTCTCGGTTTTGCGTGTACGAGAAGTCGCGCGGCGGCTTGCGCAGCTTTGCAGCGGCTTGCTTCTTTTCGATTTTGCTCGGCATATGCATCTGTCCGTTCAGTCCCCGTAGGGGACGGTAGCCTAACTCTTATTCACTATTGTCTCAATTTAGTCGACCGCTGGCACGAACGTATCGCGTGAACGGTATCTTTACCTACTTCTTACGCTGACGAGTCATAGGACTGACGCCCTGCTCGTCTGCAAGCGGTCTATATCCTCACTCAACTGGTACGTAAGTGTGAATAAGAATGATGGATAGCTGAATATCATTGAATGCAGGCGGAAACGTAAACAAACATCATTTATATACATAAAACCGATTTAGCTATGCAATTCTGAATCAAAAGTTTAGAGACGCAATCGCAAATGGTTTTTAAGAAAAAAGAGCGTTTACCTTAGAAAAGTTACTTTAGAACGCCGAAGTACATCATGGGGGAATCACATGCGATATACCGTTCATCGCACTTTGTTGACCGTTCGGGGGCGAGGTGGAATTGCGGGTGGAATTTGGATATAACTAGAGCTGTCAGCAAGCAGTGCCCGTTACGGAAGGGCGCTGAGAGATTCGGCCGAAAGGCCCGAAAGAAAGGTAGGAGGCCATGACGAAAGGTCTGCACGTGCCTTCCGAGATCGGCAAGCTCAGGAAGGTCTGCCTGCACCGTCCCGGCGACGAGCTCCTCAACCTGCCGCCCGACGAGCTCGAGCGACTCCTGTTCGACGACGTCCCGTTCCTGGAGGTCGCGCAGCAGGAGCACGACACCTTCGCCCAGATCCTGAGGGACCAGGGCGTGGAGGTCCTCTATCTCGAGAACCTCGTCGCTGAGGTGTTCGACCAGGTCCCCGGCGCCCGCGCCGAGTTCACCGACCAGTACATCGCCGAGGCCGGCATCCGCGGCCAGCACATGCCGCAGATCGTCCGCGAGAAGCTGGACTCCATCGAGGACAACCTCGAGTTCGTCAAGAAGACCATGGCCGGCATGACCAAGTCCGAGATAGACATGCCCCTCACGGCGTCCACGACCCTCGACTCCCTGGTCAACTCCGAGTCCGAGTCCGACCTGATCATCGACCCGATGCCCAACCTCTACTTCACCCGCGACCCGTTCGCGGTCGTCGGCGAGGGCGTCAACCTCAACCGCATGTACTCGGTCACCCGCAACCGCGAGACCCTGTACGGCAAGTACATCTTCAAGTACCACCCCGACTACAAGGACGTCTCGCTGTACTTCCGCCGCGACTGCCAGTTCCACACCGAGGGCGGCGACGTGCTGAACATCAACGAGAAGACCCTCGCCGTCGGCATCTCCCAGCGCACCCAGGCCGCCGCGATCGACGTCATGGCCCAGAACATCTTCTGGAACTCCGACTCCAAGGTCGAGCGCATCCTGGCCTTCGACATCCCGGTCTCGCGCGCCTTCATGCACCTCGACACGGTCTTCACCCAGATCGACGTCGATAAGTTCACGATCCACCCCGCCATCATGGGCACCCTGCGCGTCTACGAGCTGACCGCCGGCAAGAACCCGGGCGACGTGAACATCCGCCTGATCGAGGACACCCTCGAGCACGTCCTGGAGGACGCCACCGGCGTCGACCAGGTCAAGCTGATCCCCTGCGGCGGCGGCGACCCGATCGCGGCCTCCCGCGAGCAGTGGAACGACGGCTCCAACACCCTGTGCGTCGAGCCCGGCAAGATCTGCGTCTACGCCCGCAACACCGTCACCAACGACGTGCTGTACAAGGAGGGCCTGGACCTTCTCGTCGTGCCCTCCGCCGAGCTCTCCCGCGGCCGCGGCGGCCCGCGCTGCATGAGCATGCCCTTCTGGCGCGAGGACCTCTAGGGTCTTCAAGGACCCGTACAGGTCATAATACATACATCTAGCTGCCATTAGATGTCTCCCATTGGGGCGGTGCGGGTTTTCGCACCGCCCCAATCTTGTATGAGGAACGTCAACACGATTGGATGACTGCTTTTGTAAGGAGCTTGGCCATGGACATCAAGACGATTGGCGTTGAGGAATGGCTCAACGTTTGGGAGAAGAGCGCCACGTGGGACATCGCCCAGTCGACGATCTCGTCGCTCACCATGGGCGAGCTGCGCGCGCTCGATGAGCAGGGCGGCGCCACGTTCTACGAGCGCCTGGACCGCGAGAAGATGAACTACGGCTGGATCGAGGGCTCGCCGGAGTTTAAGGCCGAGGTTGCCAAGCTGTATCGTCGCGAGGTCAATCCCGATCACATTCTGCAGACCAATGGCTGCACGGGCGCTAACCTCAACGCCATCATGGCTGTGGTCGAACCCGGCGACCACGTTATCGCCGAGTGGCCCACCTATGCGCCGCTCTACGAGATTCCGCGCACGCTGGGCGCCGAGGTCGAGTATTGGGAGCTACGCGAAGAGCTCGGCTGGAAGCCCGATATCGAGGAACTCAAGCGCTTGGTGCGCCCCGACACCAAGCTCATCTGCATCAACAACGCATCGAACCCCATCGGTACGGTGCTCGATGCCGATATGCTCGGCCAGATTGCCGAGATCGCCCGTTCGGTGGGCGCCTACGTGCTGAGTGACGAGGTGTATCTGCCTCTCGAAAATACTGAGTCCTTTATGTCGATGGTCGACGTGTACGAGAGGGCCATTGTCACCAACTCGTTGTCGAAGACCTATTCGACGCCTGCGGCCCGCGTGGGCTGGGTCGTGGCCGACGAAGAGGTGTCCAACCGCATCCGTACCTATCGCGATTACACCATGATCTGCGGCGGAGTGTTCAACGATGACCTGGCGACCTATGTGCTTGAGCACAAGGATAAGATTCTCGAGCGCAATCGCAAGATCGTGTTTGGCAACCGCGATATCGCGCAGGCTTGGATCGATACGCAGCATCGCGTTTCCTGGACGGCCCCGCAGGGCGTGTCCACCTCGTTTATCCAGCTGGATATTCCCGAGGATGACGAGGAGTTCTGCAGGCGCCTGCTGTCCGAGAGGGGAGTGCTGCTGGTACCCGGTAGCCGTTTTGGGCTTCCCTGCGGCGCACGCCTGGGCTACTGCGCGAGCGAGGACGTTCTGCGCGAGGGCCTGAGGCTGTTGGGCGAGGCACTGGCGGAGTTTGATCGCTAGGATTCCGATGATCTTCGAGGGCCTTATCCAAATTGGTCGAAGATAATCGAAAACGGATCCGTTTCCCTAGGGGAAGCGGATCCGTTTTTCCATACCGAGAAGTCAAGTTGTTACAAATGGGGCCGTAAAGCGAGTCGGTATCCGCCGGGCCTTATACTGAGCTTCCGGTGAACGGTATCAAGCGTCTGGTAAACGGTAATTTGTTTACCAGAAATGAATAGGACAAACTTTTTTCTGAATAAAAATGAAAATGGTTGAGACGTGGTACGAATCGCTAATTCTATTCATAGCTTTATTGGAAATATACAATTTGAGGGTGGTTTAACAAAGTTTAGTTCCATTTGATTTCTGGATTGAAAACGCGTTTAAGCACGTAAATACGCTTTATTAAGATGAAGTGTGCCATGCGTGAAGTATATGTGTATGCCGTTCACCCCCTATAAAAAACCGTTCGGGGGCAAGGTGGAAGTATGAGCTGATTTTGGATATAAATATGTCGTCAGCAATAACGCCTCACACGGAGGGGCGCTAACGAATCGGCCCTGACAAGGGCCCGAAAGAAAGGTAGGAGGCCATGACGAAAGGTCTGCACGTGCCTTCCGAGATCGGCAAGCTCAGGAAGGTCTGCCTGCACCGTCCCGGCGACGAGCTCCTCAACCTGCCGCCCGACGAGCTCGAGCGACTCCTGTTCGACGACGTCCCGTTCCTGGAGGTCGCGCAGCAGGAGCACGACACCTTCGCCCAGATCCTGAGGGACCAGGGCGTGGAGGTCCTCTATCTCGAGAACCTCGTCGCTGAGGTGTTCGACCAGGTCCCCGGCGCCCGCGCCGAGTTCACCGACCAGTACATCGCCGAGGCCGGCATCCGCGGCCAGCACATGCCGCAGATCGTCCGCGAGAAGCTGGACTCCATCGAGGACAACCTCGAGTTCGTCAAGAAGACCATGGCCGGCATGACCAAGTCCGAGATAGACATGCCCCTCACGGCGTCCACGACCCTCGACTCCCTGGTCAACTCCGAGTCCGAGTCCGACCTGATCATCGACCCGATGCCCAACCTCTACTTCACCCGCGACCCGTTCGCGGTCGTCGGCGAGGGCGTCAACCTCAACCGCATGTACTCGGTCACCCGCAACCGCGAGACCCTGTACGGCAAGTACATCTTCAAGTACCACCCCGACTACAAGGACGTCTCGCTGTACTTCCGCCGCGACTGCCAGTTCCACACCGAGGGCGGCGACGTGCTGAACATCAACGAGAAGACCCTCGCCGTCGGCATCTCCCAGCGCACCCAGGCCGCCGCGATCGACGTCATGGCCCAGAACATCTTCTGGAACTCCGACTCCAAGGTCGAGCGCATCCTGGCCTTCGACATCCCGGTCTCGCGCGCCTTCATGCACCTCGACACGGTCTTCACCCAGATCGACGTCGATAAGTTCACGATCCACCCCGCCATCATGGGCACCCTGCGCGTCTACGAGCTGACCGCCGGCAAGAACCCGGGCGACGTGAACATCCGCCTGATCGAGGACACCCTCGAGCACGTCCTGGAGGACGCCACCGGCGTCGACCAGGTCAAGCTGATCCCCTGCGGCGGCGGCGACCCGATCGCGGCCTCCCGCGAGCAGTGGAACGACGGCTCCAACACCCTGTGCGTCGAGCCCGGCAAGATCTGCGTCTACGCCCGCAACACCGTCACCAACGACGTGCTGTACAAGGAGGGCCTGGACCTTCTCGTCGTGCCCTCCGCCGAGCTCTCCCGCGGCCGCGGCGGCCCGCGCTGCATGAGCATGCCCTTCTGGCGCGAGGACCTCTAAGTCTTTAACGTTCCGGTGCGGTCCCCCTACAACCGCACCGGTTTCGCCCGTCAAACGGGCAACACTATTACTTATGTAATTCATTTTTTCGAAAGGAAACGAACCATGGGTGTTAACCTCTCCGGCCGTAGCTTCCTCAAGCTCCTCGACCTCTCCACCGAGGAGATCGAGTACTTGCTCAAGCTTTCCAAGAACTTCAAGGACATGAAGCGCGCTGGCGTTCCGCACCGCTATCTCGAGGGCAAGAACATCGTTCTGCTCTTCCAGAAGACCTCCACTCGTACCCGCTGCGCCTTCGAGGTCGGCGGCATGGATCTGGGCATGGGCGTCACCTACCTCGATCCCGGTTCGTCGCAGATGGGCAAGAAGGAGTCCATCGAGGACACCGCCCGCGTTCTCGGCCGTATGTATGACGGCATCGAGTTCCGTGGCTTTGCCCAGGACGACGTCGAGGAGCTCGCTGCCAAGTCCGGCGTGCCCGTGTGGAACGGCCTGACCACCGAGTGGCACCCCACCCAGATGCTCGCCGACATCCTGACCGTCCAGGAGAACTTCAACTACGACATCAAGGGCAAGACCCTCGTCTTCATGGGCGACTGCAAGAACAATGTCGCTCGCTCCCTCATGGTTGTCTGCTCCAAGCTCGGCATGAACTTCGTGGCCTGCGGCCCCGAGGAGTGCATGCCCGCCGACGACGTCATCGAGGCCTGCAAGCCCATCGCCGAGGCCAACGGCTGCACCATCAAGCTGACCACCGACGTCAAGGACGGCGTCACCGGTGCCGACGTTATCTACACCGATGTGTGGGTCTCCATGGGCGAGCCCGACGAGGTCTGGGCCGAGCGCATCGCTCAGCTCACCCCGTATCGCGTTACCTCCGAGGTCATGGCTATGGCCAACCCGGGTGCCATCTTCCTGCACTGCCTGCCCAGCTTCCACGACACCAACACCACGATTGGCGCCGAGAAGTGCGAGCAGTTCGGCATCACCGAGCAGGAGGTCACCGACGAGGTCTTCGAGAGCCCCGCTTCCAAGGTCTTCGACGAGGCCGAGAACCGCATGCACACCATTAAGGCTGTCATGTACGCCACGCTCAAGTAAGAGCATCTAGCATCTCGCTCGGGGTGTATTACTGCGCACCCCGAGCGGTTTTATCTGGTAATAATCTCGCATCAAGCGGCAGGCACGGCACGGAAGAGCCGCTTCTGGCGAGATCAGTAAATGATTTATGAAGGGGGGATGAGAACTATGACTGAGACCGCTAAGAAAAAGCGCGGTATGCCTTCATCGTTCACCATTCTTCTTGCTCTGCTGGCAATTGTCGCAGTGATTACCGTTATCGTCTCCGGCACGTCCGGTGGCGCGGTTACTGCCGCCCGTCTGAGCGATTTCTGCACCGCCCCGATCCTGGGCTTCGCTGACGCTCTGCCCGTCTGCCTCTTCGTTATGATCCTGGGCGGCTTCCTCGGCATGATGACCGAGACCGGCGCCCTGGACAACGGCATCGCCGTCCTGGTGCAGAAGCTTAAGGGCAACGAGATTATGCTCATTCCCGTGCTGATGCTCATCTTCTCCCTCGGTGGTACCACCTATGGTATGTGCGAGGAGACCGTTCCCTTCTACGCCCTGCTCGCCGCTACCATGATGGCCGCTGGCTTCGACCCCATGGTCGGTGCCGCTACCGTCCTGCTCGGCGCTGGCTGCGGCTGCCTGGGCTCCACGGTTAACCCGTTCGCCGTCGGCGCTGCCGTCGACGCTCTGACCGGCGTTGGCATTGAGGTCAACCAGTCCATCATCATCGGCCTCGGTGCCGTCCTGTGGATTGTCACTACCGCTATGTCCATCTTCTTCGTGATGAGCTACGCCAAGAAGGTCAAGGCTGACAAGGGTTCCACCATCCTGTCGATGCAGGAGCTCAAGGACGCCGAAGAGGCTCACGGCAAGGCTGCTTCCGAGGTCCACAAGGAGGTCAAGCTCACCGGTCGTCAGAAGGGTGTTCTGATCGCCTTCGCCTTCACCTTCGTCGTCATGATCGTCGGCTTCATTCCGCTGGCCGACCTCAACGAGGGCGTCGCCAACTTCTTCGACGCCGGCGCTGTCTACGACGCCGACGGTAACGCCGTCGTCCAGGGCTGGTCTGCCCTGATCACCGGCCTGCCCATTGGCCAGTGGTACTTCGACGAGGCTTCCACCTGGTTCTTCCTCATGGCCGTCCTGATCGGTATCATCGGTGGCCTGTCCGAGAAGCAGATCGTCAACACCTTCATCACCGGCGCTGCCGACATGATGTCCGTTGTTCTCGTCATCGCCCTCGCCCGTGGTATCTCCGTCCTCATGGCTAACACCGGCCTCGATGTCTTCGTCCTCGACGCTGCCGCCAATGCCCTGGCTGGCCTGTCCGGCGTGATCTTCGCTCCCATGAGCTTCCTGGTCTACTTCGGCCTGTCCTTCCTGATCCCTTCGACCTCTGGTATGGCCACCGTCTCCATGCCCATCATGGGACCGCTGGCTGTTAAGCTCGGCTTCTCGCCCGAGGTCATGGTCATGATCTTCTCCGCCGCCATCGGTGTCGTGAACCTGTTCACCCCGACCTCCGGCGCCATCATGGGCGGTCTCGCCCTGGCCAAGATCGAGTGGACGACCTGGCTCAAGTTTGCCCTTAAGCTCATCGTCGCTCTCTCCGTCGTCTGCGCCGTCATCCTGACCGTCGCCTGCGTGCTGCTCTAAGTACCCAACGGGTACCCCACGGAAACCTTGACGATCCTGTAGAGGATCACCTGGTCATCGTCTGTCCGGTGGGGTCAACCCACCGGTAGACTCCTACCTTTAGCCCCCTCCCGTTCCGTGCGCGGGAGGGGGCGCTCTTGTGTTCCGGCGTTTTACCAAACGCCGGAACCGCTCGACGCTGCAAGCCCGCCAGAGCGGCAATCTGACGTTCAATCGTCGGGCATGGCCAAAAGGCCTATGCCCTCCTCTTTCACGTCACCTTGCTCGCTCTGGCGGGCTTTCGCTGACTTATGCTCCACCTGCGACGTTTCCATTATTGATACAAAGGCCAGGTTTGTTTGAACCAAAAAGGGGAAGTTGCGGTGGAATCGTTCCTGTTTGGCCGTCTTGAGGGGTTAAACGGGAACTATTCCACCGCAACTTATCGATGACGTGTTTGGTTGGTGCCAGTTGATTGCTTGGGCGTTGGGGAGGGTCTGCTCCGTTATAATCGCCTAGAACATTAATTGGAAACGGGACGGGAGCCATACATGCGCCAGGGTTTCGACAATGCGAAGTATATCGAGCTGCAGGCTGCTCACATTAAGGAGCGCATCTCACAGTTTGGTGGCAAGCTCTATTTGGAGTTTGGCGGCAAGCTGTTCGATGACTATCATGCGAGCCGCGTGCTGCCGGGTTTTGAACCGGACAGCAAGTTCCGCATGCTCAAGAGCATCGCCGACGATGTCGAGGTTATCATCGCGATCAACGCGAACCATATCGAGAAAAACAAGGCTCGCGGTGACCTTGGCATTACCTATGACGAGGATGTGCTGCGCCTGGTTGACTTGTTCCGCGGCAACGGCTTTGCCGTCGCGGCTGTGGTCATCACCCAGTACGCCGGCCAGCCTGCTGCCGATGTGTTCCGCAACCGCCTGAACGCGCTCGGCATTCCTGCCAAGCTGCACTATCCCATCGAGGGCTACCCGCACGATGTCGATCTGATCGTGTCCGATGATGGCTACGGCAAGAACGAGTTTGTCGAGACCACCCGACCGCTCGTCGTGGTCACTGCCCCCGGTCCTGGCTCGGGCAAGCTTGCCACCTGCCTGTCTCAGCTCTATCACGAGCACAAGCATGGCACGGCCGCCGGCTATGCCAAATTCGAGACCTTCCCGGTTTGGAATCTGCCCCTTACGCATCCGGTCAACATTGCCTACGAGGCCGCCACGGCAGACCTCGATGACGCCAACATCATCGACTCCTTCCACCTTGAGGCCTACAACAAGACCACGGTCAACTACAACCGCGACGTCGAGGCCTTCCCGGTAGTCCGTGCCCTGATGGAAAAGATCCTGGGCAAGAGCCCCTACCAGAGCCCTACGGACATGGGCGTCAATATGGTTGGCTTTGCCATCACCGATGACGATGCCTGCCGCGACGCTTCCAAGATGGAGATCGTCCGCCGCTACTTTACCGCGGTCGAAAATGTGCGCCGTACCGGCGTGGGCGATGAGCAAGTCGACCGTCTCAAGATTATTATGAAGAAAGCCGGCATCGATAAGAACTACTCACCGGCGCGCTCGGCGGCCCTCACCAGGGAGCAGCTGACGGGCGGTCCCGTGGGTGCCATGGTCATGCCCGATGGCTCCGTGGTGACCGGTAAGACCTCCACGCGCCTGGGCGCCGCAAGTTCGCTCATTATGAACGCCCTCAAGCATGTCTCGGGCGTCGACCTTGAGCTCGAGGTCATTAGCGATGAAGCGATCGAGCCCATCAGCAAGCTCAAGACGCATTTCCTGGGCAGCAAAAACCCGCGCCTCCACACCGACGAGACGCTTATGGCGCTGTCGATCACCTCGGCCACGAGTGAGACGGCCGCTCGCGTCCTTTCGGGCCTGGAGCAGTTGCGCGGTTGCGATGCTTTCTTTAGCGTTATCATCTCGCCGACGGACGAGACGGTACTGCGCAAACTGGGTATCAACGTGTGCTGCGAGCCCAAGTTTGAGCGCCGTGGTTTCTTCCATCGCTAAGTTTGAAGCATCGCGGTAATTGCATTGCATTTTGGCCGTATCGGGTTAGCGCCCGGTACGGCTTTTTGATCAATAAAGCGCCTATTTCGGCGAAAAATAGCCGTTTACCTGCCTAGAAACAATTAGAGCGGTATACAATAACCGTAACTGTTTCATCCTTGGCGGGATGCCGCATGATGGATATTACCTGCCATCGTGAGGTGTGTCGGTCGCGCACGGCGCGTTAGATGCTCGTGCTCGGTTTGAGGAGGCTGCTATGGCGGGCAAGGGTCGTGCGAGTGTCAACGATATGAAGCGTGTCGAGGTGCTGGTGTTGATGGAGATCGACCAGCAAACCGAAGACAATGGCGGGCCGTATGGTTTCTCGCGCAAAACGCTTGCCGAACGCGTGGGGGTTTCGCCGTATCGTGCCCGCGCCGCAATCGATCGCTTGGATTCCGAAGGCATGATTGATGTCGTCTCGCGTTATAGCGACGACGGCGGTCAGCTTGCAAATGGCATTTGCCTCACCGAACGTGGCGAGTGGTATCTTGAGGGCGTCCGTACTGGCATGCTCGTTCAAGAAATGCTTGAGGACGAGGTTGCTGATCGATAGCAGCATGTAACCCTTGCCATAGCGACGCCGCCTGGGAAACCGGGCGGCGTTTTGTTTCAAGATTGAGAAATGCAATCGCACGCGAGAAAAATTGCGAACGGTCCGCGGCGCGAGTATTACAATGAAGACCCGTAAGATGTGGATAAACAACTTCTACGGGAAGCGCAGGTAACTCAATATGACCAAGCATGTGTTCGTAACCGGTGGCGTGGTTTCGTCCCTGGGCAAGGGTATCACCGCGGCCTCGCTGGGCCGTCTGCTCAAGTCGCGTGGCTACAAAGTAACGATGCAGAAGGCCGACCCGTATCTGAACGTCGACCCCGGTACCATGAGCCCGTTCCAGCATGGTGAGGTCTTCGTTACCGAGGATGGTTACGAGTCCGACCTGGACCTGGGTCATTACGAGCGCTTTATTGATGAGAACCTGACCCGCGATTCCAACTTTACGACCGGTGCCATCTACAAAAGCCTAATCGCCCGCGAGCGTCGCGGCGACTTTTTGGGCGGTACCGTGCAGGTGATTCCCCACGTCACCAATGCCATTAAGGACAAGTTCCGCCGCATCGAGGAGCAGACCGGCTCCGATGTAGTCATCACCGAGCTGGGCGGCACGATTGGCGACATCGAGTCCCAGCCGTTTGTCGAGGCCATCCGTCAGTACCGCAAGGAGGCCGGCCCCGAGAACGTCTGCTACATCCACGTGTCGCTCGTTCCCTATATCGCCGCCGCCCACGAGGTCAAGACCAAGCCCACACAGCATTCCGTCAAGGAGCTCCGCAGCTTTGGCATCCAGCCCGATATTATCGTGCTGCGCTCCGACCACCATATCGATGACGCTATCCGCGGAAAGATCGCAAGCTTCTGCGACGTCGACACCGATTGCGTCTTTACCAACGAGGACTGCGCGAGCATTTACGATGTTCCGCAGCTGCTTGCCGAGCAGGACTTTGACCTGCGCATTTGCGAGCGCCTGGGTCTGGACCCGCGTGAGCGCGACATGAGCGAGTGGAACGAGTTCCTGCGCAAACAGAATCACGCCAACCATCACGCCGACAAGGTGAAGATCGCCGTCGTGGGCAAGTACACGCAGCTGCCCGATGCGTACCTGTCGGTTATCGAGGCCCTGCACCATGCGGGCGTCTTCTACGATCGCCATGTGGACGTCCAGCTGGTCGACGGCGAGAGCCTCGACGAGCAGAATGTCTCCGAGGTTCTGGGCGACGCCTCGGGCATCCTGGTCCCCGGCGGCTTTGGCAAGCGCGCCCTGGAGGGCAAGATCCTCGCGGCCGAGTTTGCCCGTGAGCACAAGATTCCGTATCTGGGCATTTGCCTGGGTATGCAGGTGGCCGTGTGCGAATTTGCGCGCAATGTCGTCGGCCTTGCCGGCGCCAGCTCCTCTGAGTTCGATCCGGATGGCCCGTATAGTGTCATCGATCTGATGAGCTCGCAGGAGGACGTGACCGAGAAGGGCGGCACCATGCGCCTGGGCGCCTATCCGTGCAAGCTCGCCGCCGATACCCTTGCTCGCGAGGCATATGGCGAGGAACTCGTCTACGAGCGTCACCGTCACCGCTTTGAGTTCAACAACGCCTTCCGCGACCAGCTCGAGGACGCCGGTTTGGTTATCTCGGGTCTGTCGCCTGACGAGCGCCTGGTCGAGATGGTCGAGCTGCCGCGCGACGTGCATCCGTGGTATGTGGCAACCCAGGCTCATCCCGAGTTCAAGAGCCGCCCGACCAACCCGCAGCCGCTGTTCCGCGAGTTCGTACGCGCTTCGATCGGCCAGCACGAGGGTGTCGACCGTCTGCAGGTGACGCCCATGAACCTCGCTACGGACTAAGGGTGCCGGCGAATAAGGAACATACCGAAGCTACTCCCTCGTCGCTCGCCGTGGCGGCGGGGGAGTATCTCGATTACCTCGCGGTCGAGCGGGGTTTGGCGCGCAACACGATTGCGGCCTATCGTCGTGACCTGACGACGTACTGCGCCTATCTGGAGCGGGCGGGTATTGTGTCTTTTGAAGAGGTGACTCGTCAGGTCGTGGAGGGCTTTGTCGCCGACCGTCGCGATGGGGGCTATTCCGATGCCTCGGTGGAGCGTGCGCTTGCAGCCGTGAAGGGCCTGCATGCCTTTTTGGTGCGCGATGGGGCTGTAGCCCAAAATCCAACGGCGGCGTTGCGCCTGCCTAAAAAGGCTGAGCGTTTGCCGGAGTATCTATCGGTGGAGGATGTCTCGGCTCTGCTCGATCAAGACTTCCCCGAGGGCGAGATGGGCTTGCGCGACCATGCCATCTTGGAAGTGCTCTACGGATGCGGTTTGCGTGTGAGCGAGTTGGTGGGGCTCGATGTGGGCGATATCCATATTGACGATGGCTTTGTACTCGTTCGCGGTAAGGGCTCAAAGGAACGCCTGTCCCCGCTGGTGGGAAGCGCGGCGCGAGCTCTGATGCTCTATGTAACTGAGGGACGTTCTCGCTTGGCGGCCCATGCCCGCGGAACCGAGACCTCGGCGGTCTTTTTAAATAAGAACGGACGTCGCCTGTCGCGCCAGGCCGTGCATGCGATATGCGAGCGGTATGGGCGTCAGGTGGGGCTGGTGGGGCTCCATCCCCATACCTTGCGCCACTCCTTTGCCACCCACATGCTCGCGGGCGGTGCCGACCTGCGTGTGCTGCAGGAGATTTTGGGCCATGCCGATATTTCGACCACGCAGGTCTACACGCATGTCGATCGTACGCAACTGACCGAGGTCTATCTGGCGGCGCATCCGCTGGCACATCGCTAGCACCTCGCTGACCTGCATATTTATAAATATTAAAGGGGACGGGCCCCAGATTGCCGAGACGCACTTTTGCGCGCATGGGCAATCTGGGGCCCGTCCCATTTTTCGCCACTTGTCGTCGCGGTGGTGGGCCGCACGTGCCTTGGGTGGGGGAGTTTGGGGGCGATGTGAACGGCGTGTAAAGGGACGTAAAAATCGCCTCAAGGTCAACTTGAAGGTTGAGGTTCGCGGGCGTGGTTCTACAGGTGGCATCACGCCTTTGCTGCAAACACAACATATTGTGTTCTCGAACATATGCTCGGGGGTGTTTTACAACATATTGAGGGTGGAGTGGTGGGGCGGGGTGGGGGAAGGGGTGGGGAAAGGTGTTGAAAAATGGGGCGGTTCCCCATATTATTGATGACGTCGACAGGCGGGGTGGTTCCCCGCGTACGTGCCATCTGAGTAACCGAGGGGAGGGCGCACATGGGAATGACGGGTGCATACGAGCGCAATCTCGATGCAAAAGGTCGTCTGTCCCTGCCTGCACCCCTTCGCGAGGAGCTTGGAGAGCACGTTCGCGTGTTCAAAGCCCTGGATGTCGATGCTCTGTACGTGTTCTCTGCCGAGGCCTTCGATAAGTGGGTCGAAGGACTCTTCGCGGGTCGTGAGGGCCACGAGGGTTTTAACCCGCGTGACATCAACGACCAGAAGCTCATGAGGGCGATCAACAAGCGCACCACGTCGATGGACGTGGACAGCGCCGGTCGTATCGGTCTTTCCGAGTCTCTCCGCAAGCAGGCGAACCTCGACCGCGAGGTTACGGTTGTGGGCAACTACGACCACCTTGAGGTTTGGGATCGCGCCGCGGCCGATGAGGACGATGACGATGAGGCCCTGCTGGACCTCTTCTTCTCGTAAGGGCAAGGCACGGGTAACGGATGGAGCGTGGGATCTTGACACAAGAATATCGGCATGAACCTGTCATGCTCGGCGAAGTGCTTGAGTCGCTGCGGCTAAAGAGCGGCTCCGTTGTCTGCGATTGCACCCTTGGCGGTGCCGGCCATTCGGTAAAGATGGCCGCGCAGGTGGGGGAGACGGGCCTTTTGCTCGGCGTCGATCAGGACGACATGGCCCTCGAGGCCGCTGGTGCCCGTCTGGACCGCGAGGTTCCCGGCGTTCCGCACCAGCTGCTGAAGGGCAACTTCGGCGACTTGGACGAGCTGCTTTGCTCGGCCGAGGTGCCCGGGGTCGATGGCTTCCTGTTCGATTTGGGCGTTTCGTCACCGCAACTCGATATCCCTGGCAGGGGCTTTTCGTATAACGAGGACGCCCCATTGGACATGCGGATGGATCCGGGTAATAACACCTTAAACGCAGCTGAGGTCATCAACACCTATAACGAACACGACCTCGCCCGGATTCTACGCGTCTACGGCGAAGAGAAGTTTGCCTCGCAGATCGCGCGCGAGATCGTGCGCCGCCGCGAGCAAGAACCGATCGAAACCACCGGCCAATTTGTCGAGATCATCAAGGCGGGTATCCCGGCTGCCGCTCGTCGGCATGGCGGACACCCGGCCAAGAAAAGTTTCCAGGCCATTCGCATCGAGGTCAATCACGAGCTCGATGTGCTCGAACGAGGGCTTGATGCCGCCACCAGGTGGCTCAACCCGGGCGGACGTATCTGCGTCATCTCGTATCACTCGCTCGAGGACCGTATCGTAAAGAACCACTTTAAGGAGATGAGCCAGGGGTGCACGTGTCCGCCGGAGATTCCGGTGTGCGTGTGCGGCAACGTGCCGATACTCAAGGTCATCACCCGCAAACCCTTGGTTGCCCAGCCTGATGAGGTTGAGCGCAACCCTCGGGCGAGATCAGCCAAAATCCGCGTGGCGCAGCGTCTGTAGGCGCGACCGCGCGATATTGGACCTCCCGCTCGCACCATAAACGAAGCTTAAACACACTACCAACGTACTCGGGATGGGAGGCGGCATATCATGGGCTACAACACTTCAAGCGCAGCACTTGCCTATGATATGAACGCCATGCCCGCCTATCGTGAGACGCCGCAGGCCCCCGTTGCTCCCCGTGAGCAGCGCACGCCGCGCTTTGATGTCTACACGGGCGCGGGCCGTCAGGCAAACCAGGCGGTAAGCCCGGTTTTCATGAGCGTTCTTAAAACGTTTTGCATCATTGCGGCTATCTTCATGACGATCGGCGTCGCCCGCGTGGCACTCGCCGGCGTTACGGCCCAGGTGCTCAACAGCAACGCCGAGCTTACCAACACGCTCGAAAAGGCGACCGATGAGAGCTCCGACCTGGAGGTCATGCATTCGGTCTATGGCGCCGACACGCGCATTCGCGACCTTGCGGGCGCTTATGGCATGGTGGAGCCCAGCGAGAGCGTTACACTTGACTTTTCGCAGGATGCAGCCGCGGGCGCCAACGCGACCGCGACCGCTCAGTAGCAAGACGGTAGCTGAGTATGACAAATGACTATCGCCGCGGTTCCGATGGGGGCCGCGGTTCTGGACGTCCCTCGTCGCGGGGACGTTCTGGTTATCAAGGAACGGGTCGGCAATCTTACAACGCCGGGCAGTCCCGTGGCAACGACCCGGCGTCGCGACTTCGCGGCTCGGGCGGCCCTCAAGTGCATAACACCAGGTCGCGCAAGAGTTCGTCGACCGAATGGCTCACAGGCGCACCTCTGCCTCGCCGCAAAGCCGTCATGGGCTTCATCGGGCTTGGCTTGGGCTTGGGCGTCTTTCGCCTTGCCGACTATCAAATTGCCGAAGCCGATAAACTGCGCGAGCGTGCCGATGCGCGCCGCCTGCTTGCGCAGACCCTCTATGCCAAACGCGGCACCATCTACGACCGCAACGGCAACGTGTTGGCGTCGTCGGTCGAATGTCGCAACATCGCCGTGAACCCGCAGCTTGTCGAGGATGTTGACAAGACGGTGTCGGCGCTGGTCAAGGCAACTGGAATCGATAAAAAGACCTGCCGCAAGCTCGTTGAGTCCGATGGAACCTGGGTGTATATCAAGCGCCAGGTGGACGAAGACGATGCTACGGCGCTGGAGAAGAAGAACCTGCCCGGCGTGCTTTTTGAGCAGGCCATGAAGCGCGTATATCCATACGGCAATCTGGCATCGCAGGTGCTGGGTGTAGTGAATGTAGACAACGACGGCTTGACGGGTCTCGAAAAGCAATACAACAAGCTTCTGACCGGCACGAACGGTTCCCTCGTACGCGAGCGCGCGAGGGACGGCAGCTATATCGCGGGCGGTGCCTATAAAAAGGTGGCTGCGGTCGACGGCGTTGATATCGTGACGACGCTCGACGTCAATATCCAGCGTGCGGCCGAGGATGCCCTGGCAGAGGCAGTTGAGAAGACTAAGGCCAAGAACGGCTCGGCGCTGGTCACCGATCCTACGACAGGCGAGATTTTGGCAGCCTGCTCGTACCCGACCTACGACCAGACCGATCTGGAGAATGCCAAGACCGAGGATATGAATCTGCGCCTGGTCACCGACGCCTACGAGCCCGGCTCGGTCTTTAAGACGCTCGTGGCGGGCGCCGGCTTCGACTTGGGCGTCGTGCTATCGAGTACGTCGTTTGAGGTGCCGGCGAGCATCAAGGTGGGCGACGATACCGTCACCGATGCTGACAAGCGCGACTACGCCATGACCATGGATGTGCGCGAGATGATGCGCCGTTCGTCCAACGTGGGCTTTGTCCTGGTGGGGCGCAAGATCGGTGCCGACGACTTTGCCGCCTATGTGGACAAGTGGGGCATCGGTCACAGCTCTGGTGTCGATTTTCCGGGCGAGAGCCTGGGCATCGTCAAGGAGCGTGACCAGTATGACGGCGCCACGCTGGGCTCGATGAGCTTTGGACAGGCACTGTCCGTCTCGCCGATTGAGATCGCACGTGCCGTGGGCGGCATCGCCAACGGCGGCGTGATGATGACACCGCACTTCTATAAGTCCAGCAAAGGCGACGAGAAGGACTGGGGCGAAGGCGAGCGCGCGATTTCGGAGGACGCCGCATCCCAGGTGACATCGTGCATGCAGACGGTCGTGTCCGAGGGAACGGGCGTTGGCGGCGCGGTTGACGGCTATGACGTGGCGGGTAAGACCGGTACGGCCGAACGTGCCGACGAGAACGGCGGCTACCTCAAGGAGAACTACATGTCGTCCTTTATGGGCTTTGCACCGGCACAATCGCCCAAGGTGCTGTGCTATATCACGCTCGACGGAACGCCGAGCGGCTCAGATGCCGCTGCGGTGCCGTTCCAGTCCATTATGGCCAACGCGCTCGACGTGCTGGGTATCCCGCACACGAAGTAGGGGGTTACAATCTTTGGGGCGTGGTTTGTTGTCCCATATGAGGGTGTTCACATGCCCTGCACCACGCATGTGCGGCGCTGGGATACAATACGCCGATAGCATTATTAGGTTTACAGGGGAGCTGCAATGATAGAGATCGCCGTCAACAACCTCGCGGCCGCAACAGGGGCCCGAACCGTGACGGGAGAAGCCGATCGGGTATGCCGCGGGTGCGTTATCGACTCGCGCCAGGTCGAGGAAGGGACGATTTTCGTCGCCTTTCCCGGTGAAAACGTCGACGGCAATGATTTTGCTTCCCGTGCCGTCCAGTCGGGTGCCGGCGCCGTCGTGATGACGCGTGAGCCCGAGGCCGAGCTGGTCTCGCTGGCACAGGACAGGGGCTGTGCCATCTTGCTGACCGATGATCCCGAGGAGTTTCTGCTGCGTTTGGCGCACACGTATCGCCTGGAGCTTGGCTGCCTGGTCGTTGGCATTACCGGTTCCATCGGCAAGACGACGACCAAGGACGTGCTCGCCGCTGTACTCGCCAAGCGCTATCGTGTCTGGGCCACCAAGGGCAATTTCAATAACCTGATCGGCATGCCGCTCACGGTGCTTTCCGCTCCGGCCGATACCGAGGTCCTGGTGCTCGAGATGGGCATGAACCATTTCCACGAGATTGAGCGCCTGTCCAAGTCCGCCAATCCCAACCTTGCCATCGTGAGCAAGATTGGTACCTCTCACATCGGCATTTTGGGCAGCCGCGAGAACATCGCCCGCGCTAAGGCCGAGATTGTCCAGGGTATGCGCGCCGCCGGCGACTATTTGCCGCTGCTGGTTTTGGGCGGTGAGGACGACTTTACGCCGTTCATTCGCGATACGTTCGCCCAGCCTGCTGGTATCGACGTGATGCTGGCCGGCGTCTCGGACGATGATGAGGTCCGCGCCCGCGACATTCGTGTTGATGACGAGGGCCGTCCGGTCTTTACGCTCGATTTTGGCCAGGGCGAGACGATCGATACCATGCTTGCCATCCCCGGCGTGCAGTCCGTCCCAAATGCCGTTAAGGCCGCCGCGGTTGCCTATCGCCTGGGCCTGACGCCCGAGCAGATCGATGCTGCCTTTAGGGGCCTCACGATCACCGGTCACCGCCAGGAGATCAAGCGCGCCAAGAGCGGTGCCCGCGTCATCGACGATTCCTATAACGCCAGCGCCGAATCCATGGCTGCTGGCCTCGATCTACTGTGCTCGCTTTCGTGCACGGGGTCTCGCATGGCGATCCTGGGCGAGATGGGCGAGATGGGCGATGAGGCTCCTCGCATGCATGAGCTCGTGGGCGCCTATGCCGCCGCCAAGAAGCTCGACATGCTGGCGTGCGTGGGTGGTGAGCTGGCCCAGCTTATGGCCGATGCCGCGCGCATGATGGGCATGGACGAGGACCGCATCCAGGTGTTCTCCGATTATCAGCAGGTGCTCGACCGCATGGGCGGCGCGCTTGAAAAACATGATGTTGTACTGGTCAAGGGTTCCCGTTTTGTTGAGCTCGACCGCTTTGTGGAAGGTGTGTGCTAGCCCATGTTCGGCAATCTCTCGTATCCAACGTATCAGGCTTTTTTGGGGCTTGGCATCGCCGCTGCCATTGCGCTGCTGCTCATGCCGTGGTGGATCAAGCTGCTCAAGGTCGAGGGTATCGGCCAGCAGGTTCGTGCCGACGGCCCCAAGCGTCATTTGGTTAAGCAGGGAACGCCCACCATGGGTGGCGTTGTCATCCTCGTTGCGATCTCGCTGACCTGCCTGCTGATGGGCAAGCTCACCACCGAGCTCGTGCTTGTGCTGCTCGCCACGCTGGCGACCGGCGTGCTGGGCCTGATCGACGACCTGACCTCCGTTACGCATGGGCGCTCGCTCGGTCTGACGCCCCATGCCAAGATGATCGGCCTAACCATTATCTGTGTCACCTTTACGGTACTTGCCGTCAACTGGTGCGGCGTCGCCCCCGAGATTCGTTTTCCCGGCGGCCTGACGATTGACCTCGGTGTTCTTTCGACCACCATCTGCGGCCTTTCGTTCCCGTGGCTCTACATTGTCTTTTGCTGGCTGATGATCGCCGGTCTTTCTAATGCCGTGAACCTGACCGATGGCCTTGACGGTCTTGCTGGCGGCACCTCCATGATTGCCATGCTCGCCATGGCTGCCATGGCGTTTTTGCACGGAGACGTGAACCTGTCCATCTTCTGCACCGCGTGTGCCGGTGCCTGCTTGGGCTTTCTGTGGTTCAACTGCTATCCGGCGAGCATCTTTATGGGCGATACCGGCTCGCTTGCCCTGGGCGCCGCGTTTGCCTGCACGTCCATCATGACCAACACCGAGGTCGTCTCCCTTATCATCGGCGGCCTGTTTATCGTTGAGACCCTGTCGGTCATGATTCAGGTTGTCTACTTCCACTTTACGCACAAGCGCGTCTTCCTTATGGCGCCCATCCATCATCATTTCGAAAAGAAGGGCTGGGCCGAGACCAAGGTCGTCATCCGTTTTTGGATTATCGCTGCGGCCTTTGGTGCCGTTGGCCTTGCCCTGTTCTTCCAGTTGGGATAGTGGTCTTTCATGTCTCTTGCTGATGTCTTTAGCCTGCTCGTTTTGGGTCAGGGCAAATCCGGTCTCGATGTCGCCCGCTGGGCGCTGGCACATCCCGAGCGCGTAAGTGCCGTTACCGTGTATGGCGGTGGCACCTCTGAGCCCAATGACGCCACGCGTGCGCTCGAGGCTGCTGGTGCGTCGTTTGTCTATGGGACCGAACAGGTCGAGGGCGCCTATGACGTATGCGTGACGTGCCCGGGCATCTCGGAGTTCTCGGGCTTCTTTAAGGCTGGGCGCGAGCATGCCGCCCAGATTATGGGTGAGCCCGAGTTTGCCTATCGCCTGTCGCCCGATAACTGGATTGCCATCACGGGCACCAACGGCAAGACGACCACCACGTCGCTGACTGATTATCTGCTTAAGGCTGCCGGCGAGGCCAGCGTTGCTGTCGGCAACATCGGCGAGCCGCCGGTCAACGAGATTGACGGCCGAGCCCACAACGAGTGGTTTGTGGCTGAGCTCTCGAGCTATCAGATTGCTACGACAACCGAGCTCCACCCCCGCGTGGCGGTGCTGCTCAACATCACTCCCGACCACTTGGGCTGGCATAAGAGCCATAAGAACTATGCGCTTGCCAAGATCAAACTGTTTGACAATATGGTCGATGACGATCTGGTGGTTGTCGACGTCGAAGACGCCGGCATTCACGAGTTCGATGAGTACATCTACACGCCGAGTCGTCGCATCTGCAAGGTTGCCTTTGACGAGCCTGAGGGCGAGGATGCCGCCTTTGTGCGCGATGGCAAGATGATCGTGCGTCTGAAGGGTGTCGAGACCCCGCTCATCGCTACATCCGAGCTCAAGATCTCGGGCCATCACAATGTTATCAATGCCCTGTGCGCTGCCACGGCTGCCTTGGCGGTCGGTGCCGATGTCGATGGTGTCTGCCGCGGTCTTGCCTCGTTCCAGCCGCTCGAGCACCGCGTGGAGCCGTGTGGCGAGATTGACGGCGTGCGCTACGTCAACGATTCCAAGGCGACCAACACCGATGCGGTCGAGAAGGCGCTGACGGCATTTCCCGATGACGACGTGATCTTGCTGCTCGGCGGCCACGATAAGGGCACGCCGCTCACGGACTTCGCGCGCGTCGTTATGGACAACGTACGCTCGGTCGTCTGCTTTGGCGATGCGCGCGAGCGCTTCACCGCCGCTATGGACGAGGCCGATGTCGATGGCGATGTGGATATCGCCCAGGCGGATGACCTACGCGACGCCGTGGACGTCGCCCGTTCGCTGTCGAGCCGTGGTGACGTGATCTTACTTTCTCCTGCCTGCTCTTCGTTCGATGAATTCTCGGGCTATGAGGAGCGCGGCCGCGTGTTTAAGGACTACGTGGCTCACCTTGCCGCTACAGCGAAATCACAAATGGAATAGGGGTTGCGGTGAGAGAGGAGAGCCCCCGACAAGGTATGAGGAGGCCCGACTCGGACCGTGCTTCCTCACGGCGCACCACACCGCGTTCCAGCCGCGGCGGGCAGTCGTTTGGCGAACGCTATATTGCCGGCGTCCCCGCCCGTATCATGCGCCCCCGTTTGATATTCATGGCCTGCTTGTTTACCTTGGTATGCTTTGGCCTGCTGATGGTGTACTCGGCGTCTTCGGTCGAGGCGCTGCACGAGAATGGCTCGGCGACATTTTTTCTGGGTCGACAGGCCGCGTTTGCCGTGGTCGGTGTTCTGGCGCTGATTGCCATCGTGCGCGTTTTGCCGGACAGCTGGTTTGGGGAGGATGTGCTCAGGATCTTCCTTATCGGCATGATAGGGCTACTGCTTCTGGTGTTCTTGGTGGGCAGCGGCAGCCGTGGCGCCACGCGCTGGCTCAACATCGCCGGTATTCAGTTCCAGCCTTCCGAGTTTTTAAAGCCATTTGCCATTGCGTATTCGGCCATCATGCTTGATCGCTTCTTTTCGCCCGGCGGCAACATCAACGAATTCCTTCGCAAGATGGGCGTCTACCTGGGCATTTCGCTCTTTCTGATCTTTATCCAGCCCGATTTCGGTACAGTCCTGATCATCCTGTTGACCCTCATGTGCATGGCGTTGTTTGCGGGTCTCGACCCCAGATTTATCATCGGCGTGCTAATTTTCGGCATTCTCGTGATCGTGATTGCGCTTGTCGCAGAGCCGTACCGTATGGTGCGTATTCAGGTTGCCTTGAACCCTTGGGCCGACGAGTATGGTGACGGCTATCAGGCCACGCTTGCCATCATGGCATTTGCCTCGGGCGGTCTGTTCGGCCGTGGCATCGGCAACTCAACCATGAAGTACTCGTATCTGCCCGAGGCGCACAATGACTACATTCTGGCCATCATTGGCGAGGAAGTCGGTTTTGTCGGAACCGTGCTGTTCTTCTTGGTGTTTGCGATGCTGATCTACTCGGCGTTTCGCATTGCCGAGCAGGCGACCGATCGTCGGGGCGCGCTCATGGCGTCTGGCTCCGCGGTCATTCTCGCGGTGCAGTTTTTGATTAACGCGCTGGGCATCCTCAACGTGTTTCCCATGACGGGCAAACCGTTGCCGTTTATTAGCTACGGCGGTTCGTCGATTATCGTGTCGCTCATGCTTGCCGGGTTGATCCTGCGCGTTTCGTACGAGAGCGCCCGCCGCGATGAGTACGACCGTCGCCGCGAGAGCTTTGCCGTTATGGACGAGAGCACCGCCGGCGTGGCTCATGTGCGCGGTGAACGACCTTCGCGTAGCGGTTTTACCGTTCTGGATGGTTCTGCATCCGAGCCGGCAACTCGTCCACGCCCGCGAACGGCTCCGCAAGGTCGTCCGCAGCGCCCCAGCCCTCGCAACGCGGGCGGCGGATATAATCGAATCGATTTGAACTCGGACCCGTCGGCGCGTCTGCGCACCGACGACCAGGGACCGCGTGTACGAAGGGACTACCATGACCGATAAGATGACCGTTGCTATTGCAGCCGGCGGCACGGCAGGACACATCAACCCCGCGCTCGCCTTGGCCGAAGAGTTGCGTGACCGTGGCCACCACGTTGTGTTCGTGGGCCAGTCGCGCAAGCTCGAGGGTCGTCTGGTCCCCGAGGCTGGGTTTGATTTTGTGCCCATTACGGTCACGGGCTTCGACCGCTCCCGTCCTTGGACGGCGCTGACCTCGCTGTGGCGTGTCAACAAGGCCAAGCGTGCGCTCGCCAGTCATTTCTCAAAGGTCGGTAAGCCCGATGCCGCCATCGGTTTTGGTGCCTATGTCGAGGTTCCGCTGCTGGGGTGGTGCAAGGGCGCAGGCGTTCCGTATCTGCTGCATGAGCAGAACTCTGTTCCGGGCCTGGCCAACAAGATGATGAACTCCCACGCCGCCCGCGTGTGCATCTCGGTGCCGGCAGCGCGTTCGGTCTTTGAGCGCGAAGGTGACCCTGGCCACGTGCTCATGACCGGCAACCCCGTACGTCGCTCGGTAATCGAGGGCGATCGCGCTCGCGGCCGCAAGGCACTTGGCGTTCCCGAGGACGCTACGCTGCTGCTCGTCTTTGGCGGTTCACTTGGTGCCCAGCACCTCAATGAGCGCGTGGCTTCGCTCAAAAACGAGCTGCTTTCGCGTAAGAACCTCTATGTGTTGCATTCGACGGGTGCCGACGGCTTTGAGGAGACCGAGCGCGCTTTGGCGCTGGCGCCCGAGGAGGCGAAGCGTTACCGCGTCCAGCCTTACATCGACAACATGGGCGATATGCTGGCTGCTGCCGATTTGGTGCTCTCGCGTTCGGGCGCATCGAGCGTGGCCGAGATCGCTGCGCTCGCCGTGCCCTCGGTACTCGTGCCGTATCCGCATGCGACGGCCGACCACCAAACCACCAATGCCCGTTATCTGGTCGACGCCGGGGCCGGCGTGCTCTGCGCCGATGCCGATATCGACGGTTCTGCCTTTGCCGATGAGCTGCTGCACCTGGTCGATGACGCGGCGGCGCGCGACGCCATGCGTCAGGCGGCGCGTGGTCTGGCTCAGGATAGGGCCGCCGCTCATCTGGCCGATGCGGTAGAGGGTTTGCGTTAGTTAGACGGGATATCGTCGGTCGTCCTCGCGCTGATGCGGTAGGTGCGGTACAGTTAACGGGTTACAGGCAGTGTTTACGCAAGGAGTACACGAGCACATGGCTGATTCCCAGACTGCAACCTCCGCGCCCGAGTTTAAGAGCGCCCACTTTATCGGTATCGGCGGCGCCGGCATGAGCGGCATCGCCCTCGTTCTGCACGAACGCGGTTATGCCGTTACCGGCTCCGACCTTAAGACGTCACGTTATATCCGCCAGCTCACCCGCGCTGGTGTGAAGGTGCATGTGGGCCATGAGGCCGCCACGATCGACGACGTCAAGCCCGACGTGGTTGTTGTCTCCACCGCTATTCCGGAGTCCAACCCTGAACTCGTGCGCGCTCGTGAGCTTGGTATTCCCGTGTGGCCCCGTGCCAAGATGCTCTCTGCTTTGGGCCACGGCTACACGACTGTCGCTGTTGCCGGCACGCATGGCAAGACCACCACGTCTTCGATGTGCGCCACCATGCTCGACCGCATGGGTCTGGATCCGAGCTTCTTGATCGGTGGCATCGTCGAGGGCTATGACACGAACGGCAAGAACGGCTCGGGCGACTACTTTGTCGCCGAGGCCGACGAGTCCGACAGCTCCTTCCTGTTCCTGAACCCCAACGTAGTCATTGTGACCAACGTCGAGGCCGACCACCTCGATCACTACTCGGGTATCGAGGAGATCGAGGCGACTTTCGCCAAATTCATGAGCCTGGTGGGCGAGGACGGCACTGTCATCGTCTGCGGCGAGGACCCGCATCTGGTCGAGCTCGCCAAGTCGACGGGCCGTCACGTGCTTTCCTACGGCTTTGCCGAGAGCAACGACATCGTCTGCATGCACCCGGATGTTAAGGGCATCCAGAGTGACTTTATCGTTCGCTTTGAGGACGGCACTGAGCATGCTGTGGAGATCAAGAGCAATCCCGGTCGCCACAACATGCTCAACGCCACGGCGGTGCTCACCGTCGCACATGTCCTGGGCCTTGATATCGACGCCGCCGCCAAGGCGCTCTCGAGCTTTGAGGGCGTCCGCCGTCGCTTTACCCACGTGGGCGATATCGATGGCATCACCGTGGTCGATGATTACGGCCATCACCCCACCGAGATCAAGGCGACGCTTGCTGCCGCTTCGTCGCTGGGCTACAAGCACGTCGACGTCGTGTTCCAGCCGCATCGCTATTCGCGCCTGCAGGCCCTGTGCGACGACTTTGCCGATGCATTTGCCAATGCCGATAAACTGCTGCTGATTGATGTGTTCTCGGCTGGCGAGATGCCCATTCCGGGTGTCACCTCTAAGATGCTCGCCGATACCGTGCGCGCCAAGCATCCTGGCAAGGAGGTCGTGTACTGCTCCAGCCGTCTTGAGCTCAATCAGGAGCTCGAGCAGATGGTGGGCGAGGGCGACCTGCTGCTCACAATGGGTGCCGGTGACGTTACGACCGTCGGTCCCGAGTTTATCGAGTATCTGACTGCCAAGAAAGACGCTTAAGTCTAATGGGTCTGTTTAACGCCGTCATGGCGCTCTCGGGCATGATCGACACGGATGTGATCGAGGACGAGCGCCTTGCGCGTCATACGAGCTATCGTATCGGCGGCAAGGCCGACCTCTTTGTGACGTGCCATAGCTATCATGCCCTCCGCCGCGCCGTGGCGGTGCTCGATCGCGAGCAGGTGCCGTGGGTCATCATCGGCAAGGGCTCCAATCTGCTGGTTGCCGATGGCGGTTATCGCGGTGCCGTCATTTCGCTCGGACGTGAGTTTCAGCGCACGGTTGTTGCCGATGACGGTTGTACGCTGACGGTCGGTGCGGGCGTGATGTTTGCGCGCCTGGTCAACGATGCCCTGTCGCGTAGCCTCTCGGGCCTTGAGTTTGCCGTTGGCATCCCTGGCTCGGTTGGCGGTGCGATATCTATGAATGCAGGCACACGGACCGAGTGGATTGGCTCGCTGGTTGAGGATGTCGTAACGTTTGACCCGGCATCCGGTATCAAGCATTATGCGGGGTCCGAGATCACTTGGGGCTACCGCGAATGTAGCCTTCCCCGCAATGAGATTATCCTCGAGTGCGTGCTCAAGCTTAAACCGGCGCCCAAGGCCGACATTCGCGAGCGCATGGAGCGGTACCTGACGAGGCGCAAGCGTACGCAGCCCATGGGTCGCGCATCCTGCGGGTCGGTCTTTCGCAACCCGCCCGATGCGAGTGTGGGCAAGCTTATCGAGGATTGTGGATTAAAGGGTTTTTCGATTGGCGGCGCGGAAGTTTCGCCCGTTCACGCTAATTTTATCGTTAATAACGGAACCGCCTCGGCCGATGACGTTGCCGCGGTTATCAGACATGTGCACGGAAAGGTGAGGGAGGCGTATGGCATCGAGCTCAGACCGGAAGTTAAATTCCTCGGCTTCTAGAGCATCGAAACCCACCTTCCGCCGCGCCGGAGGGCGTTCCGGCGCGCCTGCCAAACCTCAACGCAATACCGTCGCGCACTCTAAGTCTGTCGGGCATGCTCGACAGACCAGTCGTCCGGTCGTCGGCTCTCAGCTCGGTAATCGTCCGGCCGCAAAAAAGTCCTCGCGTCCCTCGGTGACGTCAAAGCCTGTTATGGGCGCCAAGCCTGCCCGTCCCATGGCAACTCCTAAGCCCTCGACGGGAACTAAGGCGGCGCGTCCGGGTCGCACGCTGGGCGCATCGAAACCGCGCTCGCTGACATCGGTGCCGGCTACCGCCAAGAAGCCTTCGGGTAAAAAAGGCGTCAACCCGTTGTCTTCACTTGGGGCGATGGCAAATAAAACGTCAGACGCCGCTTCTCTCGTTACAGGCAAAGGCAAAATCGTGGGCGGCGTTCTGGCCGTCTTGGCCGTGCTCGTCGTCGTTGCCGTCGTGGTGATCAACTCTGGATTGTTTACCGCCACTGATATTCAGATTCAAGGCAGCGAGCATGTGACGAAGCACGATGCTATCCAGCTGATCGATTTGCCCGAGGGAACGTCGCTTTTTAACGTCGATCCCGACCAGATTACCGAGGACCTCAAGCAAAATCCGTGGGTCTCGGGCGTGGATGTCCAGCGTCAGTTCCCGCATACGCTCATCATTACGCCGATGGAGCGCAAGGTCATCGCAATTGCCTATATCAGTTCCGATGACCTTGCCTGGGCCATCGGGGATGATGACACCTGGATCGCCCCACTGTCGACGTCGGTCGAAGTGGACGACCAAGGCAACGTCATCACGACAGGGCAGGGCTCAAATACCTTGACCGGAATCGATGCCGCGCTGGCGCTCGCTAAGCACTATGGCGCGGTGTTGTTGACTGATGTCTCGGCGGATGTCGCTCCGGTTTCCGGCCAGGCAGTGAGCTCCAAGGCCGTTAAGGCTGGCTTGGATTATGTGCGTGGTTTTTCGAGCGAGTTCTTGGGACAAGTCAAGGATATTTCCACGCCTTCGGTCGAAGCCATCTCGGCAAACCTCAATAACGGCATTGAGGTGTCGCTGGGCGATTCGAACGATATCGTCAAGAAGGAGCGCGTAGTCACCAAGCTGCTTTCGCAGGTAGAGGGCGTAACGTATATCAATGTGCGCTCTCCGGGTAACTATACATTTAGGAACGCTCCGACCTCGTAGCGCTGGTTGATGCTTTGTTGAGGGGCCATACCACGCCGTTTATCTGGTTTGTTTGGTTTTCACGGTCAATTATTTGACTGATACGTTCATAATGTGCAAACATAATACGGTTTACCTTTGCATTTACTTTCAACCTGAAGGTTAATGTGCGCAGGGGTCGACCCATGCTATGGCTATAACCTTTGTTCGGAGGACCGACATGCACGAGACAGAGATCAACAACTACCTTGCCGTCATTAAGGTGGTCGGCGTCGGCGGCGGCGGTACCAACGCGGTCAATCGAATGATCGAAGAGGGCATCCGCGGCGTCGAGTTTGTTGCCATCAACACCGATGCTCAGGCACTCGCGATCTCTGATGCCGATATCAAGGTGCACATCGGCACCGACCTTACCCGCGGCCTGGGCGCCGGCGCCAACCCCGAGGTTGGCCGCAAGGCTGCCGATGAGTCCCGCGACGACATTGCCGAGGCGCTCGCTGGCGCCGATATGGTGTTCATCACCTGCGGCGAGGGCGGTGGCACCGGTACCGGCGCTGCTCCCATCGTTGCCGATATCGCGATGAACGAGGTCGGTGCGCTGACCGTCGCCGTCGTGACCAAGCCCTTCACCTTCGAGGGCCGCAAGCGCAAGAAGAGCGCCGAGGAGGGCATTAAGACCCTCTCCGATTGCGTCGACACCATGATCGTCATCCCTAACGATAAGCTGCTCGACATCGCCGAGAAGAAGACCACCATGCTCGAGGCCTTCGCGATTGCCGATGGCGTCCTTTCCCAGGGCACCCAGGGCATCACCGACCTCATCACCGTCCCCGGTATCATCAACCTGGACTTCGCCGATGTTAAGACCATCATGAAGCAGGCCGGTACCGCCATGATGGGTATCGGTACCTCTTCTGGGGACACCCGTGCCGTCGACGCTGCCCAGCAGGCCATCTCCAGCCCGCTGCTCGAGAGCTCCATCGATGGCGCCACGCGCGTGCTGCTCTCCATCGCCGGTTCCAAGGACCTGGGCATCCAGGAGATCAGCGACGCCGCCGACGTTGTCGCCAACGCCGTCGACCCCGAGGCCAACATCATCTTCGGTACCGTTGTCGACGAGTCCCTGGGCGATCAGGTGCGTATCACCGTCATCGCTACGGGCTTCTCCGACTCCAACGTCAACCGTCAGGACGAGCTCTTTGCTGCTCAGCAGTCTCAGAGCAAGGCCGCTGCCTCCGCTGAGCCGCAGCGCACCGCTCCTGCCACGAGCCCGGCTCAGGCCGCTCCGACCCGCAACGTCGGTGGCACCGAGCTTCCTAACTTCGGCAACGATCAGTTCGAGCTTCCCGACTTCCTGAAGCGCGGTAGCTTCTAAGTCGTTCTTTGCATTGTTGTGCACAGGGGCGTGTCCGTATGGACGCGCCCTTTTTATTTCGACTTTGTAAACTAGAACCTCCAATCTCTTTACGTTCCCTTTACGATTGCCTCCAGCGCAGCAGGTATCCTTTTAGAGAAGTATGACAGCCGTATAAACGCGGGCTGTAGCGGCGATGCCGCGGTACTTGTGTTATTAGGAGGCTTTAGTATGGCAGCACGTGCGGACAAAGTTTCGCGTGTCGACCATGATGGAGTTACGTTGGTGGAGGGCGCGACATCCGATGTTCGCTTTGCCTTCACCGAGCGTGCCGGTGGCGTTTCCGAAGATGCGTACTCCTCACTCAACTTGGGCTCGCATGTTGGCGATGACCCCTTTGCTGTTCAAGAAAATCGTCGTCGTGCGCTCGAGGCTATGGGTGCCGCCGAGTGCGAGCACAACCTGCTCGTTCCCAATCAGGTCCATGGTGATCATATCGTTGCGGTGACCTCGAACGGCGCCGATGACCTTGAGGACGTTCGCGAGCAGATTGCCGAGGGCTGTGATGCCATCGTCTGCACGGCGCATAACGTGCCCGTGCTGCTCTGCTTTGCCGACTGCGTTCCCGTGGTGCTGGTGGCCCCCGGCGGATTTGCCGTGGTGCACTCCGGTTGGAAGGGCACGATTGCACGTATTTCCGCCAAGGCGTGCCAGGCGCTTTGCGATGCTGCCGGTTGCGATGCGAGCGACGTTTCCGCCTATATCGGCCCCCATATCTTGGGTGACGAATATGAGGTATCCCAGGAACTCATGGATCGCTTTGCCGCCGAGTTCTCTTGCATCGATGCGAATACCTCTCGCATGCTCGATCTTTCCGCTGCCATTCGCGAGGCGCTGGTAGATGTCGGTGTCGACGCGGATAATATCGTGGATACCCAGCTTTCGACCGTGCGTCAGAACGACCGCTTTTATTCCTACCGTAACGAGGACGGCACCTGTGGGCGCCATGCTGCGATCGGCGTGATGCTATGAGAAAGATCGTATCGGTCCTGAGCGCCGCTGTGCTTACGCTTACGCTGTGCGCCTGTTCTTCGGGATCTTCTAGCTCTTCCATTACCGTGGCCGGCTCCACGACCTGCCTTCCTATCGCCGAGATTGCGGCCGAGGGCTTTAAGGAGGAGACCGGCATCGACGTGCTCGTTTCCGGTTTGGGTTCTTCCGCTGGGATCGAGGCCGTCAGCGCCGGCACGGCCGATATCGCCAGCTCCTCCCGTGGACTCAATGCCGACGAACAGGATCTGGGCCTGACTCCCATCGTCATTGCCCACGACGGTATTGCGGTCATCGTGAACGACGACAACCCCGTCGATAACCTCTCGACCGAGCAGCTCCGCGATATCTACGCCGGCAAGATTACCAATTGGAAAGAGGTCGGTGGCGAGGACCTGAGGATTCAGGTCATCAACCGAGACGAGGCGTCCGGTACGCGCGAGGCCTTCCGTACCATCGTGATGGATGGCACGCCGTTCGATCGCCGCTCGGCTGTTCTTTCGGGTACGGGCCAGGTGCGCGACGTGGTATCTCGTTCGCGTGGGGCCATCGGCTACATTTCGCTGGGCTTCGTCGATAGCCTCAACGCCAAGACCTCGGTCAAGGCCGTCTCGGTCAATCATGTTGAGGCGTCCGAGAAGACGGTCGCGAGTGGCGGCTATCCCATCTCGCGCGACCTTTACTTCTTTGTGAAGGGTGTGCCTTCGCAGCAGGCGCAGGATTACATCGACTATGTGACGTCCGAAAAGATGGACAAGCAGATTCGCGAGGCGGGCTTTATTCCCGTCACCAACGACGAGAAGGGGAGTGAGTAGCATGGAAGCACAGGAAAACTCCCAGACTGAGCAGAATGTTCAAACGCCCAAGAAGCGCGAGCTGGCGCTCGTATCGCGCAGTACCTATATCAAGGAGAAGGCGCTGCAGTGGATCTTCTTTGCCTGCGCGTTCTTGGCGGTCGTTACCGTCATCCTGATTTTTGTCTTTACCACGTACTCGGCGCTGCCCGTCTTTACTGACATCGGTCTGGCTGACTTCTTTAGCTTTACGTGGGCGCCTTCCGAGGGCCACTACGGCATCTTGTCGCTGCTTGCCGGCTCGGGTCTGGTGACCGTCGGTGCGCTCGCCATGGGCGTGCCGCTGGGCGTGGGTACGGCCGTTTACCTGGTCGAGATTGCCAGCAAGCGCGTGCGCAAGCTCATCAGCCCCGCCGTTGACCTGCTGGCGGGCATCCCTTCTATCATCTATGGCTTCTTTGGCATGATCATCATCCGTCCGTTTATCGCACAACTGACCGGCGGCCTTGGTTTTGGTGCGCTGACGGCGTGGTTTGTGCTCGCCATCATGATCGTCCCTACCATCACCACGCTCACCATCGATGCTCTCAATTCCATTCCCATGGGCATTCGCGAGGCATCGTATGCCATGGGCGCCACAAAGTGGCAGACCATCTATAAGGTCGTGCTACCTGCCGCAAAGCTGGGTATCGTTGATGCCATCGTGCTGGGTATGGGCCGTGCCATCGGCGAGACCATGGCCGTGCTCATGGTCGTAGGTAACGCCCCGGTTATTCCCGACAGCATTGCGAGCCCCATCTCGACGCTCACGAGCCAGATTGCGCTCGACATGAGCTATTCCTCGGGTCTGCACCGCTCGGCGCTGTTCGGCATGGGTGTGGTCCTGTTTATCATCTCCGCCACGCTGGTGGGTATCGTTCGTCTGATTTCCAAGAAGAAGAGGGGGTAGGCTATGTCCGATTCCGTTGACACGACGGTCGATACGACCTCGTCGCGCGAGCGCATCAAGCGTGCCCTTTCCCACGGCAAGAAGGGCCGCATCAACAAGGACCTGTCCAACAAGATCATGCTTGGCGTGTTTCGTGCCGCTGCCTACATCACCACGCTGGTGCTGGTCGCTATCATCGCCTACGTGGTCATCAACGGCCTGCCACACATCTCGCTCGACTTTATCTTCGGTTGGCCCCAGGGCGTCAACGCCGAGGGCGGAATTTGGCCCACGATCGTCTCGACCGTCTACGTGACGGCGCTCGCCATGCTTATCTGCACGCCGATCGCTGTGCTGGCAGCCGTCTATCTGGCCGAGTACGCCAAGCAGGGCAAGGTCGTCGAGCTCATTCGCTACGCTGCTGACGCTTTGGCCTCGGTGCCCTCCATCGTTATGGGTCTGTTTGGCTACGCCTTGTTTGTCGAGGCCATGGGCCTGGGCCTTTCGATGGTCTCGGCCGCTCTGGCACTCGCGCTCTTGATGCTTCCCATCGTCATGCGCACCACCGAAGAGGCCATTCGCGCCGTTCCGCGCTATATCCGTTGGGGCGCGTACGGCCTGGGCGCTACCAAGTGGCAGGTTGTCTCCAAGATCGTGCTTCCTTCTGCCTTTGGCCGTATTGCCACGGGCATCGTCCTCGCCATCGGCCGTGCCATCGGCGAGACCGCGGTGGTGCTCTACACCATGGGCCAGGCCATCAATCTACCTATTTCGCCGCTCGATTCCGGCCGCCCCATGACGGTTCACCTGTACCTGCTTGCCAACGACGGCATCAACATGAACGCAGCCTACGGCACCGCGCTCTTGCTGATGGTGATCATTTTGGCCTTCAACCTGTTTGCGCGCTTCCTGTCGCGCAAGCGTCGCTAGTTAAGGAGTCCCATGTCCGTTTATCAGTCCGCTCCCACGTTGGAGCAAGCGGCCATTACGGCCAAGGATTTCAACTTTTGGTACGGTGACTTTCATGCGCTGACGGGGCTTGACCTCAACATCGCCAAAAACGCCATCACCTCGTTTATTGGCCCTTCGGGCTGCGGCAAATCGACGTTTTTGCGCTGCATCAACCGCATGAACGACCTGATCGAGGGCACGCGCATCGAGGGCACCATGACGCTCGACGGCAACGATATCTATGCCGAGGGTGTCGACCCGGTCGATCTCCGTCGTCGCGTGGGCATGATCTTTCAGCAGCCCAACCCGTTTCCTAAATCCATCTACGAGAATGTCGCCTTTGGCCCTCGTCTGCAGGGCGTGACTAGCAAAAGTGACCTCGATGACATCGTGGAAGAATCGCTCAAGCGCGCCAACCTCTGGAAAGAGGTATCCAATCAGCTCAACAAGGATGGTTTGGCGCTCTCGGGCGGTCAGCAGCAGCGTCTGTGCATCGCGCGCGTGCTCGCGGTGCAACCCGATGTCCTCCTGATGGACGAGCCCTGCTCCGCCATCGACCCCACGTCCGTCTCTAAGGTCGAGGATCTGATGGCCGAGCTGGCGCCCGAGATGACGATCATCATCGTCACGCATTCAATGCAGCAGGCAGCTCGTATTAGCGACTACACCGCATTCTTCTTGCAGGAAGTTGCCGGCGAGCCCGCCACGCTCATCGAGTATGGTCAAACCGACGCGATCTTCACCAGTCCGGTGGACTCGCGGACGGAAGACTATATCACCGGCCGCTTTGGCTGATCGGTGCGACTAGTCCCAAGCCGATCGGATCTGGTCCGGTGCGTATTCACTGTGCGGGCGGCATGACCGCACCCAACTGATTGGAGTGAACCATGCGCAAACTGTTTTCCCGTCAGCTCATCGAGGCCCGTCACGAGATGCTGAGCATCTACGAGGCCGTCGATCTGGCCCTCCATGATGCCGTGAAGGCCTATGTGACCGACGACCGCAAGCTCGCCACCAAGACCAAGAAGCGCACGCTTTCGATTGACGCACGCTGCGCCAACCTGGAGGCCGTCTGCTACAACCTGATTGCCACGCAGTCACCGGTCGCCTCCGACTTCCGCTTGCTGCAGACGATCATCTACGTCGACTTTAACCTGCAGCGCATGACCGATAAGGTTCGCCAGATTTGCCGCGCCACGCGTCATATGATCAAGGCCGACATCTCGCTGCCCAAGGAGCTTGTCGGCACGGTCGAGGCCGAGGCTGAGGCCGTCTACCAGGTACTGGGCTCTTCGCTTTCTGCGCTCGTCACCAACGACATGTCCATCATCTGCAACTTGGCCGTCGAGGACGAGCCGGTGCACGCCGCCTACGAGAAGTTCTTCCGCACCTTTAATCGCATGGACACGGGCGATTTTATGGACGACGACAGCAACTATGACGACCTGCGCCGCGCCATCATGGTATCGCGCTATCTCGATCGCATCGCCTCGATTTCCATCGATGCCGCCTGCCGTCTGACCTTCCTGTTGACCGGACAGCGTATGACTGCCGGTGATATCGCCTGCACTGATGAGGATGAGCTCGAGAGCATGCGCGTGCCTTCGGGCGAGGGTGTTATCATGAGGCCCGCCGTCGATGCACGCTACGTTGCCAAGGTGCCCGTTAACGAGGTCAGCGAGGGTCTTCGCTACCTGCTCGATCATCTTGAGGATGAGGACGATGGCGAGGACGACGAGGAGTAAGTAACCCCGTTCGTCGAAAGATTGTAAATACCTAAGTGAGCGCGGCCTTGCACATGCGGGGCCGCGCTCTTGCGTTAGCATGGGACTACTTGTTTGGCTGTCAGCGGAGGCGATTGGCAATGGATAACTATTTGGACTTGATGCGCGCTCGCCGCGAGCAGATTCTGGAACGTTTTTATGCGGCGCTCGATCGCGCGGGCCGTCCCCACGACGCCGCGAGCCTCATTGCCGTGTCCAAGACCGTTGGTGTCGATGAGACCGTTGCCGCCATCCAGGCGGGGTATCGCCATTTTGCCGAGAACCGCCCGCAGGAGCTGGTTCGCAAGCTCACGGGTCTGGCGGAGCATCCGGAGCTGCCCGAGGTGCGCTTCGATATGATCGGCAACCTGCAGACCAATAAGATCAATGCGGTGCTGGGCTCAGCCGAGCTGATTCACTCGGTGGGTTCGCTGCATCTGGCGCAGGCGATCTCGAGCCGTGCTGTTCGCAAGATTGAGGCAGGCGAGCTCGTCGGTCCCCAGCGTGTGCTCATTGAGGTCAATGTGAGTGGTGAGGAGTCGAAGGGAGGCTTTTCACCCGATGAGATTCGCGCCGCCGCGGGTGAGCTTGCAGAACTTGAGGGAATTTGCGTACAGGGGCTTATGACTATGGCGCCCCGGGGGAATAAGGATGTGGCACGCCGCACCTTTGCGGGGCTTCGTGAGCTGAGGGATGAGCTGGAGGCGGCGCATCCCGATTTGAACCTGCCTGAGCTTTCCTGCGGTATGAGCGAGGACTTTGAGTCTGCCCTTGAGGAGGGCTCTACGCTCGTTCGCCTGGGCAGGGTAGTATTTAGCCCGGAGTTTGCAGTAAAATAAGGCTCTGAAGTGCGCACTGATTATCGGGGCGCCTGCACTAAACCGCGAGAGGACACAACCATGGGCTTCCTTGACGAGATTAAAAATAAGATGCACCTGGGCGGCCAGCAGGGTTACGACCAGGGTTATGGCCAGGACGACGACTACGGCTACGATGACGGCTACGACGATGGCTATCAGAACAACGGCTACAGTGGTGCTTCGGGCGAGGGCTTCTACACCCAAGACGAGCCGAGCAACGGCCTGCTTGGCCAGACGCGCCGCGGTGAAGCTGAGTCGGTTGCCGTGTATACGCGCTCCGGTCAGCTGGTCGGCGATGACTCCCGCCATGCCACGACGTATAACCCGCCTTCGCGCTCGCAGGACAGTGTTGCGAGCGGTTATCGTCCTGGTGCCTATGACACGCCGTCGAGCTACGCCGAGAATACCCGCGCCCGTGCCGCCGCTGCACCCGCGCCTGCACCGAGCGATGCCTCGGCCTATGCGAGCAATATCATCAACGCCACGCCGCAGCTGCCGGCCTATGTCCTGCGCCCCGAGAGCTATGACGACGTGGAGACCGTGGTGCGCCGCGTTCGCACCAAGCAGCCTGTCGCACTGATTTTTGTGGGCGTACGCACCGAAGTTGCCAAGCGCGTCTTGGACTTCTCTTACGGCTTTGCCTGCGGTCTGGGTGCCACGGTCAAGGAGGTGGGCGACCGCGTGTTCATGGTGCTGCCCGCCGGTTGCGAGGTCAAAGATTCCGATCTCAAGAAGCTTCGTGCCGACGGCTACCTTAAGTAAAGACAAGACGAGGAGATTCCCATCAACATCTACACTATCGTCCAGCTGGTCAACACGCTGTTCAACTTCTATTCCACGCTCATTGTCGTCTACTGCTTTATGACGTGGATTCCCATGAAGCAGGGTGGTTTGCTTCAGGATATTGCCGCGGTGCTTGATAGCGTGTGCGGTCCGTGGCTCAACCTGTTCCGTCGTTTCATCCCGCCGATGGGCGGTATCGATTTTTCGCCGGTCGTTGCGATTATTGCGTTGCAGTTGGTGCAGAGGCCTGTTCTGCAGCTTCTTATAGGTATACTCGTGTAGAACTGACTTAGTAACTTACGTCGGGCGTGTAGCGCCGAGGCGATGAAAAAGGAGACTTGTTATGGCTATTACCCCTGCAGACATCCAGGCTCAGACTTTCTCTGAGGCCAAGCGTGGCTACGATCCTGCTGAGGTCGACGTCTTCTTGGAGACGCTGTCCTCCGAGGTTGACGCTATGCTCGCTAAGATCGTCGACCTTAAGGGTCGTCTGACTGCTACCGAGCAGCAGCTTGCCGATGCGCAGGCTCAGCTTGCCCAAGCTCAGGATGCCACCGCCCAGGCCGTTCCTGCCGCCCCCGTGGCTGCTCCCGCCCCTGACTTCTCCGCTCAGGAGCGCCAGATTTCCGCTGCCCTGATCGCTGCCCAGCAGACCGCTGAGACTATCGTCAACGATGCTAACGAGAACGCTGAGCGTATCCGCAACGAGGCTGACGCCAAGGCCCGCGAGGTTATCCGCCAGGCTCTGACCGAGAAGCAGGCCGAGCTCGAGGAGATCGATCGTCTCAAGGCTTCCCGTGAGGAGTTCAAGGCAGAGTATCTCAAGCTCATCCAGCACTTCATGGACGATGCCCAGAATTCCTTCCCGGCCGATCTGATGGCCTCCACGCCGGTCGGTTCTGCCGCTTCTCCTGCAGTGACTGTTCCCGCCGAGCCGCTGCCCGTCGCTGACCCGGTTGTCCCCGTGGCCGATCCCTTCGCCCCGATCGACAACTTTGCTGCCGACGACCTGGACTAACATTCGGCCTACAATTTAGTGCCTAGAAAGGACCCGCAGCTTGCGGGTCCTTTTTTATGACTGTGCCGGAGTGCGTAACATAAAAAACCGAGCCCTGCACATAATGGCGCAGAACTCGGCGAACGGGTGAGCGGTCAAGGGTAGGTTTTAAGGCATGTCCCAAAACCTACTTGAGGAGGAAGTCGGAGAGGGGAATGGTACGGGCCTCGCGATGCTCGGGATCGGCGATGTGGTCGGCAGGATAGCCACAGACGAGCATGTGATAGGGATAAACGCCTTTGGGCAGATTGAACTGCTCCTGTGCCACCTCAGGCTTAAAATGGCATACCCAGCACGTTCCCAGGCCCTGCTCGGTGGCCTCCATCATCATCTGATCGCAAACGATGGATGTATCGATTTCGCTGGAATTCATCTGATCATACGGGCGCACCCAAGCATCATCGGTAACGCTGCAAATAAGGAAGACAAGCGGAGCCCCAAAGATAGACCCATCACAAGCAAACCGAGGCTGACAAGCAGCAGCCTTCTCCAGAAGCTCAGGCGTATCCAACACCATCACACGAGAAGGATGATTATTGCAAGCAGAAGGAGCAATCCGCCCAGCCTCAACAATGGCATCCACCACCGACTGCTCAACAGGACGATTCTCAAACTCGCGACAAGAATACCGAGACCGAGCCAGATCCAAATACCCCATAACCAAACCCTCCAAAGTCAGCAAATTTATCCAAAGTAAACCAAAGGGTACCCAAAGCCCCATCCACCCAAACGTTTAAGGCGGTCCCAAAGTTCCCCATCGGGCTCAAAGGCCCTGCCAACAAAAGCCCAATCACTTTCAAAGTATCAGCCAAAGTTTCAATGGCGGTACGTAAGGGAGCGGGCCCGACCACTAATACCTTTTGAACGACTCTGCTTGCAGCCGGAGTGAAAAAGGTATTAGTGGTCGGGCCCGCGACCGGTGGGACACGTACCCCCAATTAACTGTTCTTCATGACAATCGAATCCACGACATCGGCCACAGTCTCGCAGCAGTCGGCGCAGTACTCCAGGAAGGCGTAGACGTCACGCCAAGCGATGACCTCGAGCGGATCCTTGCCGTTAACGTGCAGGTTGCGCATGGCGTTGATGTAGAGCTCGTCGGCCTCGGACTCGATGGTGTTGATCTGGATGACCAGCTCGCGCAGCGTTTTGGACTTGCGGTAGTTGGGAAGCTCGACCATCAGGTCTTTCATGGCGCGGCAGGCGTCAGTCACCTTGTGAGCGATGACTATGGCGTCGGGATGGATGCTCTGGATGTTGGTGAAGTAGACGCGCTGCACGACGCCCTCGATACGGTCAAGCACAGTGTCGAGCGAGCAGCTCATCAGGTCCAGATCCTCGCGCTCAAGCGGGGTGATAAAGGCAGTGAGCAAGGCATCCTCGAGCTCATGGTGCTTCTTGTCGGCCGCATGCTCAATCGCATGCATCTCCTCGAGCATGTCGTGGATCTGCGCGGGATCAAAGTTCTCAAAAATCTTGATGAGCAACTCTGCGGCCTGGACAGCAAGGTCGGCGCAGGCGACGTAGTTGTCAAAGTAGAACGAATCGGGTTTCTTTGCCATGGGTGGGTCCTTTCGAGGCGAAGACGGGTGGGCGAAGTGTTGCGGTCCAGATGGACGTTCGGTTTGACTAGAGGAACATCATGAACAGCTTGGCCATGACAAAGCTGATGAGTCCGCAGGCGGGGAAGGTGAAGAACCAGGTGAACATCATGTCCTTGACGACGCCGAAGTTGATGGCCGAGAGGCGCTTGACGGCACCGACGCCCATGATGGCGCAGGTCTTGATGTGCGTGGAGGACACAGGGATGCCGGTAAGGGTGGCAAGCAGCAGGTTCGCGGCGCCCGCCAGGTCGGCGGAGAAGCCCTGGTACTTTTCGAGCTTGACCATGCTCTGGCCGACGGACTTGATGATGCGCTCGCCGCCCACGCTGGTGCCGATGCCCATAGTGGCCGAGCACAGCAGCATAATCCAGATGGGGATGCCTGCATCGCCGACGCTCGTCTGGCCGCTGGCAAAGGCCACGCCTAAAAAGAGCACGCCGATGAACTTCTGTCCATCCTGCGCGCCGTGCATAAAGCTCATGGCCGCAGCGCTCGCGATCTGAGCGTATTTAAAGAAGACATTGGCACGTCGCCTGTTGGCGGCGGCGAAAAGAATCGAGACGAGCTTGCACAGGACCCAGCCCATGACAAAGCCCAGGCCGATGGAGAGTGCCAGGCCGTAGATGACCTTCATCCACTCGTGGACGTTGACGCTGCTCGCGCCGCCGAGGGCGATAGCGGCACCGGTCAGGCCGGCGATAAGGCTGTGGCTTTGCGAGGTGGGGATGCCAAAACGCGACGCTGTGGCGCCGTAGACGACGATGGAGAACAGGGCCGCGCACAGGCAGGCGAGCGCCATGGTGCTGTTTCCGCCAAAGTCGACGATATGCGAGATGGTATTGGCGACGCTCGCATTAAAGTGCGTCATGATGAGCACACCGAGGAAGTTGAATGCGGCGCTCATGAGAATGGCGGCGCGGGCGGGCATGCAACGCGTAGTGACGCAGGTCGCGATGGCGTTGGGCGCGTCGGTCCATCCATTGACGAAGATGGCGCCGAGCGCGAGGATCACGGTGACGGCAAGGACTGGGTTCGACACAATTTGGCCGAGGAAAGTTGAGAACGTTACGTCCATATATGGGCTTTCTCGAAGTTTGCAGACACGTTACAAAAACATGATAAATCGTATCACCTCCTGCGGGTTTCTTTGCCGAGTTCTGATGGGAGAAGTAATTTTTTGGCACTAAAATTGAATATTAGCCCTGTTGACCGTGGGTGTTCTTTTTGCTATCACGCCATGCGGACACGCGCGTTCGCTCCGACATTCCAAAACCACAGTCTGTTCGCTTTACAATATGCAAACATGCGTTCGATAATGGGAAGTATGGAATATCGACAGACAGATGGCAAAACTCGGCGCGTGCACAAGCAGTATGTGGACGTCGTGGCTCGCATCCTCGCGGGCGGACAAGTCGTGCCGGTTACCGTCTGCTGGGTCGACGGTCGCTGCTTTACGATTGACGAGATCGTCTCGTCCACTGGTTTTGGCCTGACGGTCCACGGCGTTCGTACGGCAACCTATAAGGTGCGTTTTGGCGGGCACGCGACCGAGTTGTATCTGGAGGACCAGGCGTACGGACGGCCGGACGGCTCGCAGGCCCACGTGATGCGTTGGTGGGTCTGGGCGTTTGATCGTACGCTTGAGGGCGAGCGCCGTAGGTAAGGACGCACGGCGTTCGGGTACAATGGCAGGAATCTTGTCATCTGCTGCGCCGTCTTTCACGGCGCTTTGTGAAAGGACGAAGTATGAACGATATCCAGGGCTATCAGAACGGCCCCATCGAGACCGGTGCAAGCCGTGCCAAGGAGATGTCGCCGCGCGCGTACAACCTTGTCATGTCTGCCCTGATCTTCTTGGGCTTTTGCGCCATGGGCGCCGGCGCCTACTTTACGAGCACCATGTCGTTTGCGCGCATGATGATGAGCGGCGCAGCCTTGCCGCTGGTCTTTGGCTCGTTTATTTTGACCATCGTCGGCATGGTCATGATGTCGGCCGCCGCCAGCAAGCAGTCCGTGGGCCTGTCCCTTGTGGGCTACGTAATCTTTGCGAGTACCTTTGGCCTGACCGCGTCGTTTGGCCTTGCCAACTACGACCTGCCCACCATCAACACTGCCTTTATCGCCACGGCCGCCATCACCTTTGTCTTTGGCGCGCTGGGCGTGACCTTCCCCAAGTTTTTCCAGCGCGTATATGGCATCGGTTTTGGCATTCTGCTCGCCACTATTCTGGTTGAGATCGTGCTGATGTTCATGGGCGTCTCGCAGTCCATCACCGACCTGATCGTGATCGTGGTGTTCGCCGGCTTTATTGGCTACGACACCTATGTTGCCACGACGGTGCCGCCTACGCTGCCCAACGCCGTGCTCATGGCGTCCAATCTGTTCGTTGACATTATCAACGTGTTCCTGCGCATCCTGAACATCCTTGGCCGTCGCGACTAGTGGCGAATTGCGGCGGTGCTTGCCGTGCGGGCAAATCGATGCGAAAGGCGGTCCTTCGGGGCCGTCTTTTTTGTACGCGGCGGGGTATCATGGATGGGAAAAACCGATAGCGGCAGCGACCGAGAAAGGTGACCACGTATGGCAGACGTCGACAACAGGAACCGTAACCGCAGGTCCAACCGAGCGGGTCAGCCCAATCCCAAGCGCGAGGCCCGTGCCAAGGCCGCCGAGCGTCACGTGTCAACTGTGTCCGAAGCGTGCGCCAAGGATATCGAGCGTTCGCTTGCCGGTGTTCGCGAGTTTGACGGTATGCCTGCCGGCTTTGTCGCGGCGATGAAGGCCAAGGTCCAGAGTGCTGTGGCCACCGAAGAACAGGTTGCCGAGGACGTCGAGGGCGCGGAGGCTGCCGAGACCGAGGCGGCACCCGAGAGCGAGGCAGCGCCCGAGACCGAGGCAGCTCCTGAGCCCGTCGAGGAGCCTGCCGAGGAAATCGCCGAAGCTGAGTCCGCGCCTGCCGAGGAGCCTGCTGCGTCCCTGCCTGAGGTCACCGTGCTCGATGCCTCCGCCACGCAGGCCATCTTGGACAACGGTCGTGGCTATGCGCAGTTCTGCGACATGGCCGTGCTCGCCTTTGCCTCGTTCACTAACCCGGGCGGTGGCTATATTCAGGGTTATCTGGGCCAGGAGGCCACACTGTGCGCCGATTCGTATCTGTACAACGTTCTCGATAAGCAGCGCAAATGGTACGGCGAGAACCGTCGCCGCAACATCAACTGCGAGCTTTACCGAAACCGTGCGCTGGTGGTGCCTGCGGTGCGCTTCGACCGCAACCACGTGCATGCATACGCCGACGTGATCGTGGCCGCCGCGCCCAACGTTAAGCGCGCCCGCCAGGAGTATCGCGTGAGCGACGATGCTCTGCTAGATGCCCTGCGCGACCGCATCCGCTTTGTGCTTGCCATCTGCGACGAGCTAGGTCGCGAGAAGCTCGTGCTGGGCGCTTGGGGCTGCGACAACAACGGCTTTGACGCAGAGACCGTGGCCGAGCTCTTCCGCAAGGAGCTCGCGTCGGGCGACTTTAAGGTCAAGCAAGTCTTCTTTGCCGTGCCTTCTACGCGCTGGGATGAGGATTTTGCCAAGTTCGAGCACGTGCTGGCAAACTTCCCCGAGCGCAACGAGGAGTCCTATGCCCAGGTTGCCGCTCGCGCTGCGGCAGCTCGCGCCGCCGAGCAGGCCCAGGCTGCTACCGAGGATGATGAGGACGAGGACGATTGACGCAAGTACCTGTAATCGGTACGTGCTGACAGATAGGTCGAGCCGACGGGAGAGGCTGCTTCCGTCGGCTTTTTACCGAGCGAGGGGCTTACGATGAAAAACGTTCTATGCTTTGGCGACAGCAACACCTATGGTTACGATCCGGCGGGCATGCGCGACGGCACCGCGGTGCGCTATGCGCGGGATGTACGCTGGTGTGGCGTGGCCCAACGTGACTTAGGCGAGGGCTGGCATGTAATTGAAGAAGGCCTCAACGGCCGCACGACGGTGCGCGACGATATGTGCCATCTGGACACTAACCTCAACGGCATTCGCGCGCTTCCGATGCTGCTCGAGGCCCATAAGCCGCTGGACGCCATTGTGATCATGCTGGGCACCAACGACTGTAAGACGGTCTTTAACGTGACAGCTTCCGATATCGCCCGTGGCGCCATGGCGCTGATTCGCGCCGTCCGCGCGTTTCCGTGGACCGACGCTGCGCCTTGTCCGCGCATTCTGCTGATGGCTCCTATCAAGATCAAGCTGCAGATCGCCGATGTGTACATGACCGACTTTGACGATCATTCCGTTGAGGCATCTGAGCATTTTGGCGAGTACTATGCGCACGTAGCCGAGCAGTTTGGCTGCGACTTTTTGAATGCAGCGGAGTTTGCCGAGCCGGGCGATATCGACTATCTGCATATGATGCCCGAAAGCCATGAGAGCCTGGGTCACGCCGTGGCAGCCAAGCTCCAAGAGATGCTCGGTGAGTAGCGCGACCCCAAACCACCGCAAAGGTGCTTGTCCCCTTTGCGGTGGCTTGGGCTGCGAATCTTAATACTGCCACATGTGGTTGACAGGGCCGGAGCCTTTGCCCATGTTCAGGCCGGCGGCCAGAGCGCCTGTCAGGTAGGCCTTGCCGGCATTGATGGCGTCGGCAAGATCCATGCCCTGCGCCAGCGCACAGGCGATGGCGGACGAGAGCGTGCAGCCGGTGCCGTGCGTGTTGTCGGTCTCGATGCGCTTGTGGCGGAACCACGTGGTGAGTGGATCTCCCAGATGGTTGCCCTCGTCATCGAGTGGCGCGGGTTCGGCCAGTACATCGTTGGCCTCGTTGACAAGATGCCCACCCTTAACGAGGGATGCGCAACCAAAGCGGCGGGTGAGGAGCATGGCAGCATTTTGCTGCGTGCGCTCGGAGTCGACCTCATAGTCGAGCAGTGCCATGGCCTCGGGAATATTGGGCGTGATAACCGTCGCTAGCGGGAACAGGCGGCGGGTGAGCGCCTCGGCGGCATCTTCGGCAATCAGCCGCGCGCCCGAGGTGGCGACCATGACGGGGTCGACGACCACGTTCGTTGCGTTCCAGGCGCTCAAGCGGTCGGCGATGACTTCGATAATCTCGACAGAAGAAACCATGCCGATCTTGACGGCGCTGGGGCGGATATCGTCAAAAACGGCGTCAATTTGCGCGGCTACGATATCTGGCGAGATATCCTGCACGGCGGTAACGCCCAGGGTGTTTTGCGCTGTGATGGCGGTGATGGCCGTCTCGGCATACAGGCGGTGCGCCGTGATGGTCTTGATGTCGGCCTGAATGCCGGCGCCACCGCTGGAATCGGATCCCGCGATGGACAGGACGGCAGGTACCTTACTACGATCCATGTTCGCTCCCTTGTTCGGTCGGAATCAAATGGGTCTTTAAGCCAGCATTATAAAGATGCCCGGGCCGACTCTATGCCGAACCCGGGCGGGCGATGCAATCTCTACGCAAGTGTAAGTAAATGTTCACAAGTCAACAATTGACAGGCACCAGCTCGCCGCCAGAAGCGGCCGCGGCGACAGGGTTAGTCCTCCATGCCGAGGTCGATCGTGGTGCCCTCGAAGATCTTGTTGACGGTGCGGACGGCGCACATCTTGCCACACATGGTGCAAGTGCCCTCGGTGGCGGCGGGGGACTCCTCGTAGCGCTTCTTGCCCGTAACCGGGTCGAGCGCGCACTCCCACATGGCGTCCCAGTCGAGCTTGCGGCGTGCCTGGCCCATCTTGTCGTCCATGTCGCGGGCGTGGGGCACCTTTTTGGCGATGTCGGCGGCGTGTGCGGCAATCTTGGTGGCCATGAGGCCGTCGAGCACGTCCTGGGCGTTGGGCAGGCACAAGTGCTCGGCCGGCGTCACGTAGCACAGGAAGTCGGCGCCGGAGCTGGCGGAGATAGCGCCGCCGATGGCAGCGGTGATGTGGTCGTAGCCCACGCCGATATCGGTCACCAGCGGCCCGAGCACATAGAACGGGGCGTTGTGGCACAGGCGCTTCTGCAGTTTCATGTTGGCGGCGATCTCGTCGAGCGCCATGTGGCCCGGACCCTCGACCATAACCTGGACGCCGGCGGCCCATGCGCGCTTGCACAGCTTGCCCAGCTCGATCATCTCGGCGGTCTCGGTGGCGTCGTTGGAGTCGTAGAGGCAGCCCGGGCGACAGGAGTCGCCGAGCGAAATCGTCACGTCGTACTCGTGGCAGATTTCGAGCAGCTCGTCGTAGAACTCATAGAACGGGTTCTCGTTACCGGTGACCTCCATCCAGCCAAACAGCAGCGAGCCGCCGCGGCTCACGATGTTCATGAGGCGGCCGGTCTCCTTAAAGGTCTTTGTGACCGACTTGTTGATGCCGCAGTGGATGGTCATAAAGTCCACGCCGTCCTCGGCGTGCGCGCGCACGACCTCGAACAGGTCGTCCTTGGTAAGCTTGACCAGCGGCTTTTCCATGTAGCCGATGGCGTCGTACATGGGGACGGTACCTACCATGAGCGGCGTCTCGTCGATGAGCTGCTGGCGGAACTGGCGCGTCTTGCCCGAGTTGGAGAGGTCCATGATGGCGTCGGCGCCAAAGTCCTCGGCGATCTTGACCTTCTTCCATTCCTCGGCGGCATCGGCCTTGTCGCCCGAGATGCCCAAGTTCACGTTGACCTTGGTGGACAGGCCCTCACCGACGCCAAAGGCGCGCATGCCTTTTTTGATGTGCACGATGTTGGCAGGAATGGCGATGCGGCCGTCGGCCACGCGCTCGCGGATGTACTCGGGGTCGCGATGCTCGCGCTCGGCGACCTCCTTCATCTGCGGTGTGATCTGCCCGGCGCGGGCGAAGTCGATTTGCGTGACGAGCTTGGGCTCGGTCTGTGTGCTCATTGGCACGGCTCCCTTCGTTGGCATTACCCATATCAGGTTTGCGGGTCAGGGCGGGCGCGCCCAATCTCAGCCTGCCGTCTTGTCCTGCAAGCCCCCCGTTTATGTAATGGGCTCAAGTATAGCTCGAATGGGTACGATTGGCCTAACGAGCGTGCCTGTGAGGAGGCGAACATGGAAGACAAGCATCTATATCGAGAGACGCAATGGGATGTATCGGCCGAGGAAAGCCGTGCGCACCATGGCCTTGTCGCGATCGGTTTTGCGGTGCTTGCCGTGCTGGTGATTGCCTTTTGTATCTGGACGTTTGGTGGTCGCGGCGGCGCTGCATGGGAGTTCGAGGCTGATGATAGCCTACCGATTATGACGGTGAGGAGTACTGGCGGTAATGCCAATACGCTCGCCGTTCCGGGCGATTATTGGTACCCGTGCGATGAGTTTGTGCAGTTGCAGCTGAGTGGTGGGTCTATTCCTGGTGAGGAAATCGAACGCGTGACGTATGATGCGACGTTCAAAACGTTGACGGTGAAGCTCAAAGATCAAGGGGATGTGCCCACGACGATGGATATCGCGCTGACGGAATGGCGCCTGGAGCCCCCGTCGGGTGTTGCGGTGTCCGAGGTCGAGCACGTCAAGATTGTCTATCAGGACGGTTCGACAAACGGGATTGCAAAGGCCGACGGTCTAGCAGAATAGGTGTCGAGCCTAGCAGCCAATTCATAAAAGTTGCGGTGGAATAGTTCCTGATTGTGCGAAAAAGGCTCAAATAGGAATTATTCCACCGCAAGTTATATAGAGAAGGCTGAGCGGGTCAGTGTTGGGTGCCGGCTCTAGAGCATCTGTTCGTTGATGAACATGAGGGTGCCTAGGTATGAGAGCTCGGGGACGTGGCGATAGCCGATGTTGAATGCGGTAAGTTCGCTTGCATCCTCGAGCTTGTTTTCTGCCATCCACCGCACCATGGAGCCGCGCGCCTTTTTGCTGGCGGTCGACCGTTGGATGGGCTTCCCGTTGCGGATACCCTCGCCAAAGAGACACGTGACGGCTGTGGCGTCGCCCGCGAGGTGGGGCAGAACGGCTTTGGCATACTCTACGCTGGCGAGGTTGACGATCGTGGTGTTTGAGCCTGCCGGGGCGATAGCCCGCGCGAGCTTATCGCTCCAAAATGCGTAGAGGTCTCGGGCACCGTCGACGACAAGCTTCGCGCCCATCTCCAGCCGATACGGTTCGACGGCATGAAAGGGACGAACGCACCCGTAGAGGCCGGAGAGGATCCACAGATGGTCTTGCAGCCATGCGAGCTGTGCGGAATCCATCACCTCGGGTGCCATGCTCTGGTATTGAATGCCGTGATAGGACATGACGGCAGGGGAGAGGTGACGGGCGAGTGCGGGATTGTCGAGATCGCCGCTTTTCAGGATGGGCCCGAACTCATGCAGTGTGTTGAGGCAAGGTCCCAGCAGTTTGTCACTCACGTTCCACAGCGCCTGCAGGCCGCCGCTGCCTTCATTCCGCTCGATATCTAGCAGTGCGCGGTGGAGGCGAGCCGTCTCGCGCACAAAGGGTGGGATGCCCAGGACTTCAAAAGCATCTTGGGCCGCGCGCATCTGCTTGGCGGGCGAAATGATGACCTGCAGCATGGACTCTCCTCTGCCAAAAAAGTTGCGGTGGAATACGGTCTGTTTTGGCCGTTTATGGGCCAGTTTAGTCCGTATTTCACCGCAACTGATGAAGGGTTGGTTAGGCTCGCTCGATGAAGGCCTTGTAACCGCGATATGCCTCGTAGATGTCGGCCTTGTTGGCGACCTCCCACAGGGCGTGCATGGACAGGACGGCAACGCCGGAGTCGATGACGTTCATGCCGTACTTGGCCATGATGTAGGCGATGGTGCCGCCGCCACCAGCGTTGACGCGGCCGAGCTCGCAGGTCTGGAAGTCCACGCCGGCCTCGTCCATGATGTCGCGGACGAGGGCCACATACTCGGCGTCGGCGTCGTTAGAGCCGCCCTTGCCGCGGCTGCCCGTGTACTTGTTAAAGCACAGGCCGCGACCCATGAAGGCGGCGTTCTTGGTCTCGAACTTGCCGGCATAGCCCGGGTCGAAGCCGGCGGACACGTCGGAGGAGAGCATACGGCTGCGGGCGAGCGCGCGGCGCAGAGCCAGCGGGCTGTCCTCGCCGGCGAGCATCATGATCTCGGCGACGGTGTTCTCGAAGAAGCGACTCGTCATGCCGGTGGCACCCACGGAACCGATCTCCTCCTTGTCGACGATGAGCGTGATGCTCGTGCGCTCCACGTTGGTGACGTTGATCTGGGCGAGCATGGAGGGGTAGGCACAGACGCGGTCGTCATGGCCATAGCCCAGAATCATGGAGCGGTCGAGGCCCATGTCGCGGGCGGGGCCGGCGGGCACGACCTCGATCTCGGCGGAGAGGAAGTCCTCCTCCTCGACGTCGTACTGCTCCTTGAGGATATCCAGGAACATCTGCTTGACGGGCTCCTTGGGGGTGTCCTTGTCGTCCTCATCGAACTTGACGGGACGGCCGCCCACGATCACGTCGAGGATCTCGGCGTCGACGGCGTCTTTGGCAGGCTTAGACATCTGCTCGCTCGAGAGATGGATCAGCAGGTCGGAGATGGTAAAGACCGGATCGTCCGCCTTGTCGCCGATATTGATGTCGACGGTGGTACCGTCCTTTTTGCAGATGACGCCCACGAGTGCGAGCGGGGAGGCTACCCAGTGGTAGCTCTTGACGCCGCCGTAGTAGTGCGTGTCGAGATAAGCCATGTCGCCGGCCTCGAAGGCGGGGTTCTGCTTAAGGTCCAGGCGCGGCGAGTCCACGTGCGCGCCCAGGATGTTAAAGCCCTGCTCGAGCGGGGCGGTGCCCAGATTGACGAGCATAAGGTCCTTGCCGTGGTTAGCGGCATACACCTTGTCGCCTGCCTTAAGCTCGCGGCCTGCGGCGATTACGGTCTCCAGGTCGACGTATCCCGCCTCCTCGGCCATCTTGATGCCGGCCTTGACGCACAGGCGCTCGGTCTTGTTCTCACTCAAAAACTGCTTATAGCCGCGGCAAAGCTCCTCGAGCTCCTCGATTTGCTGTGGCGTGTACTTTTTCCATGCGCAGGGACGCTCCATGACGCAGGCTCCTTTCGGATCGATCGTGCTGGTTGATGTACCGTGAGCCATCGTATCACGCGCGGGCTCACGGTGGCGGGGGAGCTTGATGTGAGGTGGCCGCGGGGCGGGGAGCGTGTAAACTGGAGTGAGCAAACCGTGCCCAGCCCAAAGCGAGGTATTCAATATGTCTGACAAGCGCCGCACCTTTGCCGTTATCGACGGCAACTCGCTCATGCATCGCGCCTTCCACGCCGTGCCGCCGACCATGAACGCGCCGGACGGTCGCCCCACCAACGCGATCTTTGGCTTTCTGAACATGTTTCTCAAGATGATCGATGCCTTTAACCCCGACGGCGTCGTCGTGGCGTTTGACAAGGGTAAACCGCGCGTGCGCATGGAGATGCTGCCGCAGTATAAGGCGCAACGCCCGCCCATGGACCCCGATCTGCATGCGCAGTTCCCTATGATTAAGGAGCTGCTCGGTGCGCTCAACGTGCCGATTCTGCAGTCCGAGGGCTGGGAAGGCGATGACATCCTGGGAACCATGGCGCGCCTGGGTGAAGAGGCCGGCTGCGACATGCTACTGGTGACCGGCGACCGCGACATGTATCAACTCGTGACCGAGCACGTCAACGTGGTCTCGACCCGCAAGGGCCTGTCCGACGTGGCGATTATGACGCCCGAGAGCGTGGACGACCTGTATCACGGCATTACGCCGGCGCTCGTGCCCGATTTTTACGGTCTAAAGGGCGATACGTCCGACAACATCCCCGGTGTACCGGGCATCGGTCCCAAAAAGGCGAGTGCGCTCATTGCGAAGTACGGTAGCCTGGACGAAGTCATCGCGCATGCCGATGAGGTCAAGGGCAAGATGGGCGAGAACCTGCGTGCACACATCGACGATGCGCTGCTGAGCCGCAAGGTCGCAACCATTCGCACCGATGCGCCCGTCGAGCTCGACTTTGACGAAACGTCCTTCCCGGCGTTTTCTGCCGACGAAGTGTCCGCGGCGTTGGGCACGCTTGGTATCACCGCCATGCAGAACCGTTTCTTGGCGCTGATCGGCGGCGAGGGCGGGGCTGCTGCTGCCTCCAGTGTGTTTGAGATACCTGCGATGGTTCGCGCAGCCGCCGGCGATGCTGACGCGCTTGGTGCCGTTGCGGCTGAGGTCTCCCGCGCGATTGATGCCGGCGAGTGGGTCGCCGCCGTGGTGGACGACGACAAGGAAGAGGGCGCGCTCTTTGGACTGACGCGCACGCTGTGGTTGGCGACGTCCAAGGGCCTGTTCGCGCTCGAGGAGGGCGACGGCGCCTCCACTGCCGTAGTCGATGGCTTCAACTTCGCTCACGGTGTGATCGCCGGCGTGCTTGCGCGCCTGTTTATGGAGGGCCGCGTGGCGAGCCCGGATACGAAGGCGCTGCTGCACGAGCTTTCGCCCATCGATTCTTCTGAGCCCGAGCTCATGGATCCGCTCGCTGCCGATTCCACGCGTATCTTCGATACCGTGGTTGCCGCCTACCTGCTGGATTCCGATCGCTCCGAGTTCGATGAGGCATATCTTGCCGATACGTATCTGCAGATGGCGCTGCCTGCGGCGCGCGGCGCAGGGGGTGCTGGTGAGGACGCTCCGGCGCCTGCCGCCCGTACTGCGGCTCTGACGCTGGCGCTCGTGGCGCCGTTGCGCGAGTGCATGGCCCGTGAGAATGCCGCCAACGTGTTCGATGGCATCGAGATGCCGCTCGTTCCGGTACTTGCCAAGATGGAGCGCGCGGGCATGCTCGTGGACCCCGATCGCCTGCGCAGTCTGTCCGAGGGTCTGGCGACCCAGATCACCGAGGTCGAGCGCAGTATTCGCGACCTGGCGGGTGACGAGACCTTTAATATTGGCAGTCCCATGCAGCTGTCGCACGTGCTCTTTGATGTGATGGGGCTTCCGACCAAGGGCCTCAAGAAGACTAAGCGCGGCTACTATTCGACCAACGCCAAGGTGTTGAGCGACCTTGCCCGCGACCACGAAATCGTGCGTCTGATCTTGGATTGGCGTGAAAAGTCCAAAATCAAGTCCACCTATCTGGACACGCTGGGCCCGCTGCGCCGTGGTGACGGTCGCGTACATACTACGTACAACCAGACCATCACGGCAACGGGGCGTCTGTCCTCGAGCGACCCGAACCTGCAGAACATCCCGACGCGCTCTGAGCTGGGCCGTACCGTCAAGACGGCGTTTTCGGCAGGCGAGGGAAGCGTCTTTTTGGCGGTGGACTACTCGCAGATTGAGCTGCGCCTGCTCGCGCATCTTTCGGGCGACGAGCACTTGGTGCGCGCCTTCAACGAGGGCGAGGACTTTCATGCCGAGACGGCGGCGCGCGTGTTTGGAGTGCCGGTGTCCGAGGTAACGCCCGACCTGCGCAGTCGCGCCAAGGCCGTGAACTTTGGCATCGTGTATGGTCAGCAGGCCTACGGCCTGTCGCAGTCGCTGCATATCTCGATGACCGAGGCGCGCGACATGATCGACCGCTACTACGAGGCCTACCCGGGTGTGCGTACGTTCCTCGACAACGTGGTGGCACGCGCCAAGCAGACGGGCTACGCCGAGACCATGTACGGCCGCCGCCGTCATATTCCGGAGCTCAAGGCCAAAAACCCACAACTCCGCGGCTTTGGTGAGCGCACGGCCATGAACCACCCCATGCAGGGCACCGCGGCCGACATCATCAAGATTGCCATGGCCCGCGTAAGCCGCCGCCTGGAAGAGGAAGGCTTTGCCGCCCACATGATCCTGCAAGTGCACGACGAACTGGACTTTGAGTGCCCCATCGACGAAGTCGAGCGCCTAACCACCATGGTCCGCGACGTCATGGAACACGTAGTAGACCTCCGCGTACCGTTGATCGCCGAAGCCAGCACCGGCATAACCTGGGCAGACGCGAAATAGGAAAGCAACTACAGTTCCAAAGTAACCAAAAAGAGAAGGACGCCCCTCATCAACAAGGAGCGTCCTTCGTTCAATTAAATTCAGCCAAGTATCTAGACGCCAAGACGCCATCTAGGCGGCAAGCAAGTCACCCTAGGACCTGGCCGGGCGAGGCGGGTAAGTTTTTCGTAGATTCCGCACGAGCCGGAAAGCACTTAATGTGCTTTCCGAGCGAGCCCAGGACCTGACCGAACGAAAAACTTACCCGCCTCGCCCGGCCAGGTCCGACGAGCCACGTTAACGAGCCGCCAAGATGGCGTCGATGAGCGTCAGTACGCCCCCGTCGTTGTTGCTCGGAATGCGCCATTTGGCATGCGCGTTCATGTGCTCCTCGGCATTGTCCACGATAAAGCTGTGACCGACGCGCTCCAACATGGGGATGTCGTTGTAGGTATCGCCCACGGCGGCAGCATCGGCAATATCGATGCCCAGGTGCTCGCACAGGTGCGCGACGCCGGCGCCCTTGTCGACGCCCAGGTTCATAAAGTCGATCCACTCGCGCCCGGCGTTGGTGACGTAGAGCTTGTCCGAGAACTCGGGGCTATAGGTCTCGCGGAAAGCGGGCTCGGCGTCGTAGCCGGGGAAGAAGACCGAAATCTTGTTGGACTCGAAATCAATGCCCTCAAAGCTGTCGACGTAGTTGATTGTGTTGTAGTAGACGCTGATCTCGTCGTGGTATTGATGGTCGCGGGCAAGCACGTAGAACTCGTCGAAGCAGCACAGGACGGGGACAGCGCGAGGATCCTCCGAGGCACGGCTCAAGACCTGCTGATACAGCTCCACGTCAATATTGCTCTTATAGATATAGCTGCCGCGATAGATCACGCACGCTCCGTTGTCGGGACAAAAGGCGAGGCGGTTCTTGATACCCTCGAACATCTCCTCGAGCTTGGGGGCGGGACGTCCGCTGGCGGGGCAGAATACGATGCCGGCGTCGGCGAGCTTGTCCAGGCGCTCATCAAGACCCTGGGGCAGCACACGCTCGTCGGTCAGCAGCGTCTTGTCCATATCGACGGCGAGAATCTTAATGTTGCCGATGTTGGCGTCCGATTCGTAAGTTTGCATAAAAATGCGCCTTTCGTTTCGAGATTGTTTCAGACGTTATAACCATTAACTAGTAGTCGAGCGTATTTTCGCAGGAATGGTGCGTATTTGCACTGCAATTCACAAACTAATGAAAAAACTTTTCAGAAATTTGAATTTGTCGCTTGCGCAGCGTGCACTTTATCGTAATATAGCGAACATCGAAAACGGAGACGGCAAAAGAGCCGCTTACCGAGGAAAAGGTACCGTTTGCGATATTTGAATTGCGCCCGGCGATACGTGAAAGGAGAGGCAGATGCAGTTCGTACAGATCATCACCACTGCAGACAATGCTATCCGACGCCAGCGCGCAATTTCCCGACGACGATAACAATCGTCTCTGTCCACATGGGGCGAATTGCCTCAACAGAGTCATTTTGAGGTCGTTGGGTTTAAGCACGACATAGTCGCATGTTTCTAGGGCATGCCTGTGATGCATTCTGCTGAATAACCTGATATTGCACGGTTTTTGACCTCAAGGTGACTTGCAACTGACCGATGTTCTAACTAGCTACCAAGGGCGAAAGGAAACAGCCATGAGCAAGGAAAAAGTCGTTCTCGCATATTCCGGTGGTCTTGATACATCCGTATGTGTCAAGTGGCTCCAGGACGAGAAGAATCTCGACGTCGTTTGCGTCTGCGGCAACGTGGGCCAGGAGGAGACCGGCCTGGATGCCAAAAAGCAGAAGGCGCTCGACCTGGGCGTTCTCGATTGCCAGGTGCTCGACCTGCGCGACGAGTTCTCCGATGAGTTCCTGACCAAAGCCATTGCAGCAAACTCCATGTACGAGAACAAGTATCCGCTGCTCTCCGCCCTGTCTCGCCCGCTGCTTGCCAAGAAGCTTGTTGAGGTCGCCCACGAGTTTGGCGCGACCTACGTCGCCCACGGCTGCACCGGCAAGGGTAACGACCAGGTTCGTTTTGAGGCCGCCGTCAAGGCCCTCGACCCCGAGCTTAAGGTTATCGCCCCGGTTCGCGAGTGGGATCTGAAGTGCCGTCCGGACGAGGTCGCCTACGCACACGCCCACAACGTGCCGGTTCCCGAGGGTGCCAACGACAACCCCTATTCCATCGACGACAACCTGTGGGGTCGTGCCATTGAGTGCGGCCACCTGGAGGATCCCTGGAACGAGCCGCTCGACGACGCCTGGGTTATGACCAAGAACCCCGAGGACACGCCCGACACCCCGACCTATACCGAGATCGAGTTTGAGGCCGGCAAGCCCGTCGCCGTCGACGGCAAGAAGATGAAGCTCTCCGAGATCGTCATCGCCCTCAACAAGATCTCCGGCGACAATGGCTTTGGCCGTCTCGATCTGGTCGAGGATCGCCTGGTGGGCCTTAAGAGCCGCGAGTGCTACGAGGTTCCCGGCGCCCTGACGCTCATCACCGCCCACAAGGCGCTCGAGGACATCTGCGTCGAGGGCGACCTGCTCAAGACCAAGATCAAGCTCGAGCAGGATTGGGCCACCGCCGTGTACAACGGCCAGTGGTACAGCCCGCTCAAAAACGCGCTCGATGCCTTTATGGCCGATACCCAGAAGTTCGTGACCGGCACTGTCCGTCTGAAGTTCTTTAAGGGCAACTGCCATGTCGTCGGCCGCAAGAGCCCCTTCAGCCTCTACGACTACGGTCTGGCTACCTACGACCGCGACACCACGTTTGACGAGAAGGCCAGTGCCGGCTTTATCGAGATCGATACGCTGTCGCTCAAGACGTGGGCAAAGGTCCAGGGCCCCAGCTCTGCTGCCGCCCAGGCCTAGCGCCTCCTTCCCTTGGTATCCGCGCGGCCCATCCGCGTGATACATAACGGGCGCACGGGGTCCCTACCTTTCGTTATGCTTGCTGACACTTCTTAACATCGGTGGCCCCTACGTTCCGCCCGCATATATGATGCCGCGTCTGCGGCTGAGTCCGAGCCCCGCCGGGGTTGTCCGGCGGGGCTCCTTCTATCAATTTGGCGGCTCTGCGCCTATATATATGAGGAGTATCCATTATGTTCAATGCTATCGCGCATGCTTTACTTGCCCTCGCGCCCGAGTTCGATGCTGTAAGGGTCGAGGACGTTCCTATGAGCCTGAAGGCCTGGATCGATGGTTCGCAGGGCAACATCCGGAGGGAGACGTTGGGCGCCAAGTGCATGGTGCGTCACTTCTTTGCAAATTAGCCACATGGCCCCGCGCGCGGCAGGGAGTGTGTAAAACTAGCGGTTGATAAATCGCTTTAGCGACAGGGCACATTGCTTTGGACGCTTGTTTTGGTATTTGGAGAAAGGAGACGGTTCCATGGCTCTTTGGGGCGGTCGTTTTGAGGCGGGCGTGGCCGAGGTCACGCAGGAGTTTGGCGCGTCGCTGCCGGTCGACAAACATCTCTATAAGCAGGATATCGCCGGCTCTAAGGCGCATGCCAAGATGTTGGCCGCCCAGGGCATCATCAGTGCCGAGGACGAGCAGGCGATTGCCAAGGGCCTGACCGGAATCGAACAGGATATCGATGCCGGCAACTTCACCTTCGATATCAACGACGAGGACATTCATATGTCCATCGAGAGCGAGCTGACGCGCCGCATCGGCGAGGCCGGTAAGCGCTTGCATACCGGGCGTTCGCGCAACGACCAGGTGGCGACCGATACGCGTCTGGGCGTCAAGGCGCTGGCCAAGGAGCTCATGGAGGCCAATCTTGAGCTGCGCCATGTGCTGGTGGATGCGGCCAAGAAGTACGACAAGGTGATTCTGCCGGGCTACACGCACATGCAACATGCTCAGCCCGTGCTGCTGTCGCATCACCTGCTGGCGTATTCCTGGATGTTCGCGCGCGACTTTACGCGTTTGAAGGCCGCCTTTGATGCTGCCGACAACTGCCCGCTGGGTGCCGCTGCGCTTGCCGGTACGAGCTATCCGCTCGATCGCCAGATGACGGCTGCCGAACTTGGCTTTGCGGGCGTGATCCCCAACTCGCTCGATGCCGTTTCCGACCGTGATTTCCTGCTCGATCTGCATTACGCCGGATCCGTCATGGCGATGCACCTGTCGCGTCTTTCCGAGGAGATCGTGCTGTGGTCGAGCTCCGAATTTGGCTTTATCACGCTTTCAGACTCCTACTCCACCGGCTCGTCTATCATGCCGCAGAAGAAGAACCCCGACTTTGCCGAGCTTATCCGCGGCAAGAGCGGTCGCGTGTACGGCAACCTGGTGCAGCTGCTGGTAACCATGAAGGGCTTGCCGCTTGCTTATAACAAGGACTTGCAGGAGGACAAGGAGAGCGCGCTCGATACCGCCCATACGCTCATGCAGTGTCTGTCGGTTATGGCCGGTATGATTTCGACTTGGACCGTCAACGAGGATGCCATGGCGCGCGAGTGCGGCGTGGGGCACCTTGCCGCCACCGATGTTGCCGATTACCTGGCTAAGCGTGGTCTGCCGTTCCGCGAGGCACATGCCGTGGTGGGCCATCTGGTCCTGATGTGTGAGAAGCGTGGCTGCAATCTTGAGGACCTGCCGTTTGAGGTGTTCCAGGAGGCAAGCCCGCTCTTTGAACGCGATATTACCGAGGCGCTCGACATCCCCTCAATTGTCGCCGCGCGTACGACCGAGGGCGGTACCGCCCCTGCCGCCGTTGCCGTGCAGCTGCAGCGCGCCGAGGCACAGCTCGTGGCCGACGAGGGCGTGTTTGGATCGCTGACCAAGGTCGTCGAGATGGGCCACGGGGCAAAGTAGGGATTTGACTGAAGCGGCTTTGGCCATTTATCGATAAATCGTTTTTGCTTTTACGGGTATCTGCTGATGCGGACGCCCGTATTTTGTTGCTATGGGGGAGGGGCTTGTCGAGAACTTCTGTAGGACCTTTGGGCAGGTTGTGAAGGGGGTACGTTCGCGGGCGGCAACCGACCGTCTGCTCTGCTCGATGCGGTTGATGGGCAGTCGGATGGTACTCTAATCGAGCTTCGAAACAGAAGTGACACATATGGAACGCTTCAATAAATTGCAACGTTTCAATAAACAGCTTTTTGTTTAACTGCAGCTAAAACTCTGTTACGATGCAGTCCAGGCGGGTGCCGGAATGGGACTTGGGCACGCGCGAACCTACTTGAAAGGCTACTTTTATGGCTATCGAGAAGACCTTCATCATGATTAAGCCCGACGCCGTGCGTGACCGCAAGATCGGCGAGATTGTTGCTCGCATCGAGCGCAGCGGCCTTATCATCGAGCGCATGGAGATGACCACGCTCGAGCGCACTACCGTCGAGGAGCACTACGCCCATCTGGCCGACAAGCCCTTCTTTGGCGGTCTCTGCGACTTTATGACGAGCGGTCCGGTCGTCAAGATGGTCGTTTCCGGTCTCTCCGCTGTTGCTAAGATGCGCACCCTCATGGGCGCTACCAACCCGCTTGACGCTGCTCCTGGTACCATCCGCGGCGACTTTGCCGTCGATGTCAACGCCAACGTGATCCACGGCTCCGACTGTTTGGAGAACGCCGAGATTGAGATCAAGCGCTTCTTTGGCTAAACCAGCTTTGACTCCTTAAAGCTGTTAGCGTGTGGCTTGGGCGCCGCGGAACTCCATCTGCGGCGCCCTTTTATTCCAAAATCTATGCAGGGGCCCGCTCGGACATGTGTTCCGAGCGGGCCCCTGCTGTTAGCTTGTGGCACTGAATAGTTTAGGCTTCGTCGACGATCTTAAGGCCGCGCGTGTGGTCGATCTCGTTGAGGAGGTTAACGCGACGCTCGTGGCGACCACCCTCAAACTCGGCGTCGAGCCACTCGTCGACGATCATCTTGGCGAGCTCGGAGCCCACGACGCGGGCGCCAAAGGCGAGCACGTTGGTATTGTTGTGCATGCGGGAGAGCTTGGCGCTGAAGGGCTCGGAGCACACAACGGCGCGTACGCCCTCGACCTTGTTGGCAGCCAAGCTAATCCCGACACCGGTGCCACAGATGAGGATGCCCAGGTCGACGTCGCCGTTGGCAACGGCCTTACCCACCTTGTAGCCGGCGATGGGGTAGTCAAAGCTCTCGGAGGTGTCGGTGCCAAAGTTCACGACCTCGCAGCCGCGCTCCTTCAGGTGCTCGGAAATGATGTTCTTGAGCTCGACGGCGGCGTGGTCGTTACCGATACCGATCTTCATGGATGGTTCCTCTCTGGTCTGTGCGGCGCAAATGCTAAAGGTGTTTACCGCGTTCGACTGCATGATAGCGCGACTTTTGCGTAAACGCTCGAGCGTTTTTTGGTCAAACGCTTTAGCAGGCAACAAGACTGGCTTCTCGTGAATGAATGTCGTCAGTTTGCGCTTGAGCGCCGTCTGCCGGAACCATGGTTGCGGTTTTTGATGCATTGTTATCAAATAAAGGAGCTAACTTTTTTGAGAGCCCAGCCCGTTATGCAAGCAGGAGATACCTATGCCTACCGATTCCATCCGTGATGCCGCGTTTTGCGATGTTTTGAACCGCGAACTTGTCTGTGCACTCGGCTGCACCGAGCCCATTGCCGTTGCCTATGCAGCGGCGCTGGCGAGCCAGACGCTCGGTTGCGAACCCGATCACATGGACGTTGCCTGCTCGGGCAACATCATCAAGAACGTTAAGAGCGTGACCGTGCCCAATTCGGGCGGAATGCATGGTATTGAGGCTGCGGCCGTGTTGGGTGCCGTGGGCGGCGACGCTAAGAGCGCTCTCGAGGTGCTCGAGAGCGTTAACGATGAAGACCGTGCACGCGTGGCCGAGCTCCTCGCCGACGCCGGCTACTGCGATGTGTCGCTTGTCGAGGGTGTGCCCAACCTCTACATCAAGGTGACTGCCACGGCCGGGGGCCATACCGCGGTCGTCGAGATTACCGATCATCACACCAATGTCACGTGCCATACGCTCGACGGTATTCCGGTATGCGGCAAGTCGGCGGGGGAGTGTGCCGCCTGCGCCGAGCGTGTGGTGGCCGAGCGGGCGGCGGATAAGGCCGACACGCCCATGTCGATTGAGTCCATCATCGACTTTATTGAGGACGGCGACATTGAGGACGCCCGCGCTGCCGTTGAGCGTCAGATTGAGCTGAATGGCGCGATCAGTGCCGAGGGCCTTGCGCACGCTTGGGGCGCCGAGGTGGGCCGCACGCTGCTGGGTGCTCGTGCCGATGACGTCGCCTGCCGTGCCCGTGCCCGTGCGGCCGCCGGATCCGACGCCCGCATGAACGGTTGCGCGCTGCCGGTCGCCATTGTGTGCGGCTCGGGTAATCAAGGCATTACCTGCGCATTGCCCGTCATGGAGTATGCCGAGTACCTGCGCTGCGACCACGAGCGCCTGGTGCGCGCCGTGATGCTGTCCGATCTTATCGCCGTGCATATCAAGAGCTATATTGGTGCGCTCTCGGCGTTTTGCGGTGCGATTTGCGCCGCGTGCGGTGCCGGTGCAGCCATTACCTGGCTGTGCGGTGGCACGCGCGAGCAGATTGGCGCGACGGTATCGAATACGCTTGGCAACGTGGGCGGCATCGTGTGCGACGGCGCCAAGGCGAGCTGTGCCGCCAAGATCTCGGCTGCCGTTGATGCAGCGATTCTGGGCCACGATATGGCTATGCAGGGTCGCGGCTTCCGCGCCGGCGAGGGCCTGATCCAGGATACCGTTGAGCAGACAATCGCCAGCATGGGCTACGTGGGCCGTGTGGGTATGAAAGATACCGACGTCGAGATCCTCAACATCATGATCGGCAAAACCCAGGTGTGCTAGTTACGCGGTTTTACCAAACCGCGTAACCAGTCGACGCTGCAAACGCCCCTAAGCGGCAATCTGCCTTTCAATCGTCGGGCATGGCCAGAAGGCCTATGCCCTCCTCTTTCAAGGCACATTGCTCGCTTAGGGGCGTTTTCGCTGACTTATGCTCAACTTGTGGCGCTTTTTTTGGAGCGAGGGAGGGGTCCTACGACAGTTCATCGGCTATTTGGTGTTCGTAGAAGGCTTCTACTACGGCGTTGAAATCGCGGGCGAAGTCTTCCATGGTTCCGTGCCAGGTGGCTCGGCCGGGTTTTCCCTGGCCAACATAGGCAGTTTGAATGCCGCAGGCGGGACTGGGGAAGTCGCGCTTTGGATCGTTACCCACCATAAGGACCTCGTGTGGCTCGAGTCCCATCACCTGAAGCTGCTCTAGATAGTAGGTGGCATCGGGCTTGCAGCGGGTGGTGTTTCCCATGTGCGTGACGAGCTCAAAAGGGGCGTCGGCCAGGTCGCCCCAACCCATGCGGCACTCGATGGCCCCCTGCGGAAAGCTGGGGTTGGTAAAGAGCGCGCAGCGCAGCCCTGCGTCCTGTACGGCCTGGAGCGCGGCGTGCGCGCCCGGCATGGCGTGAGCGTTAATGACATCGTCGTTCTTGTATGGAAGAACTTCGCGGTCGTAGTAGGTAAACGCCTCGTAGATGATCGGATCGGAGAGGCAGATGCCGCATCGGCGCTCAACCTCGGTGCGGTAAAACTCAAGATTGGTGCGGTTATCCGTGCCGCTTCTGCGATTGGCGTTGAGATCGACCAGGATGGTGCCGAGGCGCGCCATCGTGCCACCGCGGCTGCGGCGACCGATATCCGCGAGCATCGACGAGACATCCTTAAAATAGCGAAGGATGAACGCGTTGAGGTTGATGCTAAGAAGCGTCTCGTCCATATCGAAAACGACTGCTTTGAGCACGCGGGCACCTTTCTCGATAAATCGTTCCAGAATCGTTGCTCCGGATACTTTACCCCAAAGCCGTATGCCTAACTGCCTATCGTCAACTTATGGAGACGGTCGTCCACAAGATTGCGAAAAAGTCTCCATACGAGTAAAAAATCGCAGTTCGCGCTTGAAATCGAAGTAATTTCCCCGTAATCTATACGAACGTGATTGCATAAGCGTCACATTAGTATCTGTCGGCTCCCGAGTGTTCCTAAACGTTGTGTGCTTGTCGCACCCTTCTGTAGGTCCTAGCAATCGGGGCCCCGTAGTTCGAAAGGGGTCCACCTTTGAGTGAGATTCAGAACTCGTCCATTTTCTCTCTTGACGATGTCAATGAGGAGGAGATGAACAACCTCATCGACGGTACGATTACCGACTTTGATGAGGGCGATCTCGTTAACGGCACTGTCGTTAAGATCGAGCATGACGAGGTGCTCGTTGACATCGGATTCAAGTCCGAGGGCGTTATCCCGGTCCGCGAGCTGTCCATCCGCAAGGACGCTAACCCTGCAGACATCGTTGCACTCGGTGATCCCATCGAGGCTCTGGTTCTCCAGAAGGAGGACAAGGACGGTCGTCTGGTCCTGTCCAAGAAGCGTGCCGAGTACGAGCGTGCTTGGAACCGCATCGAGGAGAAGTTCAACTCCGGCGAGAACGTCGAGGGCGAGGTTATCGAGGTTGTCAAGGGCGGCCTGATCCTCGACATCGGCCTGCGTGGCTTCCTGCCCGCTTCCCTCGTCGACCTCCGTCGCGTCAAGGACCTCACCTCCTACATGGGCACTCGCATCGAGGCCCGCGTCATCGAGATGGACCGCAACCGCAACAACGTCGTCCTCTCCCGTCGCGTCGTGCTCGAGGAGTCCCGTAAGGCCGAGCGCTCCGAGATCCTGTCCAAGCTCAAGTCTGGCATGCGTCTTCAGGGCACCGTTTCCTCCATCGTCGACTTCGGCGCCTTCGTCGACCTCGGCGGTATCGACGGCCTCATCCACATCTCCGAGCTCTCCTGGAACCACGTCAACCATCCTTCCGAGGTTGTCAAGGTCGGCCAGGAGGTCGAGGTCGAGGTTCTCGACGTCGATCTCAACCGCGAGCGCATCTCCCTTGGTCTCAAGCAAACCACCGAGGATCCGTGGCGCGCACTGGTCAAGAAGTACCCCGTCGGCGCTATCGTTGAGGGCACTGTGACCAAGCTTGTCCCGTTCGGCGCTTTCGTCGACCTGGGCGAGGGCATCGAGGGCCTGGTGCACATTTCCGAGATGGCCAACAAGCACGTCGATCAGCCTTCTCAGGTCACCCACGTGGGCGACAAGGTTCAGGTCAAGGTCATGGAGATCGACCTCGACCGTCGTCGTATCTCCCTGTCCATGAAGTCCGCTGCTGAGACTCTGGGCGTCGAGATCGAGGTCACCCCGCTGCCTTCCGAGAAGAAGGACGAGGAGACCGACGCCGAGTAAATCGGTTTGACGATCACTTGTTTTAAGGGATCCGTCCGCAATGGACGGGTCCCTTTTTGCAATTGGTGCCGAGATGCATGATGCTGCCCATGCTGCTGCAGGCTATTTGGTTGTCGGTGCATGAAAAAATGCCGACATCCCGCCTCGGGGAGGAGGCGGGAACGCACCGAGTAGACGGAGGGGTGCGGAGCGCGGTCGCGTCTCGACTGACGACGTTGCCCATCGACAGGACCATTGTAGCGCATGGCGGTTCTTGGTTTATCGTGTCGAGCGTTTGCGTTGTGCCATTGCCTGTGGCAACGGTGTGTTACACTCTTGCACTGCTGAGTGGGCCAGACGGTCGCGCGATGTGCTGCTTGCAGCACGCGTGAGGAAAGTCCGGGCTCCAGAGGGCGGGATGCCGGCTAACGGCCGGGCGGAGTGATCCGACGGAAAGCGCCGCAGAAAAGAAGACTCCCACCTGCGCCGCAAGGCGTAAAGGGAAAAGCTGAAACGGTGGTGTAAGAGACCACCAGCGTCGTGGCAACACGGCGGCTTGGCAAGCCCCATCCGGAGCAAGCGCGAATAGGAACGCTATGGGCCGGCCCGGTCCGCGTTCGGGTAGCGTGCGTGGAGCTGCACGGTAACGTGCAGACAAGATAAATGACCGTTCACGACAGAACCCGGCTTACAAGCCCACTCGGCACTTTGTTGACGCTGCGAACCCGTCAGCGCGGCAATCTGCCTTTCAAGCCTTCGGGCATGACCATAAGGTCAATGCCCTCGTCTTTCAAGGCACCTTGCTCGCGCTGACGGGTTCTCGCCTTCGACGGCGTCAGCTGGCCGATTTGGCGCTCATTCGTCGGTCGCCGCCATAAGGCGTGCTCCCTCCTCTTTCGGGCCAAATCGACTCAGCTGACGCCGTCTCGCTGTCTTTGCCTGGTCATTGACGTTGCCGTTCTATTTACTGGGGTTATCGGTACGGCCTTTGCCGTATTATTGAGGCTGTTTGTTGCTGCGCTTTATTTTGTTGAGGGGCTTTGTTGGACAGCTATTTTACTCTGCAATCGAATATTGAGGCTTCGGGCGAGTTTGTGGACCGCAAGAGTCGGTTTATTGCCCAGCTGGTCCATATTGAGTCCGAGGATGAGGCGAATGCCTTTATCGAGATGGTTCGCAAGCGTCATTACGACGCTCGACACAATGTTCCCGCGTGGATTTTGGTCGATGGACGCGAGCGCCAGAGCGATGATGGTGAGCCGAGCCGCACGAGCGGTATGCCGACGCTCGAGGTGTTGCGCGGCGCGGAGCTCAAAAATGTTTGCTGCGTAGTGACGCGCTATTTTGGTGGCACGCTGTTGGGGCCTGGTGGCTTGGTGCGCGCCTATACCGCGGCGACGCAGACGGCGGTGGCGGCTGCTCGGGAGGCTGGGCAGATCGTCGAGATGACGAGCGTCGTGCCGGTTGATGTGCATGTGGCCTATCCACAGTATGAGCAGGTGCTTCGTTTGGCCCAGGATTCGGGTGCCAAGGTTTCGGATACCGATTACGCGGATACCGTGACACTTCACTTGGTGTTTAAGGCAGGGGAGCAGGAGTCGTTTTGCGCCAAGATGCGCGAGCTTATGGCGGGGCGCGAGGAGATTGAGGTCGGCGCTCCCGAGTTTGCCGAATTCTAACGGCGACGGCCGGCGTGCTTTTGGATGGATTCCAAGTGCGCCGGCCGTCGCTTTTCTGTTGCTGTCGTTTACTCGGCGAGCTGCTTTAGCACATCACAGGCGATTTCGACGGCATCGTCGATGCAGCCGGGGCAGCTGCGGAGCGGACCCTTGTCCGATCCGATGCCCTTGAGCGTGCCGCAGACGGTCGTCGTGTTCTTCTCGCCAAAGCGCTTGGCGATTTCGCGCGACAGCTTGTAGGTCTGGCCCTTAGTCTTGGGGTTTTCCATGCCGTCGCTCATTACAAACCCCATGATGGCCACGGCGCCCGAGATGGCGCCGCAGGTTTCGGTCATGCCGCCCATGCCGGCGCCAAAGCCCTCGGTGAGGGTAAAGGCGACCTGGGGGTCGAGCCCGACGGCAGGTGCGAGCGTGCAGGCGACGGCCTGGGCGCAGTTAAAGCCACGGGCGTGGTATTCGGCAGCCTGAGCCTGACAGGCGGTGATGTCGAGCTGGGCCGTATCGATTTGCTTCATCGTTGTCTCCTTGGTCACGGTGTACTCGCCTATGGTACCCGTGACGGTGCATGTAATCATCGAGAGCTTCATGGATGCCTCATTTTTATCTATCGAGCAAATGCCCAAGGTTTGAGATAAATACCCCTGATCAATTTGTCCTATAACCTACCTTGGGGATGGGTTGAGAGGGGTGCAGGGTAGCGGTATCGTGAACCGAATGAAACGTAACCCAGGCAAGGGAGCTAGATATGAGCGAGCAGACCATCGGTACCACATGTGTTCAGGGCGGCTATCACCCGGGAGATGCCGAGCCGCGCCAGGTGCCCATCTACCAGTCCACCACGTGGAAGTACGACACGTCCGAGCACATGGGCAAGCTGTTTGACCTGGAGGAGTCGGGCTACTTCTACAGCCGTCTGCAGAACCCCACGTGCGATTTGGTTGCCGCCAAGATCTGCGAGATGGAGGGCGGCACCGCAGCGATGCTCACGAGTTCGGGCATGGCTGCGAACTTCCTCGCGATCTTTAACGTTGCCGGTGCCGGCGATCACGTGGTCGCAAGCTCTGCCATTTACGGCGGTACGTATAACCTGCTCGCCCACACCATGGGCCGCATGGGCGTGACCTGCACGTTCGTCGCCCCCGACTGCACCGATGAGGAGCTGGAGGCTGCCTTTCAGCCCAACACAAAGCTCGTCTTTGGCGAGACGATCGCAAACCCCGCCCTTGCCGTGCTCGATATTGAGCGCTTTGCCAAGGCCGCACATGACCACGGCGTGCCGCTGATGGTCGACAACACCTTCCCGACTCCCGTGATGTGCCGTCCCTTTGAGTGGGGCGCCGATATCGTTACGCACTCCACCACCAAGTACATGGATGGACATGCTGCCTACCTGGGCGGCGTGATCGTCGACCATGGCCAGTTTGACTGGATGGCCCATGCGGATAAGTTCCCGGGTCTCACCACGCCCGACGAGAGCTATCACGGCGTGACCTATGCCGAGAAGTTCGGTCGTGAGGGTGCCTTCATTACCAAGGCCACCGCGCAGCTCATGCGCGATCTTGGCCCCATGCAGAACCCGCAGGCGGCGTTCTTCTTGAACAGCTCGCTCGAGAGCCTGCATGTGCGCATGCCGCGTCATTGCGAGAACGGCCTGGCCGTTGCCAAGTTCCTGCAGAGCCATCCCAAGGTACGCTTCGTGAGCTATCCGGGTCTGGAGGGCGACAAGTACTATGACATCGCTCAGAAGTACATGCCCAACGGTACCTGCGGCGTCGTGAGCTTTGGCTTTAACGGTGGCCGTGCGGCGGCCGAGACCTTTATGAAGAGCCTTAAGCTCGCCCAGATTGCCACGCATGTGGCCGACGCCCGCACTTGCTGCCTGCATCCCGCTAACGCCACGCATCGCCAGATGAACGATGAGGAGCTCATCGCCTGTGGCATCTCCGCCGACATGGTGCGCCTGTCGTGCGGCCTCGAGGACACGGCCGATCTGATTGCCGACCTTGAGCAGGCGCTCGAGCAGTGCTAGGCTAGCGTTCGCATAAGGCGCCGATGCTGGCAGAAAGCTTCGGCGACCTTTAGTTCCGATTCCGTAGGCGGGACTCCAATCGCGACTGTTCGCAGGCGATCGGGGCCCCGTTTTTGCGTTGTGCCACTCGAAAGGATGGATATGGAGAAAACCGCAGAGCGGCTGCGCCGCGAGCACATTGCCCTAGAGGGCGACACCCATGGCAAGAACAAGTGGGCGATTCTGTTTACCGTGCTCATCATGACGTTTATGGTTTGTTTGGATTCGACCGTCGTGACCGTGGCGCTGCCCGTGATGCAAAAGGAGCTGGGCGTGGGCCTCGATCGCATTCAGCTGGTGAGCTCGGTGTACCTGCTTGCGACATGCGTGGCCATGTTGCCGTTTGGCCGTCTGGGTGACGTGCGCGGCAAGGTGAATGTGTTCCAGCTGGGTGTCATCGTCTTTTCGGTCGGTTCGCTGCTGTGCGGCCTTTCGGCCTCGCTCGAGGTTCTTATCCTGGCACGCATTGTTCAGGGCGTCGGTTGCGCGGCGGCCATGGCTAACAACATGGGTATCATCACCGAGTCGTTTCCGGCGCGCGAACGAGGCCGTGCTATGGGTATTCTCGCGACCTTTGTGGCCCTCGGCATGATGTGTGGCCCCGTGCTCGGCGGCATGCTGGTGGCAAGCTTTCCTTGGGAGAGCATCTTCCTCATCAACCTGCCCATTGGCGTCATCTCGTTTATCGTGGGGCTCTACACGCTGCCGCATGTAAAGCCGGAGGCCGGCGAGCGCCCCATGTCGCTGGCGGAGGCCGCGCGTCGCTGCTTTGCAAATTCGGCCTTCACCATCAACCTTGCCTGCATGCTCATCGTGTTCGTTGGCATTGGCGCATCCGAGTTTATTCTGCCGTTCTATTTTCAGGACGCCCACGGCTTTGGTTCCGACATTTCCGGATTACTCTTTTTGGCGCTGCCGATGGTGAATGCCTTTATCGGCCCGCTTTCGGGAACGGTTTCGGACCGTGTTGGCTGCGAGGGTCCTACGGCGGTTGGCCTGGGCGTGTACGTGTGCGGTCTCTTTGCGGTAAGCACGCTCGACGAGCACTCTTCTATCCCTGTGATCGTGTGCTGCGTCGCATTTATGTCGTGCGGTACGTCGATTTTCCAGAGCCCTAACAATTCGTTGTATATGGGCTCGGCTCCGCGCGAAGCACTCGGCTTCGCGGGCAGCCTGGGTAGCCTGGCGCGCTATGCGGGTATGGCACTCGGCATTACGGTGGCGTCGAATATCCTGTATGGGCAGATGAGCGTGGCGATGGGCGAGGCCGTGACTAGTTTTGTTGCAGGCCGTCCGGATGTATTCCTATTCGGCTTTCGCTCGGTGTTCTACGTGCTTATGGTTGTGGCCGCCGTGGGCTTTGCGCTTGCCATGGTGCGTTTGGTGAAGATGCGCGCCCGCCATTAGCGTGTTGGGAGGCTGTCTGCCACGATTCGCGCCGTCCCAAAAAGACTGGTTTGTGGTGCGATGCGGCTTGTGGGGCGGGCGGGGGTCGGTCCGTGGTAGACTATCGAACAACGTTTATTAATCGCGCGGTATCGTTGCCGCGAGAAGGGGTTGCGCCATGCAGGAGCTTGAGGATCGTATTCGCCATGACGGCATCGTAAAGGCCGGTAACGTCCTTAAGGTTGATGCCTTCCTCAACCACCAATGCGACGTTGAGCTGTTCGACCACATGGGCGCCGAGTGGGCCCGTCTGTTCGAGGGTGTCGAGATCAACAAGATCCTGACGATCGAGGCTTCGGGCATTGGCATGGCTTGCATTGCAGCCCAGCATTTTGGCGGCGTGCCGGTGGTCTTTGCCAAGAAGGCACAGTCCATCAACCTCGACGGCGAGCAGTATGCCACGACCATCTACTCCTTTACCAAGCAGAAGGAGTACCCGGTCATCGTCGGCAAGCGCTTCCTGTCCGAGGGCGACAAGGTCCTGATCATCGACGACTTTTTGGCCAACGGCTGCGCGCTCGAGGGTCTTATCAAGATCTGCGAGGCTGCGGGTGCCGAGGTATCCGGCATTGGCATTGCGGTGGAGAAGGGCTTCCAGGGCGGTGGCGATAAGCTCCGCGAGCGCGGCTTCCGCGTTGAAAGCCTAGCCCGTATCGCCGATATGGACTGCGATACCGGCGAGATCACCTTCGCCTAAGCGCGCAACACAAGCGATTGGTATGCGATGTGACAAAGGGACTTTCCCTTTGTCACATTTTTTATGAGGGGAGGTGTTGATATGGATGAGAACAAGATGGGATGGCGCGAGTATGCGCGCTATGCCGAGATGTCGGTCGAGGAGTTGGCGCGCGATTGCGAGGTGCAGGTGTTTCGCGCGACAGGTCCGGGCGGACAGGGCGTGAACACGACGGACTCGGCGGTACGCATGAAACATATCCCTTCGGGGATTGTCGTGACGGCGCGTGAGAGCCGCAGCCAGTTTCAGAATCGCGCGAGCTGCCTGCGCAAGCTGCGCGCTGAGCTTGAGCGTCGCGGGCGTCCACCGCGCCGACGCGTAAAGACCAAGGTGCCTCAGCGCTCTCGCCAGCGCAGGCTCAACGACAAACACTTCAACGCCATTAAAAAGGCCAACCGTCGCAAGCCGGGCAGCAACGAATAGCCTTCTCATAAGTTGCGGTGAAATAGGGACTGTTTTGCGGCTTTAGATGCATAAACAGTCCCTATTTCACCGCAACTTAGGGGGGTTTAGCGGGTGGGGTGCCAGACGTGGAGGCCGCCGGCAAGGATGTAGACCTCGATGCGCGAGGCGACAACGGGCTCGCCGTCGGCCTGGATGGGGTAGTCGGGCTCCTCAAAGGTGAGCTCGACATGGCGGCAGCGGCGCATGCGAACCGGCGGCAACTTGGTATGGTGGCCGTCCTTGGCCGAAAGAAACATGGGCAGGGCAACCGCACGCGGAACGGGGCCGCAGGCGTAGCAGACGTCGAGTACGCCGTCGCAGGGGTCGGCATCGGGGCAGATGCGATAGCCCGAGCCATAGGTAGGACCCAGCTGAATTGCCATGATGATCGCCCGCACGCGCTCGGCGGGCGCGCCATCAAAGCTGATGGTCATGGGGTAGTTGCGATAGCGAAGGCCAAACTGCTCAAGTCCCGAGAGAGTGTAGAGCGGAGCGCCCGTCAAGCCGGTCTTTTTGCGTAGCTCGGTGGTGCCAAGGCCGATGGCGGCATCGATGCCGACCGAGAGCGTCTGGTCGTAGTACTCAACGGTAGCCTCGCCGCTGCCGCTCGCTGGGCTCCACGAGCGAATGCGCCCGATGTCCTGACGCTGCAGCTCACAGGTAAGCAGCGCGCCAAAATCCTTGCCGGAGAAATCGTCGATGCCGAGCGTCTGGGCAAAATCGTTGCCGGAGCCCACGGGCAGGACGGCAAGAGCGGGGCGGGCGTCCTCCTTTTGCGTCATAAGCCCGTTGACGACCTCGTGAATCACGCCGTCGCCGCCAAGGGCGATAACGGTGCGATAGCCCTGGACCTGCGCGGCCAGCTCCTTGGCGTGTCCCATGCGCTCGGTCAGCACCAGGTCAAACTGGGATGCGCTCGCGGTCATGTCCAAAAAGCGCTGCAGGCGCTCGGCAACTTCGCGCGCCGCACCCGACTGGGCGGCTGGGTTGGCGATGATGAGCGTGCGACCAAAATCAGTTGCGTGCATGGAACGACTCCCGGCGTATGACGTGACGGTGCGGTCGCGCTCAGGTCGAATTGCCCCCGATTGTGGCTGCACGGCGAATACTAACGTCTACTCTATCAGGTCGTTGTGGCGCTCGATAGCATCCGCTACCGTACCGCCCTCATCCACAATAAGCGAACGGCGCTTGGGTGAGATGATGCGCTGGGCGGGGTACACGCCGCGGTGTCCGCCGGTTAGGTAACTGATAAAGGCCACGATGACAAAGAACCCGGCGGCCGTGCCGTGGAACAGGTCGATGGCCATCATGCAGGTGGTGATGGGCACGTTGAGGCCGGCGCAGAACACGCCGAGCATGCCCAGCGCTGCCAGAAAACTGGGGTCGATTCCGACGAGGCAACCGATCCGGCCGCCGAGCGCCGCACCGATGCCAAACAGGGGCGTGACCTCGCCGCCTTGGAAGCCCGCACCCAGGGTAAGCGCTGTGACGACCAACTTGATGGCTGCGTCTGCCAGGGTGGTGTTGCCGGCAAATCCGGCGCCGGAAAGCCACGTGGAAAGGCCGGCGTAGTCCCAGGCGTCGAGAAGGGCATAGGCGGCCAAAACCACGAGTGCGCCTATGAGTGCGCGAACGAGGTAATTGGTGATAAAGCGACCGTACAGGCTCTTGACGGTTCGAACTGACCAGGCAAAGAGGCGTGCCGTCAGACCGAAGATAATGGCGCTGATAACAACGATGACAACCGTCCGTGGTGTCATGTTGGGAACGCTGGCGATAACATTCGCCTCGTACTCGGTACCCAGGGCGAGTGATGTAAAGTAGCCGGTAAACGAGGCGACCAGGCAGTAGATGCCCGCGGTGTAGTCGATCTTGCCGATAAAGCACATCTCCATGCCAAAGAAAGCTCCGGCAAGGGGCGAACCGAATACGGCGCCAAAGGCCGACGATATGCCGGCGAGCATGAGGTCGTGGTGGTCATGCTTTTTAAGGTGGGCGAGGCTCGAGATGTTGCTGGCGATGGTGCCGCCAATCTGAACCGCGGCTCCCTCGCGACCGGCCGATCCACCCGTTAGGTGCGTGAGCGTGGAGCACACAAACGTGAGGACGGCCATGCGCATATGGATGAGGCGTGTGCCCAGAGCGGAGTCGATGACCAGGTTGTTGCCGCGTTTGGCGGCAAGACCGTGGTTTTTGTACACCCATGCGGTGGCAACGCCCACAACGGGAAGCAGTGCGTAAATCCACGCATGGTGCTCGCGATAGTCGGTCGCGATATTCAGCGAGGCCAAAAACGCCCAAGCGGCAACGCCCATGGCGAGCGAGACGATGACGACGAGTACGAGCAACTTAGCGCTCGCGAGTAGGTTGCGGGCGTTGCGGCGCGTGTCGGCAGCCAAGAGCTGCTCGGAGCGGGTGATCTGATGCCTGCCTGCCGTGATGACGTCGTTCAGGGAGAAAAAGCCGCCGTCGTCGAGCGGCTGGGAATGATCCTGCGTTTCGTTTGCGCTTTCGGTTTTGTCGTTATGAGCCATACGTTCCTCTTTTAGGTTGCAACGCAAGCATTATAAAACGCGGTAAACGCGACGAGCCGGTGGGTTGGTTTCCATTCTGTTTCGCGGCCTGCAACCGACAGGTGTATTTGCGGGTACAGACCGAGTCGCGGCCGTGCATCGGGGGATTATACTGAGACAAGCATAAAGAATCGGCGCCCCTGTTGTGCGCCGTGGCATTAAGAGGTGCATATGGCAGAGAAACTCATTCCGCTGGAGGACGCGCAGTCGATTGTTTTGTCGCACGTTGCTCCGTCCGATCTCGTCGAGATTCCCGTGTGGCAGGCGGCTGGTTTTCCCTTGGCCGAGGACGCGGTGGCCGATATCGACATCTCGCCGTTTGCCAACAGCGCTATGGACGGATATGCCGTGCGCTCGGCGGACTTGGCGCAGGCATCTGGCGAGGCGCCGGTGACGCTCGACGTTATCGGACACGAGGCCGCGGGCCATGTCTTTGAGGGCACAATCGGCGCGGGCGAGACCGTCCGCATCATGACGGGCGCGCCGGTACCCGAAGGTGCCGATGCCGTGGTGAAGTACGAGATCGTCGACGTACTCGATGGCGACGGCAACGAGGGCTCGCACGTTCGCTTCTCGGCGCCTGCCAAGGTAGGAGAGAACGTTCGCTCTGCCGCCGAGGAGGCCCATGCCGGCGATGTTGTGATGCATGCCGGCGAGGTCGTGGCTCCGGCGGGCGCCGGCTTGCTGGCAAGCGCCGGATACGCGAGCGTGAAGGTGCACGCTGCCCCACGTGTGGGCATCATCTCGTTGGGCACGGAGCTGGTCGCACCGAGTAAGGTACCGGCGCGCGGTCAGATTCGCGATTCCAACTCCTCGGCGCTGATGGCCGAGGCGCTCGATGCCGGCGCCGAGCCCGTGTTCTACGGTATTGCGCCCGACGATGAGCAGGCGATTGCCGAGCTGGTGCATCGTGCCGTGCAGGAGTGCGACTTTGTCATTACGAGCGGTGGCGCCTCGGCGGGCGATTACGATTTCGTGACGGCGCTCGTCCGGCGCGAGGGCGAGGTACTGTTTGACCGCATCTCGATGCGTCCGGGCAAGGCCATCACGTTTGGCTTGCTCGGGGGTAAGCCCTACCTAGGACTTTCAGGCAATCCGGCCGCGGCGTATGTGGGCTTTGAGATGCTTGCCCGTCCGGCGATTCGCAAGATGCGCGGTTTTGCCGAGGTTGCGCGTCCCGTGCAGCAGGCGACGCTCACACACGGCGTGAAAAAGCGACAGCATCGCCGCTTCTTCGATCGCGCCACGGTTTTGCGCGACCCCGAGACCGGTGAGTTGTTGGTGACCGAGGCTAAGACACAGAATTCGGCGCTGCTTGGAACTATGCAGCGTGCGAACTGCCTGTTGCGTATTGACGAAGGACCGTGTGAGCTCAAGGCGGGAGATGCCGTGGACGTTGTTCGCGTCGACCTGCCCGAGGGAACGGCGCTATAGGAGGAACGCTATGGAGTTGAAGATTTCGATCGTGACGTGCTCGGACACACGCGATCTTTTGCAGGATGAGGCCGGAGCTGCACTCGAGGAACTTATCGAGGCACAGGGCTGGACGGTCGCCTCACATGTGGTCGTGCGCGACGACGTCAGCGAGATCGGTGATGCCATTGTGGAAGCCGCCGATGAGTGCCACGCCAATGTCGTGCTCACCTGCGGCGGCACGGGGCTTTCGATGCGCGATGTAACGCCCGAGGCGACGCGTTCCGTCTGCGACCGCGATGTGCCGGGTATTGCCGAGGCAATTCGTACCTACTCCATGACCAAGACGCGCCGCGCTATGCTCTCGCGCGCCGTGTGCATGCAGCGTGGGCATACGCTTGTCATCAACTTTCCGGGATCCACGAAAGCGGCCCGCGAAAGCTGGGAGGCCGTGAGCGATCAGCTGGAGCATGCGGCCCAAATGACAGCGGGCGGCGGACATACCAACTAAGCGGTTTACCTGCGGCGGGGCGACCTGAACGGCTGCTCCGCCTTTGTTTTCCGCCGAAGCGACGCCGAGGCGCACGGCAACTCGAAACTATATTCTCTGGCGAGAATAATTTCTCACTATCATTATTCGCGCGGAAGTATAATCTAGTAACAGAATAAAGCCTGCGGCGGGGTGCCTGGGCATAGCGTTCGAAAGGGTTGAATATGTTCGATATGGTTTCACGCCGCGGTTTTGTCTCGCTTTCTGCTGCCGCTGCCGCCGGCCTTGGCCTTGCCGGCTGCTCGGGCAACAAGACGTCCGAGCCCGCTGGTTCCGATGCCGGCTCCGCCAAGTCTTCCTCTAAGAAGAAGGCTGTCGAGCTGCAGGTCTTTGCCGCCAACTCGCTCGAGAAGGCCCTGCCCGAGGTTCAGGAGCTCTACACCGAGCAGACCGGCACTACGTTTGCCGACACGCAGTTTAAGGCGTCTGGCGACCTTGTCGAGCAGATGCGCGCCGGTGCCGCCGTCGACGTGCTCATCATGGCCTCCAAGGGCACCATGGACGACGCCGAGGCCGCCGAGCTCGTCGATACCGATACCCGCGAGGACATGTTCGTCAACGACCTCGTGATCATTCGCGCCGAGGGCTCCGATACTAAGATCGAGGCCATCGCCGACGTCGCGAATCTGGACGGCAAGATCGCCATTGGCGACGCCAAGACCGTTCCGGCCGGCAAGTACGCCAACCAGGCGCTTGCTTCTGTGGGCCTCTACACCGGCACCGAGGGCGATGACGGCGAGTACGTGCCCGAGATCGCCGACAAGGTCGCGCTGGCCGACAAGGTCGGCACCGCTGCCGCCTACGTTTCTACGGGCGACTGCGTGGCTGGCTTTGTCTACAGCTCTGACATCTACCGCTACGACGGCATCGAGGAGGCCTTCGTGTGTCCCGAGGACTCGCACAAGCCCATCGTGTATCCGGGCGCTGTCGCCGAGAGCTCCGAGCATGCCGACGAAGCCAAGGCGTTCATCGACTTCTGTCTGACCAACAAGAAGGCTCAGAAGATTTGGGCTAAGTACGGCTTTGAGCTTTCCGCATAGTGCGGCTTGGCGCGATAATTCCATCGTTTTGTGTTTCACTCCGTCCTTGTATTCGCTTGGAGCTTTTCGTGCTTAATAGATTCCGCATGCTTGTCGCCTGTGCTTTGACCTTCGCACTTTGCTGGGTGCCGGGATTTGCGTTTGCTGGGGACGCTGAGGACGGGGCCCAGGTTGCTGCGACCGCTCATGGGCTTTCCTATGGGATCGAGGGTTTTGAGCGGTTGGCCAAGGGGACCGCTCGTGCCATGGAGGGCCAGCCTGAGGGCTACCGGTTTCCCGTTGACGAGGACGTGGACCTTGTAGTGGCGCCTGCTGCCGATCGCGTTGTGGTGTGGATATCGCCCAAGGCGGTCGAGAAGTATGGATTGGATCCGCAGGACAACGAGTGCGTATCGGGTCTCAAGGCCCTCGTCTGTAAGCTCGACAGCGCAAACTGCATGGGAGGTGCGCAGCTGGGGGACGTGGATCTTCCTTGGTATGTCACGGCGGAAACAACGTTTGATGTCGGCGGGTATACCTATGGCTTTGACGAGCGCGGTGCGGATGGGGACCGCTATGTGGTGATTGCATCAGCCTCGGGTGATGCCAAGGGCGGCGCGCGTTGGCTTGATAGCGCTCAAATGGTAGAGGCATCGTCTGTCGTATTGCGGGATGAGCAGGGGCCCTGGACCTCTCTGACCTCCTTTTTGGGCGACATCGACTATCGCCCGTTTTGGGTGTCCATAAAAACGAGCGGCCTTGCCCTGCTGATCTCCTTTGCGCTGGGCCTGTTCGCCGCGTGGAAGACTATGGGTACCTCGAGTCGCATCAAGGGCCTGCTCGACTCGGTCTTTACGATTCCTATGGTGCTGCCGCCTACGGTGTGCGGCTTTTTGCTGCTTATGCTATTTGGTCGATCGACCAATGTTGGCCAGTGGCTTATCGCGCACGGCGTCTCGATCGTCTTTACGTGGCCGGCGGCGGTGATCTCTGCTGTGGTGGTGTCGTTCCCGCTCGTCTACCGTACGGCACTCGGAGCCTTCGAGAGCCTCGACACGCAGATGCTCGATGCGGCGCGAACCCTAGGATGGTCCGAGCGTCGCATCTTTACCAAGCTTATGATGCCCCTTGGGTGGCCCTCAATCGCAGCGGGCACGGTGCTCGCCTTTGCCCGCGCGATGGGCGAGTTTGGCTGCACCCTGTTCTTTGCGGGCAACTACGCCGGTATTACGCAGACCATTCCCATCGCCATCTACTTTGAGTGGATGGGCGGCAATACGTCGGTGGCCCTCTTTTGGGTCGTGGTCGTAATTGCGTTCAGCTTCCTGGTCATCCTATTCATCAACATGTACACGGCGCATTCGCAAAAGTATCGCGAGCGGGGCCTTTCCCGTGCGGAGCGCAAACAGGCCGAAGATCTCGCCGGACAGGGCGATTCGCTCGACCCGGCGGGCGGCGATGCCTTGCGTATCGATCGCGAGGCGTTGGTCGAGCTCATGCGCGATGATGCGGCGCCGCAGGGAGGTCGATAAGCTATGTCGCTCGTTCTGGATATTAAGAAACGTTATCCCGGGTTTGTGCTCGACATGCGGCTTGAGGCCGACGAGGAGCGCGTGGCGCTGCTGGGCGCCTCGGGTTGCGGCAAGAGCTGTACGCTGCGCTGCATTTCCGGCGTGGAGACGCCCGACGAGGGCAAGATCGTCGTCAACGGCGTGACCTTTTTTGACTCGGCGGCGGGCATCAACCTGTCGCCTCAGGAGCGAAAATGCGCCCTGTTGTTCCAAAACTATCAGCTGTTTCCCAACTTGACGGTGGCCGATAACGTATGCGCCGGTGTAAAGGACGCGGGTGACGCCGTCGCGCGCAAAAAACTCGCCGAGCGCTATCTGGGCATTTTCGGTCTAGCCGATTTTGCCGACCGCTATCCCGCGCGCCTCTCGGGCGGTCAGCAGCAACGCGTGGCGCTTGCTCGCATGGTGGCGGCGCATCCGGGCATTTTTATGTTCGACGAGCCCATGAGCGCGCTCGATTCCTATCTTAAGAGCGCACTCGAGCAGAACATGCTCGACCTGTTCGATGTGTGCAACCGCACCGTGCTCTACGTGAGCCACGACATCGACGAAGCATGCCGCCTCTGCCAGCGCATCTGCGTGATGCACGACGGGCATGTTGAGGAGACCGGCTCCGTCGAGGACGTGGTCCGCCGTCCGCAGACGCTGGCGGCACTGCGTCTGACGGGCTGCAAGAACACAAGCCGGGCGCGCAAGATTGGGCCTCAGGAAGTTGAAGCCCTGGACTGGGGCATGACCTTTAACGTGGGCCATGAGGTTCCCGATAACGTGACGTACCTCGGTATTCGTGCGAGCTACTTCCATGTTGACAATCGCGCGGAGCGCGGTCGCAACAGCTACGATTTGCACGTGGCCCGTGTGAGCGATTCGCGCTTTGAGCGGCTGGTGCTGCTGGACGTGCCGCGTGTTGATGCGCCCACGCGTCTGCAGTGGAAGGTGAATAAGGTGAGTGTACCCGTGGAAGAGCTGCCGCAGGCGGGTGAGACTCTGCGCATGCATTTTGATGCAAGCAGGATTCATCTCGTTTGCCGATAATGCGGGGGCGATGCGGTCGAGGAGGTATTCCTCGACCGCTTTATTTTCACTTCGCCGTTCGCCGATTTCTACATGACTAAACCTTATCAGTCTGATAATTAATTATCAGACAGTGAGATGCTCACATCCCGACGCTGTCGTACGCATGTCGGCGGTGTTCGTCTGGACGACAACCGTTGATATAGTTACCTTCGACGAGAAAAGGAGGGCGCGCTGATGCCGCAGAAGACATATTCGCGTCGCGTTGCGGCGCGCGCCCTGTATATGGCTCGGAGCCGCATATGAGCAGGTATGTTCACGGCTCCGGGAGAGACGACGCACAACTAAATAATCAGCTGCAAAGCAGGTTCCCCAAAATTCCGGGTTTAGGCACGGCTGGGTTTTCGCCGCCCACCGTGCAGAAATACCGTAGCTATTCATTTTTGGTTCGAGAGGGGAACCGTCATGGCTGAAGAATTCGATTTCCATCCGATGTGGGAAAGCCTCGGCATGAATCTTGCCGACCACGACATGCTGCTGGGCGCCGTGGGCCAGATGTACGGCGATATGTTCCTGACACAGAACAATCGCCCCAAGTCTACGTCCTACCTGGATTTTGTCGCCACCAACATCCACAGCGGCCGTATTAAGGAGATGCTCGACAAGAAGGAGGCCGGCGAGGCCACCAAGATTGTCGGTTCGTTCTGCGTCTACGTGCCCGAAGAGATCGTGCTTGCCTGCGATGGCATCCCCGTGGGCCTGTGCTCGGGTGCCGACTGGGCAACGGACAAGGTTGAGGAGCACTTGCCGCGCAACACCTGTCCGCTCATCAAGAGCTTTGCTGGCTTTAAGCTGGGCGAGGTCTGCCCCTACATTGAGTCGAGTGACCTGGTCGTGGGTGAGAACACCTGCGACGGCAAGAAAAAGGCCTACGAGTTCTTTGCCACGCAAAAGAACATGTACGTCATGGATATTCCCAACGTACACGACGAGTCGACGCTCGTGACCTGGAAGGCCGAGGTCAAGAAGCTCGCCGCCAAGATCGAGGAAGAGTGCGGCGTCAAGATCACGCCCGAGCGTCTGAAGGCCGCCATCCACGCCGTCAATGAGAAGCGTCGCGCCCTGCAGCGCCTCGCTGCCACGCGCGCTGCCGACCCGGCGCCCATCAGCGGTCTCGACAGCCTGCTGACCGTTCAGGCCGCCTTTATGGACGACACGCCGCGTCTGACCGGAGCCATCAACGAGATGGCCGCCGAGTGCGAGCAGCGTGTCGAGGCCGGCGAGGGCGTGGCGCCCAAGGGGACCAAGCGCATCCTGTACACCGGTACGCCCATGGCCGTGCCCAACTGGAAGCTGTTCAACCTTATCGAGAAGGCCGGCGGCGTCGTGGTGGGCGAGGAGTCCTGCACGGGCTCGCGCTACTACAAGGACCTGGTCGACGAGTCCGGCGAGACGGTCGACGAGATGCTCGACGCCATCGCCGAGCGCTACTTTAAGATCAACTGCGCCGTCTTTACGCCCAACGATCAGCGTATGAAGGACATTGTCCAGATGGCCAAGGACCTGCATGCCGACGGTATCGTCGACGTGGCCCTGCAGTTCTGCACACTCTACGAGATGGAGTCCTTCGCTGTGGAGAAGGCCGCAGAGGAGGCGGGCATTCCGTTTATGCACATCACGACCGACTACGCCGGTGAGGACGCCGGTCAGCTCCAGACCCGCATCGAGGCCTTCCTCGAGACGATTTAGCCGCACCTGCGCCAAGCTGTGCCGCCGGGTGTTCCTGTCCACGCGATAGGGATTTCTCCGTTGCCATGTCGGCCGGTGTCCGGATGCACCGCAGGGCGCCGGCCGGCTTCGCATAGCTGCCGGGGCGGGGATTTCCACCGTGCCGGCAGATTCTATCCGTTTGTTCAGACACGAAAGGAACTCAATGAACAACGACCTTTTCAAGGCGGGCGTTTCCCGTCGCGGTTTTCTGACCGGCTCCGCTGCCCTGTGCGCCATGGCGGGCCTCGGCCTCACCGGCTGCGGCGGTTCGGGCGCCGAAAGCGGTAGCGCCGCTGCCTCCGGCCAGGATGTGGAGTATCGCGACGAGCTGCAGATCGCGCTCCCGGCGAGCCCGGACGGCCTCGATCCGCACACCACGTCGTCGCTTGTGACCATGGACATCATCTGCAACGTCGTCGAGCCGCTCTTTGGCCTCGATAGCGACTACGAGCCCCAACCCGTGCTGGCCAAGGGCTATGAGGTCTCCGACGACGGCCTGACCTACACCATCAAGCTGCGCGAGGGCGTCACCTTCCACAACGGCAAGGAGTTTGGCTCCGAGGACGTCGTGGCCTCGATGAACCGCTGGCTCACCGTCAACGACCGCGCCGCGAGCCTGCTGCCCGGTGCCACCTTCGCCGCCTCGGGCGACCACGAGGTCACCTGCACGCTGACCGAGCCCGCCATCGACTTTCTGATCATCCTGGGCAACCACTCCCAGTATCCGGGTATCTTCCCCTCCGAGGTCATTGAGGCCGCGGGCGATACCGGCGTGACCGAGTACGTGGGTACCGGTGCCTACAAGTTTGTGGAGTGGAAGCAGGACCAGTACGTCCATCTCACCCGCTACGAGGACTATGTCGCCGCCCACGGCAAGGCTTCGGGCTACACCGGCAAGGTCTCCGCGCCCACCAAGGACATCTACTATCAGTTCGTGACCGAGGCCTCCACGCGCGTGAGCGGGTTTGAGACCAGCGAGTACGATATCGCTGGCGAGATCCCCACCGAGAACTACCACGACTTCGACGGCAACGACGACGTCAAGCTCTACACTCATAACGCCGGCGTTCTGACCGCCTTCCTCAACATGAACGAGGGCATTTTCGCCGACGAGGAGATCCGCAAGTGTGCCCTCATGGCTATCGACTGCGAGGCGGCCGCTCTTGCCGCCTATGGCGAGAAGGAGCTCTTCAACATCGATCCCAACCTTGGCAACCCCGAGAACACTCAGTGGGCGACCGACGCGGGCAAGAAGTACTTTAACCAGGCCGACGCCAAGGCCGCCAAGAAGGCCCTGGCCAAGACCTCCTATGCCGGTGAAACGGTCAAGCTACTGACCACCCCCGACTACAAGGATATGTATAACGCCACCGTCGCGCTGCAGGAACAGCTCGAGAAGGCCGGTTTCACCGCCGAGGTCGACAGCTACGAGTTCGCGACCTTCATGGACATCCGCTCCGGCAAGCCCGAGCAGTGGGACCTCTTTGTGGCCTCCACCAACTACAAGCCCATCCCGGCCCAGTCCCTCTCGGTCTCCAAGGCCTTCTATGGCCTGTCCGACGAGGAGGCGCTCAAGCTCGTGGCCGAGACCCGCACCGCCAAGGACACCGACGCTGCGGCCAAGAAGTGGGCCGAGGCTCAGGAACGCCTCTATGAGATCGCCGTCATCGAGCCGCTTTGCCACTACGCTTCCATCACGGGCACCCAGGCAGACGTCGAGGACGTCGAGGTGCTCGACGGGGCCATCATTTGGAACGCCAAGCGTCCGGAGTAATGCAATAGATGGCGTGGCGGCTGGAGGGGTCTGGTCCCCTGTGGCCGCCACGCCCTGTCCACGTTCAGAGGGGAAATAGACGCCTCGCATGATGAAGTACACGCTCAAACGTATAGGCGCGATGGTTCCGGTGATGCTCATCATCTCGGTTGTCGTGTTTTTGATTATCTATCTCACACCGGGTGACCCGGCCTCTTCGATGCTCGGCATGGAGGCTTCGGCCGACCAGATCGAGCGCGTCAACGATAGCCTGGGACTCAACGAGCCGCTGCCGCAGCGCTACGTTGAGTGGATGGGCGGCGTGCTTACCGGCGACCTGGGCGATTCGTATTTTATGCGGCAGCCCGTCACGCAGGCGATCGCCGAGCACTTTGGCCCCACGCTATCGCTCGCGCTTCTGGCACAGCTCATCGCGCTGTTGATTGCACTGCCTTGCGGCGTCGTCGCTGCCCTCAAACATGGGTCGCGCACCGACGCGGTCTTGCGTGTCGTTGCTCTTTTGGGCGTGGCGATACCCGGCTTTTTGATGGCGCTCATGCTTATGTGGCTGTTTGCCGTCACGTTGCGTGTGTTCCCGGTGGCCGGCTATGCGCCGCTATCGAAGGGCTGGTTCAGCCATTTACGCTATCTTGCGTTGCCGGCCATATCGCTTGGATGCGTTCAGGCCGCGCTGCTCATGCGCATGACGCGTGCGAGCGTGATCGAGGCCATGCAGCTCGACTGCGTTAAGACGGCGCGCGCCAAGGGCGTCTCCGAGGTTCGCGTGGTGCTGGCCCATGCCCTGCGCAACGCCGCGCTGCCGATTCTCACCTCGGTCGGCTATTCTTTTGGCGCTCTGATTACGGGCGCCGTGGTGACTGAGGCCATTTTTAACATCCCCGGTTTGGGCCAGCTGGTCACGAGCTCTATCGAGCGTCGCGACTATCCGGTGATTCAGGGTGTGCTGCTGGTCATCGCCTTGTTGAATTCGGTGATCAATCTGGCTGTCGACCTTGCCTACGGCGCTTTTGACCCGCGTGCTCGCAAATGGGGCGATGCATGATGGCAAACGTTAAGAAGGCTCTTGCCAACAAGGAGCTTGTGGTCGGCGGCTGTATTTTCCTGGCGATTGCGCTGATCGCGCTCGTCGGTCCGCTGGTGTGGACGGTTAATCCCAATGCGCAGGAGATGACGTTGCGACTTTCGGCACCTTCGCCCGCGCATCCCTTTGGCTGCGATGACTTTGGCCGCGACCTGCTTGCCCGCGTCATCGCGGGCGCGCGCGTGTCGCTTGGCGTCGGCATTGCCGTCACGCTCGCGACGAGTGCGCTCGGCTTGGTGATCGGCGCCTATGCGTGCTACAACGAGAGGCTCGATCATATTCTCATGCGCATCTGCGACGGCCTTATGTCCATTCCTGGCGTGCTTTTGGCTATCGCGCTCATGGCCATGATGGGTGCCTCGGTCTGGAACGTCATCATCGCGCTCTCCATCGTCTATACGCCCAGCATGGCGCGCATCGTGCGCTCGCGTGCGATGGTGGTCAAGGAGGAACCCTTTGTGGAGGCCCTGCGCGTGCAGGGCGCCTCGACCGCGCGCATCGTGTGGCTGCATATCGTGCCCAACGTTATGGCGCCCTTCCTGGTGCAGGCGACCTTCGTCTTTGCCGAGGCCGTGCTCTCGGAGGCCGCCCTCTCGTTTCTGGGCCTGGGTATCAAGGCGCCCGACGCCAGCTGGGGAAACATCCTGCAGGCGGGCAAGAACGTGATGCGCAAAGCCTGGTGGATGATTTTCTTCCCGGCAGCGGCCATCATCGCGAGCGTGCTTTCACTGAACCTTGCCGGCGACGGCCTGCGCGACGCCCTCGACCCCAAGACCAAGGAGGACTAACCCATGAGCGAACATCTTTTGGACGTGCGCGACCTGTGCATCTCGTTTGTGGGCCGCGATGGCAACGCGTTGGAAGCCGTCAACAAACTCAACCTACATATCGATGCCGGTGAGATCGTTGGTGTTGTCGGCGAGTCCGGCTGCGGTAAGTCGGTGTTTGCCCAGAGTGTCATGCGCCTATTGGAGCATGAACAGAAGATGGCCTATGAGGGCCAGATTGTGTTTGATGGCGAGGATCTGCTGGCACGTCCGCTCAAGACGATGCGCAAGGTGCGCGGCTGCGACATCGCCATGATTTTCCAGGATCCTTTGAGCTCGCTTAACCCCGTCATGACGGTCGGGGCCCAGGTCGTCGAGGCCGTGCGGGCCCACCGTAAGGTGAGCCGACGCGAAGCCCGCAACGAGGCTCTATCGCTGTTGGAGCGTGTGGGAATTCGAGATGCCGCGGCTCGCTTCGACATGTATCCGGGCGATTTTAGCGGCGGTATGCGCCAGCGCGTGATGATTGCCATGGCGCTCGCCGGACACCCGCGCCTGCTTATCGCCGATGAGCCCACCACGGCACTCGACACGACGACTCAAAAACAGATTTTGGACCTTCTGCGCGACCTCAACAGTTCCGAGGGCATGGCGGTGCTTTTTATCAGCCATGATTTGGGTGTCGTCACGAGCATCTGCTCGCGCGTGCACGTCATGTATCTGGGCCAAATCGTAGAAGAGATCGACGCCTGCGGCCTTATGGAGCGTCCGAGCCACCCGTATGCCCAGGGGCTCATCGCGAGCATTCCGCCGCTCGAAGGCGAGCGTGTCGACACGCTGGCGGATATTCCGGGTACAGTGCCGCCGCTTACGGCAATACCCTGTGGATGCCGCTTTGCGCCTCGTTGCGCCCGGGCGGACGAGCGTTGCCGCGCGCAGGAGCCTCCGCTGGTTGCCGTGAATGCGTGCGACCGGTCTAAATGTTGGCTTGTCGAGAAAGGGGGGTGCCATGGCTGTTGATAGCGAAGCCCTGCTTAGGGTCTCACATCTGACTAAAACGTATTCCATGTCGGGCTCAGGTTTTAAGCGTCAGGCCTTTACCGCCGTGGACGACCTGTCGTTTGAGATCGCGCCGGGCGAAGTCTATGGCCTGGTTGGCGAATCCGGATCGGGCAAGTCGACGACTGGACGCCTGATCTGTGGTCTCGAGCGTGCGGATTCCGGCTCGATTGTCTATCGCGGGCACGACCTCGCCACGATGTCGGAGCGCGAACGCAAGCCGTTTCGCCGCGAGATTCAGCTGGTATTCCAGGATAGCTCTACGGCTTTTGACCCGCGCAACCATGTCGGCCGCATTTTGGAGGAGCCGCTGATTATCGCCGGCGTGCGCGATGCGGGTGAGCGCCATGAGCGCGCGCTCTCGGCTCTAGCCTCGGTCGGTCTTCTGGCAGAGCATTACGACCGCTATCCGCATGACCTTTCGGGAGGACAGCGTCAGCGACTCAATCTGGCACGGGCGCTTATTTGCGAGCCGCGTCTTGTGGTATGCGACGAGCCGGTCTCGGCGCTTGACGTGTCCGTTCAGGCCCAAGTGCTCAACTTGCTTCGCGACCTGCAGCGCACGACGGGCGTGGCGCTGCTGTTTATCACGCATGATATGCGTGTGGTTCGGCATATGTCCGACCGGATTGGCGTGCTCTACCACGGTCGTCTTGTCGAGGAAGGCGCGGCCGAGGACGTGATCGCGCACCCGAGCGATCCGTATACGCAGGAGCTTATCGACGCCATTCCCTAGAGGATGCTTCATTTTGGGTATGGCGTGGGTTCGTTGTTTAATTGTCGGTATTTCGGTGCAAGAGAGGGGAACTACTATGGCCGATATCGAGGAACAGCCGTTGCCGCGCACGTTTGAGGAGTTCAACGAGCAACGCAAGGCGGCGTTTATTCGTGTCAAGGATTACAAACAGGCCGGCAATCGCCTGGTCGGCTTTTTGTGCAGCTATACGCCGCTCGAGATTATTGATGCCGCGGGCGCTGCAAGCGTGGCCTTGTGCGGCACATCCGACGAGGTGATTCCCGAGGCCGAGAAGGTACTGCCAGCAAACCTGTGCCCGCTCATCAAGTCGACGTACGGTTTCGCCTATTCGCAAAAGTGCCCGTTCACGTACTTTAGCGACATGATCATCGGCGAGACCACCTGCGACGGCAAGAAGAAGATGTACGAGCTGCTCAACGAGCTCAAGCGCACGCACATTCTGCACCTGCCACAGGGTCACGATCGCGCCTACGAGCGCGAGGGCTGGTACGAGGAGTGCCGCCTGCTCAAGGAGGAGCTCGAGAACTTCTACGGTATTACGATCACCGATGACGACCTGCGCGCTGCCGTCCGTCGTCGCAACCGTCTGCGTGCGGCGCAGCTCGAGATGTTTGCGCTGCAGGCCAACCAGCCGGCGGCCATGAGCGGCGTCGACCTGATGAGCACTATGTTTGCCGGTACGTTCAGCTTTGATATCGAGGCCTATACGCAGCAGCTGGAGCAAAAGGTCGCCAAGCTGCGTGAGGCCTACGACGCGGGCGAGCGCCCGGTCGCGGCGGATGCCAAGCGCATTCTGATCACCGGCTGCCCGGTGGGCGGCGTGATCAACAAGATCGGTCACACCATCGAGTCCAACGGCGGCGTGGTCGTGTGCATGGACGACTGCTCAGGCGAGCGCACGGCGGCCATGATGATCGACCCGGAGGCTCCCGACATCCTGCGCGCCATCGCCGACCGCTACCTGGACATCAACTGCTCGGTCATGACGCCCAACGACGGTCGTATGGAAAATACGCTGGCCATGTGCGAGAAGTACCACGTCGATGGCGTGGTAGAGAGCGTGTTACAGGCCTGCCACACCTTCAACGTTGAGAGCGCGCGCATGCAGGAGGCCGTCGAGGGTGCGGGTATTCCGTACATGAAGATCGAGACCGACTACAGCAACGGCGACATGGGCCAGATTGAGACCCGCATCGCCGCCTTTATCGAGACCCTGTAGCTTCCTCAGGCACCGGATCTTGCTCCTCAAACCGTCGCTTGCGTACCCATAGTACGCTGCGCTCCTCTTTCGGGGCAATCTCCGGTACCTGAGAAACCTAGAGCCAAGGCGCCTGAACGCGCCGCTACCTTTGATGTTTAGATTGGGAGAGAGCCATGATAGGGATCGGGATCGATATCGGGTCTACGGCGGCTAAGGCCGCTGTGGTCGACGGGGAGGGTTCGGTGGCGTGGACGTGCGTGCAGCCAACCGGGTTCTCCTCGGTCGATGCTTCCGAGCGGCTGCGCGAGGCACTGGCAGCGGCCGGCTATGACGTGACAGCCGACGACGTGCGCGTGATCGCGACCGGCTACGGCCGTGTTGCCGTGCCCTATGCGCACAAGGTCGTGACCGAGATCACCTGTCACGGTACCGGTGCCGTGCGTCTGTTTGGCGATCACGGCACGGTGATCGACGTGGGCGGCCAGGACACCAAGGTTATTCAGCTTAAAAGTGGCCGCGTGGCCAAGTTTGCCATGAACGACAAGTGCGCCGCCGGCACGGGGCGCTTTTTGGAGATCATGGCCGACCGCCTGGGCATTTCCCAGCAGCAGATGGCCGACTTGGCGCGTTCCGGCGAGCCTACCAAGATCAGCAGCATGTGCACGGTGTTTGCCGAAAGCGAGGTCATCAGCCTGATCGGTCGCGGTGAGCCGCGCGAGAACATTGCGCGTGGCGTGATCGACAGCGTGGTCTCGCGCGTGGCGACCATGGCCGGGCAGGCCGCGGGCGCCCCGTACTACCTGACCGGTGGCCTGTGCGAGAACGCCTTCGTGGTGGAGCGGTTGGGCGAGCTACTGGGGTCGCCGGTGACCACCTCGCCCCAGGCTCGCTTTGCCGGTGCCCTCGGCGCGGCGATTCGCGCACAGGCGCTCAATTAATGCATCCGCCGCAGGCTCGCATTCATGCGTATACTGGGAGAAAATGATTGACCGATGAGAGGAGGTATCGATGGCTGACGATCAGATTAAGCTCACATCCATGACGGCCGCGAGCGGTTGAGCCGCTAAGTTGGCCCCCGGAGCCCTCGCCCAGGTCCTGGGCGATTTACCCAATGTGCATAACGACAACTTGCTCGTGGGGTTCGATACCTCCGACGATGCGAGCGTCTTCCGCGTAGGGGAGAACCTGGGGCTCGTGCAGTCTATCGACTTCTTCCCACCGATGGTCGACGACCCGTTTCTGTTTGGCCAGATCGCCGCGGCAAACTCGCTGTCGGACATCTACGCCATGGGCGGGCGGCCGAGCCATGCCATGAACTTGCTCTGCATACCCAGTTGCCTGGGCGTCGAGGTTGCCGGTCAGATTCTGGCGGGCGGCGCCGACAAGTGCGTCGAGGCGGGTTGCTCCATCGCGGGCGGCCACACCATCAACGACGACGAGCCCAAGTACGGCCTGTCCGTGAGCGGTTTTGTCGCGCTCGACCGCATGCTCGCCAACAGCGGTGCACGCGTGGGCGATGCGTTACTGCTGACCAAGGCGGTTGGCTCGGGCATCATCACCACGGCCATTAAGGGCGAGCTCATCGAGCAGGACGAGGCCAGCCGGATGTTTGATTCTATGCGCACCCTCAACGAGGCCCCGATCCGTTTGGCCGAGGGGCTCGAACTTCACGGCTGCACCGACATTACGGGCTTTGGCCTGATCGGACATGCGTGCGAGATGGCCGAGGGCTCGGGCGTGCAGATTGAGCTTGCGTCGGGAGCGGTGCCGCTCTTTGACCAGGTGCTCGACATGGCGCGTCTGGGCATTATCCCTGCGGGCTCCTACCGCAACCAGGACTTCTTTGGCCCGCGTGTGGCTGCCGACGACGACCTGGAGCCGGGCATGTTGGATGCGCTGTACGATCCGCAGACGTCTGGTGGCCTGCTTATCGCGGCACCTGCTGCCGATGTGGATGAGCTTGCGCGCCGTCTGCATGCCGAAGGACGTATCGCCGCCGTCGTCGGCCGCGTGCGCGAGCCGGTACCGGGCGGTCCTGCTGTTCGCGTTGTCCGTTAACGACACGTTTATTGAGCTATGCACCGTTCTAAAACGATTTATTCGAAAGGAAAAACTATGTCTACCAAGATTGAAGTCAATGCCATGGGCGATGCCTGCCCGCTGCCCGTCGTTAAGACGCTCAAAGCCCTGAAGCAGCTCGATGGCGAGGGCACAGTCGTGACCTCGGTCGATAACGAGACCGCCGTCAAGAACATCTCTAAGATGGCGCAGGAGAAGGGCTGCACGGCCTCGGTCGAGAAGGTTTCTGACGCCGAGTGGCACGTGACCGTGGCGACCTCTGGCGCCGTTGCCGTGGCTGATCCCGAGCAGGATGGCGCTGCATTCTGTGATGCCAGCGCCGGCAAGGGCAAGCTCGTCATTTCCGTCTACACCGACTGCATGGGCCGTGGCGACGACGAGCTGGGCCACAAGCTCATGAAGGCCTTCATCTTTGCCGTGACGCAGCAGGAGGAGCTGCCCGCGACCATGCTGTTCTACAACGGCGGCGCCAAGCTCACCGTAGAGGGCTCTCCGGTGCTTGACGACCTGAAGGGCCTGGCCGAGCAGGGTGTCGAGATCCTTACCTGTGGTACCTGCCTGGACCACTATGGCATTAAAGACCAGCTTGCGGTGGGCGAGGTCACCAACATGTACGTGATCGTGGAGAAGATGGAGCAAGCCGTGCGCGTCGTGCGCCCGTAGCGTATTGGTTGGAGTTGCCATGAGGGAGAAGCGCCCGGCGCTTGTCATCACGTTTCCCACCACGGCGGCCGCCATGGGTTGCGAGTCCCTGTGCATCGAGCGCGGCCTTCCCGGGCGAACGATTCCCGTGCCCGGGGAGGTCGCTGCCGGCTGCGGTCTGGCGTGGAAGGCGTTGCCTGCCGATGAGGAACTGCTGCGCGGCGAACTCGCCGCGGCGGGCGTTCCCACCGAGGGCTATACCGTGATCGATATGTGGGAGGTCGCGCGATGATCTACCTGGATAACGCGGCGACGACCATGCATAAGCCGCAGACGGTCATCGATGCCGTGACGCAGGCGATGTGCTCGCTCGGCAATGCCGGGCGCGGCGCCACGTCGGGTGCCCTCGATGCCGCTCGTACGATTCACGCTTGCCGTGCCAAGCTCGCGCGCCTTTTGGGTTGCCCGAGGGCGGACCATGTGTGCTTTACGCCCAATTCCACGGCGGCGCTCAACACGGCGATTAACGGCGTGGTGCGTCCTGGCGACCGCGTGGTCACGACGGTGCTCGAGCACAACTCCGTGCTGCGTCCGCTCAACCGCCTGGCGGCAGAGCGGGGCGTGACCGTTGAGCATGCGGACTGCGACGCGAACGGCGTGCTCGACTATGACGAGCTCGAGCAGTTGGTCACGCCTGGTACACGTGCCGTGGTGGTGACGCATGCCTCCAATGTGACCGGCAACGCGGTCGACATTGCGCGCGTGGCGGCCATCGCCCATGCGGCCGGCGCGCTGGTGATCGTCGACGCCTCTCAGTCTGCCGGTACGGCGAAGATTGACATGGATGCCATGGGGCTCGACGTGGTGTGTTTTACCGGCCACAAGGGGCTCATGGGACCCCAAGGCACCGGCGGCCTGGCCGTGGCGGAGGGCATTGACGTGGCTCCGTGGGCCATGGGCGGCACGGGCGTGCACAGCTTCGATGCGCTGCAGCCGCTTGAGTGGCCCACGCGCCTTGAGGCGGGCACGCTCAACGGTCATGGCATCGCGGGACTTTCCGCAGGTCTCGACTTTATCGAGGCCCAGGGTGGGTTCGAGGCGATTGCTGCCCACGAGCGTGCGCTCGCTGATCGCTTCCTTTCCGGTGTGCGCAAGATTCCGGGGATTAAGCTCTACGGTGCCTTTGACCAGCCCATGCGCTCGGCGATTGTCTCGCTCAACGTGGGCGATATCGACTCTGCCGAGATCTCGGACGCGCTCATGCAAGGGTGGGGGATTGCGACACGCCCCGGCGCCCACTGCGCTCCGCTCATGCACCGCGCGCTCGGGACCGAGCGCCAGGGTGTTGTTCGCTTCTCGTTTGGGTATTTCAACACGGACGAGGAAGTCGACACGTCTATCGATGCTCTGTGCGATTTAGCCTGTTAAAGCTGCTAGACCGTTTATACTTGCGGGACGGGCCTTTTGCCCGTCCCGTTTTTGTTTCGACCCGAAAGGTGTGCCTATGGCCTCATCCGCCCCGCGCGGTCTGCGCTCCGACCATGTCGTCACCGTCGGCATCGCCCTGTTCTCGATGCTCTTTGGCGCCGGCAACCTCATTATTCCGCCGCTGCTGGCGCTGCAGGCAGGTTCTGCCACGCCGGTCGCCATGTTCGGCTTTCTGATTGCAGCCATCGGCTTGCCCGTCATGGGCTTTATCGCCGTCGCGCTCGCCGGAACGGCGCGCGAGCTGGCCGGGCGCGTGCACCCCAAGTTTGGTGAGTTCTTTGTCGCGGCTGTGTATCTGGCCATCGGCCCTTGCCTGGCTATTCCGCGCACGAGCTCCACGGCCTTTGAGATGCTGGTGCCGCTGCTGCCCGAGGGTGTTTCGCTCGGCACGGCACGTCTGGTGTTTGCCATCGGGTTCTTCGTCGTCGCGTTTGCGCTTACGCTGCGTCCGGGCGTCATCACGCGCGTGCTCGGTCGCATTACGGGCCCCGCGCTTATCGCGCTCATCGTGCTGGTTGTGGGTGCTGCCGTGATCTCGCCGCTGGGACCGGCTGCCGCGCCTCAGGCTCCCTACGATGCAGGCGCCGCCGTGCAGGGCTTTCTGACTGGCTATCAGACCATGGACCTGCTCGCGTCGCTCGCCTTCGGCATCATCATCGCCGAGACCATCCATGAGCTGGGCGTGACCGATGACAAGCGCGTGGCCTTCGAGATTTCGCGTTCCGGTGTGATTGCCGGCGTGCTCATGGCCATCATCTACTGCGGCTTGGGCCTTGCCGGCATGCAGCTCGGCACCGTGATGCCCGACGCTACCAATGGCGCCGCCATCCTTGCCCGCTCTGCCTCCATGCACTTTGGCCTTGTCGGCACGGTCGTGGTCTTTGCGATCTTTTTCCTCGCCTGCATGAACGTGTGCATCGGCCTCATCAACTGCTGCTCGCGTTACTTCTGTGAGACGTATGTGGTCGAAGGGGGAGCGGAGGCCTCCGAGGAGGCCATGCGCCGTCCCTTTGCGGTTCTCGCCTTTGTGTTCGCGGCGTTTTCGTGCGTGCTCTCCAACGTGGGCCTCGACATGATCCTCATGTTCTCGGTGCCCATGCTCAACGCCTTGTACCCCGTCGCCATTGTGCTGGTGCTGATGGGCCTGGTGCACGGTTTTTGCGACGCCCATCCGCAGGTGTGGGTTTGGGTCGGCGGCGTGGTCGCGGTGCAGAGTGTGATCACCTCGGTCCGCGACGCGTTCTTTGCGGGCGTGTGGCTGCCGTTCGATGCGCTGCCGTTGGCGGACATTGGAGCCGCGTGGGCGCCGGTCGCCGTGGTGGCCTTTGTGATAGGCCTGGCCCATAGCCAGTTTGTCGCACATTCGAGGAACTAGGGTATCGTCGCTTGCATAGGCGGGGAGTCTCCCCTATAATTTCCTTCGCTTTGGGACACGCAAGGTTTAGACCTTAGCTGCTCAACACCTTCGGGACGTGGCGCAGTTTGGTAGCGCGCCTGCTTTGGGAGCAGGATGTCGCAGGTTCAAATCCTGTCGTCCCGACCATATCTTGCGGGCGTAGTTCAATGGTAGAACCCCAGCCTTCCAAGCTGATGACGCGGGTTCGATTCCCGTCGCCCGCTCCATAAGATAGACGAACGGCTCTGGCTCCATTTGGTGCCAGAGCCGTTTTCATATACATGCCGGGACCCCACATCCCCTTCTAAGTTGCGGTGAAATAGTTCCTGGATGGGGGTGCGGACGATTTCTTGGACCGCGCCTAGGCGTATCCAAGCTTCCTGCGG
>CATVYG010000002.1 GCA_958348225.1 uncultured Collinsella sp.
CCCCCCCCCGCCCCCCGATGGCCCCAGACCTGACAAATAGGGACAGGTTTATTTTAGTCGGTTTTATCTGGGGTAATGCCGTACATGCGTTTATCTAAAGATCTGAATTCAGATAACTGAATAGACTGTCTGACAAAATCGAAACCCGCACCAACCAGCCCTTTTGCTATCCCGGCGGGGTCCGCGGATATAGTTTATCGCGAGTTCCGCACGAACAGGAGGCCACTTAATGTGGCCTCCGTCGTGAGCAGGAAACTTTATCCGCGGACCCCGCCGGGAATAGCAAAAGGGCGACCCCTGTCCGGAGTCGCCCTTGTTGAACTGCTTATGTGTAGCTGTTACTCGGCGTCGTGGTGACGGCGGGGCTTGCGGCCTCCGTTGTCGCCGGGACGGCGCGGACGGTCGCTGCGCTCGGAGCGCTCGCGACGCGGACGCTCACGGCGCTGGAAGTGCTCGCCGTCGCCTTCGGAGGCACCCTCGGCACGAGCAGGAGCCTCGGGCTTGTCAAGACGATCGAGCGAGATCTTGCCGCGATCGTCGACCTCGATGACGACGACCTTGACCTCGTCGCCGACGTTGAGGACGTCCTCGACCTTCTCCACGCGGCCCTTGGCGACGCGGGAGATGTGCAGCAGGCCGTCCTTACCGGGCAGCAGGTTGACGAAGGCGCCGAAGGGCTGGATGGAGACCACGCGACCGGTGTACTCCTCGCCCGGCTCGGGAACCTTGATGATGAGCTTGATGCGCTCGACAGCCTGGTCGACGGACTCGCCGGTGCCGCCGACAAAGACGGTGCCGTCCTCCTGGATGTCGACCGAAGCGCCGGTCTCATCCTGGATACCGCGGATGACCTTACCGCCGGAACCGATGACGTCGCGGATCTTGTCGGTCGGAACCTGGATGGAAACGATGCGCGGAGCGGTGCTGCGCGTGGTGTGGCGCGGCTCGGGGATCACATCGAGCATCTTCTGCAGGATGAAGGCGCGACCCTCCTTGGCCTGCTGCAGAGCGCGGGCCAGGATGTCGAAGGTGAGGCCGGTGGCCTTGTTGTCCATCTGCAGGGCGGTGATGCCCTCGGTGGTGCCGGTGACCTTAAAGTCCATGTCGCCCAGGAAGTCCTCGAGACCCTGGATGTCGGACAGGACCACGGTCTTGCCCTCCTCCTGGATCAGGCCCATGGCGATACCGGAGACCGGGCGCTTAATGGGCACGCCGCCGTCCATAAGGGCGAGCGTGGAACCGCAGGTCGAAGCCATCGAAGAGGAGCCGTTGGACTCCATGACCTCGGAGACGACGCGGATGGCGTAGGGGAACTCGTTCTCGTCGGGAAGCACCGGAAGCAGAGCGCGCTCAGCCAGATTGCCATGGCCGATCTCGCGGCGCTTGGGGCTGCCCATGCGGCCGGTCTCGCCGGTGCAAAACGGCGGGAAGTTGTAGTGGTGCATGTAGCGCTTGCCCTCGGTGGGCTCGATGGTATCCAGACGCTGGCCCTCGTTGAGCATGCCGAGCGACAGGACGGAAAGCACCTGGGTCTGGCCACGCTGGAACAGACCGGAGCCGTGAACGAGCGGCAGGTAGTTGTCCTTCACCATGATGGGACGAATCTCGTCGGCGGCACGGCCGTCGACGCGCTCGCCGGTCTCGACGACCATGGTGCGCATGGCCTTCTTCTCGAGCTTCTTGAGCGCCACGGGGATCTCGCGCTCCCAAGCGGCCTGCTCCTCCTCGGTGAACTCGGCGCGGATGGACTCCTTCAGAGCCTCGACCTTACCGATACGGGAGAGCTTGTCGGCGTCGCGAAGGGCGGCAGCCATCTCGTCGTAGTGGGCGAAGATGCGCTCCTGGACCTCCTCGACGGGCTGGTCGAGCGGATACTCCTTCTTGACGATGGGGCCGTTGACCTGCTCCCACTCGGCGACGAACTCATCCTGAGCCTGGCAGAAAGCAGCAAGGGCCTCCTGGCCAAACTTCATGGCGGCAAGCATGTCGTCCTCGGAGATCTCCTCGGCGCCGGCCTCGACCATCGAGATGAAGTCAGCAGAGCCGCCCAGCTCCAGGTCCAGATCGGAGTTCTCGCGCTCCTCGTAGGTGGGGTTGACGATAAACTCGCCGGTCTCCACGTTACGGCCGATGCGCACGCAGGCAAGCGGGCCCTCGAAGGGCACGCCGCCGAGCGTCATGGCCAGAGAGGCACCCATGACGTTGATGACGTCGAAGGGGTTGACCTGGTCGGCGACGAGCGAGGTGGCGACGATGTGCACCTCGTTGCGGAAGCCGTCCGGGAAGCTCGGGCGAATCGGACGGTCGATCATGCGCGCGGTGAGCGTGGCCTTCTCGCTGGGACGGCCCTCACGCTTGAGGTAGCCACCCGGGATGCGGCCGGCTGCGTACATCTTCTCGTTGAAGTCGACGGTCAGCGGGAAGAAGTCGTAGTTCTTGCGCTCCTTGGAGACGACCACGGTGTCGAGCATCGTGGTGTCGCCCTGCTTAACCAGGCACGCGCCGGTAGCCTGCTTGGCAAGCTCGCCGGACTCAAAGGTGTAGGTCTTGCCGTACAGCTCAAAGGTCTTGGATACGAGTGTCATTGTTCTCCTTTACCCCACAGGCCCCTTGCCTGCGGGCTTCTCATGTGACGCGGGCCCCCTGCCCCCGCCACGCTTCAGAGCGTGATTGTTCACGCCCTTACACAAAAAGAGCGTCCCGCATGCAGGACGCTCTTAGCATGTACAAGTTCGCTACTGAATATTGTCGCGAATGCCCAGAGCCTTGATGAGCTCACGGTACTCGACGATGTCGTTCTTCTTGATGTAGGAGAGAAGACGACGACGACGGCCGACGAGCATGAGCAGGCCACGACGGGTGTGGAAGTCCTTCTGGTGGGACTTCATGTGCTCGGTCAGCTCCTTGATGCGCTCGGACAGGATGGCGACCTGAACCTTGGGGTTGCCGGTGTCGACCGGGGTGTTACCGAACTGGGCAGTCAGCTCCGCCTTGCGCTCTTTGGAAACAGTCATTGTTTCACCTTTCGTTTTGCGTCGCCATCGGGCGACTCGATTCGCCTCGGACTGGGAAGCCGCCGGTGGAGCGAGCAACCAAGGTCGAGGTACCAACAGGTCGGTATGTTACCACAAGCAGCCCGCGCCTGCGCATCATCACCGACCCAACATGAATTCCATCGCACGGAGGCGCTGATCGGTATGCGTCGCCGCCCACACATGCGAAAGGCCGAGCAGGAACGCCGCCGTATGCGAGTCGATTTTCTCGGCCTTAAGCGCATCGAAGGTCATGGACATGAGGGCGCGCAGCCATGCGACCTCACCAGTCGACACCAGCTCGGCACCCGGAACGCTCGACGCGCACGATCCGCACATGAGCCCGCCCGCCTGTGGTGAAAAATACGACAACATGGGGTCTCCGCACAGCACGCAGGCCGAAAAATCGGGTCGATAGCCAACGTGCGACAGCAGCTTAAAGACATATGCCGCCACAAGTAGGTCCATATGTGCCGAGTCAAGCCCGCTGCCCACCAGGGCAAGCGCTCGCTGCGTGATGGCAAAGGCAAACGGGTCCTCGGCGTCCTCGAACGAGCACACGCGCGCGACCTCGGCGATCGCGCTTGCGGCGCAAGTCGTCTCGTAATCGGGCGCAGCGCCGAGCGGCGCCTCCATAAGCTCGGCCTGGGAAACCACGTCGAGTGACCGTCCATGTGCGAGCAGCATATCGACCGTACAGAAAAGCTCGCAGCGCGCAGCCAGGCGTCCGCCGGGTTTGCGGGCGCCCTTTGCCACGGCACGAACCTGCCGACCCCGCTCGTCAAGCATCGTCAAGATCAGGTCGGTCTCTTTGAGCTTAGTCTTATCGAGCACGAGCACTTTCGTGCGATATGTCCGGGAGCCTGCCATGCGCGCCGCGCGTCCTTAGTCCTCGGCGTTGTAGCCAAAGCGGCGAATCTGGGCCTCGTCGTCACGCCAGCCGGCCTTGACCTTCACGTCCAGCTCCAAAAAGACCTGCGTGCCAAAAATGCGTTCAAGATCGCGTCGGGCGTCGATACCGATATGCTTGATCATCTCGCCGCCCTTGCCGATGATGATGCCCTTTTGGCCCTCGCGCTCGACGTAAATGGTGGCGTGAACGCGCAGCACCTTCTTGGTCTGCTCGAGCGCATCGCAGATCACGCCAACGGAGTGCGGAATCTCATCACGGGTGCGGCGCAAGACCTTCTCGCGCACAAACTCGGCAACGAGCGTCTCATCGGAAGCGTCGGTACCCATGTCCTCGGGGAACCAACGCGGCCCCTCGGGCAAAAAGTGCGCAACGGTCTCTATAAAGGCATCGACGTTGAAGTTCTTGACCGACGACGTCACGATCTCGTCGTCATATTCCATGAGCTCGTGGGCGGCCTTAAGCTGCTCCATGACCTGTGCGGGGTCGGCCTCATCGGCCTTTGTGAGCACCAAGACCTTCTTGGAACGGGCATTCTTGACGCGCTCGGCAACCCAGGCATCTCCCCTGCCAATGGGCTTGGTGGCATCAATTAAAAACGCGACGACGTCGACATCGTTCAGCTCGAACAGCGCGCTCTTGTTGAGCTCGGACCCCAGACCGTCCTTGGGCTTGTGAATACCCGGGGTATCGACAAAGACCAGCTGGTAGCCGGGACGGTTGACGACGGCGCGCATGCGACGGCGGGTCGTCTGTGCCACCGGCGAGGTGATGGCGACCTTTTTGCCATAGCAGGCGTTGAGCAGCGTGGACTTGCCGGCGTTGGGACGACCGACCAGGGCCACAAAACCGCTGCGGAAACCGGGTTCCACGTCGCCAAAGCCCGCGAGGTTGTCGTCCTCGTCGCACAGGGCGTCGAGCTCCTCGTCGCTCATGCCCTCAAACGGGTCGAACTCCTCGACATCCTCGAGCTCCTCGGTATCCACCGCGTCCAGGACCTCGTCATCCAAAACTTCATCGGTAGGCTGCATATTGTCGGACATGGGAATCCCTTTCTAAATAAAGTCAAGCGCGTGGGCAAAGACAAGCAAGCCCACGATCGCGGCGGTAATGGAAAGAACGTATACAGAGGCAGCGGCGATATCCTTCGCACGTTTGGCCAGTGGATGCAGCTCCTGGGTCGCCAGGTCGACGATAGCCTCCATAGCGGTGTTGCACAGCTCACCGTGAATCACCAGGCCACAACAGATGATAATCGTGGCCCACTCGGCAATATCGAGCCCCACGATGCAGCCGGCAATGACGGTACACATGCCCGCTACGAGCATGACCTTGATATTGCGCTCGGTCTTGACGGCGGTGACGAAGCCCTCCATGGCGTAGGAAAACGACTTTAAGAAGGACGGATGGTCCTTGTTCGATCCGGGAATCATAGACGGCTCCTAGTCGTGGGCGTGGTTGGTGATGGGGCCGACGTGGACTAGCTTAGGGTCCTCGCCGCGCTCAAGCGCCAGATCGCGCAGGATGGCGTCCTCGCGGGCCTCCATGACCTCGGCCTCGTCGTCCTCGATGTGGTCATAGCCCAGCAGGTGCAGCATGCCGTGTACGAGCATCAGACGGCACTCGTCAGCGGGGCTATTGCCAAAACCGGGGGCCTGACGGGCAATAACCTGCGGGGCCAAGATAATATCGCCGAGCTCGAGCGTCTCATCGGCGGGAATGTCATCGTCAAAGGCCGAATCGCACTCAAACGAGAGCACATCGGTGGTGCGGTCGATACCGCGCCACTCGTGGTTGAGCTCGTGCATCTCGTCCTCGTCGACATACGAAAGGGAAATCTCGACTTCACGTTCAACGCCCTCGGCGGCAAGCACGACCTCGCAGATGTGCTCCACCTCCCGCACGTCGAGCAGCGTATCGAGCTCGGCATCGTTGCTGATCAATACACTCAACGGGACTCCTTTCGGTCACGTACGCGTTTCTCGCGCACATCATCATAAGTATCGTATGCCTCGACGATACGTCCCACCAAGGCATGGCGTACCACGTCGGCGCGCTCCAGGTGCGCAAACGCTACATCGTCGACACGGCCCAAAATCTTCTCGACATCCGCCAAGCCACCACGACGACCCACCAGGTCGCGCTGGCTCAGGTCGCCGGTGATCACGAACTTGGAGTTGAACCCAAGGCGTGTCAGGAACATCTTCATCTGCTCGGGCGTGGTATTTTGCGCCTCGTCGAGCACCACGAAGGCATCACTCAGCGTGCGGCCGCGCATGTAGGCAAGCGGGGCGATCTCGATCACGCCACGCTCCATAAGCTCATCGGTGCGCTCGCGATCCATCATGTCAAAAAGGGCGTCGTAGAGCGGACGCATGTAGGGGTCGATCTTTTCCTCAAGGGTACCGGGCAAAAAGCCCAGATTCTCCCCGGCCTCGACAACCGGACGCGTCAAGATCAAACGGCCCACCTCGTGACGCTTGAGCGCGGCAACGGCGAGCGCCATGGCCAGATAAGTCTTACCGGTGCCGGCAGGACCCAGGCCAAACGTGATGGTATGCGAGCGAATGGCATCCACATAGCGCTTTTGGCCGAGCGTTTTGGGGCGAATGGCACGACCGCGATACGAAAGCAGCACGTCATCGCGAAGCGACGTAGCCTCGTGCTCACCGTCGCGCAGAACGGCCAGACAGCGCGAGACATCGTCGGCAGAAAGCGTGCGCCCGGCAGCAGCCTCACGAAAGGCATGTTCGAAAAAACGCGCCACGAGTTCGACCTCATCCGGGTCACCGCTCACGGCGATGCTATCGCCACGGGCGACCACATGGGCGCGAACCAAGTTCTCGAGTGCACGAAGGACGCCGTCGCCGGCGCCCAAAACGCGCGAAGGGTCGATACCCTCGGGAACGATAAGTCTAATCTTCGAGGCTTCCATGAACCTCCCTGCGCGCATGGACCAAGCCGGAATCATCGACTCCGATGATAGCAACATCGAGCAGGCACGGGGCTGTGAGTCCACAGGTATCGTCAAGACGGGCATGATGGAACGAGCCGAGCGTCAGGTTGTCACCATACTCGAGCACGGCACGCTCGACCGTGCCCACGCGACGACGAGCGTCGGCAATAGCGAGCTCCTGTGCGGCGGCCCGCATACGGCGGCTGCGCTCGGCCATAACCTCGGGTGACACCTGGTCGGGCATATCGGCAGCAAGGGTACCGGGACGCTTGCTATAGCGGAACACGTGCATACGCGAGAAACCCACACGACGGCACAGCGCCAGCGACTCCTCGAACTCCTCGTCCGTCTCACCAGGAAAACCGACGATGACATCACACGAAAGAGACGCCTGGGGCAAGTTGGCGCGAATCATACGCACCGTGTCCTCAAAGGCCTCGGCGCTATAGGGACGGCCCATGCGATGCAGAGTCGATGTGCAGCCGGACTGCACGGGCAGGTGCAAAAACGGGGCGATACGCTGCGGATAGCGCGCCATAACCTTAAGCAGGCGCTCAGAGATATCCATGGGCTCGACCGAGGAAATGCGCACATGCGGAATAGACGTGCGCTCCATGATGGCCTCGAGCAGCTCATCGATTTCGACATGCTCGTCGGTCGCGCTCTTGCCATCGTAGGCACCCAGGTTCACACCGGTCAGCACCACCTCGGGCACGCCGGCCTCCTGGGCCTCGCGAACTTGCTCGAGCACGGACTCGACGGGCACGGAGCGCTCGGGGCCGCGTGCCTTCCACACAATGCAATAGGTGCAGCGGCGGTTGCAGCCGTCCTGAATCTTCACGCCCAGGCGAGAGCGACCGAGCGCATCGACCACCTCGCCATCGCTGCAGGCGGGAACGCTATCGGACTCAACGCCCAGCACCTCACAGACACGTTCGGCGACATCGATCTTGGACGGTTCGGCGATCACGCGATCCGAAAGCTCCAACAACTCCTCAGGATGCAAATTGACCACGCAACCGGTCACGAGCACATAGGGCTCGTTTGGATGGGACAGCGCATGACGAACAGCCTTACGGGTCTTGGCCTCGGCCTCGCCCGTAACGGCACAGGTGTTAATGACGATCAAATCGGCATCCTGGGGCTCCACCATAGCAAAGCCCAGGCGCATAAGATCGGCAGTGATACGGTCAGACTCAACCCGGTTGACACGGCAGCCGAGGTTGACGACGGAAATATGGGGTGCGAGCACGCGGGCTCCTTAATCGAGGATATCGTCGAGGGCACTCTTGATACGGTCGGTCACCGACTTCTTACCGAAAGCGACGTCATCGCCCATATCATCGGCAAAAGCACGGAGCAGCTCGCGCTGCTTATTGGAAAGATTGGTGGGAACGACCACGCGCAGTTGCACGATCAGGCGGCCACGCGAACCGCCACCGCCAATGCGCGGCATGCCGTAATTGTTGACGCTCACGGTGTCGCCGTACTGGGCGCCGGCGGGAACCGTCACTTTAACGACCTCGTCGGGCATAATGCCCTCGACCTCGATCTCGCAGCCGAGCGCAGCCTGCGCAATCGAGATATCGCTCACCAGGTACAGGTCGTCACCGTTGCGCTTAAAGCGCTCATGGTCGGCAACGCGCACGTTGACAATCAGGTCGCCCGAAGGCTCGCCGCGAAGGCCGGCCTCGCCAAAGCCGCTCACACGCAGCTGGCGACCGGTCGAAACGCCGGCGGGAATATCGATGTCGATCTTTTCGTGCGAAGGCGTGCGGCCCTGACCGTCGCAGGTCTCGCAGGGATGGTCGATAACCGTGCCCTCGCCATGGCAGTCGGGACAAGGCGAGGAAGACTGAACCTGGCCCAAAAACGATCGCTGAACCGTCGTGACGTAGCCCGTACCGTGGCAGCGACTGCACTGCTTTTCCTGTGCACCCTCGGCCCTACCGGTACCGTTGCAGTCCTCGCAAGGAGCAAGGCGATCATAGCTGATCGTCTTTTTGCAGCCGAGTGCCGCCTCCTCGAGCGTCACCGAAAGCGAGATGGCCATGTCACGTCCGCGACGACGCTCGCGACGGCTGCGGGCGCCACCGCCGGCACCGCCGCCAAAGAACGACGAGAACAAGTCGTCCATGCCCATGCCACCAAAAATATCGTTGATATCGACGTAGCCCGAACCACCAGGGCCGTCGGCGGTGCCGTAACGGTCGTAGTTAGCACGCTTCTGCTCATCGGAAAGAACGGAATAGGCCTCGTTGAGCTCCTTGAACTTGGCCTCGGCCTCGGGGTCGTCCGAAACATCCGGATGTACGGTACGGGCCTTCTTTAAAAACGCACGCTTGATCGTCCGCGCGTCGGCATCCTTGTCGACGCCAAGCACCTCGTAGTAATCCCTATTTTCCGACACGACCGAATCCTTCCGACTTTCATTATTGTCACAGTGCGTCCTATACCCAAGCTGGGCCGACCGCAAACAGAGGGTTTGATGTTATTGCATTTGATACGGCGAAAGCATGGCCCGTTGCGAGCAGCTTGCGAACCAAACCGACACGAGCGCGAACATGAAGCCGTTGGCAAAACCGTTGGCAAACTGCATCGCACCGCGCTTCCACCACAGCAGGCTGCGATGAAGCACACCGTCCGAAAGCACCATGAACAGGCCCATGGTAAACGGAATAAAGCACATCACGGCAAAGGCCGAGAACACGCCCGAAATGGCCGACAGCACCAAAAACGGCGCCACGATGCCCATCAGGTAAAAACCGGTACGAGCTTTGCCTTCCAAGCGCTCGGCTTCAACATGGGCGCGGCCGACCAGGTCGCCGCCCGCGGCACCGTTGGTGCCAGCATGACCCATGCCGCTAATGCGGACCTCGTCGCCATCGTGCGTGCCGGCAGGAAACTCAATCGTCCGCTCGGAGGTTACGCGAGTACGACCGCTGCCACCGCAATCAGGGCAGGGGTCGGCCACGACCTTACCGGAACCGCCGCACTCGGGGCAGACCGACTGGAACGTGCCCGCACCAAACAGGAAGGACAGGTCGACGTCGATGTGGCCGCGACCACCGCAGCTTGGGCAGGTATGGGGGTGCTCGGAGGAGACAGAACCCGAACCGCCGCAATGTCCGCACGTATCGAAACGCGTATAGCGCACGGTCTTGCGGGAACCACCCTTGGCCTCCTTGGCGTCGAGTTTGATATCGACGACCACATTGGCGCCGTTCTCGGGATTGTAGGCAGCCTGCCCACGACGCTGCTGGCCCCAGGCGCCACCAAAGGGAAAGCCGCCCTCAAAGGGATTGCCATAGCCCGCGCTGCCGGCGTAGCCGCCACCATAGGGCGAAGCCGTAGGGGCACCGGCAAAGGGATTGCCCGAGCGCATGGCGTCATAGCGCGCACGCTTCTGCTCATCCGAAAGCACGGCGTAGGCTTCGGAAACCTCTTTGAACTTTTCCTCGGCATCTGGCTCTTTATTGACGTCCGGATGGAGCTTGCGGGCCTTTTGCTGGAAGGCCTTTTGAATATCACGCGAGGTGGCGTCCTTGGAGACACCCAGAATCTCGTAGTAATCTTTTTCGTTCATTGTCGCCATGCGCGGCAACCTCCTGCTCACAGCAGCGTATATATTCCGGTAATTCTACCCGAGCGACCTAAGCTAGACCCCAAAACAGCTCGAACAGAACATTTCCATCGAGCCAGCCCAGGTGGGTGGGCGCCAGACGAGCGCGAACATGACCCGCGACGACATCTGCCGAAGTTAAGGGTCCCTCATGGACCCCGAGCAACTCGGGCACCCAAGTGGCAAGACCCAATTCAAGCGCGCGATCACAGGCAGCTGCCAGCTCATCCGCTGGGATGATGCAAGCTGCACGAACCAACAGGTCGGACGCAACACCGCCCGTCATGCGACAAGACAGCATCAGGTCTTCAGCCGCAGCCTCACGCTGCGACAGATATTCGGCCTCAAACGCCGTCGCGTCATCGTCACGTTGCACCAGACGCACGCGGTACGAATCGCCTCGAGAAGACACGCCGGGGAACAAACCTGCAAGACGGTCGAAATCCTCGGCGTCGAGCATGCCCGCGGCAGAACGGCCCAGGCCCAGGTAGCCCTGGCCGGTCCAGTAGGCAATGTTATGGGCGCACTCATGGCCGTCGAGCGCGTAGCTTGCCACCTCATACGGATGATAGCCGGCCGCACCCAGGCGCTCACGCGCCGCGTCCATGCACGAAGCCTGAAAATCCTCGTCGGGCTCGAGAGACTCGTCACGACACGCCATGCGATAGAGTGGTGTGCCCTCCTCGAGCGTGAGCGGGTAAACCGACACATGATGTGGAGCCGCCGTGAGCACGCCATCGAGTGTGCGCTTCCAACTCGCTACGGTCTGCCCGGGAAGTCCGCACATAAGGTCGCACGACACGTCAATCCCAGCGTTCTTGACCGTCGCGATGGCGGCGAGCGCCCGATCGGCATCGTGAATACGGCCGATGGCGGTAAGTTCGGTGTTATCGAGCGTTTGCACGCCCAGAGAGACGCGTGTGACACCAACCTTGGCAAGCGCAGTGGCAAGCTCGGCGGTCAGCGACTCGGGATTGGCCTCGCAGGTAAACTCAACGGGGGCGCACCACGCACGAATACGCCGCGCCAGCTCCACCAGGCGCTCCCCTGCCAGCGACGGCGTGCCGCCACCAACATAGACGGTGCTGATCTGGTCAAGGGCCCCGGCCCTGCCAAAAGCATCGAGGCGCGCATACAGCTGCTCAAAATAGGCATCGAGTGCAGCGTCCAGGGCGCACGGGGAAAAGCTGCGCGAGTCAAAGTCGCAATAGCGGCATTTTTGAGCGCAAAACGGCACGTGCACGTACAGCGCGGTAACGGCCACCCTTAAGCCTCCAGCGGATGAGCGGGCACCGACTCACCGGCGGCAAGAGCGGCCTCGCAGGTCACCACATCGCGCTCGATATCATCGACCAGTGCCATAAACTCCTCGTACGTGGAGCAGCGCACCACCTGAGCGCGCCAGGCGGCGGCATGGGGCATGCCTTTTAAGTACCAGCTTGCGTACGTACGGGCGCGCGACATGAGCGGCAGGAGCTCATGCGTCAGCGTTAGGTGCTCACGCAGGGCGTCCAGGCGCTCGACCGAGGAGCGAGAAGGAACCAGCGTGCCATCGAGCGCAAGGGCTCGGGCATCGCCGAACACCCACGGATTGCCGTAGATGCCGCGCGCGATAAACACCGCACTGGCACCCGAATCTTGCAGATGCTCAGCAGCGTCCTCGGCCGAGAACACATCGCCCGAACCGATCACGGGAATCTCGACGGCATCTGCGACCTCATCAACGACCGACCAATCGGCCTGGCCCGTATAGAGCTGCGTGGCACAGCGACCATGCACCGCCACCGCAGCGGCCCCTGCCCCCTCGAGCATCTGGGCAAACGTCGCGGCATTGCGGTCTTCAGCATAAAAGCCCTTGCGGATCTTCACGGTCACGGGAACATGCGCCGCGCCCACAGCTGCCTCAACAATCTTCTCGGCCAGGTCGGGCGTGCGCATGAGCGCCGAGCCCTCGCCCTTGGTAACGACCTTGCGAGCCGGGCAGGCCATGTTGATATCGATCAACGACAGGCGATCGCCCACGCGCTCCTCGACGGCAGCGACGGCGCTCGCAAACTGATCGGGCTTAGAGCCAAAGAGCTGCACGCAGATCTGCTGCTCCTCGTCGGCCGGCAGCACCAGACGCCACGTCTTGTTACTGGCGTAGGCAAGGCCAGCGACACTCACCATCTCGCTATAAGCAAGCTGAGCACCGCGGCGGCGACACATGATGCGGTAGGCAGGATCGGTCACGCCTGCCATGGGGGCCATAAGGAACGGCTGCTCGGCATAGGCGCCCAGCAGCCGCTTGCTGTATTCAGAAAGCGCCATGGGCCTACTCGTCCACCTTGAGGATCGCCATAAAGGCCTCCTGCGGGACCTCGACCGAGCCGATAGCCTTCATGCGCTTCTTGCCCTCTTTCTGTTTCTCGAGCAGCTTGCGCTTACGCGAGATATCGCCGCCGTAGCACTTGGCAAGCACGTCCTTGCGACGCGCCTTGACGGTGGAGCGGGCAATGATCTTGTTGCCGATAGCACCCTGGATGGGCACCTCGAACAGCTGACGCGGAATGATCTCCTTGAGCTTGTCGCATAGGCCGCGGGCAAGACCGTAGGCCTTGTCCTTATGAACGATAAACGACAGCGCGTCTACCTCGTCGCCCGAAAGCAAGATATCGAGCTTAACGAGCTCGGAGGGACGGTACTCGTTGAACTCGTAGTCCAACGAAGCGTAACCCTTGGTGCGGCTCTTGAGCTGGTCAAAGAAGTCCAAGATGAGCTCGGCGAGCGGCATATCGAAGCGCATCTCGACCGACTTGCTCGTGAGATGGATCATGTCGGTAGTAATGCCGCGGTGCTCGATAGCGAGCTGCATAACGGCACCCGTATACTCGGGCGGGCAGATAATCTTGGCCTTGAGGTAGGGCTCCTCAATGCGCTCGATGCGCGTAGCCTCGGGCAGATCCTGCGGGCTGCGGACATCAATCATCTCGCCGTCAGTCTTGTAGACGTGATAGTCGACCGATGGACTCGTGGCAATGAGGTCAAGATTGAACTCGCGCTCCAGGCGTTCCTTGACGACTTCCATGTGCAGCAGGCCCAGGAAGCCCACGCGGAAGCCAAAACCGAGCGCCACCGAGGTCTCGGGCTCCCACACCAACGACGGGTCGTTGACGTGCAGCTTATCGAGCGCGTCACGCAGGTTCTCGTAGTCCTTGTTATCGATCGGGAACAGGCCCGTATAGACCATGGGCTTGGCCTCGCGGTAGCCGGGAAGCGGCTCGGGGCAGGGATTCGACGCCCACGTGAGGGTATCGCCCACGCGAACGGCCTCGGGGTCCTTCAGGCCCGTGACCACGTATCCGACCTCGCCGACCGTCAGCGCGTCAACCGGGGTCTCGGCGGGACGCTTGACGCCCACGCCATCGACCAAAAAGTCGCCCTTTGCCTGCATCATGCGCAAGGTATCGCCCTTTTTGATGGAGCCGTCAAACACGCGGACCGTGGCAACGACGCCGCGGTACTCATCGAAGTACGAATCCAGAATAAGTGCCTTGAGAGGGCCATTTGCATCGCCCTTGGGAGGCGAGATCAAAAAGACGATGGACTCCAGCAGATCGTGGATGCCCTCGCCGGTTTTGCCCGACACGCACACGGCATCGTCAGCGGGAATGGCCAGATCGTCTTCGATCTCGGTCTTGACCTCGTCGGGGTGAGCCGAAGGAAGGTCGATTTTGTTGATGGCCGGAACAATGTCCAAGTTGGCGTTCATGGCGAGCGTCGCGTTGGAAACGGTCTGCGCCTCGACACCCTGAGTGGCGTCCACGACGAGCACCGCACCCTCGCAAGCGGCAAGCGAACGCGAGACCTCATAGGTGAAGTCCACATGGCCCGGCGTATCGATCAGGTTGAACTGATACGTCTCGCCGTCGTCGGCGTCATAGGAGACGCGAACGGCGTTGGACTTGATCGTGATGCCGCGCTCGCGCTCGATATCCATGGTGTCGAGCAGCTGCGACTCCATGTCGCGCTCGTCGACGGTATGGGTGAGCTCGAGGATGCGGTCACTGATCGTGGACTTGCCATGGTCGATGTGCGCAACGATCGAGAAGTTGCGGATGTGGGAAATGTCAATTGAAGTATTCATGCGGACTATCTTACCCGAGCGGTACAAAAAATGGAGCCTGTTCCATAAAACAGGCTCCATTTATGCGCGTAATCTGTGTGGTGTGAAATTTACAACTTAGGCGTTGATGCTGTTCACGAGCTTGGCAAGACCGGACTTGCGGTTGGAAGCCTGGTTCTTGTGGATAACATGCTTGGCGGCAGCCATGTCGAGACGCTTGGTGACGGTCTTGAGGGCAGCCTGGGCCTTCTCGGCGTCGCCCTCGGCGACGGCGGACTGGACGTGCTTGGTCAGCGTCTTGAGCTCGGACTTGACAGCCTTGTTACGCATGCGAGCTGCCTCATTGGTGCGGATACGCTTCTTCTGAGACTTGATGTTTGCCACTTCTGGAGTTCCTTTCGAGTTCCTTGCAAAAAATGTATGACACCTCTGAGACACGGTGAGGTCATGCAAGCGCCTACTATAGCACGCTCCCCCTCAAAGGGATAGAACGAATTTGTCAAATAGGCAGGTATCATCACGATTTTCTCAAGATGTTCGTAATCCAGAGCAAAAGCGCGGTCTCCGAATCAGCCGAACCCTTCAGTGCGAGCTCCACATCGACGGCACCCTCGAGCGCAGCGACAAGCTCCGCCATCGAAAAGCGGCGTGCCCAGGTAAGGTGATTTTTGACCTGCCAAGCCTGAAGCTTGAGCGTCGCGGCAAGCTCACGACCCTGCCCACGCGCATCGAGCGCCTTGGCAACGATAAGCTCGCGAATACGCCCGCACAGCAATGTGTAAGTCCACACGTAGCTCTTGGCGGGCAGTAGATTGAAGAGCTCAAGCGAGCGGCGCATGTCACGGGCCGAGACCGCATTGAGAAAGTCCCAGGGCTGGACTTCGGCCGTGCGCACGATCCAGCGCTCCACATCGGCAAGCTCAATTTGCGGCGCCTCGACCATCTGGGCAAGCTTGGCCAAGTCGTTATCGAGCATGCGGGTGTTCTCGCCCGAGCGCGAAACGAGCTCCTCGGCGGCGGCCGTCGAGATGGACTTTCCGTGCTGCGTCGCCATCTGCTGCACGCGGCGCGGGAGCTCCCAGCGCTTGGTACCCGAACAGTCGATCACGGCCTTCTTGTCAATCTTGGCGATTGCCTTGTACAGACGCGTGTTCTTGGCAAGCGAATCGGCGATTATGAGGCAAACCGTCGTGGGGCTGGGACTCGCCAGATACTCGACAAGTGGCTCGGAGATCGCTTTGGCGAGTTTTGAGCAGCCATCAAGGATTACCAGGCGAAACTCGCTGCCCATGGGAAAGGTGTTGAGCGATCCGATAATCGACTCGATATCGGGGTCTTTGGTCATATCGCGCTCGTCGAGGTTGAACTCGACCATGCCCGTCTTTTCCAGCCGCGCCTTCATACGCGAGACGGCGTGGTCGCGTTTGACTCCGTCGGTACCGACGATCAGATATGCCGGCAGCAGACCGGTTTCGGACATCGCGCTCCCCTCCCGCAGGATCTCGAGTTCGTACCGTGCCATTCTAGCCCACGGGCTGGTCCCGCGCCAACGGCAGCATCACGGTCGTTGGCATCGCACGGTAAAACCGGCTGCAGTCGGCGAGACGGTAATGTCTCCTTGTTCGATGGTGCATGCGAACGCACCGCCCGCATCGCGAACGGCATCGATGCAGGCATCGGATGGATGGCCGTAGCGGTTGCCCTCGCCCGCGCTCGCGATAGAGAGCTCGGGCTTAATCGTTTCCAGCAGGTCTGTGTCGACGGAAACTTTTGAGCCGTGATGCCCCAGCTTGAGCACATCGATATCGCCCACCTCCTGTACAAACTCGCGCTCCTGATCGAGCTCGGCATCACCAGTGAGGAGCATACGCAGGCTCTTGCCTTCCCGAGCATAGGAGAGCAGCAAGACAAGCGAGTCCTCATTACCCTCGCCATCCACCGTATCAAACGGCCACATCACACGAGCCCGAAATGTGCCGATATCGATCGTGTCCCCGCGAGCCACCTGCATATACGTTACGCCCGGGCGATTTAGAACCTCAGCAGGCGCATCCTCCAGCGCATCGGCCGCGACCGCAATGGTTCCAACCGAAAACCGATCGAGCACGTCGGGAAGACCGCCCCAATGGTCTTCATCCCAATGCGTAATGAAGACGGCATCGATATGGTGGACGTTATTGCGAACCAACGCCGACACCACGCGCTCATCGAGCCCACAGTCCACGAGCGCCACGGTCCCACCTTGGCGGATAAGAATCGCATCGGCCTGGCCAACATCGAGGACCGTCACCGAAGGCGGCGCGTATCGATCCCAATAGACATACGGAACACCCGCTGCAAGCATCAGGCACACCAGCCCCGCTGCCATGCTCCGCGCGCGGGGGCGTGGCCACCAGACCAAGAGGACCGCCAGCACAAACGGCACCACATATACCAAGGGCGTATCGGGCGGAACGCTTACGGATGCGCCCGGAACGGCGGCAAAGAGCTGTTCAAAGAACAGCGCACAGCGGGCGACAATCATGGGCACCACGAGCGCCCCGCGGCTCAACAGCGGCACAAGCGAGCAGGGCGCAAGCACAACCGACGATGCGAGCAGCACGCTTATCACCGGACCGATCACGGCATTTGCAAGCGGAGCAATCAACGAAAACGTCCCGAAAGCGGGAATAGTTACGGGAAGTGTCGCAAGTTGTGAGCACAGCGTGACAGACAAAACGCTGGCGACACCCGATGGCATGCCCAGCTCGCCCAAGGCGTAGGTGGCGTAGGGGCAAAAACAAAGGATGGCAAAAACACTGGCACACGAAAGCTGAAAACCCATTTCGAACAATACCGTCGGACGCAGCAACACAAAGATTGCAATGGTGACGAACAGAGCCGAAAGGCCATGGCGACGACGTCCGGCGCTGTTGGCGACAAGCGTCGCCGCCACCATAGAGCACGCGCGCACGGCCGAGGGCGAAGCGCCAGTAAAAACGGCATAGGCAGCGAGGCCCAGTACCAACAGCCCCCGCTGAAGCCCACGAGAAAGACGCGTCTTTTGCAGGGCGCTCTCAATCACAAACCCCACGATGGCAAGATGGCTGCCCGAGACGGCGATGAGATGTGCGGTGCCCGTTACCGAAAACCAATCGCCCGCCGGCTGGGCGCGCAGCTCGGACGAGCGTCCACAGACAACGCCGGCAATGAGCGAGCGCGCTGGATCGGTCGCGGGCGCGATAACGGCAAGGAGCTCGTTTCGAAGCCAAGACAACGGGTCTGGAGGGCCCTCGTCGATCGATACCAACCGGACGACTTTAACCTTTCGAAGCTCGCCCCGAAGCACGCGTGAGCGCCCATACGCATCATTCTCAAAGCGCGAAATTCGACCGATAGCACGTACATGCGAACCGGCGCCAAGCTCACGATCACACGACAGCCGTACCTGACCCAAACGCTTTTCGCCCGCATACGCATCACAGGTATAGGAGTACGCACCGTCATTGATGGACGGGTCGCCACACACAACAAACTCGAGACTGCTCGCAGCCCGATTATCCAACGCCCTCGAAGCGCGCAGCGCCCCTATCGCCCAACCCGCGGACACGACCGCTCCCGCCACGAGGCCGAGGGCCGCGGCATACAGCCATCGCCTCCACCGCACAAGGCGCATGCAGGACCGAGCCAATACGATGCACCCTGCTGCCGCAACGGGAATGGCCATAAGCAATGTGACGGGCGCCGCCCGCTCTCCCAGCAGCGCATCGGCCGCCATGTTAAGCACTAACCCACAGCTCGCACACAAGCCGGCACAAAGGGCTATCGTCCACGGCATCAATGGGCGCGGTGGCATCACATGCTCGCGCTCGGTCGCACTCATACGCAGATGCAATCTTTAATTTTGGCGAGTTTCTTCTCACCGATCCCCGATACGCGCATAAGGTCATCGACCGAGGCAAAGGCCCCGTTTTGCGTCCGTTCGTCGATAATTGACTGGGCCATAGAAGGCCCGATGCCCGAAAGCGTCTGCAGCTCCGCCGCACTTGCCGTATTGATATTCACAAGTCCCGACGAAGACCCTGTACCAGGGGTCGTGGAAGCACTGCTTTCGGCGGCGCCGACGGCCGCAGCCGTTTGTTGCTCCCCTACCGTCGGCACATAGATCTTTTGACCATCGGTGATCTTGGACGCACGGTTAAGAACCGTCACATCCGCCTCGGCCGTAAGCCCTCCGGCGGCATCAATCGCCTGGGACACCCGTGCTCCATCTTTAAGCCGGTACACGCCAGGCTTCACAACGGCGCCATCAACATCGACGTACACCTCGGCAGCAGAGGAGCTCTTGGCAGACGGCTCATCGGCATCGTCAGGAGAGGCATCCCCGGCCCCGCGCACATCCGAGGCGCTCGCCTCATCACTACGCTCAAACGATACGTCGCTGGAGTGACCACCAAAACCTGCCATCGCCAAGCCGCTCGCGGCGGCAATGACAACCAGGATCGCCACGACCATCGCCTTATGGCCGAGCAGCTTTTCTGCCCAGCGGTCCATCCGTTTAACCCGTTCGTGTTGCTCGCGCTGCGCCATAGCAAACACCTCCCAACACCATCGTGTCAGGAAACGAACGCCGCAGCCTCCGCACGCCCACACCGGTTTTCGCGGTCAAACCAAAAGCTGACCAAAACCTTGCGGAAAAGTGTCCATTTATTCAGGCACACGTCGACAAATGAACCGTTTATCGCCTAATGCCCAGATAGAAAAAGACCGACGATGCAAAATCACCGCCGGTCTATACACAACATTATTCGTGATCTTGGTAAATCTCACGTGGAGCGAGCTCGGAATGTTTGCGTTTTAAGGTCTTAGGGGCCTTATACGTGTTGCTCTCAAAGTCGATGTACTCAGTCTGTTTGAGCAAACGCTCAATCATCTCCTCGTGGTCGAACAGCTCCCAGGCCTCATGCACGGCATCGAGTTTAGCGTGCGTCTCGGGACGACGCGGCATAAACAGCGTGCAACAGTCGGGAGCGGCCTCAGTCGAGATATCGAACGTACCAATCTCCTCGGCGCGCGCGATAATCTCCTGCTTGTCCGAACCGATGAGCGGACGGAACACGGGGATCTTCACGGCCTCGTTAACGGCCATGATATTCTCAAGCGTTTGGGAGGCAACCTGTCCAAGCGATTCGCCCGTCACGATGGCCTTGGCGCCCTCGATGTGTGCAATGCGCTCAGCAACCGAATACATAATGCGGCGATACATGATCACGCGCAGGTTGCTGGGACAGGTGACCGAAATCTCACGCTGGCAGTCGCCAAACGGCACCACGTACAGGCGGCCGATCTGGACACCCGGCTCAAGCGCACGAATGATGTCCTGCACCAAATACTCGCTCGTGTCGGGCGTCTGCGGACGACCTGAGAAATGTACCGGCACGCACACCGCGCCGCGACGCGCGAGCATCCAGGTTGCCACCGGAGAATCAATACCCGACGACAGCAGCGTCACGACCTTGCCGGCAGAACCCACCGGCAGACCGCCCACGCCGCGCTCGGAGCGCGCGTACACATAAACGCTACCCTGGACCACCAGTACGTGCACCATCGCATCGGGGTCGTGCATTTGAACCTTTTTATCGGGGAAGGCCTCGCACAGCACCTCGCCCACCTGACGATTGATGTCAATCGAGGTGAGCTCATAATCGGTATTGGAGCGCTTGGCGTGCACCTTAAACGAATCGAAGGAACCAAACTCGCGCAGCGCCTTCACGGCGGCGGCACAGTACTCCTGAGGGTCGCGATTGGTGTGATACGCCAAAGACACACGAGCAACGCCGGGAACGGTGCGAATGACACGCGCCGCCTCGTCGGCCTGATGCTCGTTAAAGGTCACGAGGATATAACCGGAAATTCGAGACACGGCATTCACGGAAAAGGCGGCCAAGGCCGCCTTGATGTTATCCATGAGGATATGCTCAAAATGTGCGCGGTTCTTACCCTTCAGTCCAACCTCGTGATAGTGGACCAGGCAGACGCGAGCCGCCATTTAGGCTTCAGCAACCTTGTGGCCGAGCGCCTTCTCGTAACGGGCCTCGTCGTAAGAGATGTCGCCGTCGACAATCTCGTCCATAGCCATCGAGATGGTATCGGCACCGGAAAGCCCGATGGTGATGTCATCGACATCCTGGACGGCAAGCACGCGGTTGTGCTGGCCACGCAGCATGCTATTGATGTCGCAGGCGCGCTTGGAGGCAAGCGAAGCAAGCAGGAAGCGGTTGTGATCGGTCTTCTCCAGAAGATCGTCAATGCAAGGCTTTACAACGGACACGGACCTCAGATCCTTTCATGCATATCGAGAACGCGAACGAGCTCATCGGTCGCGCGGTCGAGATCGTCATTTACCACGACGTCGTCGTAGCGGTCGGCAAGGGCAAGCTCATCGGCGGCGTTTGCCATACGCAGCTCGATTGTCTCGGGCGTCTCGGTACCGCGACCGACTAGACGCTCGCGGAGCACCTCAAGCGAAGGCGGCTTGATAAAGATCAGCACGGCCTCGGGGAAACGCTCCTTCACCTGCAGGGCGCCCTGGACATCGATCTCCAAAATCAGAGACGCGCCCGAGGCGAGCTTGGATGTGACCTCGCTCACCAACGTGCCGTAGCAGTTACCGTGGACCTCGGCCCACTCAACAAACTCACCGTTTGTCACGCGGCGGTCGAACTCCTCGCGCGTCAGAAAAAAGTAGTTGACGCCGTCGACCTCACCTTTGCGTGGTGCTCGCGTGGTAGCCGAAACCGTCAGGCCCAGGTTAGAGCGGCGCTCGCGCACACGAGTGACGAGCGTACCCTTGCCTGCGCCTGACGGTCCAGAAATCACAAAGAGCTTGGAATCCTGAGCGCTCACTTATTTGGTCAGCTGCTCGAGGAGCTGCTCGCGCTGACGGACGCCGAGGCCCTGGACGCGACGGGTAGCGGAGATACCGAGCTCCTCCATGATCTTGGCGGCCTTGGCCTTGCCATAACCGGGGAGAGACTCGATGAGGGTGGAAACCTTCATGCGGGAAGCAATGGGGTCATCGGAGTTGAGCACGGACTCGAGGGACTTCTCGCCCTTCTTGATCTGCTCGCGAAGCTCAGCGCGGGCGTGACGTGCGGCAGCAGCCTTCTCAAGAGCCTGCTTACGCTGCTCATCGGTAAGCTGAGGGAGTGCCATTCGTACCTCCAAATAGTTGGGTTATATCTGATTCAATAATTGGCATTTTAGCACGTAGAACGTACAAAATGCCCAATCGCGGCTCCATAGGTTAGACGATACCCGCAAAAAGTGCAATATACTGCGCCCAAAGTTAAGCCCCTGACCTGCGATTCCACACAAAGGATGGGAAAGTTTACGCAGGCACAGGGGCTATTTTGTGCTAATGAGACCCAAAAGTGGTGACTTAGGGGAATCTTTTAGGCGACGTTTTCGACCAGCTCGGCGACGATGGCGTCAAAGGCGGCAACCGGATCGTCGGCGCCGGTGATGGGACGGCCCACCACAATGTGGCTTGCGCCACGCTCGATAGCCTGGGAAGGCGTCGCCACGCGGGACTGGTCACCAAGGGCGGCACCCACCGGACGCACACCCGGAGTCACGATCAGGGCATCAGGGCCCAGCAGCTCACGCATGTCGTGAGCCTCCATCGGCGAGCACACGATGCCATCGATGCCGTTGGCCTGAGCGAGCTTTGCCAGGCGGGCGGCCTCCTCGGCCACGGGCGACTCGACGCCGATCTCGCTCAAGGCATCCTGATTCATGCTCGTGAGCACGGTGATGGCGACGAGCTTGGCGCGGTCCTCGCGCGCCTCCTCGGCACCCTCGCGGCAGGCAGCGAGCATGGCGCCCGAACCCAAGCCGTGAACCGAGAGCAGGTCGGCACCGGCAAGCGAGGCCGAACGGGCGGCACCGCGAACCTGATGCGGAATATCATGGAACTTAAGGTCAAGGAAGACCTTAAAGCCCAGGTCCTTAAAGGTCTTGACGATCTCGGGGCCCTCAGCGTAATAGAGCGTCATACCAACCTTAAGCCAGGCGGCATGGCCCGAAAGCTCGTGGGCGAGCTCGAGCGCACGCTCACGATCGCAGTCGAGGGCGACGATTACGCGGTCGCGGGCATCGGTCTCTAGCATTCGAAAGCACCTACCAGCTCGTTGATGTCCTTTACGCCCTGGGACTCGGCCCAGGCCTCGAGCTCATGCGCGATCTTGAGCGAAGCGCACGGATCGACGAAGTTGGCCATGCCGACCGACACGCAGGTGGCGCCGGCCAGGATAAACTCAGCCGCATCCTCGCCGGTCATGACACCGCCGACACCGTTGATGGGGATATCGACGGCCTGGGCAACCTCCCAGACCATGCGCACGGCGATGTGGTGGCACAGCGGGCCCGAAAGGCCGCCCTTGGGCTTGGCCACGCGGGACTTGCGGGTATGGACGTCGATGGCCATGCCCTGGATGGAGTTGATGACTGAAAGGCCGTCGGCGCCGGCAGCCTCGAGGGCCTTGGCGATCTCGGCGACGTTGACCGGAGCCATCTTCACGAACAGCGGCTTATCGGTCACCTTGCGGCAGGCAGCCATAACGGAAGAGGCGCCCTCGGGCGTGGAGCCCATGGCGGCACCGCCGGCGGCGATATTAGGGCAGCTCACGTTGATCTCGTAGCCGGCAGCCCAGGGGCACAGCTCGACATACATCTCGAGTGCGCGGACAAACTCGTCAACGGAGTGGCCGGCAACCTGACAGATGACCTGGCAGCCGTCCTTGGACAGCTGTTCGAGCCACGGACCGGACTCGCGGGCAAAGGCGGCCACGCCGGGGTTCTGAAGGCCCACGGAGTTGATCATACCGCCGGGAATCTCGGCCATGCGGGGCGCGGGATTGCCGGGCCAGGGCTCGGCTGCGCAACCCTTGGTGGTGATGGCACCCAGCTGGGAGACATCAAAGAAGTTCTGGAACTGCCAGCCGTAGCCAAAGGTACCGGCTGCGGTGTTGATGGGGTTTTGCATCTTGACGCCGCCGAAATCGACGGCCATGTTCACGGTACCCACTAGAAGACCACCACCTTGGAAGCATCGAACACGGGGCCGCACATGCAGGCGCCCTTCATACCGTCGACCGTCTCGACATTGCAGGTGTTGCAGGCGCCAAAGCCGCAGCTCATCATGCGCTCGAGCGACACCTCGCAGTACGCACCGGCCTCGGCGGCAGCGGCGGCGACTTTCTTCATCATGACAGCGGGGCCGCAGCTGGCGACGTAGTCGTAGCCGCCCTCGCCGAGCAGCTCGGCGGCAGGATCGGTGCAAAAACCGTGCGTGCCGAGCGAGCCGTCGTCGGTGCAAACGTTGACCGTGGCGCCCAGCGCGCGGAACTCATCGACACCCACGGCCTTGGAAGCGGTGCCAAAGCCCAGGCACACGTCAACATCCACGCCCTGCTCGGCAAGCATACCGGCAAGACACAGCACAGGCGGAACGCCGATGCCACCGGCGACGAGCAGGGCCTTCCTGGTGCCCTCGGGTACCATCCAGCCACGGCCACCGGGGCCCAGCAGGTTAGAGGTGGAGTCAGGGCCCATCTGGGACAAACGACGGGTATCGTCGCCCACGACGGCGTACCACAGCTCGACGGTGCCGGCCTCGGCGTCGGCGCGGTAGTAGCTCAGGGGCACGCGAAGCAGCGAGGACGCATCGCCGGGTACGGCGATGTTCACAAACTGACCGGGCTTGAGCGCACTTGCAAGCTTGGGGGCCGAGATGACGAGCGAGAAGATGCCGTCGGCGATCTCCTGGTTCGAGACGACCTCGAAGTCGTGCATGCGTGCAGTGGAAGGTGTGGGCATAGACGCTCCAATCCCCCATGCGGTTGCATGGTCAAAACGAACAGAAAGCGCGGCACCGCAAGGGCGCCGCGCACAAAAGCGATAAGGCTATGCTAGCAGATGCAGCCGTCGGCAAGCGTCTGCTTACCGCCGACAAACACATCGGTGGCACGACCGGTGAGCGTGCGGCCGGCAAAACCGGAGTTCTCGGCGCGCGACTCGTAACCGTCCTCGCCAACCGTCCAGGTGGCGGACGCGTCGAACACGGTCAGGTCGGCAACGGAGCCCGCCTTGACCTGAACCTGGTCGAGGCCCAGGATCTCACGCGGCTTGATGGCCATGAGCTCGACCATACGGCCCATGCTCATCTTGCCCGTGTTGACCAGCTCGGTGAGTACGAGCGACAGCGAGGTCTCGAGGCCGATCATGCCAAAGGGCGCAAGCTCGAACTCGCGGGCCTTCTCCCACGGGGTGTGGGGAGCGTGATCGGTGACGATAACGTCGACGGTGCCGTCGATGACGCCCTGACGAATGGCCTCGGCATCCTCCTCGGTACGCAGCGGCGGGTTGACCTTGAGCGAAGTGTTGTAGGTCTCGTCCAGGTCGTTCTCGGTCAGGAACATGTGGTGCGGGGTGGCCTCGCAGGTAACCTGAACGCCAGCGGCCTTACCGGCACGCACGATCTCCAGACCATGGGCGGTGGAGATGTGCTGGATGTGCAGCTTGGCACCAGTCAGCTTGGCGATCTCGATGTCGCGGGCGATCTGGAGCTCCTCGCCGGCAGCCGGCCAACCCTCGAGAGCCAGACGGGTCGAGACCTTGCCCTCGTTGATCTGGCCGTGGCCGACCAGATCCTCGTCCTGGCAGTGGCTCATAAAGACCTTGCCGAACATCTTGCCGTAGTCCATGCAACGACGGAGCATGCCCGCGCCCTGCACGCCGCGACCGTCGTCGGTGAAGGCGACGGCGCCGTGCGCGACCATATCGCCCATCTCGGACATGGCCTCGCCCTTAAGACCGCGGGTCATGGCGCCCGACGGATAGACGCGGCAGTGACCGACCTCGGCAGCACGGGACTTGACGAACTCCACGACGGTGCCGTTATCGGTGACGGGATCGGTGTTGGGCATGGCGCACACGCCGGTAAAGCCGCCCTTGGCAGCTGCGCGGGTGCCGCTCTCGATGTCCTCTTTGACCTCGTAGCCGGGCTCGCGAAGGTGAACGTGCATATCCACCAGGCCAGGGACGAGGTACTTGCCGGAAAGATCGCGGACCTCGGCTCCCTCGACGGCGAGATTCTCGCCGACCTCGGCGATCTTGTCGCCGTCAATCAGGACGTCAACGACACCGTCAAGCTCGACGGACGGGTCGACGACGTGGGCATTCTTAAGAAGCAAGGCCATTATCGGCACCTCCAAGCAGCAGATACAGGATAGCCATACGCACGCAGATACCGGCGTAGACCTGCTCCAGGATGACGGAGCGTTGCGGGTGGTCGGCCATATAGGAGTCGAACTCGACACCGCGGTTGATGGGGCCCGGGTGGCAGATGATCGCGTCGGGCTTCATGAGCTTCTCGCGGTCCTTGGTCAGGCCGAAGAGCTTGTGGTACTCGCGAATCGTGGGGAACGGGGCACCCTCGAGGCGCTCCTGCTGCACGCGCAGCATGTAGACGACGTCCAGCTCGGGCAGGACGGAATCGAGGTCGCTCGTCACGTGGTCGCAGCCCAGGACCTCGGGCTCCGGCGGCAGCAGCGTGCCGGGGGCGACGGCGTAGGTCTCGCAGCCCATGATCTTAAGGGCGGGGATCAGCGAGCCGCAGACGCGGGAGTGCGCGATATCGCCGACGACGGCGACCTTCAGACCGTGGAAGTCACCCTTGTGCTCCCAGATGGTGTACAGGTCGAGCAGGGCCTGCGTGGGGTGGTTGTGCTTGCCGTCACCGGCGCAGATGACGCTCGCGGGCGAGTTCTGCGTGACGATGTAGGGAGCGCCGGCGTGCTTGTCGCGCACAACGATGCAGTCGATCTTATAGGCGTTGAGGGTCTCGACGGTATCGACGAGGCTCTCGCCCTTGACCGTGGAGGTCGAGGAGCCGCCAAAGTTGAGGCTGTCGGCCGAAAGACGCTTCTCGGCGAGCTCGAAGGAGCTACGGGTGCGCGTCGAGGGCTCGTTGAACATGTTGACGATGGTCTTGCCCTTGAGCGTGGGGACCTTCTTGATCGCACGCTCGTTAACCTCGGAGAACGCCTTGGCGGTCTCGAGGATGAGCTTGATGTCCTCTTCGGAGTACTCGGTAATGTCGATCAGGTGCTTATGGTTGAACGCCACGGTACTACTCACCTCCCAGCGGCGCGGAGCCCACGTGGGAACCCGGCGCGACGTCGTTAATCTCGACGGCGGTGTGGCCGTCAACTTCCTTCATATATAGGTGCACGTTCTCCTCATGCGACGAGGGAACGTTCTTGCCGACAAAGTCCGGCGAGATGGGGAGCTCGCGGTGGCCGCGGTCAACGAGGACAGCCAGCTCAATGCGGTTCGGACGGCCCAGGTCCATGACGGCGTCGAGAGCGGCGCGAATGGTACGGCCCGTATACAGGATGTCGTCCACCAGCACGACGCGCTTGCCGTCGACGCTAAAGGGAATGTTGGTGGCGTGGATCGCGGGAGCGAAATTGGTCGCATAGTCATCGCGGTAGAAGCTGATGTCGAGGCTGCCGAGCGGAACGTCGACGCCCTCGATCTCCTTGATCTCCTCGGCGAGCTTCTTTGCCAGAAGGTCGCCGCGCGTGACGATGCCGACCAGAGCGAGGTCTTCACAGCCCTCGTTGCGCTCGAGAATCTCGTGCGCGATGCGGGTCATCGCTCGATTGACGGCGGTCTCGTCCATAATGACCGCCTTGGGGGAAGTCGTGCCCATCGATCTCCTTCCTCACATGTCTTGACTGCTGACACAGTCAAAAAAATAGATGCCCGACCGCTCAAAGCGGAACCAGACACCCACAGGAAGGGCTGCTCTTTGGCAGCTATGTAATTCCATGTGGGTATCTCGTACCCCTTTAATGGTCAAGGGATAGTGTAGCCAACCTCAAGCTGAATTGCGAGCATAAATACAGAGCATTCCGTAAACGGAGCCCAATGCTCAATAAACCTATATATATTTGTGGGACGAGCTTGAAAACGCACACACGAGCTGGCATAATCCCCTCTGCTGCACGCAAATCGGATCTACGTCCAGGGCCGTGGCGTGGGCACTATCGCCAAAAGAGAAATATCTCTGTGTAGATTACGCACAGGGAGCTGCTTCTGTGCTATAGTTCAGGCTTGTTTGTTAACGCGACATGTTCGTTTGTCGCCCAAGGAGGGTCAGTTATGTCCAAAGTTTGCGAAGTTTGCGGTAAGCACCCCGTTGCCGGTCGCTCCATCAGCCACTCTCACCGCGTCACCAACCGTAAGTTCCGCCCCAACATCCAGCGCGTCTACGTCGTCGTCGATGGTCACCGTCGCAAGATGAACGTTTGCTCCACCTGCCTCAAGTCCGGCAAGGTTGCGCGCTCCTAAATAAGGTCTTACCAACAAGTACCTCGGACTCTCCGGGTCAAAAACCTCGCGTTCACATAGAACTTACCAAAGGCGCCCTCCCCCACGGAGGGCGCCTTTTTGCGCTCATTGGGGGTAGGGCGATGCACTGGCAGATAATTTAGTTAAAACGCTTCAGTATATTGAAGCGTTTTAGTGTGCCTTTTACAGGAATCTGACCGCTCGCCGAATAATTTCTTGCTATCATGCAAGACGTAGGGTAAATCTCCGATCGCAAGGAGACACAAATGGTGAAAAAGTCACCGGAAAACACTACTCCCGCAATTGTGGACAACGTAGAGGCGCTTGAGGCTAAGCTCGCTCAGATGCGAGAGGCCCAGGCGCTTTTTGCTACGTACACGCAGGAGCAGGTCGACAAGATCTTCTATGAGGCCGCCATGGCCGCCAACAAGGCTCGTATCCCGTTGGCGAAAATGGCCATCGAGGAGACCGGCCGCGGCGTTCTTGAGGACAAGGTCATCAAGAACCACTACGCCGCAGAGTACATCTACAACGCTTACAAGAACACCAAGACCTGTGGTGTCCTGGAGCGCGACGAGGCTTACGGCATCACCAAGATCGCCGAGCCCATCGGCATCGTGGGCGCCGTCATCCCGACGACCAACCCCACCTCCACCGCAATCTTCAAGACGCTGATCAGCCTGAAGACCCGCAACGCCATCATCATCTCCCCGCACCCGGCTGCCGCCAAGTGCACCATCGCCGCCGCCAAGCTCGTGCTTGACGCCGCCGTCAAGGCTGGTGCCCCCGAGGGCATCATCGGCTGGGTCGATGTCCCCTCCATCGAGCTGACCAACATGGTCATGCGCGACGTCGACATCATCCTCGCCACCGGTGGCCCGGGCATGGTCAAGGCCGCCTACTCCTCGGGCAAGCCCGCCCTGGGCGTTGGCGCCGGTAACACCCCGGTCGTCATCGACGACACCGCCGACGTTCTGCTCGCAGTCAACTCCATCATCCACTCCAAGACCTTCGACAACGGCATGATCTGCGCTTCCGAGCAGTCCGTGACCGTCATCGACACCATCTACGACCAGGTCAAGGCCGAGTTCCAGAAGCGCGGCTGCTACTTCGTCAAGCAGGGTGCCGAGATGGAGGCCCTGCGTGCCGCCATGTTCAAGAACGGCGCCCTCGATCACCGCATCCCCGGCATGGCTGCCGCCAAGATCGCCGAGCTCGCCGGCATCGAGGTTCCCGCCAAGACTAAGATCCTGATCGCCGAGGTCACCTCCACCGACCCCGCCAAGGAGGAGTTCTCCCACGAGAAGCTCTCCCCGGTCCTGACCATGTACCACGCCAAGGACTTCCAGGAGGCCGTCGACAAGGCCGAGCACCTGGTGCTCGCCGGTGGCCCGGGCCACACCGCCTCTCTGTACGTGCACCCCGCCCAGGCCGAGAAGATCAGCCTGTTCGAGCACGTCATGAAGGCGTGCCGCATCGTCATCAACACCCCGTCCTCGCACGGTGGCATCGGTGACCTGTACAACTTTGGCATGAAGCCGTCTCTGACCCTGGGCTGCGGCTCCTGGGGCGGCAACTCCGTCTCCGAGAACGTTGGGGTGAAGCACTTGATCAACGTTAAGACTGTGGCCGAGCGCCGTGAGAACATGCTGTGGTTCCGCGCTCCCGAGAAGGTCTACTTCAAGAAGGGTTCCACGCCCGTCGCCCTCGACGAGCTGGGCAACGTCATGGGCAAGAAGCGCGCCTTCATCGTTACCGACCAGTTCCTCTTCAAGAATGGCAACACCCGCGCCATCGAGGCCAAGCTCGACGAGATGGGCATCGCCCACGACTGCTTCTACGACGTCGAGCCCGATCCGTCGCTGCAGTGCGCACGTCGCGGCGCCAAGCAGATGGCTCTCTTTGAGCCGGACGTCATCATCGCCGTCGGCGGTGGCTCAGCTATGGACGCCGGCAAGATCATGTGGATGATGTACGAGCACCCCGAGTGCAAGTTTGAGGACATGGCCATGGACTTCATGGACATCCGCAAGCGTATCTTCACCTTCCCCGAGATGGGCAAGAAGGCCTACTTCGTCGCCGTCCCGACCTCCTCGGGTACCGGCTCCGAGTGCACGCCGTTCGCCATCATCACCGACAAGGAGACCGGCATCAAGTGGCCGCTCGCCGACTACGCGCTGCTCCCCAACATGGCTATCGTCGACGCCGACAACTGCATGACCGCCCCGCGCGGCCTGACCGCTGCCTCCGGCATCGACGTCATGACCCACGCCATCGAGTCCTACGTCTCCATCATGGCTTCCGACTACACCAAGGGCCTCTCCGAGCGCGCTGCCAAGCTCGTCTTTGAGAACCTGCCCTCCAGCTTCACGAACGGCGCCAAGGACCCGCACGCCCGCGAGGAGATGCACAACGCCTCCTGCATGGCCGGTATGGCCTTCGCCAACGCCTTCCTGGGCCTCAACCACTCCATGGCTCACAAGCTCGGCGCTTTCCATCACCTGCCCCACGGCATCGCTAACGCCGTCATCCTGACCCGCGTCATGCGCTACAACGCCGCCGAGGCTCCCGTCAAGATGGGTACCTTCTCCCAGTATCCTTACCCCAACGCGCTGCACAACTACGCTGAGATGGCCAAGTACTGCGGTATCGAGGGCAAGGACGACAAGGAGGTCTTCGAGAACTTCATCACGAAGCTCGAGGAGCTCAAGGACTTCATCGGTGTCAAGAAGACCATCGCCGACTACGGTGTTGACGAGCAGTACTTCCTCGACACCCTCGACGAGATGACCGAGCAGGCATTCAACGACCAGTGCACCGGCGCTAACCCGCGCTACCCGCTCATGAGCGAGATCAAGGAGCTCTACCTGGACGCCTACTACGGCCGCGAGCCCCAGGATTACGCCGTCTGCTAGTTTTAGCACGGTTTTTAACGGCGGGGGTGAACGGGTGTTTCACACACCCCCGCCGTCGCTTCTATCGCATCGTTGAAAGGATGCAACCATGCTGCTACCCGATTCCAAGACCGAGCTCGTCCGCCGTGGCAACAAGGTCGTTTACGACCTGGGCGACAAGATTGTCAAGGTCTTTAACGAGACCAAGCCTGTCTCCGACGTGTTCAACGAGGCTTTGAATCTTGCCCGCATCAATGAGTGCGGCATCCGCAGCCCCAAGGCGCTCGAGGTTTCCCAGCTCGAGAACGCCAACGGCTGGGCGCTCGTGACCGAGAAGGTTCCGGGCACCACCCTTGCCGAGAAGATGACTGCCGAGCCCCAGCGCTTTGGTGAGTACCTCGAGATGTTCGTCGACCTCCAGATCGAGATCCACGGCTACACCTCCCCGCTGCTCAACCGTCAGCGCGACAAGTACGCCCGCATGATCGACAGCCTTGATCAGCTCAATGCCACCACGCGCTACAACCTTCAGGAGCGTCTGGACGGCATGACCAAGGAGTTCAAGGTCTGCCACGGCGACTTCAACCCCTCCAACGTCATCGTCGGCGACGACGGCCAGCTCTATGTGTGCGACTGGGCACACGCCACCCAGGGCTCCCCTGCTGCCGACGTTGCCACCACCTACCTGCTCTTTGCCCTCAACAGCAAGGATCAGGCTGAGGCCTACCTGGAGCTCTACTGCGACCGCGCCGACATGCCCATGCAGGTCGTGCGTCAGTGGACGAGCATCGTCGCCGCTTCCGAGCTCGCTCGTAAGCGCAACGTGAACGATGAGTTCCTGAAGAACTGGATCGACGTCGTCGATTATCAGTAATATCTGAGCGATTTATTTCGCATCGGAGGCACAAGGAAAACCCCGTAGCTCATATGGGCTGCGGGGTTTTCCTTTTTAGATATCGAGGATGCCACAAGATAAAAGGACGGCCCGCATCTCCCCGATCTGGAGAAATGCGGGGCCGCCCCACATATCGAACTACAAGCGAAATCGTCGATTAACGGCGTGCTGCCTTCACAAGCTCGGCGACCTTGGCGACGACCTCGTCGATCGCCACGTCCTCGCGCTCTCCCGTGGCACGGTCCTTGAGCTCGACGGTGCCGTTCTTAAGACCACGCTTGCCGAGCACCACCTGATACGGGAAGCCCATGAGGTCGTTATCGGCAAACTTAAAGCCGGGACGCTCATCGCGGTCGTCGACGACGACCTCGATACCCTCGGAACACAGGCCATCAACAATCTGCTCGCAGACGGTAGCGCACTCTTCCTTCTTGGGATCAAGCGGAATCACCGCGACCTCGTACGGGGCAACGGAGACCGGCCAGACGATGCCGTGCTCGTCGTTGTGCTGCTCCACGACGGCAGCAAGCGAGCGGGACACACCAACGCCGTAGCAACCCATGATGAGCGGTTTCTCCTTGCCGTCCTCATCCATAAAGGTGGCACCCATGGCCTCGGAATACTTGGTGCCCAGCTGGAAGACCTGAGAGACCTCGATGCCGCGGGCAGCGGAGAGCGGCTTCCCGCAGTGCGGGCAGGGGTCACCGGCGACAACGGTGACCAGATCGGCCCACTCATCGACGGTGAAGTCACGCTCGGGGCAGGCACCGGTAAAGTGATAATCGACCTCGTTGGCACCGCAGGCCCACTGTTTGGAATCGCGCAGGCTCTCGTCGCACACCAGGCGAATGCCATCGGGCAGGTTAACCGGTCCGATAAAGCCCTTGTGCAGACCGTTCGCCTGAAGCTCCTCGTCGGTCATCATGCGATAGCCCTTGCCAAAGACATGCTCGGCCTTGCAATCGTTGAGCTCGTGATCGCCCGGAACAATGGCCACGACCGGCTTGCCCTCGGCGTCGATGAGTGCCAGCGACTTGCGCGTGCCGTTCTCGGGGAACCCAAAGAACTTAGCAACAGCCTCAATGGTGCCCATGCCCGGAGTCTCAACCTTGGTGAGCGTACCGTCACCAGGACCCTCGGTCACGACGACCTTGGTGCTTGCCGCCTCGTCATCGGCAGCAAAGCCGCAATCGTCGCAGTAGACGAGCGAAGCCTCGCCGGCGTCAGCCAAAGCCATGTACTCGACGGAGGTATCGCCACCGATCTCGCCAGAATCGGCGACGACGGGCAGAGCCTTGATGTAGCAGCGCTCGCAGATATTGGCGTACGCCTGCTTCATCTTGTCGTACTCCTCCTGCAGGCTCTCCTGCGTGGCGGAGAAGCTGTAGGCGTCCTTCATGATGAACTCGCGACCGCGCATCAGGCCAAAGCGGGGGCGGAACTCGTCGCGGAACTTATCCTGGATGTGGTAGAGGTTAACGGGTAGCTGCTTGTAGGAGCGCAGCTCATTGCGCACCAGGGCCGTGACGGTCTCCTCGTGCGTGGGGCCCAGGACGAACTCGCGACCGTGACGGTCGTCAAAGCGCACAAGCTCCTTGCCATAGGCGTCGATGCGGCCGGACTCACGCCACAACTCGGCATCGACCATGATAGGCATCATAAGCTCCTGGGCGCCGGCGGCGTCCATCTCGTCGCGCACGATGTTCTCGATCTTGCGAATCGAGCGCCAAGCAAGCGGCAGGTAGGAATATAGACCGGCGGCCTCCTTGCGGATCATGCCGGCACGGAGCAGCAGACGGTGGCTGGCGAGCTCAGCGTCCGCCGGATCCTCTTTAAGCGTCGGCGCATAAAGCTTAGACATATACATTGCTCGGGTCATTTATTTCTCCTCAATAAGCTTGTCGACCTCGGCCATAAGCGCGTCGACAATTTGGTCCTCAGCTACTTTACCAATGATCTGGCCATGCGAAAAGAGCAAGGCCTGACCACGTCCGCAAGCAACGCCCAGATCGGCATCAGAAGCCTCGCCGGGGCCATTAACGGCACATCCCATCACAGCGATCGAAAGCGGCGCGGAGTAGTTCTTAAGCCGCTCGGTGACCTCCTCGGCGATAGGTATGAGGTTGACCTGGCAGCGAGCGCACGTGGGGCACGAGACGATCTCGGGGCCGCGGCGGCGAAGGCCGAGCGACTGCAGGATACCCCAGGCGACCGGCGGTTCCTCGACCGGATCGGCCGTAAGCGAGACGCGCATGGTGTCGCCAATGCCCTCGGAAAGCAGAATACCCAGGCCCACAGAGCTCTTAATGGTGCCCTGGAGCTTGGTTCCGGCCTCCGTCACGCCCAAATGAAGCGGAACATGGGGGATTTCGCGCGAGAGGGCACGGTAGGTGTCGAGCGTCGTGGACACGCTATGAGCCTTGGCGGAAAGCACGATATTGGTAAAACCGCGATCCTCAAAATGCTTGACGAAACGCTCGCTCGACATCACGAGCTTTTCGGGCAGCGTAAGGTCATCGCGCTCGGCGATATCCTGCTCAAGCGAGCCAGCGTTCACGCCGATGCGAATCGCGCACCCAGTGGCGCCCGCGGCATCGATCACGGAATCGACCTTGGCCCAATCGCCAATGTTGCCGGGATTGATGCGGAGCTTGGCGGCACCGGCCTCCACAGCGCCAATGGCCAGCTTGTGGTTAAAGTGGATATCGGCAACGATTGGCACCGGCGACTCGGCACAAATCGCGTGAAAGCCCTCGAGCGCAGCCTCGGTGGGCACGCTCACGCGCACAATATCGCAACCCACCTGGGCAAGAGCACGCACTTGCGCAAGCGTTGCCTGGGCGTCGGCGGTATCGGTGCAGGTCATGGACTGAACCACCACCGGAGCGCCGCCGCCTATCTGCACGTCGCCCACAAACACAGGGCGCGTCAGCTCGCGCGGCAAAGGATGGGACAAAGACAATCCAAACACTCCCCTACAAAATAAATCGAAGGACGTCGGAACGAAGCATATAGACAAACAGCAGCGCAAAGAGCGCGATGCCGACATAGCTCACGATCGTCTGCACCTTCAGCGGCAACTCGCGACCGGCGACCTTTTGGATGATCTCGATAACCAGCTTTCCCCCGTCGAGCGGCGGAATGGGCAGCAGGTTCATAAAGCCCAGCGAGAACGAGATGAGCGCGGCAAACGTCAAGAACGTCGCGGGACCGGCTGCCGCCGCCTGAGAAGACATAACACTGATGCCCACAATCGAGCTGGACTGATCGAGTATCTCCATCGTATGCTGAGGCTGCAGCAGGCGCATCACGCCCTCAGCTGTCTGCTGAACATAGGAGAACGACAGACGCGCCGACGTAATGGGGTCCAAATGGACCACCTGCGTAGAGGCATAAACGCCCAAACGCTCGCCCTCCTTGAGCGCGACCGAGGTCGAAAGATTCTTGCCGTCGTGCTGATACTCAATGGCGATATCGTTCTGACCGGCAGCCTTGCCGATGGCATCATACACATCCATCCAGCTGGAGCAGGGCACGCCATCGACACTAAGAATCGTGTCGCCGGCCTCGATGCCCGCCTTAGCGGCTATCGAGCCTTCTTCGACCTGACCGATCACGTTGCTATCGACCGGCACCGATACGCCGGCGATAGAGTAGATGCTCATAAGCAGCAAAAAGCCCGTCAGGATATTGACGAGAATGCCCGCGAGCAGCATAAAGGCACGCTTGAGAAAACCCTGGCCCAGATAGGTATGCGAACGCTCTTGCGCAAGGAACTCGGCTTCGCCGCACGGCAGCTCCCACACATCGCCCTCGGTAGTCGCATGCTCTCGATCGAAACGGCGGCCGTCAAAGGTGGTGTAACCCGCCGCGTCTCGCGGCAGCGTCTGATACTTGGTGGGATAGTAGCTCGGCGAGGGCTTCTCCCCTTCCTCATACCAAGGCGCGATAGAGCCCCAACCCAAGAGCAAGGCGCATGCCTCGAGCACATCCTCCTCGGATAGCTCGAGCTCGGCGGCAAGGTCGGCCACGGTCACGCGACCATGACGATAGATAGCCGCGAGCACGCGATCAGCGCACGAGACGTCGGTCGGATCCATACCGCAGATGGCAGCGTAGCCACCCAGCAGCAGCGGGGTCACGCCAAACTTGGTTCCAATGCGACGTGACGTGTAATGGATGTCAAAGCGGCACGGCAAGCCCAAAAAGAACTCGGTCACACGGACGCCGCAGGCACGTGCCGCCAAAAAGTGGCCGCCCTCGTGCAAAAACACGAGGACGGAAAGCATCAACAGGCCCCAAAAGACCGATGAGAGAACGCTCAGAACAGTATCCATAAAAGAAAAAGCAATCCTTATGGGTTAGGAACGGGTTGCGGCGAGCACCTGCGCAGCCTTTTCACGCGCCCACGCATCGATGTCGCGAAGCTGCTCAAACGAATCGACCGCCTGCATATCGTGGGCATCCATGCAGGATTCTACAATGCGATCGATATCGGTAAAGCTGCAGCCATCGTGCAGGAAGGCATCGACAGCGACCTCGTTGGCGGCATTGAGCACGCACGGCATGGTGCCACCCGTCTTGCCGGCACGCTCGGCCAGTGCCAGACAGCGGAAGGTATCCATGTCGGCAGCATCAAACGTGAGCTGCCCCAGCTCGCGGAAATCGATACGAGGCGCCGGGGTATCCCAACGCTCGGGATACGAGAACGCGAACTGGATGGGAATACGCATGTCGGAAGCACCGAGATGCGCCATCACGGAGCCGTCGGCGAACTCGACCATAGAGTGAATCTTGGACTGACGCTGCACGACCACGTTAATGAAATCGAGGTCGCAGTTAAACAGATGCATGGCCTCAATGCGCTCCAGGCCCTTGTTCATGAGGGTGGCGGAGTCGATGGTGATCTTGGCACCCATGGCCCACGTGGGATGTGCGAGGGCATCGGCACGCGTCACGCGATTGAGCTCGTCGCGCGTGCGGCCAAAGAACGGACCGCCCGAGCAGGTGAGCCAAATACAATGAGCCTCGCGCGGGTCCTCCCCCAGATAGCACTGGTAGATGGCGGAGTGCTCAGAGTCGACTGGAATAAGCTGGCCCGGTTGTGCCAACGGCATAAGCAAGTCGCCACCGACGACGAGGGACTCCTTGTTGGCAAGGGCAAGGCGCTTATTTGAGGTCAAGGCCGCATGGCTCGCCTCGAGACCGGCGGCGCCCACAATAGCAACGAGCACGCAGTCGACATCGTCGCGACGCGCGAGCTCGCAAACCGCCTGCGCGCCAACGCCGAGCTTCGTTCCCTCGGGCAACTCCTGCAGCACGGCGTCATCGCCGTGAGCGACATCGGCCACGGCAACCGCCGGAACCGAGAACTCGCGGGCAGCGGCAACGAGCTCAGAGGTGCTGGAATTAACGGACAGCGCCGTCACCTGCAGGCGATCAGCATGCTGACGGCACACATCGAGTGCCTGGGTGCCGATAGAGCCCGTACAACCCAGGATGGCAACACGGAGGCGTCCATCGGGGCCATACGTCGTCTGGAATGACATTACAGCACGCCTCCGATCATCAAAAGCAGCTGAGCGGTAATGCAGCCAAAGATAAGCGAGTCGCTACGGTCGAGCATGCCGCCATGGCCCGGGATAAGGTTGCCGGAATCCTTGACGCCCACGCCACGCTTGATGCGCGACTCGATAAGGTCGCCGATAACGCCCAAAATGGACACGACCACGCCGCACAGCAGCGCATAGGGCAGGCTGAGCTTGTAGAAGTGCGTCGCCCACAGAATGAGCCAAATCAAAACCGAGCCCAGGATGCCGCCGACAAACCCCTCCCAGCTCTTTTTGGGAGAGATCTTGGGAACCATCTTGTGCTTGCCGATACGGCTGCCCACAATGTAGGCAAACGAATCGGAGACCCAAAGGGACGCGCAAACGCCCACTGAAAGCAGGGCGCCGGCAAAACCGGGCACGGCATCGCGCAGCAGCACGATAGCCGACAGCATAAAGCCAGTGTAGATGGGACCCATGAGCGTCACGGCCACATCAGAGATGCGGGTACGCGGCGACCAGACATACCAAATGCCCACAGCGAGCATCAGGGCAAAAAGCAGGGCATTCAGCAACATCGAATCGCCCAACGCCGACAGCGGAAAGAGTACGGCGGCAGCGATACCCATGCGCTCGTTAGCCATCTTGCCATCGAGCCTCGTCATACGGAAAAACTCATAACAGCACAGACCGCTCATGACGGAAACAAAGATGGCAGTGGGCACGATACCCAAAATCAGGCACAGGATAAAGACAACGGCGTAGACGATACCGGCGGCGGCACGGGTAATAAAGCCCGCCAGCCACGAACCGCTGCCGCTCTTCGCTGCAGGCGCTCCCGCAGTGGCAGCTTTACGCGCAGGCGTCTTGGGAGCAGATGCCTTGGGACGATCGGACACGATTAAGCCTCCTCGGTCTTGCTCAGTCCACCAAACCTACGGTCACGGCCCTGATAGGCCAAAATGGCGTCGACAAGACCCCAACGATCAAAGTCGGGCCAATAGGTATCGGTGACGTAGAACTCGGAATAAGCTACCTGCCACAGCAGATAGTTCGAAAGGCGCAGCTCACCAGAGGTGCGAATCACAAGCTCAGGATCGGGAAGACCGGCGGTATAGAGGTGGGAAGCCACCATGTCGTCATCAATTGCGGCAGGATCGATCTTACCGGCGGCAACGTCGAGTGCGATCTGACGGACAGCGCGGGTAATCTCGGCACGCGCGCCGTAGTTGACGGCAAGCGCCAGCGTCATACCGGTGTGATCGGCGCACTCGGCAAGACCGCGTTCAAAAACGTCGCGGGTCTTCTTGGGCAGCGCGGAAATATCACCCAAAAAGACAACACGCACGTTTTCGCGCTTCAGAAGCGGCAGCTCGTCGATGAACGTCTTGGCAAACAGATGCATCAAGACGTTGACCTCATGCTGCGGACGGTTCCAGTTTTCGGTAGAAAACGCATAGGCCGAAAGCACGTCGACGCCCAGACGCACGCAGGCGGTAATAATCTCGCGAAGGGAGACGATACCCGCCTTGTGGCCCTCGGTGCGCGCAAGACCGCGCGACGTGGCCCAACGACCGTTGCCGTCCATGATGCACGAGATATGGTGCGGAATGTTATTGAGGTCAAGGTCGGAAAAACCGACGCCCGTAGGGGCGTCGGCAAAGTACTCGACCAGTTTATGCTCGTCGTATTGCACCTTAGATCTCCATGACCTCGGCTTCTTTTTCCTTCAGAAGCTCCTCGACCTTGGCGACATACTCATCGGTGTGCTTCTGGACCTTGGCCTGCTCGCGACGGACATCGTCCTCGGTGAGCTCCTCATCACGCTCGAGCTTGTTGTTGAAGTCGCGACGGATGTTACGGATAGACACCTTGGCCTGCTCGGCGTACTCGCGGCACTCCTTGACGAGCTCGCGACGGCGCTCCTCAGTGGGAGCCGGGAACGGAAGACGAACGACGGTGCCATCGGAGTTGGGGGTAATACCCAGATCGGAAGCGCCGATGGCCTTGACGATAGCATTGATGAGTGCCTTGTCCCACGGCTCGATGAGCAGCATGTGGGCCTCGGGGGTCTTGACGGCGGCAACCTGCGTGACCGGCGTGGGAACACCGTAATAATCGACGGTGATGTCGGACAGAATGTTGGCATTGGCGCGGCCGGTACGAACCTTGGAGAAGTTATGCTTGAGGGACTCGAGCGACTTGTCCATATGGGCGGTGATGTTCTCTGCCATGCTTAATCCTCCTGATAGACGAGCGTGCCGACGGGCTCACCCGAAAGCGCGCGCTTGACGGTGTCCTCGCCATCGATGTTGAGGACCAAAATCGGCATACGGTTGTCCTGGCACAGTGCCGTAGCCGTGGAATCCATAACCTGCAGACCGCGGACGAGAACGTCGTGATAGGTAATCTTGTCAAAACGGACGGCGTCGGCGCACTTGACGGGATCCTTGTCGTAGATGCCGTCAACCTTGGTGGCTTTAATCAGAATCTCGGCGCCGATCTCGCACGCACGAAGAGCCGCGGCGGTGTCGGTCGTAAAGTACGGATTGCCCGAACCGGCGGCAAAAATAACGACGTTGCCCTTGGAAAGGTGGTTGATGGCGCGACGGCGAATATAGGGCTCGCAGATCTCGTTCATCTGGATAGCGCTCATGACGCGGCAGGGAACATCGTTATGCTCGAAGGCATCCTGCAGGGCGAGCGCGTTCATAACGGTTGCCAGCATGCCCATGTAGTCGGCCTGAGCACGCTCCATGCCACCGGCAGCGCCGGCCATGCCGCGGAAAATATTGCCGCCGCCGACAACGACGCCGACCTCATGGCCAACGGCGAGCAGCTCCTTGACCTGCTTGGCAAGATGGTCGGTAACCTTGGGGTCGATGCCATATTGGCCGTCGCCCATCAGTGCTTCGCCGGAAAGCTTAAGAAGCACGCGTTTATATCGGATGTCGGACAAAGCGATCCTCCTTTAATTAGACTCTCAATATGATATCAAAGGCTCTGATAAGAGCCATGAAAAAGCAGGCTGTGAGTAAAACCCACAGCCTGCTCATTACCAGCTACAAGAGCTTATTTACTCGCCACGGACCAGACGGTCAAAGGCAACGACGGTAATGGTGTCGCCGAGCTCCTTGGAGACCTGCTCAGCGTACTTCTTGATGGTGAGGGAGCTGTCCTTGATGAACTCCTGCTCGGTGAGCACGGACTGCTTGTAGAACTTCTCCAGACGGCCGACAGCCATCTTCTCCTGGATAGCCTCGGGCTTGCCGGACTCGGCAGCCTGGGCCATGTAGATCTGCTTCTCGTGCTCGACGGTCTCGGCCGGAACCTGATCGCGGGTAGCGCAGATCGGGGCGACGGCGGCAACCTGAAGGGCAACGTCGTGAGCGAAGGTCTTGAAGGACTCAGCCTGAGCGGTCTCGGCCTTCTCGAAGGCGAACTCGACGAGGACGCCGATCTTACCACCCATGTGGATGTAAGAAGCGAGCGCGCCGTTCTCGGCCTTGCGGGCAGCGAAGCGGGAGATCTTCATGTTCTCACCCATGATGTGAATCATCTCGGTGAGCTCGGAGGAAACGGTCTCCTCGCCCATCGGCTTCTCGAGCAGAGCGTCGACGTCAGCAGGCTCGGTGGTAGCGACAACCTCAGCGACCTTGGAAGCAAAGCCAGTGAACTTGGCGTTGGAGCCAACGAAGTCGGTCTCGCAGGAGAGCTCGAGCAGAGCGCCGGTCTTGCCATCCTCGGAGACGAACGCGGCGACAGCGCCCTCGTTGGTCTCACGGCCAGCCTTCTTGGCAGCCTTGGCAAGGCCGTTCTTACGCAGAACGTCGACAGCGGCGTCCATGTCGCCGTCAGCCTCGACGAGAGCCTTCTTGCACTCCATCATCGGGGAGTCGGTCATCTCGCGGAGCTGCTTGACCATAGCGGCGGTAATCTGGGCCATTGTGGTTCCTTTCAAAGAGATGAAAAAGAATTAACTAAGACTGATTTACTCGGCCTTGGGCTCAGCGGCCATCTCGGCCTCGGAGACCTGCTCCTTGCCGGAGCCAGCGAGGCAGGCGTCAGCCATGAGCTCGCACATAAGGGTGACAGCGGAGATAGCGTCATCGTTGCAGGGGATGCCGTACTCGACCTCGTCGGGATCGGAGTTGGTGTCGATCAGGGCGACGACGGGGATGTTCAGGCGCTGGGCCTCCTTGATGGCGTTCTCCTCGCGCTTGGTGTCGATGACGAAGAGAGCCTGGGGCAGACCCTTCATGTCGCGGGCGCCACCGAGGTTGGTCTGGAGCTTAGTGAGCTCCTTGCCGAGAACAGCCTGCTCCTTCTTGGGCAGAACAGCCATGCGGCCGTCCTCGACCATGGCCTCGAGCTCCTCCATGCGGTTGATGCGGGAGCGGATGGTGACGAAGTTGGTCAGCATACCGCCGAGCCAACGCTGGTTGATGTAAGGCATGTTGGCGCGCTCAGCAGCGTTCTTGACGGCCTCCTGAGCCTGCTTCTTGGTGCCGACGAACAGCACGTTGCCACCCTTGGCGACGTTCTTGACGAAGGTGTAGGCCTGGTCGGCGTCGAGGATGGTCTGCTTGAGGTCGAGGATGTAGATGCCGTTGCGCTCACCGAAGATGAACGGCTTCATCTTGGGGTTCCAGCGACGGGTCTGGTGACCGAAGTGGCAGCCGGCCTCGAGCAGGGTGCGGATATTAATCTTGGTAGCCATGTTAAACCTCCTGTGGTTTGCCTCCGCGCGGGGTCATCCTCCAAAACCAACCCGGACATGTGCTACCAAAGCCCGGGCACCACGGTATGAAGTAGCCGCGCGTGCGTGATAAAAACATGTTGCCGTGAAGCAACCCGATGAATGATAGCAGGAATGCATCTTCCTGCCAACCCGCAATCAAAACCACACACCTGAGTGCGGCGCGGGACGTCCCAGCCACTATTCGCCGCGGGGATGAGCTTGAGCCACGGCACGTTTGAGCCGATCGGGCGTGAGATGCGCGTAGATTTGCGTCGTGGACAGGCTCGCATGACCCAGCAGCTCTTGAACCGAGCGCAGGTCCGCACCGCCCTCAAGCAAGTCGGTCGCAAAGGTATGGCGCATCGCATGCGGGGTGATGTCGGCCGGAATGCCGGCGAGCGTCGCCAGCGTATGGAACCGCCGCCGGAGCATGGCGGCGCTCATGCGATTGCCACGCGCCGATATAAGCAGCGGATGCGGCCCGGTGGCGGGGTCACGGCGCTTTGCCTGAGCGAGCAACACCGGCCTCCCCTCCTCAATATAGAGACGCGTCACATCGAGCGCACGACGATACAGAGGGACGATACGCTCCTTGCTCCCCTTGCCCCAAAGTCGCAGCGTTCGCTCGGACCATGAGATGGATTCCACATTGAGCGCCGCAAGCTCTGAGATGCGGGCACCCGAGGCATAGAGCAACTCGAGCATCGCCGCATCGCGCAGTCCCGCAGGCGTCGATGTATCAGGCGTCTTGAGCAGCGCCTCGATCTGCAGGGTCGTAAGGACGCCCGGCAGGTCACGCGGCAGCTTGGGCGATGCGATCGCCGAGACCGCATCGCCCTCGACAATCCCCTCGGCAGCCATCCACCGATAGAGCGAGCGAATGGCAGACAGATGCGCCGCGAGGGTCCGAGCCGACACCTGGTCACGCGACAACTCGGCCAAATAGGAGCGAACGGTCCGCACGTCGGCAGCGAAAGCATCGATATCCTCGCGCTCGCACCAGGCAGCGAAGCGCTCCAGCCTCGAGCCATAGGCCGTCACCGTGTTGGGAGAAAGTCCCTCGACGCGTGCGATATAGGCGATAAACGAGTCGACGGTGTCGTACAGGTCAAAGGCTATGACCGGTCGCCTCCAAACAAGTCGGAACGCGTGGCCAAGTAGGCATCGAGGGCCTCGAGCGCACGGTCCGCATAGGCCTGGTAGCGGTCGCGCTTGCTGCGGCGCTTACCATCCTCGAGTGGCGGCACCAGGCCAAAGTTGACATGCATGGGCTGATAGCCCACGGTGGCAGGATCGGTCGCATAGCCCACGAGCGCACCCAGGGCGCCCACACGCGGCAACTCGACGCCCGCGGCACCGATAGCCTCGGCATAAGTGTTAAGCGCCGCGAGCAGACCTGTCGCCACGGCTTCCATGTACCCCTCGGTGCCGGTGATCTGACCGGCCAGGCGCACACCGGTACCGGGCACGGCAAAGGTGCCATCGAGCACATGCGGGGCGTCGACAAAGGTATTGCGGTGCATGACACCGTAGCGGAAGAACTCAGTGTTCTCCAGGCCCGGCACCATATGGAAGACGCGCTTCTGCTCGCCAAAGGTCAAGTTGGTCTGGAAGCCCACCAGGTTATAGGCGGTCTTCTCCTTGTTCTCGGCACGCAGCTGAATCGCCGCCCAGGGGCGACGTCCGGTACGCGGGTCGGTAAGGCCGACGGGCTTCATGGCGCCAAAGCGAATGGCGTCCTTGCCGGTGCGCGCAACTTCCTCGGCAGGCTGGCAGGCCTGGAACAGATCGCCGCCCTCAAAATCCTTGAGCACCACGCGGTCTGCCGTGGTAAGCGCCTCGATAAAGGCCTCGTACTCCTCCTTATTGAGCGGAGCGTTGAGATAGTCGCCACTCCCCTGCTCCTCGTAGCGCGACTGCGAGAACAGCACGTCCATATCGAGCGTGGAGGCATCGACGATCGGCGCCGCCGCATCAAAGAATGCCAGGGCATCGCCACCGACGAGCTTCATGACCTCTTCGCTCAGCGCCGGTGAACACAGCGGGCCCGCGGCAATGACCACGTGACCCTCGGGAATCTGCGTGACCTCGCCGTGCACGACCTCGATATTGGGACGGGCGGCAACCTCGGCCTCGACAAACTCGGAAAACTTGACGCGATCGACCGCCAAGGCGCCACCGGCGGGAACAGCCGCGCGATGGGCGCAGTCGAGCAGGACTGAACCCATGCGCTCAAGCTCGGCCTTCAGCAAACCAGCCGCGGAATCCGGACGGGTCGACTTAAACGAATTCGAGCAGACGAGCTCTGCCAGGTGATCGGTATGGTGAGCCGGGGAGCTCACCTGGGGGCGCATCTCGCACAGCTTTACGGCAAAACCGCGATCTGCCAGCTGGATCGCACACTCCGAACCCGCCAGACCGCCACCGATAACTGTCACCTGATCGAACTGCATCTGCAAACACCTTTCTAATTGACACGTTTTCCATTGTGACCGAAGGGTGTCTGGGCGTGAAGGGCAAACTTGGAGGGCGCATACCTTCCATCCATCATGCGCTCGATAAGACCCTCGAGTTCAAGCGAACCCAAGAGTTTGAGTACGCCGACAGCATCGAGCGAGACGAGCGCCGCGATGTCGTCGACCTTGAGCGGAGAGGCGATGAGCGCATGCATCACGGTCTGCTGCGTTGGATCCAGGTCGGCAATGCCGGGAGCATCGGGGCGCGAGTAGCGCAGGGTTCCGTAGATGCGTGAGATAGCCATCTCAATAGATTCCTCGTCGACGATGCAGCAGGCACCGTTCGCAATGAGGTAATTCGTGCCACGCGACTCGGGCGATAGGATCGACCCCGGCACGGCAAGAAGTTCGCGCCCCAAATCCATAGCAGCCTCGGCTGTGGAAAACGTCCCAGAAGGCATACCCGCCTCGGATACAAAGAGGGCTTGCGACAGGGCCGCGATTACGCGATTGCGGCGCGGAAAGGCGAACTTGCGCGGACCCATGCCCCACGGAGAGATCGACACGACCGCGCCACCCGTATCAAGCGTGCGCGTAATCAGCCCCGCGCTCGAACGCGGGTAGACCACGTCGGCGCCCGTCCCCAGCACCACAACGTGTATGCCGCCGGCGTTGACCGCAGCCCAACCCGAGGCCTGGTCACAACCGACCGCACCGCCCGAAACTACCGTCACTCCCGCCTCAACCGCCACCTTCGCCGCAAGCTCTGCCACGGCAAGACCATACGGCGAGGCCTTTCGCGCACCGATGATGGAGAGCGCGGGCGTCGAAAGCGCCTCGGGGTTGCCGCGCACATAGAGCGTCTGAGGTACATCAGAAAGCTCCAAAACGGTCTCGGGATACAACGCGTCACCTGGATGCAGCTCGAAGGTCCCCTCAGCTATCATTGGTCCCTCCTTCCCTGGTACATCGCCGCCTCGAGCACGTGGTCCTGCGTCACCTGCTCGCTCTCGGCGACATCTGCGATCGTGCGCGCAATGCGAACAAGGCGCACGATGCCACGCCCTGTGAGATACGTGCGCTTCGACAGGCCGAGCACACACTTCTCCGCCGCATCATCGAGCTCAAAGGTCGAAACGACGCCGTCAATGGACCGTGTCTCGTCATCCTCGGCCTCGGCATCCGCATCGTCCATACGGGATTCGCGCCAAGCGCGAAAAGCGCGACCGCGCACAACGTAGTCACGTAACTCGGCCGACGACATACCCTCTGCGCCCTCGATAATCACTTGAGGGTCGGGACGGGTCACATCGATCATCATGTCGATACGGTCGGCCAAAGGACCGCGAAGTTTAGACCGATAGCGCTCGACCATCGCCGCCGAGCAGCGACACGGCACCTCGCGATCGCCCAAAAAGCCGCAGGGGCAGGGATTGCTCGCAGCCAGCAGCTGAAAGCGCGACGGGAAGGTAAAAGCCCCGTCGACGCGTACGATCCTCACGTAGCCGCGCTCGATGGGCTGACGCAGCGTCTGCAGCACGCCAGTGGGAAACTCGGCAAGCTCGTCCAAAAAGAGCACGCCGCCATGAGCAAGGCTGATCTCACCCGGGTGCACCGGGCGCCCACCGCCAATGAGGCCCGCCGTTGAAATGCTGTGATGGGGGCTTCGAAACGGCCGATGACCTGCCAATAAGCCATCGATGTTCTCGCCCAAGACCGAATGAATGCACAGCGCCTCCTGCTGATCCTCAACAGAAAGCTCGGGCAGAATGCCGGTCATACGGCGCGCGAGCATGGTCTTGCCCGAACCGGGCGAGCCGATCATGAGCAGGCCGAGCTCGCCGGCTGCCGCAAGCGCCATGCCGCGTTTAGCGACTTCCTGCCCCAGTACGTCGGCATAGTCGAGCTCTGGCTCAAAGGTTGCCTCGACGCCCTCGGAATCCAGATAATGGCGCGCAGCATCGCCCATACCATGAGCAAGCTGAGACAAATGATCGATAAAGCCGCAATCCACCCCCGCGAGTGGCACATGCTGGTCTGACCTGCCGGCGATAAAAGACAGCCCCATGTCGCGAGCCAGCAGCTGAAACGCCACCTCGCCCTTGACGGGAAGCACCGTACCGTCCAAGCCGAGCTCGCCGGCGATAAGGCAGCGATCGAGGTTGTCACGGGGAATCTGCCCATCGGCCGCCAGAACCGCGATGGCGATGGGCAGATCAAAGCCGCTACCGGTCTTGCGAATATCGCCGGGCGCCAGGTTGACCGTAATGCCCGAACGTGGGATCTCGAACCCGGCGGAGCGCATCGCGCAGCGAATACGACCGCGTGACTCCATCACCTCCATACTCGGAATACCGAGCATCTGAATGCCCGGAACGCCACCGGCAAGCGAGACCTCGACCGTGACGTGAATCGCCTCGACGCCACGGATGCAGGCCGCGTGAACGGCAAACGTCTCGAACGCCATCACGACACCTGCCAATCGAACGCGTTGTACTGATGCTCGATCTCGGCGATATGCCCGCCGCGAATGGTGACGCCCACGGCATCGAAGCGGATCGCCTTGAGCGGATAATGCTCCATGAGATAACAACTCGCGATGCGACGATAGCGCCGCTGCTTTTGGGCGTTCACCGCTTCCTCGGGAAACACCCGCGTATCGCAATCCAGCGCAACACGCCTGGTCTTGACCTCGGCCATCACCACCACATCGTCGAGCTCGTCAAGCAGCACCAGGTCGGCCTCGCCCTCCGAGCATCGATAGCCTTGTTCCAGCAATGCATAGCCGCGCTCGTTAAAGTAATCGATTGCGATAAGCTCGCCCAGCATACCGAGCTCGCGAGGACTGAGCCCCTTGATAAACTCAGGCGTGATCGACCCGCAATCGAGCTCCCCCTCTTCCCAACGTTCCTTGAGCTGCTGCGTCTTGCTCATTTTGGCTGCGGCACACATGAGGTCTCCTTTCCCACTTCCTGCATTGCCTCGATAATGAGGGCAGGTTTCATGCGGGTAAGTACCGGAAGCAAACCAAAAACCAACCAAATGCCGACAAATGAGGGGCCGCGCGCAACAATAGCGTTGCACACGGCCCCTACCAGCAGGTTTATGGAACCCTTAAGGTCCCAGTCTTCACAATTGGCCTAAAAAAGGCGCTCAGTCTGCAGAAAGTTTCCGCAAAAGCTCACACGGTGCAGCGGACAAAGTCCATGTTTGCGAATCGCCTCGATGTGCTCGGGGCTTGCGTAGCCCTTCGACTCGGCCAAATGGTACTCGGGATATTCGGCATCGTACTCGACCATCATCTCGTCACGCGTGACCTTTGCCATGATGGATGCCGCGGCGATACAGGCGATCTTGGCATCGCCCTTGACCACGTCGCGCTCGTGGGGCACGGCGCCCAGGGGGTTACCGTCCATAAGCACGCAATCGGGCTCAAGCACCGTATCTGCCACCGCACCCGCGACAGCGGCTCGAATGGCGCGGGCCATGCCCATCTCATCGATATCTGCAGGAGCGATATGGCAAAAGCCGATAGCAGTCGCCACCTCGGCAATCTTCACCGAAAGCAGCTCGCGGCGCGCCGGCGTGAGCTTTTTGGAATCGTTGATGCCCCAGATGCGCGGCTCCATCGGAAGACACACGGCACACACGGTCAAGGGACCCGCTACCGAGCCACGGCCCACCTCGTCGACGCCCACGACCACGCCATCACCGCCGAGCTCATGCATAAGCTCGTACATGCCGTTGACGCGCTCGCGTTCGGAAAGTTCCTTGGCATGGCGCTTAAGGGCACGTTCGCAAGCCTTGATCACCTGCTGGCGCGGATCCTCGCGATAATGCTCCACGAGGGCGGGAATCTCCTCGAACGTGGCGCTCGCCAGCTCGCCGGCAACCTGCGATGCCGAAACCGAGCTCGTCATGTTGGCCATATCGGGGCCTCCTTGCATGCAAATCAGATAAAAAGAAGGGCCACCCGAAGGTGACCCTTTTGTCCAAACGAGTGGACAGACGCTGCGATCTTCTTAGCGCTTCTCGGGGATGCGAGCAGCCTTGCCCACCTTGTCGCGGAGGTAGTACAGCTTGGCGCGACGGACGCGACCATGACGAACGACCTCGAGCTTGGCGATCTTGGGGCTGTGAAGCGGGAAGGTACGCTCAACACCGACACCGAAGGAAATCTTGCGGACGGTGAAGGTCTCGCGGGCACCGGCGCCGGCCATGCGGATGACGTCGCCCTGGAAGACCTGGATGCGCTCGCGGTCGCCTTCCTTAATGCGGTAGTGAACCTTGACGTTGTCGGCGACGCGAACCTGAGGAATGTCCTCGCGGATCTGCTGACGCTCGATTGCGCGGATGTAATCCATGTGCAATTCCTTACTCTTCTAGAGGTGCCGTACCACCTTGGCCGGCACGTAGTTGAACAAACGTATTCGAGTATACACGCGCGGGTTTCTGCTGCAAGAACAATTTTTTACGCAGACAAAAAGACAAAACCCGCACATGATAACCGCCCGCCTCACGAATGAGACGGGCGGCGTGAAGGGGGCTACGCTAGGCGCCCAAACCCAAAACGTTAGGCGGAACGCTTGGCCTCGAGCTTGGCCTGGGCGGCCGCCAGGCGCGCGAGGGGTACACGATAGGGCGAGCAGGACACGTAGTCCACGTCGGCCACGTTAAACAGGCCCTTGATGGACTTGGGGTCGCCGCCGTGCTCGCCGCACACGCCAAAGTGCATGTCGGGGTTGGTGGCCCGACCCTTCTCGACGGCCATGCGCACCAGCTCCAGTACCGCCGAGTCGATGGTCTCGAAGGGGTTGTCCTTCAAGATCTTCTTGTGCATGTACAGCGGGATGAACTTGGCCTCGGCATCGTCTCGAGAGAAGCCGAAGGTCGTCTGCGTGAGGTCGTTGGTGCCAAAGCAGAAGAAGTCGGCATGATGGGCGATCTCGTCGGCGACCATGCAGGCGCGTGGCAGCTCGAGCATCGTGCCCACGGGAATATTGAGCTCGACGCCCTCCTCGGCGGAAACCTTGGCGATCACGCGCTCGATGACCTCGCGGGTCTGGACATGCTCCGCCGTGATGGAGACGAGCGGAACCATGATCTCGGGACGCGGGTCGACACCCTGCTTGATAAGGCGAGCGGCAGCCGTGGCGACGGCGCGAACCTGCATGAGCGGCAGATCGCTAAAGACAACGGACAGGCGCACACCGCGCAGGCCGAGCATCGGGTTGGACTCGACCATGCCGTCGATACGACGCAGGCGGGCACGCAGGACGGCAAGCTCTTCCTCGCTGGCGCCGGCGGCTTCCTTCTTGGTGATGGCGACCTCGAGCTCGCGAGGATTATCCAGGAACTCATGAAGCGGCGGATCGAGCAGGCGAACAACTACGTCGCGACCGGACATGGTCTTGAACATTGCCAGGAAGTCCTCGGTCTGAACCTTGAGCAGGTCGGACAGGGCCTGCTGCTTCACGGCCTCATCATCGGACAGGATAAAGCTCTGGATGATGTTCTTACGATCGCCCAGGAACATGTGCTCGGTGCGGCACAGGCCAATAGCCTCGGCACCAAACTCGAGGGCGAGCTCGGCATCCTCGGGATTGTCGGCGTTGACGCGCACATGGTTGGCGTGGCCACAGGTCTCGTCCAGACGAATCTCGTCGGCCCAGGACAGGATGGTGTCCAGGTCGCCGGTGAGCTCGGCGGAGACCAAATCGACAGCGCCATCGACGACGATGCCCTGGGTGCCGTCGATGGAGATGGCATCGCCTTCGTACAGCACACGATCGCTACCCTCGATGCGCACAACCTTCTCGGCGGCGTCGATGTGGAAGCGCTCAACGCCGCAGACGCAGGGCGTACCCATACCGCGAGCGATAACGGCGGCATGGCTCGTCTTGCCACCGTGGCTGGTCAGGATACCCTCGGCGGCGACCATACCCTTCAGGTCGTCGGGGTTGGTCTCCCAGCGGACCAGAATGACCTTATGGCCCTCGGCAGAACGCGCGACGGCGTCATCGCTCGAGAACACGACCTCGCCCACGGCGGCACCGGGACTGGCGTTAAGGCCGCATGCGAGCGGCTCGTACTTCTTGGAGGAGTCGAACTGCGGGTGCAGGAGCTGGTCGAGCTGCGCGGGATCGATTCGGCCCACAGCCTCCTCGCGGGTGATCAGACCCTCCTCGACCATTTCGATGGCAATGCGCAGGGCGGCGGTGGCAGTGCGCTTGCCCACGCGGGTCTGGAGCATCCAGAGCTTGCCCTGCTCGATGGTGAACTCGATATCGCACATATCGTGGTAATGGTCCTCGAGCGTCAGGAACACGCGCTCGAGCTCCTCACCTGCAGACTCAAGGCCCGGGGTGGCCTTGAGGTCGGCAATGGGCTCGGTGTTGCGGATGCCGGCGACAACGTCCTCACCCTGGGCGTTAACCAAAAAGTCACCGTAGAACTCCTTGGTGCCGTCGGCCGGGTTGCGCGTAAAGGCGACGCCGGTCGCAGAGGTATCGCCCTTGTTGCCAAAGACCATGGCCTGCACGTTGACGGCGGTGCCGAGGTCGTCGGAAATGCCATGCTGCTTGCGGTAGATGCGGGCACGCTCGTTCATCCAGCTGCCAAAGACGGCCTGAATGGCAAGGCGCAGCTGGAGCTCCGGATCGCGCGGGAAGACGGGCTTGCCGTCCGCGACCTCGAGCTCGGGGTACAGAGCGGCCTCAACGTTGTCGGAGTAAATGCCCTTGAAAGTCTCGACGAGCTCCTGCAGGTCCTCGGCTGAAAGCTCGGAATCGACGCGAACACCGGCAACCAGGCGGGCCTGGGTCAGGGCGTTCTCGAACAGGTCGGAATCGACGCCCATAACGACGTTGGAGAACATCTGGATAAAGCGGCGGTAGCTGTCCCAGGCAAAGCGCGGGTTTTGCGTCTGGGCGATGAGGCCCTGAACGGAGTCGTCGTTGAGGCCCAAGTTGAGGACCGTGTCCATCATGCCGGGCATGGAGAACGGAGCGCCCGAGCGCACCGATACGAGCAGCGGATCGGAGGCGTCGCCGAGCTTCTTGCCGCAGCGGGCCTCGAGGTCGGCCTCGGCAGCAACGATCTCATCGAGTGCACCTTCGGGCCAGACGTTGCCGGCACCGGAGTACTCGACACAGGTCTGGCAGGTAATGGTAAAGCCACCGGGAACCGGCAGGCCGATGCGGCTCATCTCGGCTAGGTTTGCGCCCTTGCCGCCAAGCACGAAGTTCATGGATTTGTCGCCCTCAGTGACGCAGGTGCCCTGGGCGTCGGTTCCAAAACGGTAAACCCTCTTGCAATCGCTCACGATACTTCCCCTTCCATACGCTCTCGCGCACGACCGTGGTGACGAATCGACCCGCCGGATGCGGGCCGTGAAGGAACTATACGGCGGGTTTCACGCTGACATGAGAAGAGGGTACGGGGTTTGGTAAACGTGGTAAATGTGGCGGTAAACGGTAGGTAAAGTTGGTTACCTTATGAAGATACCAATGCAAGAGAATTGCAGGTCAAATGCAAGTATCTTGCTAAATCGCTTTACCATTATCGTGCATTATTTTAGGTAGTCTTTTTTAGACGGGGCATTTTTAGCTATCCCAATAAGCTAGCTTTGGTGGGCTCGGCGGGAGGCGCGGCGGGCACGGGCTTCTTGGATTTCAACCAAGTGACTTATGATCTCGGAGGCGCTCTCCTCGATCGCCTTGCCGTCGGTACGCACCACAAAGCAGCCCAGGCGCTTCATGAGAGCGCGGGCTTCCTCGAGCTCGCTGCGTACGCTCTCGGGCTCGGCATAGGAGCCGGCAACGGCACGGGTGTAATCATCGCCCAAGCGGCTATCGCGAATCCCGGAGATCACATCGACAGTCGAAATCAGGCCAAACAACCGCATCGGGTCGACCTCGTAAATTGACTTCGGTGGCTCCATGCCATGGGCCAAAGGAACATTGGCAACCTTGTAACCCTGATAGGCCAAATACATCGACAGCGGCGTCTTGGACGTGCGCGATACGCCCAGCAGCACGATATCGGCACCCGACAGATCGTCGCAACCGCGCCCGTCGTCGTGCTCAACAAAATACTCCATGGCCTCGATGCGATGGAAATAGCGGTCATCGGTCTTGTGAATCACGCCTGCAACGCCCTTGGGCGACGCACCGATGAGCGACGAAAGCACGGCAAGTGTCGGGCCGATCAAGTCGACCGAACGGATATGCAGCATGCCCAGGTAATCGAGCACGCGGGCGCGAAGCGCCGGATCGACAATGGTGTGGAACACGGCAATATCGCGATGGTCCGCATCAACACGCGGACCCACAAACGATTTAACCTGCTCCACCGAGGTCACCTTGGGCAGGCGCAAGAGATGAAAAGCCCCTTCATCAAATTGCCCGGACGCCGCAAGCACCACCTCACAAGCGGTATCACCGAGCGAGTCGGAGATAACGATAACGGTGGGACGAGCGGTGACCGGGCAATCCATGCGGGGCTCCTTTTGCGCTTATGCGCAGGCTAGCTTACTTTTTGCGAGCAAGCTCACCGATGTTTGCGATGCCGGAGAAAACGGCCTCAAAGCGGTTGAGCAGCTTAAGGCGATTATCGCGGAGCTGCTCGTCCTTGTCCATGACCATAACCTCGTCGAAGAAGCGGTCGATGGGGGCGCGCAGAGCTGCAAGGGCGGCAAATGCGGCCGGGTAATCCTCGGCGGCGAGAGCAGCATCGACGGCGATCTGAGCAGCCTCGGAGGCGTCGGCGAGCGCGAGCTCGACCTCGCCCATCAGGCTGCGGTCGTACTCCGCGCCCAGCTCGGGCTTGGAGATGTGCGCGGCGCGGGCATAGGCGGTAGCCAGGTTGTCGAAGGTCTCGGCATCGTTCTTGCGGGCTTCGTCGAGGGCGGCGCAGCGGGCGAAGAAGACCGACGGGGCGATGATGTGCACCGCAGAGACGGCGGCGACGGTATCGGCAGGAATCTTCTCGTCGCGGGCCATGCTCACCAGGCGGCCATGGAAGAAGTCACGGACCTGTTGGGCGACCTCGGCGGAGTCGAACTCAATGCCTTGCTCGCTATAGAGCTCAAGGGCAAAGTCGATCAGCGACGTGGGGTCGATCGGCAGACGATCGCGCAGGATGTTGATAATGCCGATAGCGGCGCGACGCAGCGCGTACGGGTCCGAAGAGCCGGTCGGAGGCTCGCCGATGGCAAAGATACCGGCGATGGTATCGAGCTTGTCGGCACAGGCCACGACGCAGCCAGCGGTGCCCTCGGGCAGCTCATCGCCTGCAAAGCGGGGACGATAGTGATCGCGGATGGCGTGGGCGACCTCGTCGTTCTCCCCCATCGCGATAGCGTAGTAACCGCCCATCACGCCCTGCTGGCTCGTGAACTCGACGACGGCGTTGGATACCAGGTCGGCCTTGCACAGGTGAGCGGCGCGAGCGGCATCGGCGGCAAGGTGGGCGCCCAGATGGGCCTCGCGAGCGATGGCGAGTGCGAGCTGCTCAATGCGCTCGGACTTGGCGAGCACGCTACCGAGCTTCTCCTGGAAGGCGACCTTGGCCAGACGCTCGCGGAACTCGTCGAGGGAGATCTTCAGGTCCTCCTCGTAGAAGAACTTGGCGTCGTCCAGACGGGCGCGCACGACGCGCTCGTTGCCGTCGATCACGCGCTCGGCGTTCTCGGGCTTGCTGTTGGAGACGACCACGAACTCACGCGTAAGCTTGCCCTCGCCATCATAGATCGGGAAGTAGCGCTGGTTGGTGAGCATGGACTCGCAGATGATCTCATGCGGGACCTTGAGGAACTCCTCATCGAAGGTACCGACGAGCACCGTCGGCCACTCGCAGAGGTTGATGACCTCCTCAAAAACCTTCTTGGGCGTGTCGACATGGCAACCGGGGCGAGCAGCCTCGACCTCGGCGATACCGGCAAGGATGGCCTTACGACGACGCTCGGCAGAAAGCACACCGGCGTCCTCGAGCACCTGCTCGTAGACGGCGGGGCTGGCGACCACATGGTCACCGGGGCCAAGTACGCGATGACCACGCGTGGTGTTGCCACTCGTCACATCGGCAAACGACACGGGCACGACGTCTTCGCCCAGAAGGCAGCAGATCCAACGGACCGGACGAACAAACGTAGCGTGCTTGTGGCCCCAACGCTGGCTGCGATAGTTGGGCCACTGCAGGCCAGCGATAGTCTTCTCGCACAGGGCCGTCAGGATCGGCGTAGCCGGTGCGGAGGGAATGTTCTTCTCGGCGAACACATACTCGCGACCGTCGGTGTCCTCGCGACGGACCAGGTCCTCGGCAGCCACACCGCACTTGCGGGCAAACCCCTGGGCGGCCTTGGTGGCATTGCCGTCGGCATCAAAGGCAATGTTGGCCGCGGGGCCACGCTTGACCTCGTGAACCTCATCGGTCGCGGTGGCGACGTTGGCCACGAGCGCAGCCAGGCGACGCGGGCTCGAGATCACGCGGACCTCGCCATGGGCCAGACCGGCCTCGTCGAGACCCTTGGCGATCATGGTGCCAAGCTGCTTGACGGCATTGTTCAGCGGTGCGGAGGGCATTTCCTCCGTACCGATTTCAAACAGGAAATCCTTAGCGTCTGCCATGGCTTACGCCACCTCGCCTTCCTGGTCGGCATTCTCGTTGACTCCGGCGACCTCGGCCATATAGGCCTCGCAGCACGCCTTGGCGACGGCGCGGACGCGCAGGATGTAGTTGGCACGCTCGACCGCGGACAGCGCGCCGCGGGCATCGAGCAGGTTGAAGGCATGACTGCACTTCATGACGCAGTCGTAAGCGGGCAGCGGCAGCTTGCGCTCAAGGCAGGAGTGGCACTCGGCCTCGTAGTCATCAAACTTCTGACGCATCATCTCGACGTTGGCGACCTCAAAGTTGTAGGCACTAAACTCGCGCTCGTTCTCCAGGAACACGTCGCCATAGGTCATGGGCGTGCCGTCGGGCAGATAGCTCCACACCAGGTCGTAGACGGAGTTGACGCCCTGGGCGTACATGGCGATGCGCTCCAGACCATAGGTGATCTCGACGGGCACGGGGTCGACCTCGATGCCGCCCACCTGCTGGAAGTACGTAAACTGCGTGACCTCCATGCCATTGAGCCAGACCTCCCAGCCAAGGCCCCAGGCGCCCAGGGTCGGGCTCTCCCAGTCATCCTCGACAAAACGGACGTCATGGTCGTTGGGGTCCAGGCCGATAGCGGCAAGAGACCCCAGGTAAAGCTCCTGGGCGTTGACCGGCGACGGCTTGATGAGCACCTGGAACTGATAGTAGTGCTGCATGCGGTTGGGGTTCTCGCCGTAGCGGCCGTCGGCGGGACGGCGGCAAGGCTGAGCGTAGCAGGTGCGCCACTCGGCGGGACCGAGCGAGCGCAGCGTGGTCGCGGTGTGGAAGGTACCGGCACCGACCTCAGAGTCATAGGGCTGCATAATGACGCAGCCCTGCTCGCCCCAGTACTGCTGGAGACGCAGGATGATGTCTTGGAAGGAAAGCGATGAAGCGTTCATGCCTCTAATATCCCCTCGTCGAAACGATTACACGGTTAGGTACTGTACTATAGCGGTTTTTAGTCGATAGCGCCGATGCGGTTGAGCGGCCAGTAGCGCACAAGCGCCACGGCGATCAAATCAGAGCGATCGACGGGACCAAAGTAACGTGAGTCGGCAGAGTTTTCGCGGTTGTCGCCCATCACCCACACGCACCCGTCGGGAACGGTGTAGGGATAGCTTACCTGAGCGCCGGGAGCCTGGACCGAAAGCGGCCAGCTCATGCCGGTCGTGTAGTCCTCGTCGAGCGCCTGGCCGTCAACGACCACCTTGCCGTCCCGAAGGTCGACCGTCTGGCCGGCCGTGGCAATAACACGCTTGACGAGAACATCGTGCTCGGAGGTGACATCGGGGTTGTGGAACACCACGATATCGCCTTGGCTGACAGGCTGGCCGAGCTTAAGGCTCACCTTTTGCGCCAGGATCTGGTCGCCGATCTCGATCGTGGACTCCATGGAGCCGGTGGGCACCACAAAGGGTTCGACCACAAACGAGCGAATCAGGAAGGTGGCGACCAGTGCGATCGCGACGACCACGATCCACTCAAACGCACCCTTTAGCACGGAATGCTGCGATGGAACCATTCTCACTCCTTGCTCTGCGAATACGATGCGTCCAGGATGTCCTGCGCGTATGCGCGCTCCTCGGGCGTAAGCCGCGCCGTCTCGATCAGGTCGGGACGCCAGCGGCAGGTGCGCTCGATGGCATTCTTACGGCGCCAGGCGTCAACCTTGGCATGGTCACCGCTCACGAGCACCGGCGGCACGCCCTCGCCGTTGAACTCGGCGGGACGGGTGTACTGCGCGTACTCGAGCAGGCCACCGTCCTCGGCAGTCGAGAACGACTCATCGACATTGCTCATCTCGTCACCAAGGGCGCCGGGAATCAAACGTACGACGGCATCGGCAACGACCATAGCGGGAAGCTCGCCGCCCGTAAGCACGTAGTCGCCGATCGACAGGCGCTCGTCGGCATACGCATACGCGCGCTCGTCGACGCCCTCGTAGCGGCTGCAAACAAACAGCAGGCGCTCGCTTTTGAGCAGGCGCTCGGCCACATGCTGCGTAAAGGGTTCGCCGCAGGGCGTAAAGAACACCACGGTGGGCTTGGGACCCTCGGAACTAATAGCCTCGATGGCCTCGGCGATGGGCTCGACCTTCATAAGCATGCCCTGCCCGCCGCCGTACGGCTCGTCATCGACGGTACGATGGCGGTCGTGCGTCCAGTCGCGCAGGTTATAGGCCTTAAAATCAAAAAGGCCGGCCTTGCGGGCGCGGCCCAAGATCGATGTGGACATGACGGGCTCAAACATCTCGGGAAAGACCGAAAGGGTCTCAATCAGCATGTTGTCCTCCCTACTTGTCCATATCAATCAACCCGTCCATAACGTGGACGGAAATTGTCCCCTGATCGGGAAGATCGAGCACAACCTGCTCGATCACGGGAATCAGCACCTCGCCGTACCGATCGCCCTCGACAACCCAAACATCGTTGGCGGGCGTCGACATGATCTCGACAATCGTGCCGAGCGAACCGAAACGCTCGTCGACCACCTCGCGACCCATCAGATCGGTATAGGCGGCATCGAGCGAATCGAGCTCAAAGTCGTCACGATTTGCCAGCACGTAGCATCCGGTGATGCCCTCGGCGGCCGTCAAGTCATCAATGCCCTCAAACGAGACCAGATCACCATCGCCCGTATCGGTGACGGATGTGACCGTGCAAAAACGGTCACGCTTGAGCGCCGGCGGCGTCAAGGCGACGCGCATACCCGGCGTCAATACAGAAGGAAGCCCCCGCAGCGGCTGCGCGAGGACCTCCCCCTTCCTTCCGTGCGGCTTGACCACACGGGCGATGTTTTTGTACTGGGACCTCAAGGTCCTAGCCCAGAACCTCTACCTCGACTGCAGTGTCGAGGCGAGCGGCCAGTGCACGGGCGAGCGTGCGAATGGCCTTGATGGTACGGCCACGACGGCCGATGACCTTAGCGACGTCATCCTCGGCAACCGAAACCTCAATCGTGGAGGCGTCGTCACCATCGATGACCTCAAGGCTCACGGAATCCGGGTCGTCGACGATCTGAACAACGAGATATTCGACGAGATCGGCGATGCGATCTGAGAGCATTGCCTCACCCTCGAGCTGTGCAGCGTCAACCTCAGGCACGATTTACTCCTCGGCGCCCTCAGCGGCCTCAGCGGCAGCCTTAGCGGCCTCGGCCTCTTTGGCGAGCTGCTTCTTGGACTTCTTGACGACGGTCTCGGTCTTCTCGCCCTCGTTGGCGGCCTTGACCAGAGCAGCGACAGCGTCGGTGAGCTGAGCGCCCTTGGACTGCCAGTCAGCGATCTTCTCGAGATCGAGGTTGATGGTCTTGGGGGCGGTCATCGGGTTGTAGCGGCCAACCTCCTCGATGATACGACCGTCACGCGGGGCGCGGGAATCGGCGACGACGACACGGTAGTACGGACGCTTCTTAGCGCCGTGACGAGCAAGGCGAATCTTGACTGCCAAAGGAAACTCCTCCAACCAAGCAGCTTTAGGCTGCAACTACAAACAAACAGTTGAACATAATACGCCATCGACGCGGGCAGGTGAAGTCCGTGAGACCAACTTCTTCGGTGAAGTCGAAGGCAAATCCATATCTTAGACAAGAATTCGCGATTTGCAAGCACATCCACGCACCCCACATGAGCTGCGCGGTATACTCATGCCATGAAAAGACGCGAACATACATACGGTTATGAGGATGCTGCGGGCGTCACGCCGCCGCCCTGGACGGGACCGGCGGTGGGCCTCATGGATCTCGATGCGTTTTTTGCGAGCGTGGAGATGCTCGACCATCCCGAGTGGCGCGGCAAGCCGCTCATCGTGGGTGGCGATGCCGATTCCCGCGGCGTCGTGTCCACCTGCTCCTACGAGGCGCGCCGCTTTGGCGTGCATTCCGCCATGCCCTCGGCCGAGGCACGGCGCCTCTGTCCGCAGGCCATTTGGACGCATGGGCATTTCAATCGCTACCACGAGGTCAGCGCACAGGTCATGGCGATTCTCGCCGACGAGACCCCGCGCGTTGAGCGCGTATCAATTGACGAGGCCTTTATCGATATCACACCGGGCCGCTTTGCGCCCGAAGATCCGCTGCTGGTTGCGCGGCGGATAAGCGACCGCGTGGCAGCGCTGGGAGTGACCTGCTCCATTGGCGTAGGCTGCAACAAGACGGTCGCAAAGATCGCAAGCGAGAGGGACAAACCGTTTGGGCTGACCATCGTGCGCCCTGGAACCGAGCAGCGCTTTTTGGCCGCGCTGCCGGTATCTGCCATGAGCGGCATCGGGCGCTCGGCCGAGGAGCGACTGCGCCGCATGCGCATCTATACACTCGGCGAGCTGTCACGCGCGCCCGAATCAACCTTAGCCTCTATTTTTGGCGTCAACGGCGAACGCATGCGCCAACGTGCGCTGGGGCTCGAAATCTCCGAAGTCACGAGTCTAGATGAAGAGCGCGAGGTCAAGTCGGTCAGCAATGAACGCACCTTTGCGAAAGATTTGACTGAGCGTCAGGACATCGAAGCGGCGATTGCGCTGTTGGGAGAGTCAGTGGGACGCCGCCTGCGCCGTCAGGGACTAACGGGCGCCACGGTGACGCTCAAACTCAAGTATTCGTATGGAAGCGGTCGCTCGGCACAGCGCCGGCTGCCTCATCCGACCGACGATGAGAACATCTTTGTGGCAGTGGCGCTCGAACTGCTCGACAACATCTGGCAGGAAGGCATGCATGTGCGCCTGGCGGGCATCGGCATGAGCGACTTTGACCATCAGGGCGGCATCCAGACCGACCTGTTCTGCGAAGTCGACGACCGCGGAGCCCAATCCAGCGACCGTCGCGACCTCTCAGTCGCCATCGACGCCGTCCGAGACAAGTTCGGCGACACAGCCCTGTCCTTCGGCCGCCAATCCCGCTTCAACGATTAGCCCCTATGGCAAAAAGAAAGCCGGGCAGCTGCGAATGGCGCAACTGACCGGCGAACGGTAAAGGGTAGCTAAAAAGCCCCGTCCCAAATGAACTACTAAAGGAGGTCGAGGGGAAGCTGGGGAGCGTCACCCCAGAGCTTCTCGAGACGGTAGAACTCGCGGGCCTCGGGGGTAAAGACGTGGACGACAACCGAGCCGTAGTCCATGAGCATCCAGGTCTTCTGCTCACGGCCCTCGATAGAGAACGGATGCTCGCCGCAAGCCTCGGCAACCTTCTCCTCAATTTCGTCGACGATCGAATCAACCTGGCGGTTGTTGGTGCCGGTAGCAAGGACAAAGTAGTCACAAACATCGGAAAGCTCAGTCAGGTCGAGCACCTGAACGTCCTCGCCTTTCTTGTCGTAGGCGGCCTGCGCGGCAGCGCGAGCGACATCCTCGGCGGCGACACCGCTCGCGGACAGCGAGGCGGCAGTGCGGTCGGACGTGGCAACGAAACTCTTGTGCTCCACACTTTCAAGAATCTGCTCGTCGGTCATGGTCTCGTCGGCCATGGAATACCTCTTTCTAGACAGCCCGAGCTAGCGCAGCTGGGCGTAATGGTTGTAAATCGTAATAGCTGTGGGATAAAGATAACGCCCGGTCTGGATCACATAGACCAGACCCTGAGCAAAACAGGAGAAGAACAACTCGTCGAGCGAGGACTTCCCCACCATCTTGCGCAGCGCATGGGCATAGTCACCGTGGCGGTTGGGTTCGATGGCATCGGCCACAAAGACCACCATATCGAGCGGCGTCATGTCGCAAGCGCCCACGGTGTGACGGTCGACAGCCTGAAAGACCGCCGGCGACAGCTCAGGAAAAAGCTGCGGAAGCTCATAGGCGGCAACCGGGCCATGCAAAAGCGGCGTCGCGGCAGACGGAGAGCCGGCAATCTTAATGCCATAATGCAGAGCGCGCGTGACCAGCTCGTCGTCGGAGAGCACCTTGTCCCAGTCATGGAGCAGGCCGGCGGCAGCGGCATCAAAGCGGTCGACACCGTATACCTCGGCTAGGTGCAGCGCAGTCTCGGCAACCCCGAGCGAATGCACGTAGCGTTTACGTTTATCCTTCATACGCACATCGAACAACTCGTGGATACGCATCAAGAGCGCGCGCTCGTCGCCCTCAAACTGATCTTCTACCGACAACATAGACCCCCATCAATCAAAATCGTCTTGCCCAAGATCGGCATACAAGCCGCGTTTACGGATATAGCCGAGCACGGACTCGCTCGTAAGATAGCGCACGCTCATGCCGCGGGCAACCCGCTTGCGAATGTTGGTCGAGCTAATCGCCAGCGCCGGAATCTGGATATAGCGCACGTCGAATGGCAGCCCCGATTCCTTAATCCGCGCCCGGGCCGTATCGATGTCAAAGCCCGGCCGCGTCGCAGCAATAAAGGTTGCCAGTTCGGCAATCTCACTAGCATTGTGCCAGGTCACAATATCGATAATCGCATCGGCACCCGTAATAAAGTAGAGCTTTACCTGAGGCGGATAAAAGTCGCGAAGGGCATGAAGCGTATCGGCCGTATAGGTCACGCCAGGACGGTCGATCTCGAAACGGCTCGCCAAAAAAGCCGGATTCGCAGCGGTCGCGAGAACCGTCATGGCATAACGGTCCTCGGCAGGCGTCACCGGTTTGTCGAGCTTAAAGGCGGGAGAGCCGGCCGGCATAAAGAGCACGGCGTCCAAGTCGAGCGACTCGCGCGCCTGCTCGGCGGTAACCAAGTGCCCGTAATGAATCGGGTCAAAGGTACCACCCATAATGCCGAGCCTAAACTCCTGCCCGTCTTCTAGAGGAAGCTCGGGCAGACCGATTCCACCGCGCAGCGACATAGCCTACTCGCCCTCCGGGGTCTCAACAACGTCGACTTCGGTAGTGCCTTCGGAGCCCTCGGTGGCATCAACCACGTCCGCACCCTCGGCCGCTACGTCAATAACCTCAACGCCTGCATCCTCGAGCTCGTCCTCAAACTCCGAGAAGTCCTCGGCGCCCTCAAAGTCAAAGGCGCGCTGGCAAATGCGGACCTCGTCGCCGGCACGACAGCCAGCCTTCTCGAGCGCGTCGTCGACACCCATGCGCGCAAACTTATGCTGCAGGTAGATGACAGCTTCCTCGTTTTCCCAGTCAGTCTGGATAACCATGCGCTCGATGGCACGGCCGACCACGCGGAAGGCATGGGGCTCTTCCTGAACAATGCGGAAACGCTTCTCGCGCTGCAGACGGCGGCGCTCCCACTCCTCGTCGCGCAGATCGACTGGCTCATCGGAGACCGCAAGCTCGGCGCGGAGCTTGGCCACCTGCTCGCCCACGGCAAGCATCAGCGTGTTGAGACCGGCACCCGTCACAGCGGACACGGCAAAGAACATATGGCCATCGTCGAGTGCCGCACGCTTAAGGTTGGCAATCTTGTCGGCCGTGCCCGGCGCATCGCACTTGTTGGCGACAACGATCTGCGGGCGCTCCGAGAGCTCTGCACCATACTGCTCAAGCTCACGGTTAATAATTCGATAGTCCTCGACCGGATCGCGATCCTCAAACCCGCCCGTCATATCAACGACATGCATGATCAGGGCCGTGCGCTCAATGTGGCGCAGGAACTGATGGCCCAGGCCTTTACCCTCGCTCGCGCCCTCGATGAGACCGGGGACATCGGCAACGACGTAAGAATATTCGCCGGCACGCACCATGCCCAAGTTGGGCACGAGCGTGGTAAACGGGTAGTCGGCAATCTTGGGACGGGCAGCGCTCATACGCGCGATGAGCGAGGACTTGCCGACAGAGGGAAAGCCCACAAGCGCGGCATCGGCCATGAGCTTCATCTCGAGCTCGATCCAATGCTCCTCGGCAGGCTCACCCAGTTGGGCAAACGCAGGCGCGCGACGCACCGACGTCACAAAGTGGGTATTGCCCAGACCGCCGGCGCCACCGGGCGCCACGACGACGCGCTCGCCGTCGTGAACCAGATCGGCAATCTCGAACATCGGGGTCTGCGTCTCGGGATCGAGCTCGCGGACTACAGTGCCCATGGGGACTTTCAAAATCAGGTCCTCACCGCTCTTGCCATTGCGACGGGCACCCTGGCCATGCGTTCCGCGCTCGGCACGGAAATGATGCTTAAAGCGGTAATCAATCAGCGAGGACAGCTGAGCATCGGCCTGGATGACGACATTGCCGCCACGACCGCCGTCGCCGCCATCGGGGCCGCCCTTGGGAACAAATGCCTCGCGCCTAAACGACATGCATCCGGCTCCGCCGTCGCCGCCGCAAACGTTAATTCGGCTGATATCGGTGAACTGTGACAACAGAATCGCCTCCTACAAAAAAGAGGGAGACCCTTGAATCCTAAAACTCAAGTGCCTCCCACATATGTGCTCTATGAAGGGTGAATTACGCGTTCGCGAGCGGGCGTACGCTGACCCTGTGCTTGATACCCTTGTGGAACTCAACGGTACCGTCGACCAGCGCGAACAGCGTGTCGTCCTTGCCACGGCCAACGTTCTCACCCGGGTGGATGTGCGTGCCGTGCTGACGGACGAGAATCGTGCCCGTGGTTACCGTCTGGCCGGCATAGCGCTTCGTGCCAAGGCGCTGACCGCGGGAGTCACGGCCATTACGGGAGGAACCGAGTCCTTTTTTGTGTGCCATTGTGTATACCTACTCTTTCGTTACGAGTGTAATCTACTCGGCGACGGGAGCCTCGGCAACAGCCTCAGCCTCTGCCTTGACAGCCTTCTTGGCGCGGGAGGTAGCCTGAACCTTCACGATCTTCAGCTTGGTGAGCTGCTGACGGTGACCCTTCAGACGACGATAGCGCTTGCGCTTGTGGAACTTGAAGACCAGCTGCTTCTCGCCCTTGAACTGCTCAACGATCTGAGCGGTAACCTTGGCCTTGGCCAGCTTGTCGGGATCGGTGACGATCTTCTTACCATCGTTGAGGAAGATAACCGGCAGGGTGATCTTGTCGCCCTCATTGCCCTCGATCTTCTCGACGGTGATGACATCGTCGGTGGCGACCTTGTACTGCTTGCCGCCCGTGTTAACGATTGCGTACATGTTTACTTGCCCTTCATGCATCAGTTAGTGCAACAGCCGAATATAGTAGCAGGCGATAATACCCCCGTCAACGAGTATGTGGAGCAAATCCACAAGTTCGCACAGGTATGGGGCTGACGAGTCGGCCCTCGTCGTCCTCGCATGCTTGATTCTGACGCTCGACATCGTAGGAGCAGATGGTCACGAGGTCTTGCATACCGGTGGAAACAATAGGTGCATCGACGCCCGGGGTCAAGCCCTGCAACAAAACATCAGCGGCAGAAAGCAAAATTTCCGGACGCATGGACCCCTCGTTGTCGGCATGGGTGTCGAGCATGAGCACCAGATGGTCCGGGCGCTCCCCTGCCGTGAGCTCATAGCCCACCAGTGTGTGGTCAAGGTCTAGGCGCTTGCTCTTCTTACCGCGTGTGTAGTCGATGCCATGGCCTGCACGCAACGTGTCGATCGCAGCGCGCACCTCATCGGCGCTCACGGGTGCTTCGGCGTCCAAGTGTAGGTCGATACGGTACGACAGACGCGTGAGTTGCGCCGTCAGCGCCGGCGTGCGCACGTCGATGTAGGCGACCTCGATGGGGGCCAGATCGGCCGGAGAGGCAGCAGCCAGGCGCCCAAACGCCTCGTCGAGTGCAACGAACTCGGTCATAAACAGGTCATACCACTCGCAGGTCGACGACGTTCCCACCGGCAGCGCCGACGAAAAGCCCACGCGCATGTGCGGAGAGAAGCCCTGTGTCACAGCATAGGGCAGACCCGCACGACGCACGATGCGCTCAATGGTATGAATCACTTCGAGATGGCCCAGGTACTTAAGACGGTCGCGCTTGCCATAGCGAACGCGAAGCCTAAAGAGCGTGGGGTTGTCGGTCAGGCGCTCACTCATGCGCGATCACCCACCAATACGTTCTTGGCGTGGAGCGTGGGGCAGATTCCGCAGCCGGTGCACGACGTACGGGTACAGTCGGGGGTCGTGACACCCTCCAGCGAGCGGCGGTATTCGCGCTCGAGGAAGCCGCGCGAGCAGCCGGGACTCACGTGCTCCCAGGGCAGGCGCCAGTCCAGTTCGTAGGGCAGGTGCACGAGCTCGTTGAGATCGATACCGTTTTTGGCCGCAGCCGACTTCCAGTTGTCGAGCGAAAAATGCTCCACCCAGGCGTCAAAACGCGAGCCCGCACGCCAGGCGTCGATAATGACCGGCGTCATGTCGCGACCGGCGCGGGACAGCGCGGCCTCGACGAGCGAGGTCTCGGCATCGTGGTAATGCACGCGAACGGCACGGTTGCGAACGCTCGTGATAAGCAGCTTCTGGCGACGCTTGACGTCGTCGTAGTCGAGCTGCGGGCACCATTGGAACGGCGTGGCAGCCTTGGGGATAAAGACCGAAACCGAGATGGACACCGAGATCGAGCCGCGACGAGCCTTGGGCACCACGGAACGACCGAGCTCCAGCACGTGATCGGCCAGATTGGCGATGGCCACGATGTCCTCGTCGCGCTCGCCGGGAAGGCCCATCATAAAGTAGAGCTTCATGCGGTTCCAGCCGGCCTCGAAGGCCGCCTTGGCCGCACGGTCCAGGTCCTCCTCGGTCACGTTCTTGTTAATGATGTCGCGCATGCGCTGGCTGCCGGCCTCGGGCGCGAACGTCAGGCCGCCCTTCTTTTCGCCGGCAACCGACTCGGCCATATCCACGCCAAACGAATCCAGGCGCTGCGACGGAATAGACACGCGAATACCCGTATCCTCCAGGCGACGGTTGAGCCTGCCGAGCACGTCGCGAATGCAGGAGTGGTCGGTCGTGGAGAGCGAGGTCAGCGACACCTCGTCATAGCCGGTCTTTTCCAGACCCTGAATCACCGACGAGACGATCTGGTCGGCCGAGCGCTCGCGCACCGGGCGATACGTCATGCCGGCCTGGCAAAAACGACAGCCGCGGGCGCAGCCGCGCAGGATCTCGATAGACAGGCGGTCGTGGACCAGCTGCGCATAGGGCACGCACGACTGCGACAGCGGATTCGTGGCGCCGAAATCCTCGACGACGCGCTTGTAGACCACGGTCGGCGCATCCTTGCCCTCACGCGGCACGGTGTAGCCATGCGGCGAGCAGGGCTCGTCGTGACGAACCTCATAGAGCGACGGCACGTAGTTGCCGGCAATGGATGCAAGCTGCTCAACAATCTGCGCGCGCGGGACCCCTTCGTCACGCAGGCGGCGATGCAGCTGGCAGGTCTCGAGCAGCGATTCCTCGCCCTCACCGATGAGGATGGCATCGAAGAAGGCCGCGTACGGCTCGGGGTTGTACACCGAGGGGCCGCCGGCGATGATGATGGGGTCGTCTTCGCCTCGGTCGGCCGCCAACAGTGGAATGCCAGCGAGGTCGAGTGCCTCGAGGAAGTTCGTCACCGCCATCTCGTGCGGCACATGCAGACCGACGATATCAAACGAAGCGACCGGCGCTGCACCCTCGAGCGAGAGCAGCGGAATGCCTGCCTCGCGCATGGCGTCGCCCATATCGGGCCACGGCACATAGCCACGCTCGCAGGAGATGCCCTCGGCCTGGTTAAGGATGTTGTAGAGGATGGCGATACCCTGGTTGGGCAGACCGACCTCGTACACATCCGGATAGATCAGGCAGCAACGGTAGTCGGCATCGGCCTTGGAAAGCGTGCCCCACTCGTGATCGATATAGCGACTCGGCTTCTCGACCTTGGCGAGCAACGGCTCAATTAAATGAAAACAGTCTTGGTATGCAACGCGCAACGGAAAACCCCTAAGCAGCGAGATCTGATGCGTCCTGATAGGACGCCATAGGACGGGTAGCGCCCGCGACCGTGGTCACCAGATCGCGAACGCGGGAGAACGTGGCAGTGACCACCTCGTTGGCACGGCTGTAGTCGACATCGCGCTCGTAGAGCGAAACGAGCGCACGGCCCATGCCATAGGTGCCCGCGGCGGCAGCGAGCGCCTTGACGGCAAACCCAATATGCGGCGTCTGCTTGACGAGCGCGCGGGTGACCGCTCGGATCACAAGACCGCCGGCAAGCACGCCCGCGACCTCGTAGCCGCGCTCAGGCTTAATGCCGCGTCCAAAGACGGCAGCGAGCTCAAAGAGCATGCCCACCTGCGCCAGCGCCATAACGGGATAATCGGCGCCCGGCAAAAACACCAGCGCACCGGTCGCCATATTGGTGAGCGCGCACGAGGTGATGATACGATTGGCCGCCGCGATGCGCATGAAGGCAAAGTTCGCCGCAAAAGCCGTTTCCTTGTCGGTGCGATCGAGAATCCAGCGGGCAAGCGTCTCGAGCAGATACGTCTTATCGGTTGCCGCTACCACGCCGAGCATGGGCGTGGACTCCTCGATAAACGGCACCTCCACAGCAGACTCGGCAAGCACGCACACGGGCGCGCCGGCAATCACGAGCTCCTGCACGGCACTCTCCAAGCGGTCGGAACCACACGAGAGCACCAGCACCACATCGGTATCGGTCTTTGGAGCAATTCGCTCCTCCCCCAGACGCTCGACGCGCACAATGCCCGAGGTCGTCTGCGGCACAAAGGCGTCACGCACCGTCTCGGCCAGAAAGCGCGAGGCGGACGAATCCAGATAGACCGAGACGCGCACCGGCGTATCGGAATCCTTCTTAACGGACGCGCCCATCTTAAAAGCGCGGGTCAGCTTATCTACGGGAATTTTCATAGCAAACCCCTCCAGCGGTTACGCGGCGCCCGAACGATGCCGCCATATGGATTGTACGATACCCACCGTCAGCAGCTGAATCATCATCGAAGACGAACCGAAGCTAATAAACGGCAGCGGAATACCGGTAATCGGCATCATGCCGATGCACATGCCGATGTTTTCGAAGGTCTGGAACGCCCACATGCCAACGATGCCCACACACGAAAGACGCAAAAACAGCGACTCGCACTTAAAGGCGACGCGAATCGTCGAAAAGATCAACAGCACGTAGAGGCACAGGAGCAAAAAGGAACCGCAAAAGCCAAAGGTCTCGGACAGGAAGGCGAAGACGAAGTCGGTGTGGAACTCAGGCAGAAAGCCGCCGGCCGACTGCGTCGCATGGCCCAAACCCTTACCAAAGAAGCCGCCCGAGCCAACGGCGATAAGCGACTGCTGCAGGTTGTAGGCATCGTCCGAATCGGCATTGTCGGGGTCGATAAAGACCGTCAGACGGTTCATCTGATACTGCTTGATGAGCACATCGTGGCCGAGCAACGAATCAAAGACCGAATCGAGCGCCAGGACGAGGGCCACCAGGCCCACGAGCAGGGCCAGGGTCGACAGCACCCATTCGCGGCGTGCACCGCTCATACAGATGACGATGGCGCCCGAAACCAGCACGACCAGGCCCGAGCCCAGGTCGCCCATGGCAACGACGGCCAAAAACGGAATGGACAGCATGCCGCAGAGCTTGACGTAGTCACGAACGGTATCGATGCGACCGTTATACTGCGAGCCAAGCGTAGCAATAAAGAAGATGGTGATGAGCTTGGCAAGCTCAACCGGCTGGAATGTCAAGCCGATACCGGGAATCTTGATCCAGCCCGTCATGCCCAGACCGCCCGTATAGGACAGACCCGGAATCTTGGGCGAGAGGATCACGATCAGGTCGATGACGAGCAACGCCGTCGAGAAATTGGAAATACCGCGCAGGTCGGTACGCCAGACGAGCACCGCCAGCACCGCCCCGATGCCAATTCCCAGCAGATGGCGTGAGAACGAGGCATCGGCCTTAAACTGCGAAGCCGACCAGATAATGATCGCACCGTAGGCGACGAGCGCCACAGTAGCCACGAGCACACCGATATGCACCTTTTGGCGAAACGTGCCGCGCGAGGCCGAAAGTTGCTTGTTGACACGGTCCAGGCTGCTGCGAGAGCCGGTCTTGGTTGAACGGAACAGATCCGCCGGAGAAAAATCCATCGCAACCTCCTATCGAACCGAAGAATCGCCCGAGGCCGAAGAGGTATCGGGCTCGTCATAAATCACGCCGAGCACGTCGCGCACGACATGCATCGCGGTATCTGAGCCACCGCCGCCCTGCTCCAGGACGGTAGCGATGACATACTTGGGGTCATCGGCCGGTGCATAGGCGCAGAACCACGCGTATTCATCCTCGCCACTTTTCTCGCCCGTGCCCGACTTGCCGTATACCTGCGGCGTCAGGGTGCCAAAGTGAGCCGCCAGGGACGTCGATGCCGTGTAAATCACGTCGTGCATGCCGTTGCGAACAAGAGCCAAATCCGAATCGCTGTTGATCTTGGCCTCCAGGCGCTTCTTCTTGCCCTTGCCGTTGTACTTATAGGCATCGCCGTCGCCATCGCGCGACACGGCAGACAAAAACACGTGAGGCACGTACTGTTTGCCGCCGTTGGCAAGACCCATATAGGCGCACGCCATCTGCAGGGGCGTCACCAGGATGTCGCCCTGACCGATGGCAATGTTGGTCATATCGCCGGCATTCCACTTGCGGTCCTCGGCAGAGGCGTCGGTGAAGTACGACTCTTTCCACTCGGCATCGGGAATACGGCCCGCGCCCTCACTCGGCAGATCGATACCGCAGGTCTTGCCTAGGCCCCAGCGACGAAAGACCTCCTGCAGGCCCTCGGAATGTTGCTCGTCATAAAAGAACGCCTTGCCCATGTCGTAGAATACGGGGTCGCACGAGTTGGCGATACCCGACTGCAGCGTCATGGTGCCGTGGCCGGAATGCAGCCAGCAGTACTTGCCCCACGACTTGCCCAGACCCGTCCAATAACCCGTGCAGTTGGTCGTCTGCGTTGAAGTGTAGGTTCCAAACTCAAGACCGGCCAGTGCCGAGAGCGGCTTGATGGTCGAGGCCGACATGTACTGTCCGCTAATGGCGCGGTTGAGCAGCGGGTGCGAACCCTTGTCATCATTGAGCTCGGTCCACACGTCATTTGAGACGCCGCCGATAAAGACGGACGGATCGAACTTGGGCTGACTCGCCATGCCCAGGATCTCGCCATTGTTGGGATCGAGACACACTACAGCGCCGTTGCCGGCATTGCTGTAGCCAGTGGTCTTGGCAAGCTCGATAGCGCTCGCCAGCGCCGTCTCGCAGGCCTGCTGGATCTTAAGGTCGAGCGTGAGCTTAATGTCGGAGCCGGCCTTCGCGGGCACGGCGCCGGCCTGACCGGTCACATTGCCCGAGGCATCGACCTTGACGGTCTGCTCGCCACGAATACCCTGCAGCAGGTTTTCGTAGTAGCTCTCAACGCCCGCCTGGCCCACGATATCGCCCGACTGGTACGTAATCTTGCCAGCAGAAGCATCATCATCGCCAGAGGTTTTCTTATTCTGGGCCTCGAGCTGCTCGGAGGTAATGGTGCCGGTATAGCCCAAGATATGACATGCCGTCTCGCCATATGGATACTGGCGCTCGGTACGCTCGGCAATCTTGACGCCCGGGAACTCGCCGGCATGCTCCTGAATATAGGCAACCGTGGAGCGACGGACGTCCGTCGCGATGGTATGCAGGCTCTGTGCGCCCTCTGTATTATCCTGAATATTGCGAAGGACCGCCACGTAAGGCATTCCAAGCACGTTGGCAAGATGGCGAACCAGAACCTCATCCTCGGCAAGGTCGCGGTAGGCCACGACAGCAAGTGAGGGACGGTTCTGGACAAGCGCCACGCCATTGCGGTCGAGGATGCGGCCGCGCACAGCGGGTGTGGTAACGGTGCGAGTCTGATTGCTATTAGCCTGCTTCTCGTAATAGTCCGACGAGACCATCTGCATGCCCCACAGCTTGACGGCAAGTGCCGCAAACATCGCGCCCACACCCGTGGTGAGGATGGAAAAGCGGCCCTTAAAGGCGGTCGCCGCGGTATTGCCCTCGCCCTCGGTGGCGCGCGGGGCCGTTCCATGCTGCGTATCGTAGGTAAAACGGGAATCGCCGCGACGCATGATGACCAGCGCGACCACGATGGCCACAACCAGCACGATACCGGCGATAATAACCGTCAACTGGGAAGACATCTACGGGCCTCCCCTATTTGAGCTTGCGGGTCTTGGGCTTAAAGCGCATACCCGCCTGGCGTCCGCCACGTGCGGAGAATCCATAGCCGGACTGCGGCACGACGCCGGACATCAAAAACGGAATGGCAACCAGACCCGTCAGGATCGAGGACGGCAGCGCATGGCCGAAGATCGCCACGACAAAGCTCGTCTCCAAACCCATAAACAGCAAGATGATGCTGTAGATCACATTAATGACGAGCGCAAAGGCGCCCACAGTGACGCCGCGCGCACTCGGGGTACCGCCCGTCTGACCGACGGCGCTGTGCACCAGGGCAAAAGAACCCACGGTCAGCAGGAGCGACATAACGCCCACCGGCACGGCAGCGGACAGGTCATAGAACAAGCCGCTGCAAAAACCGCACACGACGGCACGGGTCGGGTCGCCCGAGAACACGCTTAGGCACACCAGGATAATCATGAAGTTGACGCGACCGCCCGCAATGGAGATCTGCGGTGCCAGGCCTGCCTGCAGCAGCACGCACACAATGGCAGCGATCACAAACGTGCGGGAGCTCATCCCCTGCTCGTGTAGATCCATGGACATGCCCCCTATTCGCTCGAGCCGGAATCGGTCGTCTCGGACGTGTCGGAACTGTCATCCGAGCTCTCGTCCTTCATCTTGGTTGCAGCATCGCGCGACGTTCCCTGCGGCGTGCTGTTGGCCGTGCTCACGTCCTCATCCGAGGCCGACTGTTCGTCGGTCAGCGAGGTGATGACCAGCACTTCCTCGTTGTTCTCGGCCGTGGTCTGAGCGCGCACCACAATGGTGTAGTACACGTCGTTTGCCGATTTCTCAACCGACGAGACGGTGCCAAGCGGAAGGCCCTTGGGGAACACGCCACCGATGCCAGAGGTCACGATGATATCGCCAACCTTAACATCGGAGTCGACGCTCACATACTCAAGACGCAGCGTGCCGTCAGCCTGACCCTGCAGCATACCCTGGGCGCGCGTGTCCTGCACCATGGCGGACACGCCCGAGTTCTCGTCGCCAATCAGGCGCACGGTAGAGGTCTTGGCCGATACCTCGATAATCTGGCCGATAACACCGGCAGAACTCGTCACGGGCATGTTGATGGTAAGGCCGTCGGCAGAGCCCTTGTCGATGGTAACGGTCGAGGTCCAGGCATCGCCGGAGGCACCAACGATACGAGCTGCGGTCGATTTGAGGTTGTAGGTCGATTGCAGCCCGACCAGGCCCTCCAGGCGCTCGGCAGTCTTTTGAGCCTCAGAAAGCTCGGCGACCTTAGAGGTCAGCTCCTCATTTTGCTTCTTGAGCTCGTCAAGCGTGTCCTGCGACGCCGTTAGGTTAGAGAACACGTTGCCAATCGCATTGAAGGGAGCCGCCACAGCCGAGCCCACAAAGCGCACCGGAGAGGTAATCGTCGTTACGCCCGAACGCACGGCATGAATCGGCCCTGCCTCGCCCTCGCGGATGTAAAACGTGAGCAGCAACACCGAAATCAGGCTGAAAACAATCAACGGGCGCATACCCGTTGATTGTCGCTTGGTATTCAGATTTGTGGAGAAACCCGAAGATCGTGCCAAATGGAATCCACCTTTTGGAAATTAAGCATTGGTCTGGACGAAGCCGCCATCAAACGCATTGGCCTCGAGCACGCGGGCACAGCCGTTAACGACGTTATCGAGCGCCGTGGGGCTGACGTTGACCGAAACACCGGTCTCATCGCGCAGGCGCACGTCGAGACCGCGCAGCAGCGCGCCGCCACCAGTCAGCAAAATGCCGTAGTACATAAGGTCCGAGGCAAGATCGGGAGGCGTAGCGTCGAGTGCGTCCTTGACGGCCTTGGCCATCTCGTCGAGCGGCTTGTTGAGCGCGCGACGAATCTCCTCGCTCTCGATGCGCACGGTCTTGGGCAGACCGGTGATCACGTCGCGGCCGTTGACCTCGACGTCGAGCTCGTCCTTGAGCGGCACGGCGGAACCGACCTTGATCTTGATGTCCTCTGCCGTACGCTCGCCGATGGCCAGGTTGTAGGCATCGCGAACGTGCGTGAGGATGGCCTGGTCGAACTCGTCACCGGCAATACGGATGGACTGCGAGACGACGATGCCGCCCATAGCGATAACAGCGACCTCGGTGGTACCGCCACCGATGTCGATGACCATGGAGCCGGTGGGTTCCTCGACGGGCAGGTCGGCGCCGATAGCGGCGGCCATAGGCTCTTCGATCAGATAGGCCTGGCGGGCACCGGCCTGGATCGTGGCCTCAAAGACAGCTCGCTTCTCGACCGACGTGACGCCGGAAGGAACGCAGACGACAACGCGCGGACGCGGGGTCCACGGATAGCGCTTCTCGGACGCCTTGTCGATAAAGTAGCGAAGCATGGCCTCGGTAACATCGAAGTCGGCGATGACGCCGTCCTTCAGGGGACGAACGGCCACGATGTTGCCGGGCGTACGGCCGAGCATGCGCTTTGCCTCGATACCGACCGCCAGGATGCGCTCGTCGTTCTTGTCGATGGCGACAACAGAGGGCTCGCGAATGACGATGCCCTTGCCGCGCACGGAGACAAGCGTATTTGCGGTGCCGAGGTCGATGGCAAGATCGCCCGCATAGCTACCGAAGAACATATCCATCAAAGAAAACAACGCAACTCCTGATGTGTTGGATGATTGCTGGAAAACTACTAGCTCATCATACTAGCGCAAGCCCGGCACCTCACTTGCGGTGAAGCGCCGGGCAAAGCTAAATCCCATAAGGTCACTACTGGTTGTCAGCAGCCGAGAAATCCATATCGAGCGAGGAAACGGCCCAGCCGATATGGTTGTCGGAGCGCACGAATTTGACGGTGTACTCCTGCTCGCCGCCCTTGGACAGCGATGCCTTCACCTTAGCGGTCGTCTCGGTCATGGACTGATCCATGCCCTCGACGGACACGGTGGCACCCTGCGGAATCGAGGAGATGATCATCGACTTAGCGTCCTCGGACAGGCTCGAGGCCAGACAAGACTCGGCCTTTGCCGTGTCACCGTCGCCGGCAGCCTGGAACAGATCGGTAACGACAGACTCCTGAGACGGGAAGCCAAAGCCGCGCGTGTAGGCAAAGCCCAGACCGCCCGCGGCGATCAAAATAAGCAGAAGCAGCACGATGAAGACTTTGAGACCCGTGTGGCGATGGCGACGACGGACCTTGGCCTGCTTACGATCCTGACGGTCCTGCTGGACCATCTCGGACTCGGACAGCGTAAAGAAGCCGGTGTCCGAGGGATCGGGCATAAACTGGCCGGTCGCGCCCGTAGGATCGAGCGGATCAACGGCAGGAGCGTCCATCGCGGGCGCCGGAGCCGTGGCCATAGCCGTCTGGGCAGACAGTGCGGCAAGCGAATCGTGCACGCGGGCAAGCTCATCGGCCTGCTCGGAGGTGAGCTGGTAGATGCCATCGGCAGTAGCGGCGTTAAAGGCGTCGAGTGCGTCGGAGGGGCGGCCGGCGGCAGAAAGCGCCTGACCCATGCCGGCGTTGAGCGCACGCGTGTCGTCGCGGGGACCGGCAAAGTCGATAGCCGTGCGGTAGGTCTCCACGGCATCCGCCGGACGGCCGAGCTTAATGAAGCAACGACCGAGCTCGCCGAGTGCGGCGGCAGGAGCCGGATTGGCGCCGTCGATGGCAGCCTGACGGAAGGCAGTACCCGCGTTGGCATAGTCGCCCGACTGGAACAGCGCGTTACCCAGGCCCAGATAGGCCTTGAACGGCGTGGCATAGGAAGCATCCTGCGTAGCAGCAGAGAACGCCTGGGCGGCCGTCGTGTAGTCGCCCACGGCGGCGAGCGCCTTGCCGCGGTTGGTGAGCAGTGCGCCGCGCTTGCCGTAGGTGCCGTCGTTGAGGGCGGCGGCATAGGCCTCGGCGGCCTCGGCATACATGCCCAGGTGCATCAAGGCGTTACCACGAAGGTGATCGGCCTCGCCCATAATCTCATCGGGAGTTTTTGCCGCCCCAAGCATCTGGGCTGCAGCGGAAAAATCACCCACGCGGTAAGCGGCGCGGCCCTGTTGGATCAGCTGGCTATTCAAGGAAGTCCCCTTTACTCGTGAACGATCTCGACATGGACGATCTCGTCGCCGGCACGCAGCTGCGAAATCACATCGAGACCCTCGACCGTGGTACCAAAGACGGTGTAACCGGAATCGAGGTTATGCTGGGCACCCAGGCAGAAGTAGAACTGCGAACCCGCGGAATCGGGGTCCATGGAGCGTGCCATGGCAAGGGCACCATCGACATGGCTGTTGCGCGGATTGGTGGCAAACTCGCCCTTGATGCAGTAGCCGGGGCCACCGGTACCGGGCATGCCGTCGGGGCCCTCAAGACCGGCAGCGACGTCGGCGCCGGACATATCGCGGGTATTGGGGTCGCCGCCCTGAATGACAAAGCCGGGCACATAGCGATGGAACTTAAGGCCATCATAGAAACCCATCGTGGAAAGCTCACAGAAGTTCGCGACATGAATGGGAGCGCCCTCACCGTCAAACTTGACCTTGATGGTACCCTTCGACGTCTCGATAACGGCGCACTCGTCGCCGGCAAGCTGATACTCGGGCGTGTAGAGCTCTTTCTTAAAACCAAACATGTGGTTCCTTCCTCGTGCGTTTAAAGCATATTTGTACGAATTGTAGCAATAAGCATGCGCTTACATCAATTGCGCACGTAGGTTATGCCGACTATGGCGAACTAATTTTAGGAACGCTGCTGCGGCTTCCAGGAGCCCACGTTGGCGTCGTACTGATTCAGCGCGCTGTTGCCGCCCTGTGCGATGGGCGCCAGGATCTCGCTTTGGTGGGAACTCATCGACTCGCCATCGGGAATGGCCAGCGAGATATCCCAGCTCTGGCAGATTACGTCGACGCGCTCATACATCCACTCGGCAAGCTGCTTTAAGTGGGCGATGTCATCCGCATAGACCGTATCGTCCTGATACTTAAGGTTGTTAAGCTCATCTTGCGTCTTTTTGATCTGGTCGCGCAGGGCGTAAGCACTCTGCGACAGCTCCTGACGGGTGGACAGCGGCGATCGGAGATAGCCGTTGTTAAAGGAATCGATGACCTCGCCGATCTGGTCCTCGTCACCGTAGGACACGATGGTCTGATACAGACCGTCGAGCCTGGTATAGAGCTGGTCATCGGTGAGCACGGTTTCTTCCTGGACCACCTCGGCAGAATCGTCTTGCTTGGTATCGTCCTCAGTCGCCTCGCCCTTTTGGCGCGTAGGGAAGGTCGTCTGCGCGGCCTGACCAAACTGGTCATAGAAGCCAGGCATGACACCCATGGGATCGGCCGTCACGAACCAATAGGCACCGCCGCAAACGACGGCAAGGACCGCGATGACGATGAGCGGCTTGGGAATATGACGCTTGTGCTTGTGATAGGCGTCCTCGTCGGGATGCACCTTGCGCTTGGGTTTTTGAGCATCGTCATGCAAGGAAACCGGCGTGGGAATATCGACCTTGGGGATACCGAAATCCTTATCGAAAGCCGGCAGCACGCAGGTCTCGTTAGGATCGGCGGCGTCCGAAAGCACCGCAGCGGCAGAGGCCGGCGCATGAGGCACCTCGGTATCGATCTGCTCTTGCGTTAGGCGCGGAAAGCCTGCCGTGCGGCCCGCTGCCAGGTCGGATGCGGCCGCGTCCTCGGAGAGGATACCCGGAGCGGGGCGTCCGCATTTGGGGCACGTACGATCATGCGGAGAAAGACGGGCACCGCAGCCCTCACAGAACACGAACTCGGTGTGCTCGGGACCATCGCCCGGACCCACATAGGCGTTGCAGTAGGGGCAGAACGAGGCGCCGTCCTCGATAGTCTTAAGGCAATGCGGGCAGATCACGGCATCCTCTTTTCGAAGCAATTCAAACAATCGAGGTTAGAGCATAACATCGCCACGGCCCCACAGGAACAAGGCACCAATTCAACATCGCCAGGGCGCGTAGCTACTTCTTCTTTTTGCTTGGCATCGAGACTTTGATGCCTTGGGCGGACTTGGTCACGCGAGAGCGCTTGGCTCCGGTACTCTTCTTTTTCTTGGGCTGGGCCTGGGCCACGCCCTCGAGTGCGCGGGCCTCGGCCTCGCGAGCGGTGCGATCTTCGCGACGCTGCGCCATGTCGGCGGCAACGCGCTTGGCAAAACGTTCGGCCGTCGAACCCGTCGAGCTCACCTTGCCGCCACCGCGACCCAGGCGGACGCGCACACCGCGGCCAAAACCAGTTGCGGCATGACGACGACGCGGCTTGAGCGAATCCATCATCGTGGCGAGCTTAAAAAACACCGAGCAGGTAAAGACCACAATGACAGCCAAGATAACCATCTGGCCCATCGACAGGTTGGCAATGGACAGCAGCTCTGGGAATCCGACAACGCCCACCAGAATGCCGGCGACTACAAACACAAAAAGCACCACACGTAAGGGCGTGAGAGGTTGCGAGATGCGCCAGATCAGGCTGACGCTCGCCGCGCACGACGTAAGCAAGCACATCGTAGACAGCGTGAGCTGGCTAAAGCCAAACACGCGCGCCACAAAGATATCGAGCGCCGCAGCCAAAATGACCGCAATCGACGCCGGCAGTGCACGCTTGAGTACGTTGGTCAAAAACGCACCCTTCACGCGAGCATTGTTGGGCTCCAGCCCCAACACAAAGCCCGGCGCGCCGATGCAGAAGAAGTTGATGAGCGTCATCTGGATGGGCTCGAAGGGGTACGGCGGCAGCGCGATGCACAGCGCCGCCAGGCCCATCGAGAACAGCGTCTTGGTCAGGAACAGCGAGGCCGAACGCTGCAGGTTGTTGATGGAGCGACGGCCCTCGGCCACCACGGCGGGCATCGAGGCAAAGTCGTTGTCGACGAGCACGATCTCGGCCACGTTGCGCGCGGCATCGGAGCCGGCCGCCATGGCCACGGAGCAGTCGGCCTCCTTGAGCGCCAGCACGTCGTTGACGCCGTCGCCCGTCATGGCCACGGTGTGTTCGCGGCGCTTGAGCGCCTGCACGAGCTCGCGCTTCTGCTGCGGGGTCACACGACCAAAGACATGGTAGCGGTCCACTGCGGCATCGAGCTTGGCCGGCGTATCGAGCGTCGTGGCGTCCACATAAGCGTCCGCCCCCGGCACGCCCACCACGCGCGCGATCGACGACACCGTACGCGGGTCGTCGCCACTGATCACGTTGAGGGTCACGCCCTGCTCGTTAAAGTAGCCAATGGTCTCGGCCGCCGAGGTACGAATCTCGTCGCGGATGGTCACAAAGCCCACGGGCTCGGCCTCGCCCACCATATCGCCATCGGGCGTAAAGCCGTCCACGCGCGCCACCACGAGCACGCGGCAGGTATCGGCAAGCTCGGCGACACGGTTCTCGACCTGCGAAAACACACGCTCCGAAAGCACAAACTGCGCGGCGCCCATCACATAGGAGCCCTGCGCAAACGACGCGCCGCTCCACTTTTTGGAGGACGAGAACGGAATGACCGACAGCGGCTCAGACACCTCGACCGGGCGATCGGCGTAATAGTTAAGCAGCGCCTGGCAGGTCTCGTTGGCATCGGCCGAAGTCGCACGCGCCACGTTAGCCAGCGCAAAATCGAGTACCGTGGTATCGACGGGAACAGCCGCTTCGTCCGAGCCGGCGCCAAGGCTAACGCCCTCAACCGGCAGCGGATACGTGCCCTCGACCTCCATGCGGCCCGACGTGATGGTGCCCGTCTTATCTAGGCACAGCACGTCGACGCGAGCGAGCGTCTCAATGCAGTAGAGCTGCTGTGCCAGCACCTTGCGGCGGGCCAGACGCACCGTGGCGATGGCGAGCACCGACGAGGTCAGCAGTACCAGGCCTTGGGGGATCATGCCCAGCAGGGCGCCCACCGTGGACAGCAGCGCCGACGAAGGCACATGACCAGCCAACAGCTCGGAGAAGCACCACGAAAGCGCGCTATCGCCCGGGGTTCCCGCGGCATCCCACAGCTCGCTCACGCTCGAGGCAAACAACGCTAAACCGAGCGGGATCATGATGATGCTCGCAAAGCGCACAATGGCATTAAGCGCATTCATGATCTCGGAATTAACCTTTTTGACGTACTTGGCCTCGTTATTAATTTTGGCCACGTAGTTGTCGGCGCCGACATGGATCACACGGGCGCGCAGCAGGCCCGAGTCGATAAAGCTGCCGCTCATGAGCTCGGAACCGGGCTGTTTCTTAATAAGGTCGCTCTCGCCCGTCAGCAGACTCTCGTTCACGAGCGCCTCGCCCGAAACCACCACGGCGTCGGCGGGAATCTGGTCGCCGCGCCCCAGGCGAATGATGTCGTCGAGCACGATCTGGTCCAGGTCGAGCTCCACCTCGGCGCCGTCGCGCACCGCGATGGCCTTCTTGGAGGTCAGCAGCGTGAGCTTATCAACCATCTTCTTGGAACGCATGGACTGAATGACGCCAATGGCGGTATTGAGGAACACCACGAACAGGAACGTCAGATTCTTAAACGAACCGGTCAAAATGACCAGGAACGCCAAGATCACGTTGATCAAATTGAACAGCGTGCAGAGGTTCTCGATGATGAGCTCTTTGACCGACTTGGTCTTGAGCTCCATGTTGCGGTTGATCTTACCGGCGGCGATGCGCTCCTCGACCTCGGCGGTCGAGAGTCCGCGCTCGATATCCGTTGCTGCCATACCACGTCCCATCACGTCGCGTCGGTATAAGAAAAACCGCCCGGACCATGCGAGGTTCGGACGGTCTTACGTTCGATGGTGCCCCATGTTGGATTCGAACCAACGGCCTTCTGCTCCGGAGGCAGACGCTCTAATCCCCTGAGCTAATAGGGCCAACGTTTGGCATTATACCCAAGTGCGCCACGGGCTATCAAAATAAAAGAAAAAGCTTTGCAATTCCGTGGGAGACGAGGCGCAACGGCCCACTTTAGAAGGCAAAAGCGAGTCAGATAGTATAAACTCACATGCACCATATACACGGCTCGCGATGCGGGCCGTTTTTGCAAAAGTTATCCATCGAGGTGAGAGGCACACCATGATTGCAATTTTAAAGCAGAGCGCCAGCGACGAGGCCGTCGGCCATATCGTCAGCTGGATTGAGAAAAAGGGCCTGAAGACCGATGTCTCGCGCGGCGAGAATGAGACCATCATCGGCCTGGTGGGCGACACGACCAAGATCGACCCGTTCCTGCTCGAGTCCATGGACGTCGTCGAGCGCGTGCAGCGCGTCTCCGAGCCGTTCAAGCGTGCCAACCGCAAGTTCCACCCCGAGGACTCCGTCATCGACTGCGGCCACGGCGTCAAAATCGGCGGTGACCAGTTCCAGGTCATCGCCGGCCCCTGCTCCGTCGAGGGCGAGAACCTCATCCGCATCGCCCGCCGCGTGAAGACCGCCGGCGCCACGATGCTGCGCGGCGGTGCCTACAAGCCCCGCACCTCCCCGTACGCCTACCAGGGCATGGGTCCCGCCGGCCTGGACCTGCTGTGCGAGGCATCCGCCGAGCTCGACATGCCGATCGTCACCGAGATCATGGACCCACGCGACGTGCAGGTCTTCCTTGACAAGAAGATTGACGTCATGCAAATCGGCGCCCGCAACGCCCAGAACTTCCCCCTGCTCAAGGAGGTCGGCAAGACCCAGACCCCGATTCTGCTCAAGCGCGGCATGTCCGGCACGATCGACGAGCTGCTCATGGCCGCCGAGTACATCATGAGCGAGGGCAACGACAACGTTATCCTGTGCGAGCGCGGCATCCGCACCTTCGAGACCCGCACCCGCAACACCTTCGACCTCAACGCCGTGCCGGTGCTGCACCACCTGTCGCACCTGCCCGTCGTCGCCGACCCCAGCCACGCCACCGGCTACACCCGCTACGTTGAGCCCATGGCGCTCGCCGCGACCGCCTGCGGTGCCAACGGCCTGGAGATCGAGGTCCACGACGAGCCGAGCCGCGCCTGGTCCGACGGCGCCCAGGCCCTCACCCCCGATCAGTTCGACGACACCATGCGCCGCATCCGAGCCATCCGCGAGGTTGTCTGCCAAGAGACCATGGAGTAGCCCATGGGTACGGTGAGAAACGCGCGCGTTAACCAGGGCGGCCCCAAGTGCGCCGGCATCGTGGGCCTTGGCCTCATCGGCGGCAGTTTTGCCCGCGGCTATGCGCAGGCGGGCGTCCGCGTGCTGGCCTGGGACCCCGATGACGATGTCATGACAGCCGCCAGCATGGGCACTGTCGCCGGAGAGCTCAACGACAAGACACTCGGCGAATGCGACATCATCGTCCTTGCCTGCTATCCCGAGGCATGCATCGAGTGGCTCGAGGCGCACGCCCAGGCGCTCGCCGACGCCACCGACACCGACGCCATCATGGGTCCCGTGGTGATCGACACCGTGGGCGTCAAGGGCATCGTGTGCGAGCGCGCCTTTGAGCTTGCCCGCGAGAACGGCTTTTACTTTGTGGGCGCGCACCCCATGGCGGGCACCCAGTTCTCGGGCTACGCGCACTCCCGCGCCGACCTGTTCCAGGGCGCCCCGCTCGTGCTCGTGCCGCCCGCGGTGGACGACGCACTTAAGCTGGAGCTTTTGGGCCAGGTGCGCGAGATGGTGCGCCCCTTGGGCTTTGGCAAGTTCAGCGTGACCAGCGCCGCCGAGCACGACCGCGTCATCGCCTTCACGAGCCAGCTTGCGCACGTGGTATCCAACGCCTACGTCAAAAGCCCCACTGCCCAGGTCCACCACGGCTTTTCGGCCGGTAGCTACCGCGATCTCACCCGCGTGGCGCACCTCAATCCTCAGATGTGGTCCGAGCTCATGATCGACGACGCCGATGCGCTCGCCTTCGAGATCGACCATCTGATCGAGTCGCTTGGCGCCTACAGCCGTGCGCTCAAGGACCGCGACCAGCGCTATCTGGAGAATCTCCTTGCCGAGGGCGACCGCATTAAGCGCGCACTCGACGACGAGGCCTCCCACTAGACCACCTATCACGCCAGGTCGAAAGGACCGAAGCTTATGGCGATTACCATCGATATCGACACTGCACGCCCCTACCAGGTGCATGTTGGCACGTTTTTGCTGGAGCAGGCGGGACCGCTCGTGCGCGCCACTGCCGGCGGCACCAAGGCCGTCATCGTGACGGACACCAACGTGGGCCCGCTCTACCAGATGCCCGTTAAGCAGAGCCTGGAGGCGTCAGGCTACGAAGTGAGCATCTGCACCTTCGAGGCCGGCGAGGCCCATAAGCGCGCCGAAACCTATGTTGCCATTTTGGAGTTTGTGGCCGAACACGAGCTTTCGCGCTCCGATGTGATCGTGGCACTCGGCGGCGGCGTCGTGGGCGACGTGGCGGGCTTTGTGGCCGCCACCTACATGCGCGGCTGCAAGTTTGTGCAGATCCCGACGAGCCTGCTCGCTATGGTGGATTCGTCGGTGGGCGGCAAGACCGCCATCGACCTGGCTGCCGGCAAGAACTTGGCCGGCGCCTTTTGGCAGCCGAGCGTGGTTATCGCCGACGTGGGGTGCCTAGCCACCCTCACGCCCGAGCAGTTCGCCGACGGCTGCGGCGAGGTCATCAAGCACGCCGTGATCGCCGACCCGGAGCTTCTCGCCGAGCTGGAGAAGACCCCGCTCACGCTGGAGCTGCTCAACCGCGATGTGGCGCGCGTAGCGCTCATCATCGCCCGCAATATCGACATCAAGCGCGCCGTGGTCGTTGCCGACGAGCGCGAGACCAACCAGCGCAAGCTCCTCAACTTTGGACACAGCGCCGGACACGCCGTCGAAGCCTGCGAGCACTTTGAGCTCGGGCACGGCAACTGCGTGTCGATCGGTATGGGCATCATCACGCGCGCCGCGGCCCTGCACGGCGTCTGCGATGCTGCACTGCCCGGTCGTATTGAGGAGCTCTGCGCCCGCCATGGCCTCAAGACCCGCTGCGACCTAGATGCCGATGCCGTCTTTGCCGAGGCGCTCCACGACAAGAAGCGCGCGGGCGACACCATCGACCTGGTGATTCCGCACGGCATTGGCCGCTGCAGCATCGACCGCACGCCGCTTTCCACTTTCCACGAACTCATTGCCGAGGGCCTCGGCCAGAAGGGAGACGCATCCGCATGCTAGCCCGCATCACCCCGTCCCCGCTTAAGGGCACCGTTCCCGCCATCGCGTCCAAGTCGATGGCACATCGCCTGATCATCTGCGCTGCGCTTGCCAACGGCGAGACGCACGTCACCTGCAACACCACCTGCGCCGACATCGAGGCCACGGTGCGTTGCCTTACGGCCCTGGGCGCCCGCATCGAGACCGTCGAGGACGGCTTCCAGGTTCACCCCACCATGAAGAGTGTCGAGTTTGGCCTGCTCAAGGCCCTTGCCGGCGGCACACTCGACTGCGGCGAGAGCGGCTCCACGCTGCGCTTTATGCTGCCTGTCGCCTGCGCGCTGGGTGCCGAGGCCACCTTCGTGGGCCAGGGCCGCCTGGGCGCCCGCCCGCTCTCCCCGCTCTCGAATGAGATCATCGCCGCCGGTTGCGACCTGCAGGGCCTGGGCGGTTTTCCGCTCAAGACGAGCGGACGCATGCGCCCGGGCACCTTTGTGCTGCCGGGCAACGTAAGCTCGCAGTACATCTCGGGTCTGCTGCTGGCAGCCCCGTTGCTCGCCCAGCCCTCCTGCGTGCAGGTGACCGGCCTCATCGAGAGCCGCCCCTACATCAACCTGACGATCCAGGCAATGAAGGCCTTTGGCGTCGAGGTCAACGTCGAGCGTATTCCGGCCAAGGACGGCCAGCCCGAGGTCACGAACTTCCGCGTAAGCAGCGGCTCGTACCGCACGCCCGGCAGCGTAGCCGTCGAGGGCGACTGGTCCAACGCCGCCTTTTGGCTGTGCGCCGGCGCCATCGGCTCCGACCCCATCACCGTGGAGGGTGTGTCGCTGAGCTCCGCACAGGGCGACCGCAACGTGCTTGCTGCGCTTTCGCGCTTTGGCGCCCGCATTGTGCGCTCCACCAACGCCGCCACCGTGCAGTCCGACAAGCTCGCCGGCTTTGAGATGAGTGCCCACGACATTCCCGACCTGGTACCCGTTATCTCGGCCGTGGCCTCGCTGGCACAGGGCCGCACCTTTATCCGCGATTGCGCCCGTCTGCGTATCAAAGAATCCGACCGCCTGGTCACCACCACCCGCGAGCTCACCGCGCTGGGCGCGCAGGTGCGCATTGCCGGCGATGACCTCATCATCAAGGGTGTCGATGCCTTTACCGGCGGCGAGGTCGATTCGCACAACGACCATCGCATCGCCATGATGGCCGCCATCGCCGCAAGCCGTGCCACCGGCGAGGTCGTGATCCACGGCGCCGAGGCCGTCAACAAGTCCTATCCCGATTTCTTCGACCACTACCGCCTGCTGGGCGGCAAGGTCACACTCGAGGAGGAATAGCATGTCCTCGACCTTTGGCAACGTCTTGCACTTAAGCATCTTCGGCCAGTCGCACTCCCCCGCTATCGGCTGCTCGCTCGATGGCATTCCGGCGGGCATCGCCGTGGACCAGGAGAAGCTGCAGGCCTTCCTCGACCGTCGCGCTCCCGGTCGCGACGAGACCGCGACCAAACGCCGCGAGGCCGACGCCGCCCACATCATCGCCGGTGTTGTCGATGGACATACCACCGGCGCGCCCATCGCCGCGATTATCGAGAACACCAACACGCGCTCCAAGGATTACTCCGAGCTGCGCCGCAAGCCCCGCCCTGGGCACGCAGACTTTCCGGCGCGTGTGAAGTACCACAACATGCACGACGTCGCCGGCGGCGGGCACTTCTCCGGCCGTCTGACGGCCCCTCTATGCATCGCCGGCGGGATCGCGCTGCAGGCGCTCGAGGCCCGCGGCATTCAGGTCATGGCGCACGTCGCGCAGATCGGCGGCATCTCCGACCTGCCGATGGACGATATGGTCTATCGTGAGGCCGACCGCAAGGCGATCCTTACGAACGATCTGCCGTGCATTGACGCCGCCGCAGCCGGCCGCATGCGCGAGGAGATCCTGGCCGCGCGCGACGAACTCGACAGCATCGGCGGCATCGTGGAGTGCGGCATTTACGGGCTTCCCGCGGGCATCGGTGACCCCATGTTCGACGGCATCGAGAACCGCATCGCGCAAATCGCGTTTGGCATTCCCGCCGTAAAGGGCGTGGAGTTTGGCATGGGCTTTGCCGTGGCCGCCATGCGCGGCAGCGAGAACAACGACCCGTATCGCATCGACGCCGAGACCGGCGGGATTGCGGTCGAGTCCAACAATGCCGGCGGCATCCTGGGCGGCATCTCCACCGGCGCGCCCGTCATGTGGCGCATGGCCGTAAAGCCGACGCCCTCCATCGGTCGCGAGCAGCAGACGGTGGACATGGACGCCATGGAAAATGCCGAGCTCTCGGTCCACGGCCGTCACGATCCCTGCATCGTCCCCCGAGCCGTCCCCGTTGCCGAAGCAGCCGCGGCGCTCGCCATCTGGGACGCCCTCCTCGAGGACGCAGGCCAGCTCTAACCCGACTCACCTGGGTTGCCTGTCAACTCAGCCGTTACGTGAAAGGGGCCTCCATGGACCTTGCTGACATCCGCCAGACCATCGATGGCATCGACACCACGCTCCTCAGCAGCTTTGTCGAGCGCATGGACATTGCCACCGAGGTCGCCAAGTCAAAAATCGAGATGGGCAAGGCCGTCTTCGACCCCGCCCGCGAGCGCTCCAAGCTCAACAACCTCGCCAGCCGCGCGCCCGAGCGCTACGAGGCGCAGACCATCACCCTGTTCCGTCTCCTCATGAGCATGAGCAAGGCCGAGCAGCAGCGCTACATCAACGAGCTCAAGGGCATCACTGTCTCGCAAAAGGCCCACGCGACGGCTGCAGCCTCCGACACGCCCTTCCCTCAAACTGCCACCGTCGCTTGCCAGGGCGTTGAGGGCGCTTACAGTCAAATCGCCGCGTGCAAGCTCTTCGACGTGCCCGATATCGCGTTTTTCGAGACCTTCGAGGGCGTCATGCGCGCTGTGCGCGACGGCTTCTGCGAGTTTGGCGTGCTGCCCATCGAGAACTCCACCGCCGGCTCGGTCAACGCCGTCTACGACCTGCTCGCCCAGTTCGACTTTCACATCGTGCGCTCGCTTCGCCTCAAGATCGACCACAACTTGCTCGTCAAGCCCGGCACCAAGCTCGCGGACATACGCGAGGTCTACAGCCACGGTCAGGCCATCGCGCAGTGCGCTAGCTTTATAGAGTCCCACGACCTGCACGCCACCAAGTACCCCAACACGGCCATGTCGGCCGAAATGGTCGCCAACTCCGAGCGCACCGATGTTGCCGCCATCGCATCGCGCAGCTGCGCAGCACTCTATGGCCTGGAGGTGCTGGAGTCCAACATTCAGGACTCGGACAACAACTATACGCGCTTTGTCGTCATCAGCCGCGAGCCGCGCGTCTACCCCGGCGCCAACCGCACCTCGCTCATGATTACCACGGCCAACGAGCCGGGCGCACTCTATCGCGTACTCGAGCGCTTCTACGCGCTCAATATCAACCTCATCAAGCTCGAGAGCCGCCCCATCCCCGGCCGCGACTTTGAATTTATGTTCTACTTTGATCTGGACTGCCCCTTTGGCAGCAAGGCCCTCGACGACCTGCTCGATTCCATCGACGACGTGTGCGAGAGCTTCACCTACTTTGGCAGCTACACGGAGGTGCTCTAGATGACCGATACCGCCGCAACCCGCCCCTACGGCGTGCTGGGCCGCGTGCTGGGCCACAGCTACACCCCAACCATCTACAAGGAGCTGGCGGGGCTTGAGTACGTGCGTTTTGAGCGCGAGCCCGAGGACCTCGCGGCCTTTATGACGGGCGACGAGTGGGAGGGCACCAACGTGACTATCCCTTACAAGCGCGCCGTCATGGAGTACCTGGACGAGCTGAGTCCACTTGCCAAGCGCATGGGAAACGTCAACACCATCACGCGCCTGCCTGACGGTCGCCTGCGTGGCGACAACACCGACTACTTTGGTTTTCAGTGCCTGGTCGAGGAGCTGGGCGTAGAGGTTGCCGGCAAGAAGGTCCTCGTACTTGGCGCCACCGGCGGCGCCGGCACCACGGCAAGTATGGTGCTGGGAGACCTGGGCGCCATCGTTGTGCCCGTGGGTCGCACGAGCGAGGTCAACTACGGCAACATCGCGCAGCAGTCCGACGCCGCCTTACTCGTCAACTGCACGCCTGCCGGTATGTTCCCCCACTGCCCCGACGCGCCTTGCACGCTCGAAGGGCTCGATGCACTCGAAGGCGTCATCGACATTGTCTACAACCCCGCTCGCACGGGACTCATGCTCGAGGCCGAGCGCCGCGGGATCCCCTGCATCGGTGGCCTGCTTATGCTTGTGGCACAGGCGGCACAGGCTGTTGAGCGCTACACTGGCCAAGACACCCCGCGCGAGCGCATCCTGGATGTGACGGAGCTCCTGTCCCGCCGCGAGCAAAACATCGCCCTGATTGGCATGCCGGGCTCGGGCAAAACCCGAGTGGGCGAGCAGATCGCCCAGCTCACGGGACGCGAGCACATCGATCTCGATCGCGCCCTCGAGGAGCGCCTGGGCATGCCCTGTGCTGACTATATCGTCGAGCGCGGCGAGGCGGCCTTCCGCGAGCAGGAGACGGCGGCGCTGGCCGACATCTCCAAGCGCAGCGGCCTGGTGCTTTCCACGGGTGGCGGCGTGGTCACGCGCGACGAGAACTACCCGCTGCTACACCAGAACAGCCAGATCGTGATGCTCAACCGTAAGCTCGACGAGCTCGCCCACAAGGGACGCCCCATCACCGCCCGCGACGGCATCGACAAGCTGGCCGAGCAGCGTATGCCGCGCTACCGCGCGTGGGCCGACTACATCATCGACTCACGCGACTGCGCCGCCAACACCGCCCATGTCCTCCTCGACACCCTCCCACCCGCTCTCTAACCAAAACCACCACAAAGGGGACCGGCGCCTTTGTGGTGGTTTTGCAACCGCAAAGGAAGCAACCATGAAAGCACTCGTCATCAACGGCCCCAACCTCAACATGCTCAGCATTCGCGAGCCGGGCATCTACGGCAGCGACAACTACGACCGCCTGGTCCAGATCTGCCAGGAGGCAGGCGCCGCGCAGGGCTTTGACGAGGTCGAGGTCTTCCAGTCCAACCACGAGGGCAGCATCGTCGACAAAATCCAGGAGGCTTACGGCAAGGTCGACGGCATCGTCATCAACCCGGCGGCCTACACGCACACCAGCGTAGCCATCCTGGACGCGCTCAAAGCCGTCGCCATCCCCGCCGTTGAGGTCCACATCAGCGCCGTCGAGACGCGCGAGGACTTCCGTCAGGTGAGCTACGCCCGCCTGGCCTGCTTCGCCACCATCACCGGCGAGGGCCTCCAGGGCTATGCCCATGCGCTGGAGCTGCTGAAAGAGCATCTGCTACACTAATCCATGGGACAAAATAATCAGGTTTGTTTGTCCCAAAACCTAAGTAACTGTTCGATTGACATACAAAGGAGCATATCCATGTCCCAGTACGATTATCTCGTCGTCGGTGCCGGCCTTTCGGGCGCCGTCTTTGCCAATGCCGCCAAGCGCGCCGGCAAGTCGGTCCTGGTCATCGATCGCCGCGATCACATCGCCGGCAACATCTACACCGAGGACGTCGAGGGCATCCAGGTCCACCGCTACGGCGCGCACATCTTCCACACCTCCATGAAGGACGTCTGGGACTACGTCAACCGCTTCGCCGAGTTCAACAACTACGTCAACTCGCCGGTCGCCAACTTCCACGGCAACATGTACAACATGCCCTTCAACATGAACACCTTCGCCAAGATGTGGCCGGGCGTCGTCACGCCGGCAGACGCCAAGGCCAAGATCGCCGAGCAGGTGGCCGCCGAGAAAATCGGCGAGCCGCAGAACCTCGAGGAGCAGGCGCTGTCGCTCGTCGGCCGCGACATCTTCGAGACGCTCGTGAAGGGCTACACCGAGAAGCAGTGGGGCCGTGATTGCAAGGACCTGCCCGCGAGCATCATCAAGCGCCTCCCCTGCCGCTTCACCTACGACAACAACTACTTCAACGACCGCTACCAGGGCATCCCCATGGGCGGCTACACCAAGATGGTCGCCAACATGCTCGAGGGCGTCGAGGTGCGCTGCGGCGTGGAGTACAAGGAGCTGGCCGCCGCCGAGCCCGATATCGCCGCCAAGACGATCTACTGCGGCCCCATCGACGCGTTCTACGACTTTAAGCTGGGCACGCTCGAGTACCGCAGCCTGCGCTTCGAGACCGAGACGCTCGACGAGCAGGACCACCAGGGCGTGGCCGTGGTCAACTACACCGAGCGCGAGGTCCCCTACACCCGCATCATCGAGCACAAGCACTTCGAGTTCGGCACGCAGGACAAGACCGTCATCACGCGCGAGTACCCGGCCGACTGGAAGCCCGGCGACGAGCCCTACTACCCCATCAACGACGCCAAGAACGAGGCCCTCTACAAGCAGTACGAGGAGCTGGCGGCGCAGGAGGGCGACGTGGTCTTCGCCGGTCGCCTGGGCGGCTACAAGTACTACGACATGGACAAGGCCATCGCCGCCGCCTTCGAGCTCGTCCGCAACGAGCTAGGCGTGGAGTCCACGGAGGCGTAGGGAGCTCGGCAGGCCAAGGCTAGCAGCCAAATTTACATGAGCAGTAGGCCCGGTGCAGCGAAAATTGCAGCACCGGGCCTCTTTATGCGACAACTGAAGCACACCACGGTCCAAATTAACAAATTGGGCCGTAAGTCATCCCCATGTCTTACGGCCTGTGTTTAAACAAAAGCACGGTTCATGAATGAATCCTGTCTGGTTTTAAAGTCTTTAAAACCAGACTAAATAACTAACAACTATACTTCTTGCGGTCGCCAATAAACCCATGGAGAGCAACGTGAATTCAAACGATATTGCCGTAATCATTCCCTGTTACAACGAAGCGTTGACCATTGCAAAGGTTGTAGACGATTTTCACCGCGAACTGCCTGAAGCAACTGTCTATGTCTATGACAACAATTCGACTGATGGCACCACCCAAATTGCACGTGAACACGGAGCGTCCGTAAAATTTGAACCCCGTCAGGGCAAGGGCAACGTATGTCGTCAAATGTTCCGTGATATCGAGGCCGATTGTTATCTCATGGTCGATGGGGACGACACCTATCCGGCTGAGTCGGCGCGCGCATTGTGCGATCCCATCCTTGCCGGCGAAGCGGATATGACCGTAGGCGATCGACTCTCCAACGGCACATATGCCGAGGAGAACAAGCGCGCGTTCCACGGCTTTGGCAATAACCTCGTACGTAGCATGATTAAATGGATCTATGGCTACAGCTTCGACGATGTCATGACCGGCTATCGCGCCATGAGCAAACCTTTCGTCAAGACGTTCCCCGTTCTTTCTGAAGGCTTTCAGATTGAGACAGAGCTATCCATCCACGCCGTAGACCATCGCTGGCGCATTAAAGATGTCCCAATCGAGTATCGCGACTGTCCAGCCGGTTCGGAGTCCAAGCTCAATACCGTAAGCGACGGCATTCGAGTGATTGCTATGGTTGGCACCCTTTTTAAGGACTACCGCCCGCTCAAGTTCTTCTCGCTCGTCGCGCTCATCTTTACAGTTATCGGTCTTATCCTAGGAGTCTCCCTCATCACAGAATACCTTGCCACCGGTTTGGTGCCTCGCTTCCCTACCGCGATTCTCGCAGCCGCATTTATGTTCCTGTGCGGATTGTCACTCGCCACAGGCTTCATCTTGGATTCCGTCGCCAAGGTGGAGCGAAAACAATGGGAACTTAAGGTAAATGAGATAAACAATCAGTAGCCACCGATTCATGGCCCCCCTTACCTCCCCAGTGGGTAAGCAGCAGCCTACGTCAACGGCTTCATTTTAATCAGCAACAACCATCGCTGAATCAATCTGCGCCGCCCCATTGAGCCAATACGATGACATCGATGCTAAAAGCCAAAGATTCTAAATTGGCCAATTCATTAAACATAACAAGAGTTCCAAAAGACTTGGGCATCCCGCTATAAGCTGAATCAAACCAAATGTGCCAAGAAAATATAGCAGCCAATAACAGGGTTGCGCCCAGAAATCCAATGTCCTCAAAGCGAAGGAAGGTGAAGGCGCTTCAAATACGTTAATTGCCGCAAAAAATGGTGCTCCATGGCGGATTCGAACCGCCGACCTTGGGATTAGAAGTCCCCTGCTCTATCCAGCTGAGCTAATGGAGCACACTATTAATTATTAAACTACACCGATAGCCATAGAACAATGCCAACTAAGCTAAATACTAGATAACAAAAGAATTTAATATAATGGGTATCACGCAGTCCGAAGAGAAGGGAATAGCGCATGCTCGAAATTATTAAAAGCCTTCTTCCTGTAACGAGAAGAAGGCATGACGATCAAATCGCGAACCTAACAAAACAGATTGAGCGCATCACGCGTGAATCGGAGGAGCGAATAATCGGCCGAATTATTCAGGCAGATGATGGAATCAACGGAAACATCGACTTTAAGTATCACGAATTAACGGAGCCAAGGCTTAATCGTATTCAAGAAACGATTGATACCCATGATTCTCATATGAAATTAATGGAGTGGAGTCTTTTAAGGCAGGGTAACGAGGCCCTCGACCAAACAAAGATTAGGTTTTTTCAATCAATCCCAAAAGCAACGGGGAAGCTGCGCGTGCTGCAAAACTTATGCATTGAACTTTTGGCTGAATTCGATTCCTTTTGCAAAGATAACAACCTGCAATATTGGGCCTGTTGTGGCACACTGCTTGGCTCTATTAGACACCAGGGCTTTATTCCATGGGACGATGATATTGATCTTGGGATGATGAGAGAAGATATCGACAAGCTAAAGGAGGCCCTGAGCGCGAACAGCAAGTTACGACTGGCAACTGTATATGATTGCTACGTCCATTCAGAACAACTCCGTCTGCGCTTTAGAAATAGCGATAATCCCGCGTTTTTAGATATATTCTATTTTGACTATATATCTACCGGGAAGCAGAGCATATACAAACAGCACCAAGCCATACGCGAAGAAATGGTCGAGTCAATGGAAGCCGACAAAACACTGAAGAACTGGCAGACAACCCCATATATCGACAACAGCAATCCGATGAGCCCGACTATTCGTAAACACATTGATAGTGCAATTGAAAAGGAGAAGCAACTCGGCTTAATCGTAGACAGATCTCAGGCAAAAGGCATAATTTGGAGCCTCGACAATCTATATCCAAACGATCGTTATGAATGGGCAGTGCCTCTTGATGTAATGTTCCCGTTGCATTCGTCTATCTTTGAAACAACCTCTTGCCAAGTTCCAAACAATCCAGATTTCCTGCTGACCGGTGAATTTGGAGATTATCTTGCCCTGCCAGCAGACATCAATACTCACTTCAAACACGTCAATCTTGATGATGTTCAATAACAAGAGGAACGCCTGAAACAAGGCGCTCCCCTTAATCAGAATAATTATTGTTAACCCAAGCAACAGCCGCGTCATAGTCGTTCATTGTATCAATCTCTTTAGTTCTGATTAACTCATAGGACATAGGAAGACATGGCTCTAAAAGCTGGTAAACATGACCGGATCCGCTTAACAACTTCTCCGACCCAATCTGGCACACACCAGTCCACTCCAGATTACCCACGGATCGACTGAATCCGAGAACAACACCGTTGTTTGTAGATGCAAGCACAGGATCATCGGAAGCTGGGGTCGTTAAGCCGATAAATTCAGAATCATTAGACAGTAATCGATGCATATCAGCCGGGTGAACAAGCAAGTCTCCATCAAGTGTCAATACCAAATCGGATGCGAATCTTGCCGCAAGACGCACACTATCGCCAGTGTTAGTAGTTCGATAGTCATGGTTGAAAACAAAGGTTAAATCCGACCTGTAGGACCGAGCCAAATCAATGACTTCTTGCGCTTGATAGCCAACGACGATTCTAACATCCTCAACATCGTCAAGCATTTGGAGATGACGAATAAGAAGCGGAACACCGGCAACAGAGACCAAGCATTTAGTTGAACCAATACCAAGCCGTTTTCCCATTCCGGCACAACTGATTACAACCGATTTAGAAATCGACATAGAGAAACCTCATCATAAAACGCATAATCGGCAACTTCAATAACAGACTTCGCAATGGGTCTAACGCCACCAAAACCTATACCAATTTCAGCAAAGCTAATCATTTCGGCATCATTGCTTCCGTCACCAACTGCGACGCAGCCATCACAAAATTGTTCGATTGCCTTCATTTTGTCTATAACGCTGGCAACACGAATTAAACGATTATCTTTAACCATTCCTTTTGATGAAAAAAGATGGTCGGACATACCAATTCGAGAAATAAGACCTTTTATCCATACGTCAAGATTGCCGGTAACAATAAAACAACGCTCATGATTGGCAGTGATAAAATCAACAAGTCGATCATTAAGTGAAATATTCGAAATTAGCGACTCGATCTCATCAACAGGCAAATCCTTAAGAAGCTCGACGCGTTTAAGAAAACTCTGTCTAAAGGGGATAGCGTTAAGCATGGCCTCTTCAGTCATCGTCCTCATATCATCACCGCAGCCAAAATGTGAGGCGACAAGCGGTAAAACCTCTTGGCGAGTAATCGTTGAGTCCAAATCAAATAGGAAAATCGGATCTTTCACTGTATACCATCCTAATTGAACTGATCTCGATACGCTTTGCAAACATCATCTACGGGACCATCCATCCTAAGATCACCCTTCTCAATCCACACAGCACGCTGGCAAATACGCTCAACCTGCTCCATAGAATGAGAAACGAAAAGGACGGTAACATCACCAGATTCAATAAAATGCTGGATACGACGCTCGCATTTCTCTTGGAAGAATACATCGCCGACAGAGAGCGTCTCATCGACAATCAGAATATCAGGCTCAGTGATAGTCGCGATTGCAAAGGCAATGCGGGCAACCATACCCGAAGAGAAATTCTTCAACGGCATATCGACAAAATCTTGAAGCTCGGCAAACTCAATTATGCCGTCAAAATTGGCATCAATGAACTCTTTTGTATAACCTAACAGTGCGCCATTGAGATAAATATTTTCACGGGCAGTGAGCTCAGCGTCAAAGCCTGCACCAAGCTCAATCAAAGGTGCGATGTTGCCATGAACCTTTACCTCGCCTTCAGAAGGCTCGAGTACGCCGGCAATAATCTTAAGCATGGTTGACTTGCCGGATCCGTTTGTACCAACGAGACCTACAACTTCGCCTCGATGAATATCAAAAGAAATGTGCTTTAGGGCTCGGAACTCTTCAAAAAAGAGCTGATGCTTTGCAAGCTTTATAAAATACTCTTTGAGATTAGTGAGGGACTCTGAGGCCATATTAAAAATCATAGTTACGTCTTTGACTTCAACGGCGAGAGGCTGATCCCTGTAGTCCTTAACAGAAAAAGGCATGGTCAATCCTTAGATATAGAGAATGAACTTGTGCTCTGACTTATGGAATACGACGTATCCCAATACAAGGGCAACAACCGCCCAAGCTACGCACATACCAACCGTGAAAAAAGTCGGAGTCGTCTGGAACAAGAAAATATCGCGCATAAACTGAATGTAGTTATACATGGGATTCGCGTACATGATAATGCGAACAACATGTGGCATCTGACCGATAAAGTCTGTTGTCCAGAAAATAGGAGTGAGATAGGTCCAAGCAGTAATCACAACACTCCACAAGTGCATAATGTCGCGGAAGAATACGGTTAGAGCCGAGAGCATCATGCCCAGCCCCATGCAAAACAGCATGAGAAGGAAGAGACAGACGGGCAGCAGAATTAAATGCCAAGTGGGAACAATATGGAACCAAATCATAACAATGGCAACGGCAATGAGGGAAAAACCAAAGTTAACAAGCGAAAAGAGCACCTTCTGAACAGGGAAAACCCATCGATGGACTTTTACTTTCTTTAGCAGCGATGATGCCCAAATGATGGACATGAGAGCCTGGTTAGTAGATTCCGACATTACGGAAAAAGTAACATTACCCACGATAAGATACAGAGGGTAAAGCTCAGGACTCACTGCGCCGTTTCGCCCCTGAGCAAAGATGGTCGAAAAGACAACAGCCATAACAATCATCATGAGCAGCGGATTTAAGACAGACCAAGCAACGCCCAAAAAACTCCGCCTATATTTGATCTTAAAATCCTTGGTAACCAGCTGCTTGAGAATAAATCGATCTTTCTCTACCTCATTCTTCGCATGAGACGAGACAATCATTCCCTGATCGCTTTTAGATATCATTAACAGCTCCGCCGTCCATTTCCAATATCAACAATAATTTAAGAGTAATAATACCCGTAAGAGCGAAGCTCTCCATTGCGCATCATGCAATCCAGTAAATACCAACAGTAAAAAGGCTCGCCATATACATGACGAGCCAAATAAATCAACCCTGTGTAACAAATAATGGTTACAGAGTCTGAGGATAATCAATTTTAGGATTGAACTTAATGGCCTCACGCATCTTTTTACGCATCTGACGCTGCAACTTCTTATTCACTCCTCCAGCTTTCATGCTGCGGCAAACCTGGGCACAAAACAACAAATACGCAGCCTTGCCTTCATGGTGGAGCCTATACGACGCCTGATTACGAATGCCGTAAGAGAATTTCCACGCATTCTTTTCATCAATCATCGAGAAGTTGACACCCTTATTAGATGCCATGTCGTGAATGATCACGCTGTCAAGCACCTGAACACCGGGGCAGGTCTTAGTAATGCGAAGTGTGTACTCGGCATCATCAAACCAAATAAAATATTCCTTAAAAGGAAGGCCGAAAGATTCAAGAACCCAACGTGGAATCAGCACCGAAACAAACGAGCAGGAGGTGACCATGACAGAGTTTTGCCCCTTTGCGAGCAATCGACCCCAATCCCAAGTGGGCACGGGATTGTTCATCTCGCAAATAGAACCATCAATAAACTTTACGACCGAGCAAGCGTATGGGACATCGGGACCAAGCTCATCAACGGCGCCATTATAGCCTTGAATCAGCTTCTCTAAAGCATCGGGCTCGGGATAGCCGTCATCGTCAAAGATCCAAACGAAATCTGAACCGCTGTCGTAACCGGATTTCATTCCAGTGGAAAAACCACCAGCTCCGCCAAGATTCTCCGCACAAGAAATAACCTTAACGGACATGCCGCCGTGCTGCTCAGATGCATATGAGGCCAGGAAATCACCGGTGCCGTCAGTCGAAGCATTGTCAACAACAACAAGCTCGCTAGGAGGAAGCGTCTGCCCCTCAAGGGCAGAAAGAACATTCTTCAACTTGTCGAGACGGTTATATGTCACCACAACGGCGGTAACAGTAGGACTATTGCTCATCATCACTCCACTTCCCCAGAATCTCAGTAAAGAAGGTGTTGGCATTTTTTAGCTCTGAAAACTCCACAAGCCTATCCATCTCAGATTGCCAGACGGATTTACGGAAATCGTTATCCTCGAGCATCTTTAAAAGGATACGCGATGCGCACTTAATAAAATCGCGGGTAGACCGTGGAGTCAATGCTTCAATTGGAATAAGCGTATCCTGAGAACCGACATCAGTTGAGACAACAGGCAGTCCAGCACTGAGAGATTCAATCGTCGTCAAAGTAATTCCTTCATTAATGGCAGAAACAACGAGGACATCAGAATCAGAATAGGTCTTATCGACAGAAATCTGCATCCCCCTCCGCTCAATTAAGTCGGAGAGTCCATGACGAGCAATGATCTTGTCCACCATAGGATCCAAATCACCGTTGCCGTGCATGATAAACCTAAAACGACCAGGAGCACACTTATCGAGCTTCTTAGCAAGAAGGACAAATGCTTCGGGCCTCTTCTGGCGGGAAATCCTGCCCACGAAGCAAACAGTGAGCTTGCTCTTAGACGCGGGTTCCTTGCACGCCTTAGCAGTCCCGTCAGCAGTAAGCCCAACAAGCGGAGCGTCTACAACCTTATTAGCATCAATTCCATGCGACTCAACAAGCCAAGACACAAGCTGGGGAGAAATCACATGATGTAAATCAATGAACGCATCGCGACTAACCGCCTGATTGGGATAACCACCACCATAGGGATATTCAACAATATGCAGAGAATCAACTACAGTCGCATTGGGTCGATACTTTTTGATCCACCACAGACGATCATAAAGCCATTGGCAATGGTGAATGAGGACGCCCTTAATATCGAATTGTTCAACAAGCGATCGAAGCAAAGGCTCATCGCCTGGACGCTCCTGTATAGGGAACGTAAGACACAGCACCAAGGCATCTTTGAACTCCGGCCTATCGATCCAAGGCTGATGGCTGGGTCGATCCGTTATGACAATAGGCAGCATGCCCGCTTCGCGAACAAGGCGCACCGTCTCAACAGCCCAGCGCTCAGCGCCGCCGGCCTGAAGCCAATGCATAGCGATAATGACAGCTTTCTCAGCCCCGAGCCTAACGGCTCCGGGAGCAATCTCCAGATAGGGATGGTGAGTAGTCTGCTCTTGATTAATCTTCGCTAAATCTGGAGCCTCAAAATGATCAACAGGGCCCAATCCCCTACTCCAACGACGCTGGCGCTGAATTTCGCGAATATCGTCAAAAGCAACCGGGCAGCACGCTTCGAGATTGCGATAAAGCTCCTGCTTCTTCGAAAGAGAGTTATGCGTCTCAACGTCAGCATCGGTGGCATCGTCAGGCGTCAAAAGAATATAACGATGTCCATCGTCTTTGATATGCTCAAGGCCTGCGAAATAATGGGGTGAATACTCGGACAAAGGCTGAACCAAAGATTCAGCTTTGACAGAAAAGAAAGGCTGAAGTCCCTCGGTAACAGTTAGCCCACCATTTAATGTCGAAAGATCAGTTAAACAAGGATATTGCCACTTCTCACCCATATAAAAATGATAGACAAGCGAGCGGCCCGGCTGAATAAGAGAGTTGTACTTAATTGCAGAATCTACAAGAGACCTAATTCGACCCGACATTAAGCCGTCACTACAAAAATCCTCGTAGATAACCCCATATAAAGCATGAGACATCTAGCACTCCTTATCTTGGAAACTTTGGCCAATCTTATAGACGCTGAGTTCCCATTCCTTGCGCTCAACTTTAGCAACAGAATCAAGAATAAGCCCTGTTGTCAAAGAAAGACCGCAAAGGAATATAAAGGCAGTAGCGAGAATAGCAGTAGGGAGGCGTGCAACAAGGCCAGTGCGTGCGAAATCAATAATTACCGGAATTCCAGCAATAAGGCCCAGGAGTAGGAAAAGAACAGAAACCAGACCAAAGAACTTCAGAGGACGGTAGTCCTTAAATAAGGTGCCAATCATACAAACAACTTTAATTCCATCAGAAATAGTAGACAGCTTAGATTCAGATCCGGCTGGCCTGTCGCGGTAAACAATTGGGATATCCTTGATGCGCCAACGACGGTCAACAGCATGAATTGAAAGTTCGGTCTCAATTTGAAAACCTTCAGATAGTACAGGAAAAGTTTTGACAAAAGGTCGACTCATCGCTCGATAACCCGTCATAACATCATCAAACGAATAGCCATAGATCCACTTGATCATTGCCCTAACAAGATTATTACCGAACCCGTGAAAAGCCCTTTTGTTCTCTTCGGCGTAGGTACCGTTAGAAAGACGGTCTCCAACCGTCATATCCGCTTCGCCTTTTAAAATCGGCTCACACATCGCGCGAGCCATTGTCTCGTCATAAGTATCATCGCCATCAACCATAAGATAGCAGTCGGCATCGATATCACGAAACATTTGACGGCAAACATTGCCCTTACCCTGACGCGACTCAAATCGAACAATGGCCCCATGCTCACGAGCAATGCAAGCAGTATCATCGCTTGAATTATTGTCATAAACATAGATATCCGCTTCCGGCAACTCGCGCGAGAAGTCATCGACTACTTTTCCTATCGTCATGGCTTCGTTATAACAGGGAATAATAACTGCGATTTTACTCAACGCCAAACCTCCGCAATAGTCCTGAGGACAATAATTAAATTACAAGCCTGTTCGGCTCAAAGCTGGAGCAGACAATCTGATTAGCACATACATACTAACAACAAGCATGAGATGAATAACACCTGAAACTAGGAATGAAAACACACCTAAAGATATAAACTCCACAGTCGACCAGTTAATAAAAGCACTTTCAACCTGATGAAGGCAGAGCAAAAGTAACGAGTTCTTACCCAACTCAGAAATCAAAGTGAAAAGCTTCGAAAGAGAGAATACGCGCTCAAACGAAGAAAAGAACAATAGAAGGACAAAAGATGACGATAAGGTCATCAAGAGTCCGAACGCAAGTGATCCGACGTGAAATAAATTGCCGATGCTAAAAAATACTCCCTTATAGAGTCCAATAACCCAAATTGTTAATGCGATAAAAATCACGGGGAGCTTTGTCCGTTTTAATTCCGAAAAGTCAATCTCACGACAAAGCTGACCTAAACACAAATAAGGTAAAGATACTAAAGCTTGGCTTAATGCAAAAGGCAAAACCAAATAAGACGATCCAAGAAATGATAAATAAGAAATTATAATGTAAAAAAGTAACTTTAAAAAACAATTAATACTAAAATTTAAAAAAAATGCCTCAATATTGGCAAATATCACCTTGCTAAAATATAGCGCAAGCAAGAACCAGGCAAGGCCAATGCCGGGAATATCAAAACAGTCGACAGTGCCGCCCGATCCCCATACGACAGACAACAAAAAAGAAACCAATCCATTACTGCCATTATGAATGAGGCTAAGAATTCCAAGAAAAACACAGATACTTATATACGGAAATACGATCCGCTTGACCAGTTTTGCCTTATTGAACTTTTGAACGTTGAAGGTATATCCAGACAAGACAAAAAAGAGGGGAATATGAAAACTCATTACAAAAGAAAGAATTGGGTTTCCGTACAGATACGTATGGCCAACCACAACCGAAAGAATCGCTAACGCTTTAGCCATATCGATCCAAATTAATCTTTTACCCACTGCTAAATACCTGTCTAATTGCAATTACTCAATAATCAGTCATAGTCTGATACAAAGAGGCAAATCAGTCAAAATCATACAACGCGCCTCACCAGCAACACTTATCTTCAGTGCGGTGCATCGCGCTGGGCCGTCATGCAGTCCAGAGAACGTAGGGTTTCACATGGTGAGAAGCATTAGGAAGCTTATAGGACAAAATGTGTGTCCGGATAGAGCATCCGTTTCCATCCATTAATCCAGCCAGAACGGGCACGGGCCCCTGTGGTGGAGGTCCCCCCACACGGCCCCGTCGCCCCACTCCGGCCCTCCGGCCTCGCGCGACGGCAAGGCGGAGCAGACGCTGAACAGGAAGTCGATGTCCGCGTCGGTCGGCATCGCGGCGGGCTTCCCGCGGGCCGCCCTCGCGTCCCCCGAGTGCGCGTGGCACCACCAGAGCACCGCCTTCACGCGCTTGACCGACGTCAGCCCCCGGTGGTTGCGCAGGACGGCCCCCGGCTGCGAGTTCACCCCTCCCTCGATCATGTTGTTGGTCGACGGCAGCGGGCCGGCCCTGGCCAGGGCGGGGCCGAGGTAGGTGAACAGCGCCCCCGCCGACACCGGATTGGCTACACCGATGTGGACAGTTCCGGGAGGGGCGCAGGAGACGGGAGGGCCGTATATGAGGGAC
>CATVYG010000003.1 GCA_958348225.1 uncultured Collinsella sp.
GCGTAGATATACGAGGAGCTAGAGCATGGATTCCAAAAGACTTGCCGAGATAGCCGATGTTATGGAAGACCGCGGCCTCACGCGCGTGCGCGTTGAGGAGCCCGATGGCACCGCGGTCGAGCTCGAGCGCGCGAGCGCCGCACAGCCGGTTGCCGTGCCCATGCCTATGCCGGGTGCCGTGACTGCTCCGGCGGTGGCTCCTGTCGCCATGCCTGCTGCCGCACCGGAGCCCGCCGCGCAGGCGCCTGTCGCCGCACCGGAGCCCAAGGGCACCGAGGTGACCGCTCCCATGGTCGGCGTTTTCTATGCTGCCCCGGCGCCGGGCGACGAGCCGTTTGTGCACGTGGGCTCCAAGGTCAAGGCCGGTGAGACCCTCTGCATCATCGAGGCCATGAAGGTTCTCAACGAGGTGACGGCAGAGGCGGATGGCGAGGTACTCGAGATCTGCGTGGCCGACGGCGACCTCGTGGAGTTTGGCAGCTGCCTCATGAGGATCGGATAGGTGATATCCATGAACAAAGAAGAGCTCAAGAAACTGTTGCCGCATCGCGAGCCGATGCTTTTGCTCGACGAAGCCGAGCTGGTGGGCGATGAGGCCCACGGCAAGATCACGATTACGGGCGACGAGTACTTTTTGCAGGGGCATTTTCCGGGAAACCCGGTCGTCCCCGGCGTGATTCAGTGCGAGATGCTCGCCCAGAACTGCTGCGTGCTGCTGATGGGCGATGAGGAAGCTCGCGGTGCGACACCGTTCTACACGAGTCTGGACAAGGTGCGCTTTAAGCGTCCGGTGCGCCCGGGCGACACGGTGGATCTGGTGTGCTCCATCACGCGTGCGCGCGGGCCGTTCCGCTTTGCGACGGGTACTGCGAGCGTCAACGGTGAGGTTTGCTGTCGCGCCGATATGTCTTTTGCACTCATGCACGAAAGTTAAGGAAGGCTTCATGTTCGACAAAGTGCTCATCGCCAACCGCGGCGAGGTCGCGGTCCGTGTTATCCGCGCGTGCCGCGATATGGGCATCAAGACCGTCGCCGTCTACTCCACGGCCGATGCGGACGCGCTGCACGTGCAGCTTGCCGACGAGGCGTATTGCATCGGCGGCCCGCGTCTTGCCGAGAGCTACCTCAACGACGATGCCGTGCTCACCTGTGCCGTAAAGTCGGGAGCTAAGGCAATTCATCCCGGCTATGGCTTTTTCTCCGAGAAGGCGAGCTTCGTGCGCGACTGCGACAAGTATGGCCTGGCGTTTGTCGGTCCTTCGGCCGAGGTGATCGACAGCATGGGCGACAAGGACGCCGCACGCCGAACGGCTGCCGCGGCGGGCGTGCCCATCGTTCCGGGCTGCGATTTGCTCAAAAGCCCCGAGGAGGCGACGGCCGAGGCCGAGCGCATCGGCTGCCCCGTGCTCATTAAGGCGCGGGCGGGCGGTGGCGGTCGTGGTATTCGCAAGGTCGAGCGCGTGGAAGACGCGGCAAAGGCCTTTATTGAAGCACGTGCCGAGGGCGAGGCCGTTTTTGGCGACGGCGAGTGCTACATGGAGAAGTTCGTCGCGCCGGCGCACCACGTTGAGGTGCAGATTATGGCCGATAAGCAGGGCCATGTGTTTTCGCTCGGCGAGCGTGAGTGCTCGGTGCAGCGCCGCAACCAAAAGCTGATCGAGGAGAGCCCCGCGCCGTGCCTCGACGGACGCGATGATATTCGCGCGCGCATGCACAAGGCGGCGCGCGACCTGGCTCGTGCCGTTGGCTACGAAGGAGCCGGTACCATCGAGTTCCTGTATTCGGACGACGGCAATTTCTACTTTATGGAAATGAACACGCGCTTGCAGGTGGAGCATCCGGTTACGGAGTTTGTGACCGATACCGACCTGGTCAAATGGCAGCTGCGCGTGGCAGCCGGCCAGCCTCTGCCCTTTGAGCAGGAGGACATGCCGGTCCGCAACCACGCCATGGAGTGCCGCATCAATGCCGAGACGCCGGACTTTCTGCCGTCATGCGGAACGGTCACCGCGTTGCGTGTGCCGGGTGGTCCGCGCGTGCGCTGGGATTCCGCCATGTTTACCGGTGCGACAGTTCCGCCGTACTACGACTCCATGCTCGGCAAGCTCATCGTGTGTGCGCCCACGCGTGACGGCGCCATTCGCAAGATGCGCTCGGCCCTGGGCGAGCTCGTGATTGAGGGCGTGAGCGAAAACAGCGAGCTTCAGCTCGACGTGCTGGCAAACGACGAGTTCTTGTCGGGCATGTATCACACCGATCTGATGGGGTATCTCTATGCTGATGAATAGAAAAGCGAAGACGGTCAATGTCCTTGAGGGGCCGATAACCGAGTCGTGCGCCGAGTTTCCCGCGCGCCACGTGTTTATCAAGTGCCCGGAGTGCCGCCGTGTGATCGATGAGGCACGCCTACACGACAACCTCGAGGTCTGCCCCCGTTGCGGCAAACACTTTCGCGTGAGCGGTCGCGCGCGCATGCGCATGACGGTCGACGAGGGCACGTTTGAGGAATGGGATGCCAATCTGGCGTCGGAGGACTTCCTCTCGTTTCCCGGCTATGCCGATAAGCTCAAGAGCGTGAGCGAGCGTTCGGGCGAGCGCGATGCCGTTGTGTGCGGCAGGGGCAGAATCTGCGGTTGCGATACGGCGCTCTTCTTTATGGACGCTAACTTTATGATGGGCTCGATGGGCTCCGTGGTGGGCGAGAAGATCTGTCGCGCATTTGAGCGTGCGACCGAGCTGGGATTGCCAGTTGTCGGCTTTACCGTTTCGGGCGGTGCGCGCATGCAAGAGGGCGTGACCTCGCTTATGCAGATGGCCAAGATTTCTGCGGCGGTTAGGCGCCACAGCGAGGCGGGCGGCCTGTATATCACGGTGCTCACCGACCCCACGACCGGAGGTGTAACCGCGAGCTTTGCCATGGAGGGTGACATTATCCTGGCCGAGCCCGATGCCCTGACGGCATTTGCCGGCCCGCGCGTGATCGAGCAGAACATGCACAAGCGACTGCCCAAGGGATTCCAGCGCTCCGAGTTTTTGATGGAGCACGGCTTTTGCGATGCCGTTGTTCCGCGTGGCGAGATTGCGCTCACGGTAGGCGAGCTGCTGGCGCTGCACGAAGGGCACGCGCCCGGCCTGGGGCACCGCATGAAATCGTGCATACGGGTCGCCGCGGCAAAAAGCTGGGACACTTGTTTAAGCGCTCGGCGCCACCAAAAACCGCGCTCGAGATTGTCAAGCAGACCCGCTCGGCAGATCGTGCCACGGCGGGCGAGATGATCTCGCTGGGCTTGGACGGATTTGTGGAGCTGCATGGCGACCGTTACTTTGGTGATGACGCCGCCGTGGTGGGTGGCATTGGCTGGAAAGACGGACGTCCTGTGACGGTTATCGCCATCGAGCGCGGCACCACGACCAAAGAGCGCATGCGTCGCAACTTTGGTATGGCACATCCCGAGGGCTACCGCAAAGCGCGTCGCCTTATGCGCCAGGCCGAAAAGTTTGGTCGACCGGTTCTGTGCCTGGTCGATACTTCGGGCGCGTTTTGCGGCATCGGTGCCGAGGAGCGCGGCCAGGGCGAGGCGATTGCCCGGAATCTCATGGAGATGAGCGGCCTTAAGACGCCGATTGTCTCGGTGGTGACAGGCGAGGGCGGCTCTGGTGGCGCGTTGGCGCTGTCCGTGGCCGACCGCATCCTGATGCTCTCGAGCTCGGCCTATTCGGTCGTGAGCCCCGAGGCCTGTGCGTCGATTCTGTGGAAGGATACCGAGCGCGCGGATGAGGCCGCCGAGGCGCTTAAGCTCACGGCCCCCGATTTGTTGGCGCTCGGCATCATCGACGGCATTGTTGATGATAGGGGCCTGTCGCATGAGGAGATCGCCGGTGCCGTCATGTCCTCGGCATTTGATGCCTTCGATACGCTTGGGCGGCTCGACGACGCGACCCTCACAAACCTCCGCTACGAAAAGTACCGCGCAATCGGTCAGTATCGCACGATGTGACAAAGGGACAGTCCGCATGTCACATTGGGAAAGGGTTCCTGTGTCACAAGTTTCTAACACCTCGTTTACAACGACGGTCTCATCAAACGCCATGGCCGTGGTGGACTATCTGTCCAAAAGCATGATGTCGGCGCTGCCGTTTATTGTCTGCGCGGCGTTGTTCCGCACCGTCGCCGTCATTATGGGTGAAGGCATGCTGGGCCTGTGGTCTGCCGATTCCGAAATCTATCGCCTGTTCTACAGTTGGCTCTATAACGCCGGCTACTACTTTTTGCCCGTTTATCTTGGTTGGGCGGCTGCCCGCCAGCTCGGTTGCTCGGAGCAGCTGGGCATGATGCTGGGCGGCGTATTGATTGCGCCCGATCTGCTTAAGCTCGTCGATGCCGCATCGACGACGGCGGCATCGATGACTTCCGTGTATGGCCTGCTCCCCGCGCCGGTCAACGATTACACGACGACTGTTATTCCGGTTCTCATCTCGGTGCCTGTGCTATGGCGAGTGGAGTGTTTCTTTCGGCGCGTTATCCCTAAGGCCGTGGCGTTTTCGTTCGTTCCGTTTGCGACCATGCTTGTCATGGTTCCGGTTTCGCTGTGTATTACGGCACCGGCGGGCAGCTATCTGGGCATGCTGTTGGGCCAGCTTATGTTTATGCTTGGCAATTCCGGTGGCATCGTGTCGCTGCTCACGCTCATGGGGCTTGCCGCGGGCTGGGAGTTCCTTAAGATCGCGGGCGTCAGCAACGTCGTCCTATCGTTCGCCTATGCGCAGTTTATGAGTGTGGGAACGGATTCGTGCATCCTGATCGCCGCGACGATGGCAACGTTCGCCGTTTGGGGCATGCCTTTTGGCGCGTCGCTCCGCGTTGCGGATAAGGACGAGAAGGCGCTCATGCTGGGCTATTCGATCTCGGGTGTTCTTGGCGGCGTAAGCGAGCCGGCGCTGTACGGTTGCGGCTTTAAATATGGCAGGTGCCTGACGTGCATGGCCATTGGCGGCGCCGTCGGAGGTCTTGTTGCGGCCGTGGGCCACGTTACGGCCTATACCATCGGCATGACGAATGTCCTCATGGTCATTGGCTTTGCCACGGGCGGCATCTCGAACCTGCTGTGGTGCTGTGTTGCCGGCGGCACGGCATTTGCGGTGTCTGCGGCGCTGAGCTACTGCTTTGGCGTGGTGCCGGCGAAGGGGCAGACGACGGGGGGCGGAGTCGATTCGCCCGAAACCTCGAAGAGCGCGGTCGAAGCAAGCGCATAAATCGATCGACAAAGGGACAGTCCTGCATGTCACATTCCAAGGTCGTGGCCCATGTGGGTTGCGGCCTTTTTGTATCTGGGGGACAAAGTGGCTACACTACAATCCGTTTGAGCAATAGATATATAGGTAGTACCGTGGGGGCGGATATAGATGGTCGAGTGGATTGTTCGTCGTGCGCAGGGCGACCGTGCGCGCGTGGGCACGTTGACGGGTGTGGTGTGTATTCTCGCCAATGTGGCACTATGTGCGGCGAAGGGTGCAATTGGTGTGGTTTCGGGATCGGTTTCGATTGTGGCGGATGCCATGAACAACCTGTCCGATGCCAGCTCGAATATCGTGAGCGTGCTGGGCTTTAAGCTGGCGAGCAAGCCGGCCGACCCCGAGCATCCTTACGGCCACGGTCGCTACGAGTATCTCTCGGGTCTGGTCGTGGCGGCACTCGTGCTGCTGATTGGCGTTGAGCTGGTGAAGTCCTCGGTCGAGCGCGTCATCCACCCCGAACCTGTCGAGTTCTCGCTTGCCCTGGTGGCAGTTCTAGTGCTTTCGATGGTCGTAAAGCTCTGGATGGCGGCCCTCAACCAAAAGCTCGGCGATCGCATTGAGTCCGAGACGCTGCATGCGACCGCGCAGGATTCCAAGAACGATGTCCTTGCCACAGGCGCCGTGCTGGCGTGCGCAATTGTTTCGCAGGTGACGCACATCAATCTTGACGCATGGGTCGGCCTTGCTGTTGGCGCCTATATTGGCTGGAGCGGCTTTGAACTCATCCAGGATACGGTGAGCCCGCTTTTGGGCCAGACGCCCGATCCTAAGCTGGTCAAGCACATTCGAGACAAGATCATGAGCTATCCCGGCGTTTTGGGCGTTCACGATCTGATGGTTCACGACTATGGCCCGGGCAGGAAGTTCGCAAGCGCTCACGCCGAGATGGCGGCCGAAGCCAGCCCGATGGAAAGTCACGACACGCTCGATAACATCGAGCAGGCGTTTAGGGACGAGGACGGCATGATTGTCACGCTCCATTACGATCCCATCGTGACCGACGATCCCAAGGTGGCGAGCATGCGTTTGCGCATTAACGCAATGGCTCAGGAGATCGATAGTCGCCTCTCGATTCATGACCTGCGCTGTGTGCCGGGTCCTACGCACACCAATGTGATTTTCGACTGCGTGCGCCCCTCGGATTTGGCGATGAGCGCCGAAGACGTAAAGCACGCGCTGGCACAACGAGTCGAATCGGAATACCCCAAGTCGATTGCCAAGATTACGATCGACGAAGACTACGTAGGCCATACCCACGAGTAGGGCTGCGCCTGCAAAGCAAGTTATACAGAAGGGGAGAATATGAAGCGTCTATATCTACTCCGCCACGGCCAGACGGAATTCAACGTTAAAAAGCTGGTCCAGGGCCGCTGCGATTCGCCGCTGACCGACCTTGGCCGCAAACAAGCGGGAATGGCAGCCGCATGGCTCAAGGCCCACGACGTTGTCCCCGACAAAGTGGTCTCGTCGCCTTTGGGTCGAGCCATGGACACAGCTCAGCTCGTCGCAACCGAACTCCTTGGCGCGGACGCAGCAGTCGAGCCCTGCGAAGGCATCATCGAGCGCTGCTATGGAACCTTCGAGGAAGGCCCGCACGACGCGCTGCCCACCGACGTCTGGGATCCAGGCGAAGATCTGGTCCCCTTTGGAGGAGAGGGAAGCAAAGCGTTGCAAGAACGCATGGTAGCCACCCTCACCAATCTCATGGGCGCCGAGGGCATAGAAACCCTCCTAGCAGTAAGCCACGGCAGCGCCAGCCGCCAATTCATCAAGGCTGCAGCCCCAGAGGGCTTCGAGCTCCCAGCAAAACTCCCCAACTGCGCCATCATGATCTTCGATTTCGATGAGGCAAAGCCACAAGCAGAAGGCGAGCCAATGCAATGCAAGTTCACCCTCCAGCAAATAGTGGACCCCCAATAAAGTAATTAGCTGAGCGAGCAGAGTTAAGCAGACATCAACGTGGCGTTCCCAGTGTGCGGCGGAGGGGGCGGGCCTGAGACATATTAAGGTTGTCGCGAGTTCCGCACGAACAGGAGAGCACTTAATGTGCTCTCCGTCGTGAGCAGGACTGTAGAGCAGCAACCTTAATATGTCTCAGGCCCGCCCCCTCCGCCGCACACTGGGAACGTGCCACGCACTTTACCTGCGTAAACAATGTGAGTGAAATATGAATCTCGATGGATACGCCCGCAGCCGTGTATACTAAACAGCTGTGTGAAACCAGGGGAGTATTCTGGCTGGACAAAATGCCTGCTTAATAGGGTTGTCAGGTAGTCCGGACGCAATACAAGGCTGGGGAGCACGTCGTGTAAGTAGTGGTCCTCTAGGGGCGTACGCTCGGTGGTGTACGCATTGTCCCAAGACCACGCGAGAGTTGGGATCATATCTTGATCAGCATGATTCTCGGCCGCAAGATTGGCATGACCCAGGTTTGGGACGAGGACGACAACGTCGTTCCCGTCACGGTCATCCAGGCTGGCCCCTGCGCTGTCTCGCAGGTTAAAACTCAGGCAACCGACGGCTATGACGCCGTCCAGATCGGTTTCGGCGACATCAAGGCCAAGAACGTGAACAAGCCCATGGCTGGTCACTTCGCCAAGGCTGGCGTCGAGCCTGTCCGTTTCCTTCGTGAGGTCCGCGTCGAGAACGGCGAGGAGCACAAGGTCGGCGAGGTTGTCACCGTCGCTGATTTCGCTGATGTCGAGAAGGTCGACGTCATCGGTACCTCCAAGGGTAAGGGCTTCCAGGGTCGCATCAAGCGCTGGGGTCAGCGCCGCGGTCCTATGACGCATGGTTCTCACTTCCAGCGTCACCCCGGTTCTATCGGTCAGTGCGCCTATCCTGCGCGCGTCCTCAAGGGCGTCAAGATGGCCGGTCACATGGGTAACGAGCGCGTTACCGTCAAGAACCTTTCCGTTGTCCGCATCGATGCCGAGCAGAACCTCATCTTGGTCAAGGGCGCTGTCCCGGGTGCCAAGAATGGTCTCGTCGCCATCCGTATGGCCTAAGGGCCCAGCCCATTTAGCCCAGCGTCATACCAAGGAGAACACTTAAATGGCAAAGTTTGAAGTAAAGAACAGCGAGGGCAAGAAGGTCGCCGAGGCCGAGCTCGCCGCTGAGGTGTACGGCATCGAGCCGAACATCCACGTTATGCACCACATCGTCAAGTGCCAGATGGCCTCTTGGCGTCAGGGCACCCAGTCCGCTAAGGGCCGCTCTGAGGTTTCCGGTGGCGGCAAGAAGCCTTGGCGTCAGAAGGGCACCGGCCGTGCCCGCCAGGGTTCCATCCGTGCTGCCCAGTGGCGTCACGGTGGCGTTGTCTTCGCCCCCAAGCCCCGTTCCTACGCTAAGCGTATGAACAACAAGGAGGTCAAGCTGGCTATGCGCTCCGCGCTGTCCGCCAAGCTGGCCGATGGCGAGCTCGTGCTCGTCGACGACTACGGCTTCGAGAAGCCTTCCACCAAGGCTGCCGTCGCCATGCTCAAGGCTCTCGGCCTTGAGGGCAAGCGTCTGACCATCATCGTTCGCGATGAGGACGTCAACGCCTACCTGTCGTTCCGCAACATTCCCAAGACGTTCATCATCACCGCTGACGAGGCCAACACCTACGATCTCGTCAACAACAACGCCGTGCTGATGCCCGCCGACATCGCCGCTCACTTCGGGGAGGTGCTTGCATAAATGACCGCCCACGAGATCATCATCCGTCCGATCGTGTCCGAGCGTTCCTTCTCCGGCATGGAGCTGAACAAGTACACGTTCGAGGTCGCCAAGGATGCTAACAAGTATCAGATCAAGGACGCTGTCGAGGAGATCTTCGGCGTCAAGGTCGTTCGCGTGAACACCCTGACGGTCAAGCCCAAGACCAAGCGCGTGCGCTATGTCGCCGGCAAGACCCGTTCTTGGAAGAAGGCCATCGTCACGCTGGCCGAGGGCGACACCATCGAGGTCTTTGGCAACCAGGCCTAAGACTCGCTGTTGTTGAGTGAGCTCATGCCTCCCAAAAAGGGGAGGCGAGAGCTCAAGGTTTTGGGCGTATAAAATGGACACGCCCGGAACCGTGTATACGTCCGGTGTCATCGCACCCGAGGCAGAACCTCGAATCCCTGTCTGCGATGGCTAACGGATTCCTATTGAAAGGGATTGTAATGGCTGTAAAGCACCTTAAGCCGACCTCCGCTGGTAGGCGTTGGCAGACGATCTCCGACTTCTCCGAGATCACCTGCACCAAGCCCGAGAAGTCTCTTCTCGAGCCCCTGCCCAAGAAGGCCGGTCGTAACAACAACGGCCGCATCACCACCCGCCACCAGGGCGGCGGCGTGAAGCGTCGTTACCGCGTGATCGACTTCAAGCGCAACAAGGACGGCGTGCCCGCCAAGGTTGCCACGATCGAGTACGATCCGAACCGTTCCGCTCGCATCGCTCTGCTGCACTACGCTGACGGTGAGAAGCGCTACATCCTGGCCCCCAAGGGCCTCGAGGTCGGTCAGACCATCATGTCCGGTTCTGACGCCGACATCAAGCCGGGCAACGCTCTGCCCCTCGCCGACATCCCCGTCGGTACGCTCATCCACGCCGTCGAGTTCCAGCCGGGCAAGGGCGCTGCTATCGCCCGTTCCGCCGGTAACTCCTGCCAGCTGATGGGTAAGGAGGGCAAGTACGCTATCGTCCGTATGCCTTCCTCCGAGATGCGCCGCATCCTCGTTACCTGCCGCGCCACCGTCGGTGAGGTCGGCAACGCCGATCACTCCAACATCGTCATCGGCAAGGCCGGCCGTAAGCGTCACATGAACGTGCGCCCGACCGTCCGCGGTACCGTCATGAACCCTGTCGACCACCCGCACGGCGGTGGCGAGGGCAAGAACCACACCTCTGGTCGTCCCTCCGTTACCCCCTGGGGTAAGCCGACGAAGGGCCTTCGTACGCGCAAGAAGAAGAAGGTCTCGAACCAGCACATCATTCGTCGCCGTAAGAAGTAATTTCGGATACCGAGTTTTAGGAGAAAGCACTTATGAGCAGAAGTCTCAAAAAGGGCCCGTTCGTGGAGACTCGCCTTCTCTCGCGTATCACCGCGATGAACGAGGCTGGCAAGAAGGACGTCGTGAAGACCTGGTCCCGCGCGTCCACCATCTTCCCCGAGATGGTTGGTCACACCATCGCCGTCCACGACGGCCGCAAGCATGTGCCCGTGTATGTTACCGAGTCCATGGTTGGTCACAAGCTCGGCGAGTTCGCGCCGACTCGTACGTTCCGTGGCCACAAGGCCAAATAGGGGGTTAACCGTAAATGGCAACTAAGTCTATTGAAACTGAGGCCACCGAGGTTCGCGCCGTCGCTAAGTACGTGCGTGTTTCCCCCAGCAAGGCCCGCCTGGTGGTCGATCTGATCCGCCGCAAGCCTGTCGCTCAGGCCTTCGACATCCTCCACTTCTGCGACCGCGCCGTCGCCGTGGATGTCGAGAAGGTTCTCCGTTCCGCCGTTGCGAACGCCGAGAACAACAACGGTCTGCGTGCCGACAACCTGGTTGTCGCCGCTGCCTATGTTGACGAGGGTCCGACGCTTAAGCGCATCCGTCCCCGCGCCAAGGGTTCCGCTTCTCGTATTCTGAAGCGTACTTCCCACATCACCGTCGTCGTTGCTCCTCGAAAGGAGGCGTAAAGCTGTATGGGTCAGAAAGTCTACCCCACCGGCTTCCGTCTTGGCATCACCGAGAACTGGCGCTCCCGCTGGTTTGCAGAGAAGGATTACGCTAAGACCCTCGGTAACGATCTCGAGATTCGCAAGTACCTCGAGAAGCGTCTTTCCCGCGCAGCTGTCTCCCGCGTCGAGATCGAGCGCGCTGGCGACAAGGTGAAGGTCATCATCCTCACCGCTCGCCCCGGCGTTGTCATCGGTAAGAAGGGTGCCGAGATCGATACCCTCCGCACCGAGCTCGAGAAGGTCGCTGGCGTCTCCAAGGGCCAGCTCTCCGTCGACGTTGTCGAGATCAAGCGCCCCGAGCTCGACGCCAACCTCGTTGCTCAGTCTATCGCCGAGCAGCTCGAGGGCCGCGTTGCCTTCCGTCGCGCTATGCGCAAGGCTGTCCAGTCTGCCCGCAAGGCCGGCGCTAAGGGCATCCGTATCCAGTGCTCCGGTCGTCTCGGCGGTGCCGAGATGGGCCGTCGTGAGTGGTACCGCGAGGGTCGCGTGCCTCTGCACACCCTCCGTGCCAAGATCGACTACGGCACGGCTGTCGCCAGCACCACCATGGGCGCTTGCGGCGTGAAGGTCTGGATCTACCTGGGCGAGAAGCTCCCGGGCCAGCCTGTTCCCAACCCTGCACTCGAGGGCTCTTCCCGTCCTCGTCGTCGTAACTCCGAGAGGAGGGGTCAGTAGTGCTTGCCCCTAAGCGTATTCTTCACCGCAAGGTGCAGCGTGGCTCCATGAAGGGCCAGGCCAAGGGTAATACCGAGCTGCATTTCGGCGAGTTTGGTATCCAGGCTCTCGAGGCCCATTGGATCACCAACCGTCAGATCGAGGCCGCTCGTATTGCCATGACCCGCTACATGAAGCGTGGCGGTCGTGTCTACATCACGATCTTCCCCGATAAGCCCATCACCAAGAAGCCTGCCGAGACTCGCATGGGTTCTGGTAAGGGTAACCCCGAGGAGTGGGTGGCCGTCGTCAAGCCCGGTCGCATCATGTTCGAGGTCAAGGGCGTGCCCGAGGAGGTCGCTCGCGAGGCTCTGCGTCTTGCACAGCACAAGCTTCCCATCAAGACCAAGATTGTTGCTGCCAAGAACGCTGAGCAGCGCATCGAGAAGGAGATGGCTGAGGAGGCCGCTCTCGAGGCCAAGTGGGCTGCTGAGGACGCCGCCGCCGCCAAGGAGGAGAACTAATGAAGCCCGCAGAGATTCGTGAGCTCTCGGACGCTCAGCTCGTTGAGAAGCTGAAGGAAATGCGCGCCGAGCTCTTTAACCTTCGTTTCCAGATGGCCACCAGCCAGCTGGACAACACCGCTCGCGTCAACACCGTGAAGAAGGACATCGCTCGCGTCCTCACGGAGCAGCGCGCCCGCGAGATCGCAGCGGAGAAGTCCGCTGTCGCCGAGTAGGACCTAAGGAGAGAACATGACTGATTCGCGTAACTCGCGTAAGGTCCGTACGGGTGTCGTTACCTCCGTCTCCGGTGCCAAGACCATTGTTGTCACCATCACCGAGCGCAAGCGTCACCCCAAGTACGGCAAGATGATGACCAGCTCCAAGAAGCTGCACGCTCACGACGAGGAGTGCACGGCTGGCGTGGGCGACACCGTCCGCGTTATGGAGACCCGTCCTATGTCCAAGATGAAGCGTTGGCGCCTCATCGAGGTCGTCGAGCGCGCTAAATAAGCAGTCGCTCTTACGACTTGTACGTTTCCGAAGATGTGCGTATGCCTGGTTTGCATACCACAGGCCGTCTAAAGGCAGCGCACCTCTCTTCGGTTCTTAGTTCGGAGGAACATCTACCATGATTCAGATGCAAACCATGCTGAACGTCGCCGACAACTCCGGCGCTCGCAAGATTCGCTGCATCAAGGTGCTTGGCGGTTCCAAGCGTCGTTATGCAGGCATCGGCGATGTGTTCATCGGTGCTGTCCAGGAGGCTACCCCTGGCGCCAACGTCAAGAAGAAGGACGTTGTCCGTTGCGTCGTCGTTCGCACCGTTAAGGAGATCCGCCGCAAGGATGGCTCCTACATTCGCTTTGATGAGAACGCCTGCGTTGTCATCAACAACGATGGTTCGCCCGTCGGCACCCGTATCTTCGGGCCCGTCGCTCGCGAGCTTCGTGACAAGAAGTACATGAAGATCGTCTCGCTCGCTCCCGAGACCCTGTAGTTAGGGGAGATATATGTATATCAAGAAGGGCGATAAGGTCCAGGTTCTCTCTGGTAAGGATCGCGGCAAGCAGGGCGTTGTCCTGCGTGCTCTCCCCGCCGAGAACAAGGTCGTTGTCGAGGGCGTTTCGGTCGTCAAGAAAGCCGTCAAGCCCAACGCTGCCAACCAGCAGGGCGGCATCGTTTCGCAGGAGGCTCCCATCGACGCCTCCAACGTCAATCTCGTCTGCCCCGAGTGCGGTAAGGTTACCCGCGTCGGTCACGAGAAGGACGGCAAGAACAAGCTGCGCGTCTGCAAGAAGTGCGGCCACAAGTTCTAAGCTGCCCGCAACATCAAGTTGCTAGCAAAGGCCCGGATGCCACGGCACCCGGGCCTTTTTCTATCCCTACTCATTGGGGACAGACTTAAATGAGTACCCTAACTGGGTAAGCATAAATGAGCGGGTTGTGCTGTATAAATTGCTTGTGTGCGCGTTTATGCGCGTTAGATTGCGTTTAATTACGCACCTATGCGTATATATGCGCCGTTTACGGGGTAATAATGACCGTTTAGCGGTGAGATACGCACAAACGCGCACAGACGTGCGTGTTTGTGCGAATATAGAGCTGTCAGAAATGCAAGACGTTCTATGACACAGGAGACACATAATGGCAGATTCCAAGCAGGCTCCACTCGACGCCGCGGCAGCCGCCAAAGCAGCATTTGCTTCGGTCCAGGACAAGCCGTTCCCTAACGACATCTTTACGGCTCCCGAGCTCCGTTGGGCTGTGATCGGTTGCGGCGTTATTGCCAACCAAATGGCCCAGTCCCTCGCGCTGGCCGGCCGCAAGCTTGCGGGCGTCGCCAACCGCACGCTGTCCAAGGCCCAGGCTTTTGCTGAGCAGTATGGCATCGAGAAGGTCTATGAAACGGTTGAGGACCTCTATGCCGATCCGGATATCGACGCCGTCTATATCACCACGCCGCACAACACGCATATCACCTATCTGCGTGCCGCGCTGGCCGCCGGCAAGCACGTGCTCTGCGAAAAGGCCATTACCCTCAACTCTGCCGAGCTCGACGAGGCCCGTGCCATCGCCGACGAGCACAACGTGGTCCTTATGGACGCCAACACGGTGCTCCACATGCCGCTGTATCAAGAGCTGCGCCGTCGAATGGATGCGGGCGACTTTGGCCGCATGAACCTCGCCCAGCTCAACTTTGGCAGCTATAAGGAGTACGGCGACCTGACCAACCGCTTCTACAACCGTAGCCTTGCCGGCGGCGCCATGCTCGACATTGGCGTGTATGCCCTGTCCGTCATGCGCCTGTTTATGGCCAGCCAGCCAGCCGAGGTCGTGTCTCTGGGCAACACCTGTGAGACCGGTGTCGACGTTGCGGGCGGCATTGTCTGCCGTAACGCCGAGCAGCAGCTGGGCGTCGTGAGCCTTACACTCCACTCCAAGCAGCCCAAGCGCTCGGTCATCAGCTTCGACAAGTGCTATATCGAGGTCAACGAGTATCCGCGCGCCGACCATGCGACCATCGTGTGGACTGCGGACGGTCACCGTGAGGAGGTCCACGCTGGCACCGAGGCATACGCTCTGTGCTACGAGATGGCTGACCTCGAGCAGGCCGTTGCCGGCGATGATTCGAAGCGCGAGCTTCTGGGCTATGCTTCTGATGTTATGGAGCTGATGACCAAGCTCCGCGCCGACTGGGGAGTCGTGTACCCCGAGGAGGAGTAAGCGATGCTTGCGGAAGATAGGCTCAACGCGATCGTGTCGATGGTGCAGCAGGCCGGCTCGGTTACCGTGCCGGAGCTTGCTGAAGCCCTGGGCGTGACGCCGTCCACCATTCGCCGTGACCTGCAGACGCTCGACCGCGCACACCGTATCGCCAAGGTGCACGGTGGCGCGACAAGTCTTGAGCGCGCGCACGTGACGCGCGACCTAACGATCAGTGAGCGCAGCGATCTCCATAACGACGACAAGGAGCGTATCTGCGCCCGCGCCGCGGCGCTTGTGGAGCCCGATAGCTTTGTGTATATCGATTCGGGATCCACGACCCTCAAGCTCATCGAGCATCTTCCGCGCCTTGAGGGCGTCACCTATGTGACCGATTCCGTGCTCCATGCCCAGCATCTCGCTCTGCGCGGCATGCGCACCGTGGTGCTGGGCGGCGAGCTCAAGCCCGAGACCGAGGCGCTCGTCGGTCCCGACGCCTTGGCAACCCTGGACCGCTATAACTTCAACTGCGGCTTTTGGGGTTCCAATGGCATCGCCGCCGAGCAAGGTCTCACCACACCGGATATCGAGGAAGCGCAAGTCAAGCGTATCTCGATGCGCCATACCGCCAAACGCTTCGTAATCTCAGACGCCAGCAAATTCGGCATGGTGGCGCCCGTCAAGTTCGCGGACTTCCGCGACGCAACGATTATTACCGCGGGCGAGGTGCCAGCCAAGTACCAGTCGATGGACAACGTCATCACGGTCTAGCGACAGGGCAAGGTCAAAACCATTTAGGTTCCTCAATAGAAAAGCGGCAACACCCTCGATGGGCGATGCCGCTTTTGTTGTCTGCCGTTTTGTCTAAATCTGTAACAACTAGACCGTTAAAAGTGGGCTAGGTGTTACAGATTGAGATACTTCCGAACCTTGCCGTCCCTTTGTCTCGATCTGTAACATCTGGGACCGATTTTGACGAGTAATTGTTACAGATTGAGATTTTCCCTTGAGGGGGATTCGAATGTCTCGATCTGTAACGGATAGACCGGAAAATGGGTTCTAACTGTTACAGATCGAGACGTTTTGGGACCGCGGCTGAGCCATTGCGGCAAAGCCACCACAAAGGTGCCTGCCCTTTTTGGCAGGTTTTAGGGCTCCCAGGGGCAGGGGGCTTCGATGTGGATGTGCTCACCGGTTACGGGATGCGTAAAGGACACGCTGTGGGCATGGAGCATCAGGCCGCAGGGGCGCGGCGTTCCGTACAGGTCGTCGCCAACCAGGGGATGGCGCTCGCTTGCCAGATGCACACGGATTTGGTGCTTGCGGCCGGTGAGCAGCTCGACATCGATATACGAGCGCGTGGGCAGGCCACGACGGCTCTTAAGACGCTTGAGCACCTTCACGCGCGTCTGAGACGGCTTGCCGCTGGCGCCAACGCGCATCTTGCGGCTATCGTGACGGTCGCGGGCGATGGGCTTGTCGATGAGCTTTTCGTCCCAGTCGATCTTGCCCTCGGCGAGCGCGAGGTAGTGCTTTTCGAAAGCGTGGTCGATGACCATCTGGTCAAAGGCAGGCTGCGTCTGCTTGTCGAGCGAGAACAGCACCACGCCGGTGGTGTCACGGTCCAGGCGGTTGAGCGGCTGCATGTCGGTCGCGGCAAAGTCGTCGCCCATCGCCAGCAGCAGGTCGCTGGCGTAGTCGGTAAGTGTGCGCTCGCCGGTGCCGTCGCCGTGGACGATCATGCCGGCGGGCTTGTCGATGGCCATGAGCCAAGCGTCGCAGTAGAGGACTTGAGGTTCTTCGTTCACGTGTAAGCCTTTCGGTTAGCTGATTCCCACAAACATGCAGCCCGAGGTCGCCCCGCGTAGGCGGGCGGCGGGCTTACGGCCGGCTTGAGCCGCCTCGACGGCGCGACGGACGCGGGCGACGGCACGGCCCACCTCATCCGTCTCGAGCAGCGTTCCGTCTACCATGAGACGACGCACGCCGGCATCGAGCAGCTGAGGGACCTGCGGCGTGAGGTCGATGGGGTAGGCATCGTACAGGCGAGAGCGGCCGTGGATGTCGGTTCGGACGGGCATGACCTTTCCGTCGATATTCTTGAGCGAGAGCTTGCGGGCACGCAGGCGGCAGTTGGCGCAATCGTGGATGCAGCCGTTGGCAACCTGCAGAATGCAATGCTCGCTTGTCATGACGCGCGGGCGGCCAAAGACGGTGATGCCCAGAGCCGCGGGCGCGGCGGCGCCGAGCGAGGCAATCTCGTCGAGCGTGATCTCGGGCGAGAGCCAAAATGCGCCGGCTCCGCGCTCGGTAAGCGCCTCCATGCAGGGTATGTTGTGCACCGGCAGGCAAGAGCGAATCTCGGCCGTGGCGCCGGCATGCGCGGCTACGGCGAGCTCGGAGATATTGCCGACGGCGACGGTGGCTCCGGCATTGATCCAAGGATCGACGCGCTCGTGGTCGACGGCGCGGTAGACCTCGTCGAGTACGGGCACGATACCCTGCTCAAATGCATCGACAGGGGAGAGTCCGACAGCCTCGAGCGCGTCGGTGGTCATATAGATGCGCGCGGCGCCCTCGGCGCGAGCCGCTTCGGCGGCTTCGAGCGTGGTGACGGCGGCGCAGATCTGCGGCTCATCGCGGTAATGCTCGGGCATGGCGCGCGTACATTTGTCGAGCAACGGAATCTCGAGCGTTTTCGCGCGCTCCTCGTACGGCGCCAGAATGGTCTCCTCCAATGCTTTACAGGCGGCGGCGCGCACCTTGTGCACGGCGGAGAAGCCCATGCCGCAGCCGGCGTCGAGCGAAACGTCAAAGCTCGCAGCCTCAAAGGGCGAGGAACCCATACGGCCCACATGCTCAACCAGGTCTGCCGCCTCGACGGCGCGAGTCTTGGCGGCCTCGACGGTGAAGCCTGTGGCGGTGGCGGCGAGCGCGGGGTTGTCACAGCAGGTGAGTGTGACGGTAAACGGCTCGCCCAGGCGCGCCACGACGGACACATCAACAGCTCGGCGGCGCAGCACATCGCGCTTGAGCGCGGCGCCGGCGGCGTCGATGGCACGCTGACTGCGAATCACGCGGACGCGGCAGCCCTCGGGCATGCTGCGGGGTACGCGACATTCGATGATGTCGCCCGCGGCGGCATCATCGGCAGCAATGGTGGTCAGGAACTGGTCAAACTCGTCGTCGTGGCGAAGCTCCAACAGGTCGCCCTTGCCCACGGGCTCAAACAGCTCAATACGGGCGATGGCGGCACGGCGACGGCGGTCGTCGGGCTTGAGGCCGCGCACATCGCGGTTGGCCGGGCGGCTGCCCAGCACCGTGCCCACGATCTGGCCGCGGTTGTTGGAACGCTCGTAGCTCATCATCTCGTCGCCCGAGGTGCCGTCCTGATAGGCGTGCGTAAAGTCGCGGTTGAAGCAGCGCTTGAGCTGGCGCTGGCGGGCGGCTTCCTCGTCCTTGGCAACGGCGACCCCTGCCAGCATGTCATCAATTTCGTGACGATACACATCAACGATGGAGTACACGTAATCGGGCGCCTTCATGCGGCCCTCGAGCTTGAGCGATGCGGCACCGGCGTCATACAGACGGCGAACAAGCTGCGAAGTGTTGGTGTCGCGCGGGCATAGCGCACGCTCGCGGCCGGCGGGGGAGAGCGCGCGGCCGTTCTCGTCGATCAGCTCGTAAGGCAGGCGACAGGGCTGAGCGCACATGCCGCGGTTGGCCGAGCGGCCCGCCATGGCAAAGCTCGACAGCAGGCACAGACCCGAGTAGCAAAAGCAGATGGCGCCGTGGCTAAAGACCTCAAGGTCCACATCGGGCGCGGCATCGTGAATGGCGGCAATCTCGTCGATGGAAAGCTCGCGCGAGAGGGTCACGCGGTCGGCGCCCTGCTCGCGGCACCAAAGGGTTCCGCGGTCATCGTGGATGTTTGCTTGGGTTGAGATGTGCGTCTCGATGCCGGGCATGGTGCGCTTGACCTCAAAGAACAGACCCCAGTCCTGGATGATGAAGGCGTCGGCGCCCAGCGTGGAGCAGCGATGGATGAGTTGCAGCGCATCGCCCATCTCGGACTGCTTGATGACGATGTTGACCGTGACGTAGACGCGCGACCCGGCCAGGTGTGCAGCACGGCAGGCCTGCTCAAAGGCCTCGTCGGTAAAGTTGGTGGCCTTGCGGCGGGCGTTGAAGCTTCCCATGCCGCAGTAGATGGCGTCTGCCCCGGCAGCGAGTGCGGCGGCAAAGGGCTCCGGGCCTCCGGCGGGGGCCAAGAGCTCGGGTCTGCGGTTGGTGGTTCGGCTGGCGGTTGCGGTCATATCCTGCCTTTCAAAATGCTCAGATATTCAAAAGTATAGTGGCGTCGCTGCGGTGGGCGACGCCCGCAGCCTAAGCAGGACAAAGTCTTCAGCAGCTTGGACTGGCTGCTCCACATGAGAACCGTTCAGCGGTTCGGGGAAACCGTTAGGCGATAAAATATTCTCGCAAGCTGATAATATTCTTGCATCAAACAGAAACCTTGAGTACTATCCCAATCAAGCGCGGTGTTCAGACCGAACTGTGCCTCCCGGTGTGAACACCGCGCTCACGCTCTCTCAATTGATCGTAAGGAGAAAAACATGAGCAAGACCGTCGTGTCTTCCGATAACGCACCCGCAGCCATCGGCCCGTATTCCCCCGGTATCCAGGCCGGCAACATGGTGTTCCTGTCCGGCCAGCTGGGCATCGATCCCGCGACCGGCAAGATGCCCGAGGGCGTCGAGGCCCAGGCCAAGCAGTCCCTCGCCAACGTCGAGGCCCTGCTGACCGCTGCCGGCGCTACCTTTGCCGATGTCGTCAAGACCACGGTCTACCTGGCCGACATCGCCGACTTCGCCGCCGTGAACGAGATCTACGCCTCCAAGTTTGAGGCCCCGTTCCCCGCGCGCAGCGCCTTCCAGGTTGCCGCCCTTCCGGCTGGCGGTCTGGTCGAGATCGAGGTCGTTGCCGCTCTCTAAGGCGTTGGCCACAACTAAACATGACATGCAAAAAGACCCTGCAGCGCGTGCGAGCTGCAGGGTCTTTTATCAAGTGACGGATCGCTTGTGGAGCCGCACTCCATTTTGCTCGTTAGCCTTCCTTGCGGACTTTTTGCAGGTAGCGGTAGACGCTGGGCTCAGAGATGCCCAGCGCGGCGGCGGCGCAGGCCACGGCGCCCTTGAGCATGAACACCCCGTTACCGTTGAGGTGGCGAATGACGTCCACGCGGTCGCTCTGACCAAGCGACGCTACATCCAGCCCGCGCGCGCTCAGCAACTCGGCAATGCTGCGGTCGATGAGCTCCTGTGTAGACTCCGAAAGGCTTTCGACCTCGATAGGGGCGGGCTCCGTGCGCGTCGGCGCCGCGTCGAAGCACGCCATGAGCTGCTGCGCCATGGCGTTGATGGAGCGCACGGTCGAGAGGTCGGTGTTGACGCAGAGCATACCGACGATCTCATCATTCTCGCGGATAAAGTACGTCGCTGACTCCAACGTCTTGCCGCCGGCACCGCGCCCCTCGTAGCCCGTAATAAACGGCAGGTCGCGATACTTGGCGTCGTGCATGATCTTGAGTGCCAGATCGGTGGCGGGACCGCCGACCTTGCGGCCGCTCACGATGCCGTTGCGAATATCGACGATGGCGTGGTCGGGATCCGAGAAATCGTGCAGCACGATTTCGCTGTTTTTGCCGAGTATCTGCTCCAGAAAATCGACCATCGGCAAAAAGCGACGTACGGTCTCGTTCACGGGCAACTCCTTTGGGTGAAATCGGAAATGTTCATAACAATTTTTTCTCATGGTAACACGTTGCCCATCATCTCGTATATCCGCAGGTACATTGCGTAATGCAGACGAACGGTAGGAATTTAGCGGTAAACGGTTGACCAAAAGAAATGTTAGATGTTATTTTGACCAGACACTTTCCTGACCTGCGGAAATGCGTAATTTCAGCTGAAGAATAGTCTGATAACAAAAAATTATTATTGAGAATGAGAATCATCTTTAATACGATATGCAATGAAGGCACAACCTCAACCCCGCACTGCGTCACAATAGAGCGTCAGATGCGAAAACAACTACTTCGAGGATTGGTGGTCAAATGACCCAGGAGACGGTTACGAACGGCACTGAAGCCCTGTTCACTCGCGAAGGCATGCCTCCCGTTAAGGAAATGATCCCGTGTGCCCTTCAGCACGTACTGGCATCGTTTGCCGGCATCATTACCCCGGCGGTCATCATGGCCGGCGTCTACGGCTTTAATAGCCAGCAGAGTACCGACATCATCCAGGTCGCGCTCATTCTTTCGGCGATCGACACGGCCCTTCAGGCCTTCGCTCCCTTCCGTCGCATCGGCGGCGGCCTGCCCATCGTCATGGGCGTTTCGTTCGCGTTCCTGCCGGCCCTGCAGGCCATGGGTGCCTCGGGCTTTAGCTTTGGTGCGCTGCTGGGTGGCGAGATCGTCGGCGGCGCCGTCGCGGTCCTCTTTGGTCTGGCCTACAGCAAGATCAAGTGGCTGTTCCCGCCCGTCGTGACCGGTACGGTCATCTTCTCCATCGGCGTTTCGCTGTATCCCACGGCCGTCAAGTATATGGCCGGCGGTATGGGTACGCCGCTGTGGGGCACCCCGCAGGCCTGGTGCGTCGCTCTTATCACCTTCGCCGTGGTCTTTGCGCTCGCCAACTTTGGCAAGGGCACGCTCAAGCTGGGATCCGTGTTCTTTGGCATGATCGTTGGCATGATCGTCTCCATCCCCTTTGGCATGATCGACTTCTCCAGCGTCGCCACCGCTCAGGTCTTCGCTCTTCCCAAGCTCATGCCCTACGCGCTCGAGTTTGATCCCGAGGTCTGCATTACCCTCGCCGTCGTGTTCCCCATGGTTGCCATCCAGGTTATCGGTGACGTCTCCGCCGCCTGCCTGGGCTCCATCGACCGTATGCCCACCGAGCGCGAGCTCTCCGGCGCTATCGTGTCCCAGGGCCTCACCTCTATGGTCGGCGGTCTGCTGGGCGGTCTTCCCACCAGCGCCCTTGGCCAGAACGTGGGCATCATCTGCTCCAACAAGGTCGTCAACAAGTGGGTCTTTGTGATCATTGCGGCCGTCTTTGCCATCGCCGGTCTGTTCCCGCAGCTCTCTGCCGTCCTTTCCGCTATCCCGCAGCCCGTCATCGGCGGCGCGACCGTCGGCGTCTTTGGCACCATCACCATGAACGGCGTGCGCATGTTCACCCGCGAGGGCCTCACGCAGCGCACTACCACCATCGTCGGCACCTCCGTCGTCTTTGGCCTGGGTATCTGGATGGCCAGCGGTTGCCTTGCCGGCGAGGGTATGCCCGCCTGGGTGTCCACCGTCATCGGCTCCAATGCCGTAACCCCCACCGCCATCATGGCCATTGTCCTTAACCTGATCCTTCCGCAGACGCCGGTCGTGGCTCAGCACATCGATGCTGCCAAGGACGCTGCCGTGGATCTGGTCTTGCCCGAGAGCAAGAAGTAACCAATTCGGTGTTATTCGTCGGCGGACGCATCGCCTCGTCCGCCGACGCCATGCGGCACCAAGCCGCACTTCAAAGGGTTTGTCCCTTTGGTGAAGCGTTGACGGGAGAGGGCCCGTTTCCGGTGTAGGCCGGCGCTTCGCACTCCGCCATGTCAGAGGTGTCAAACCCCGCCTCTGATGTTGAAGGGAGCATCCATGCTTCTGGTCGCTAACGGTTCCGTCTTTACCCGCAACGCTCAGACCCCGTTTATTCCAAACGGTGCGGTCGCCATTGACGGAGATACGATCGTCGAAGTGGGCCCCGAGTGCGAGCTCAAGGCCAAGTACCCGGATGCCGAGTACGTCGACGCCCAGGGCAACCTCATCATGCCCGGACTCATCAACTGCCACACCCACATCTACTCGGGTCTGGCCCGCGGCCTTGCCATTAAGGGCTGCAACCCCACCAACTTCCTGGAGAATCTTGAGCAGCAGTGGTGGAAGATTGACGACAACCTGACCCTCGACGGCACCAAGGCCAGCGCCTATGCCACGATTTTGGACTCCATCCGCGATGGCGTCACCACGATTTTCGATCACCATGCGAGCTTCTGCGAGATCCCGGGAAGCCTCTTTACCATTAAGGATGCAGCTCAGGAGCTGGGCATGCGTTCGTGCCTGTGCTACGAGGTCTCCGATCGCCGCGGCCAGGAAAAATGCGACCAGGCCATTGCCGAGAACGCCGAATTTGCCCAGTGGGCCGCCAAGGAGCGTCGCGATAACGACAACCACATGATCGCCGCCATGTTTGGCGGACATGCCACCTTTACGCTGTCGGACGAGACCATGGACAAGATGGCCGAGGCCAACAACGGCCTGACCGGCTTCCACATCCATGTGTGCGAGGGCATGAATGACGTTTGGGACTCCCGCCTCAACCGCGGCGGCATCAGCCCCGTCGAGCGCCTGCTGCAGCACAACCTGCTGGGTCCCGACACCATGCTGGGTCACTGCATCCACGTGACGCCTGCCGAGATGGATATCGTCAAGGAGTCCGGCACCTGGCTCGTCAACAACCCCGAATCCAATATGGGCAACGCCGTGGGCTGCGCCCCCGTGCTCGAGTTCTTCCGCCGCGGCATTCCCGTGTGCATGGGCACCGACGCCTACACCCACGACATGCTCGAGAGCCTTAAGGTCTTCCTGATCATTCAGCGCCACAACGCCGCCATGCCCAACGTGGGCTGGTGCGAGGCCATGACGATGCTGTTCGAGAACAACGCCAAGATGGCGAGCAAGTACTTCGATCGCAAGCTCGGCGTGCTCGAGCCCGGCGCTGCCGCCGACGTCATCGTCATGGACTACAAGCCCTTTACGCCGCTGAGCGAGGAGAACATCGACGGCCACATGCTCTTTGGCATGATGGGCAAAAACTGCCGCACCACCATCATCAACGGCCGCGTCCTGTACAAGGATCGCGAGTTCGTTGGCATTGATGAGGACAAGATCAACGCGTGGACCATGGCTGAGTCCAAGAAGCTCTGGAGCACGCTCAACGATCGCACCTACTAATTACAAGTAGATTCACGCGCGCCGGATGTTTCGCCGCATCCGACGCGCGTATAGGCGACCTCCGCGGGGTTGCCGGCGCTGTGCTAGCGCTACACCGTATTTGCGCCCGCCGCGCGGTCTCGCCGGGCGTTACAGAGAGGAGCTCACTATGAGCGACATCATGAGGCCGATCCCGTTTTCGCAGCTGATGAACTGGATCATCGAGGAGCACAAGACTCAGGACGCCATCTTTGGCGTGCGTAAGATGGTCACGACCAATCAGGAGGGCGCGCTTCCCATTTTTGACGAGCGCATCGAGACTCCGTTTGGCCCGGCCGCCGGCCCCAATACGCAGCTTGCCCAGAACATCGTGGCATCCTACGTGGCCGGTTCCCGCTTCTTTGAGCTCAAGACCGTCCAGGTTATGGACGGCGAGGAGCTCTCCAAGTGTGTGAACAAGCCCTGCATTGTGGCGCAGGACGAGTGCTACAACTGCGAGTGGTCGACCGAGCTCGAGGTTCCGCAGGCCTTTGCCGAGTACGTGAAGGCATGGTTTGCCTGCCACCTGATCGCTCGCGAGTACGGCCTGGGCAGCCCGGACGGTTTTGTCTTTAACATGTCGGTGGGCTATGACCTGGAGGGCATCAAGAGTCCCAAGGTCGATGCCTACATCGAGGGCATGAAGGACGCCAGCGGCTCCGACGTCTGGAACGAGTGCCGCACGTGGGCGCTCGCCAACCTGGACAAGTTTGAGCATGTCGATGCCGCGTTTGTCGAGTCCATCCCGGCGCGCGTCTCCAACTCCATTACCGAGTCAACGCTGCATGGCTGCCCGCCGGCGGAGATCGAGCGCATCGCGACCTATCTGATTACCGAGAAGGGCCTTAACACCTACATCAAGTGCAACCCCACGCTGCTGGGCTATGAGTTTGCCCGCCAGCGTCTGAACGAGCTGGGCTTTGACTACATCGTCTTCGACGATACGCACTTCCGCGAGGACCTGCAGTGGTCCGACGCCGTGCCCATGTTCGAGCGCCTGATTGCCCTGTGTGCCGAGCGCGGCCTGGAGTTTGGCGTCAAGCTGACCAACACGTTCCCCGTCGACGTGACGAGGAACGAGCTGCCCTCCACCGAGATGTACATGTCCGGCCGTTCGCTGTTCTCGCTGACCATCGAGGCTGCTCGCCGCATTACCGAGCAGTTCGATGGCAAGCTGCGCATCAGCTACTCCGGCGGCGCCACGGTCTACAACATCCGCGCCCTGTATGACGCCGGCATTTGGCCCGTCACCCTGGCGACCGACGTGCTCAAGCCCGGCGGTTACGAGCGCTTTGGCCAGATGGCCGGCGAGTTTGCCGACCTGGACGGCAAGCCGTTCGCGGGCGTCTCTCTCGAGGCCGTGACTGCGATCCAGACCGACTCGCTCACCAACCCGCTCTACAAGAAGCCGCTGCGCCCGCTGCCCGATCGCAAAGTCGCCGGCAAGAGCCCGCTTTCCGACTGCTTTACCACGCCGTGCCGCACGAGCTGCCCCATCCAGCAGGACATTCCTGCCTATCTGGCGGCTGTTGACGAGGGCCGCTACGAGGACGCGCTCAACATCATCATCGAGCGCAACGCCCTACCGTTCATTACCGGCACCATCTGCCCGCATCCGTGCGGTCGTGCCTGCGAGCGTGCGTTCTACGAGCCCGAGGGCGCCCAGATCCGCGCCAGCAAGCTCAAGGCCGCCCGCGAGGCCATGACCGCCGTGCTGCCCAAGCTGCGCGCCCAGGCCATCGCCAACGACGGTGAGCGCAACGTTGCCGTTATCGGCGGCGGCCCGGCCGGCCTGGCGACGGCGTTCTTCCTGACGCGTGCCGGCGTGCCCGTCACCATCTTTGAGGCCCGCGATTCGCTCGGCGGCGTGGTCCGTCACGTCATCCCCGAGTTCCGCATTGCGAGCGATGATATCTCCCACGACGCCGAGCTCTGCCTGGCCTTTGGTGCCAAGGTACAGCTCAACGCCCGCGTGGATTCCATTGACGAGCTCAAGGCTCAGGGCTTCACCGACGTAGTCGTGGCCACCGGTGCTTGGATGCCCGGCTCTGCGGGCTTGGGCGAGGGTGCCGAGCTCGACGTGCTGGAGTTCCTCGAGGCCGCCAAGAAGGGCGAGAAACTCGAGCTGGGCGAGGACGTCGTGGTCATTGGCGCTGGCAACACCGCCATGGACGCGGCGCGCGTGGCCAAGCGCCTGGCTGGCGTAAAGAACGTGCGTCTGGTGTATCGCCGCACCAAGAAGCAGATGCCCGCCGACGAGGAAGAGCTCGATCTTGCTCTTGCCGACGGCGTTGAGTTCTGCGAGCTGCTGGCGCCCAAGGCGCTCAACGGCGCCGTGCTGACCTGCGACGTTATGGAGCTTGGCGAGCCGGATGCAAGCGGCCGTCGCAGCCCCGTTGCCACGGGTGAGACCGTTGAGCTTCCCGCCACCACGGTGATCTGCGCCGTGGGCGAGGGCATCGATGCCAGCCTGTACGATGCCGCGGGCGTCGAACACGACCGTCGCGGCCGCCTTGCCGCCACCTCCACCGGCGTCGAGGGCGTCTGGGCTGCGGGCGACTGCCGTCGCGGTCCTGCCACCGTGGTCGAGGCTATTGCCGACGCCGCCGAGGTCGCCCGTGCCATCGCCGGCGTGGACTTTAACAAGTACGCCGACTGCAACGAGCAGACCGGCCGCGAGGATACCTGCTACGAGCGCAAGGGGTCGCTGTGCCGCGACAAGCGCAACTGCACCAAGACTCGTTGCCTGGGCTGCGGCTCGGTGTGCGAGGTCTGCTGCGACGTGTGCCCCAACCGCGCCAACGTTGCCATTAAGGTGCCGGGCCTGGCCAAGCATCAGGTCGTTCACGTCGACGGCATGTGCAACGAGTGCGGCAACTGCGCCGTGTTCTGCCCCTACCAGGAGGGTCGTCCCTACAAGGACAAGCTCACCCTGTTCTGGAGCGAGGAGGACATGGAGAACTCCGAGAACGAGGGCTTCCTGGCCGTGGGCGAGGACCACTTTAAGGTCCGCGTCGCCGGCACGGTCCGCACCGTCTCGGTCGATGCCGTCAACACCGGTCTTCCCGAGGCCGTCCGCTTGACCATCAGGGCTGTGCGCGACAACTATTCGTATCTTCTTAAGAAATAGGCGAGTCTCTTATGGCCAAATCCATTCAACATAACGTGGCCTACGTTGCCTGCGGAAGCGGTTGCACCTCCGCAGGCGGCGACGCCCGCTGCGGCGAAGGCTGCATTGGCTGTGGCGCCTGTGTCACGGCCTGCCCCCACGGCGCCATTGCGCTGGTCGATGGCATCGCCCGCGTGGATCGCTCAAAGTGCACGGGCTGTGGTCTGTGCGGCATGGCGTGCCCGCAGCGCGTGATTGCCTTCGTTCCCGGCTACCAGAACATTCTGGTGCGCTGCAACAACACCGATAAGGGCGCCATTGCGCGCAAGATTTGCGACACGAGCTGCATCGGTTGCGGCATGTGCGCTAAAAAGTGCCCTGCCGGCGCTATCCGCATCGAGGACAACTGCGCCCATATCGATGGCGCGGATTGCCTGTCGTGCGGCATGTGCGCCGTTGTCTGCCCGCATGGCGCCATCCACGACCGCACCGGCATCGCCGCCGGCGTGTAGAGGGGAATCACCATGGCACAGGAATTCACTTTTACCGTTAACGGCGTCGAGCGCACGACGACCCAAAACAAGCCGCTGCTGCGCTACCTGCGCGACGACCTGCATATCCATTCCGCCAAGGACGGCTGCTCCGAGGGCGCCTGCGGTACCTGCACCATCCATGTGGACGGTGCGGCTGTCAAGGCGTGCGTACTGACCACCGCCCTTGCCGCCGGCCGCAACATCGTGACCGTCGAGGGCCTGCCCAAGGACGTGCGTGAGGCCTTTGTGTACGCCTTTGGCGCCGTGGGCGCCGTGCAGTGCGGTTTTTGCATCCCCGGCATGGTCATGGCGGGTGCGGCGCTCATCGCCGAGGATCCCGAGCCCACCGAGGAGCAGATCAAGTACGCCATTCGCGGTAACGTCTGCCGCTGCACCGGCTACAAGAAGATCATCGAGGGCATTTCGCTGGCAGCTGCGGTGCTCCGCGGCGAAAAGCAGATTGACGAGGACTTGGAGCGCGGCGACGACTACGGCGTGGGCAAGCGCGCCTTCCGTATTGACGTGCGCAAGAAGGTGCTCGGTGAGGGCAAGTATCCCGACGACATCGACGAGCTCGATCAGCCGGGCCTGACCTATGCCAGCGCCGTGCGCTCCAAGTACCCGCGCGCCCGTGTGCTCTCCATCGATACCTCCAAAGCCGAGGCCCTGCCCGGCGTGGTGGGCATCCTGCGCGCCGAGGACGTGCCGGTCAACCAGGTCGGCCACCTTATCCAGGACTGGGACGTCATGATCGCCCAGGGCGATATCACCCGCTGCGTGGGCGATGTCATTGTGCTGGTGGTTGCCGAGGACGAGGCGACGCTCGAGAAGGCCAAGAAGCTCGTAAAGATTGATTACGAGCCGCTGGAGCCCGTGCGTAACATTGTCGAGGCCAGGGCTGCCGACGCCCCGCGCCTGCACGACAGCTTCTTTGCCTTTGGCAACACAGTGGAGCTCAAGGACAACGTGTGCCAGAGCCGTCACGTGACGCGCGGCGACGCCGCCAAGGCGCTGGCGGAGAGCGCATTCACCGTGACGCAGCGCTTTACCACGCCCTTTACCGAGCATGCCTTCTTGGAGCCCGAGTGCGCCGTCGCTTTTCCGTACAAGAACGGCGTCAAGGTGCAGTCGACCGACCAGGGCGCCTACGATACGCGCAAAGAGTGCGCCCACATGTTTGGCTGGGACAATGAGCCCGAGCGTGTGGTCGTCGAGACCATGCTCGTGGGTGGCGGCTTTGGCGGCAAGGAGGACGTGTCCATCCAGCACCTGGCCGCGCTTGCCGCATATAAGTTCCAGCGTCCTGTGAAGTGCAAGCTCACGCGTGCCGAGTCGCTCGCGTTCCATCCCAAGCGCCACGCCATGGACGGCACCTTTACGCTGGGTTGCGACGCCGAGGGCAACTTTACCGGCCTGGATTGCGAGATCAACTTTGATACCGGCGCCTACGCGTCGCTGTGCGGCCCGGTGCTCGAGCGCGCCTGCACGCATGCCGTCGGCCCCTACAAGTACCAGAACACCGACATTCGCGGCTTTGGCTACTACACCAACAACCCGCCCGCCGGTGCGTACCGAGGCTTTGGCGTTTGCCAGTCCGAGTTTGCGCTCGAGAGCCTGATCGACCTGCTGGCAGAGAAGGTCGGCCTGGATCCGTGGGAGATCCGCTACCGTAATGCCATCGAGCCGGGCGAGGTTTTGCCCAACGGCCAGATTGCCGACTGCTCCACGGCACTTAAGGAGACGCTGCTCGAGGTCAAGGATGCCTACTACGCGCATCCCGGACATGCCGGCATTGCCTGCGCCATGAAGAACGCCGGCGTGGGCGTGGGCCTGCCCGATGCCGGCCGCTGCAAGATCCGCGTCGAGAACGGCGTGGCCGTGGTCTATGCCGCTACGTCCGACATCGGCCAGGGCTGCAACACCGTCTTTTTGCAGGACGTTGCCGAGGCATGCGGCCTGCCGCTTCGCTGCATCGCCAACGGCGAGTGCTCCACCGAGAACGCTCCCGACTCCGGCACCACGTCTGGCTCGCGTCAGACGGTCGTGACCGGTGAGGCCGTGCGCGGTGCCGCTTTCCTGCTGCGCGATGCCATGGTTGGCATCGAGGCCGGCAAGCCCGCACCCGATGCTCCCGTGAGCGCGCATGGTGACGGTGTCAAGATCGAGTACGACGACGGTCGCGCCTATCAGCTGCGCGCACAGGAACTCGTCGCCGGCCAGGGCATGCATCCCCAGGATCCCGCGACCGCCATCAAGGCGCTCGAGGGATGCGAGTTTGGCTACGTGTATCTGGAGCCGACCGACAAGCTGGGCGCCGACGTTCCCAACCCCAAGAGCCACATCTGCTACGGCTTTGCCACGCATGTGGTCATTCTGGATGATGACGGCCGCGTGAGCGAGGTCTATGCCGCACACGATTCCGGCAAGGTGGTCAACCCCATCTCCATCCAGGGTCAGATCGAAGGCGGCGTGCTCATGGGTATGGGCTATGCGCTTACCGAGGACTGGCCGCTCAAGGACTGCGTGCCCCAGGCAAGGTACGGCACGCTCGGGTTGTTCCGTGCGCCCGAGATTCCGGATATCCATGCCATCTACGTGGAAAAGGACGAGCTGCTGCCCGTGGCATACGGCGGCAAGGGCATCGGCGAGATTGCCACGATCCCCACGGCGCCCGCCGTACAGAACGCCTACCGCGCGTTCGACGGCAAGCTGCGTCCGGATCTGCCCATGGTGGATACCCCGTACAGCCGCGCCCGTCACCGCGGGTAGTGTAGGGCGCGGGCGGCCATTGCTGATGGGCCGTTCGCGCTCAGCATCAACCACATACGCTGTGCCTTTGGCCCCAGCTCCATCGCGAGCCGGGGCCTTTTGTTATGCCGCGCCTGCTGCTAGTGGAAAGCGCATCCCATTTCTTGGCTTCGGAATGGGATGCGCTTTCCGGAACAGCCCTCAACCGGAAACCGTTTTCCGGTAGAAGCTTCAGCGGAAAGTGCATCCCAGAATTCAGGCTCAGAACGGGACGCGCTTTTCGGATGGCATGTTTGGCGGAAACTACGGCCCAGTTTTTGGCTCCAGAACGGGATACATTTTCCGGAACGGTCCACGTGCGGTGGTGTACCGCCCCTTTCGTGTGCGCCGCTTGTCGAATTACGTTATAGCTAGCTATATTATAGGAAGGTATAATATAGCTAGCTATAACGTAAAGGAAGGATGGTCTATGTTTGTCGGAAGAACAGCGGAAATGTCCGAGCTCAATCGACTGTATGGCACGGACTCCTTTGAGATGCCTGTGATTTACGGCCGCCGTCGTGTGGGTAAAACGCGCCTTATCACAGAGTTCATCCAAGGCAAGAAGGCTATTTACTTTCAAGCTCGTCGTACCAATGCGGAGGCAAACCTGCACGGCTTTAGCCAGGCGATACTTGCAGGCTCGGTTGGTGCTGCAGGCGTGTCGTTTCGTAGTTTTGACGAGGCGTTCGATGCATTGGTCACCATGGCTCGAACGGAGCGTTTGATTGTCGTGATTGACGAGTATCCCTATCTCGCCCAATCGAATCCCGAGATCAGCTCGTTGCTGCAAGACAAGATCGACCACTTATACAAAGAGACCAGGCTAATGCTGATCCTATGCGGCTCGTCTCTTTCGTTTATGGAGGAACAGGTGTTGGGCTACGAGAGCCCACTATACGGTAGGCGTACGGCCCAGTTTAAGATCATGCCGCTCGATTTTACGACGACCCTCGGGTTGTGGCAGAGCATGGGTCGCGAAGACGCTGCAGTTTGCTATGGCATGACAGGTGGCATTCCTGCATATATCGAGAAAGTCGATCCTGCCGCACCGCTCAAGGACAACATCAAACGTCTTTTTCTTACTCCTACGGGCTATCTCTTTGAGGAGCCGAGTAACCTGCTATTGCAAGAGTGCCGCAATCCCGAACAATATGATGCGATCGTACAGGCAATTGCCCAGGGACGCTCGAAGAACTCGGAGATTGCGAGCTCTACGGGAATCCCTGCGAGCAACGTAAAGAGCTATGTGGATAAGCTGGCGTCGCTTGGGATTGTCGAGCGCGAGCTGCCCCTAAACGAGACGAGCAATAAGCGAGCCGTGTATCTGCTGAGCGATCAGATGTTTAGGTTCTGGTACAAGTTTGTTCCGCAGAACATCGGGCTGATTCAAAACGATATGGCCGCGATGGCGTATAAGCGCATTGAGCCGCATCTGTCCGACTATATGGGCGCGGTTTTTGAGCTTATCTGCCGGCAGTACGTGTACGAACTTGCGCGCGCGGGCGAGCTCGATGTGATTCCGGCAACGGTGGGCCGTTGGTGGGGAACGGACAATCGGACGCGTACGCAGGAAGAGATCGATTTGATTGTCGACGACGGAGAGGGCGCGGCGCTCTTTGCGGAGTGCAAATGGCGTAACGAACCGGTAGGCGAGGATGTTCTGGAAAAGCTCGTGTACCGAAGCGAGCTCTTTAGGCGGCAGCATAAAAGCTACGTGATCTTCTCGAAGCGTGGCTTTACGCAAAGATGTCAGGAAGCTGCGGCGAGCAGGGGAGATGCCAAGCTGATTTCGTTTGCCGAGATGTGCGAGCGGAGATAACCAAGCGCGCTCTGATGTGATGCTCGGAATGGGATGCGCTTTCCTTTTGCAACCCTTGGCGGAAAGCGTGTCCCAGATTTCGGCTTCAGAATGGGATGCCGTTTCCGGATCGGCCCTCAGGCGGAAACTACGACCCGGAATTTGGCTCCAAAACGGGATACGCTTTCCCGGTGGCATCTCTAGCGGAAACTGCATCCAGGAATGAGCTCTCGGAACGGGACACGCTTTCCCATCGGGGCTTCAAACGGAAACCGTGTTCCGGAATTGAGCCTCAGGGTGGGACGCATTTTCCGGTAGAGGCCTGGGACGGAAGGCGTGTCCCAGAATCCGGCTAATCCGATGGCCAGGTGGTTGAGCGAGCGGGCTCCGGGGCTCCATTACTGAAAATTCATTTGTTAAACCTGGCAACCGTAGGTAGAATAAAGTCGACGGCAGCCCAAGGGTGATAGCTGGGCAGCGCCGTTACTTAGTTCAAGGGGTCAATGCCTTAACGGCGTCGACCCCTCTTCTTTTGCTTCGTACGCTGCTTAAGTGCCTCGGAAAGTCCGATAAGCGCCGTGAGGAGCGAGACCAAAGCGGTCAGGAGCTTCACGAAATCAATCAGATCGGTCATGGGCATCACCTCCCGTCGCATGGAGGGCGCTGCCCGGCACATGGAACTGCCGTCAACAACTGCCATTCTATCAAAGCGCGGTCATAAATACGAATATATGTTCGATAATAACAGCAACGTGATTCCCTCGAATAGCAGCCTTTCGTAAGGGCGGCAGAAGACGGCGCTGGGCGATTGGGGCTAGACGCGCAGGTCTTCGTCACCGAAAGCCCGTTTGATTAACCAGCCCTCTGTAGGTACACTGCATATTGATGGGCCCGGGATGACCGCTGATTCAAGTCACCGGGCCTAAATCTTTTTCATGCATTTGAATAGAGCGGTCGACTCTCTTGGGGCCGTCTGCATGGCGTGTGCTTGGCGCATGGTATATTGCGTCCCGCTTTCATGTCCGCACGGGTTCCTATCCTTACGGCAATGTAGCCGCCTATGTGGCAAGCGGCAGGCAACGGAGAAAGGCCCTGACCGTGCCAGACAAAAAGACGCCGGATATCTCGGCTATCGATACGACGAACTTTGCGCGCCAGATTGTGCTGGACTTTGAGTTTGCGCCGGTGCCAAAGCAGCGCCAGCGACGTGGGCTGCGCAATGAGATTATCGAGGTCGGCGCCGTCAAGCTCGATTACCACGGCAACGTTATGGGCGAGTTCTCGCAGTTTGTGCAGACGGAATTTACCGAAGGCGTTGCGTTTTCCGTCCGCGAGCTTACGGGGATATCGGCCGTGGACACTGCGATGGCCGATCCGCTCTACATGGTAATCAAAAGGCTCAGCGATTGGATCGGTCGCTACTCCGCACAGGTAGTTTGCTGGAGCGGGGCGGACCGTCGACAGCTTTTGACCGAGTGCCAGGCAAAGCACATTGATCTTTCCGCATTTCCTACGGACTGGGCCGACCTGCAGGCGTTTTACACCTCGATCATGGACGTGGGCAGCCACGGGTGCGTCTCTTTGAGTGACGCGGCGACGTGGTTTGGCATCGAGTTCGACGAGCCGACGGGTCACGCCCACAGCGCCCTTGCCGATGCGCGCGTGACCGCCAAGCTGCTCAAGCAGGTGATGGACGGGGACTACCGCGTGAGCCCGCGCGCCCAGGAAGTCCGCCAGCGGTGGGGGATGGGCGAGCGAGCTCAGACGCGCCTTTCTAGCAAGTGCCCCGAGCTGGGCGACCTGCTGCTGAAGCTGAAGGCGGCGGGAAGGTAGGGGCGTTAGCTGTCTGCATGGCGCGTGCCTGTCGCGTATCGTTACTCTTCCTGCTGCTTGGCAGGCAAGATGTAGACGTTCTCGGCGTCCACGGCGATCTGCGCGGGGCGGTTGTAGAGGGTGTCGATCTCCTTTACGCTCTGCTTGAACGGCGTGACGTCGGGCGTCTTTGCCTGATGGAGCTTTTCGAGGAGTTTCTCGGATTGCTTGTCGTTGAACTTTCCGATGCTCTCTCCTGCGCCTTCGAGCGCCTCGTCGATGAGTGTATGGTCGCCCACGGGGGTCTTTGCGATGGCGTGACCGAGCAATTTGCCCGCGGACGCGATACCGCCCAGCAGTGCCGCATCGACGGTGTCGACAGCCCCCGCTTCGAGTGCGTTGTAGCAGTCGGTGTAGAGCTCGCGGTACGCGATCGAATCAGCCTCGATCTTCGCAGTGGCGTCCGCGAGCTTTGCGGGCTCGAAGTTCTGGGCGAGCATGGGTTCGAGGAACAGCGAGAACGCGTGGATGTAGGTGGCGAGCTGGCAGTCTTTGAGGTAGTCGAGCACCTTGTCGAGGCGTCTGCCCAAGCCGTCTCGCACCTCGATGAACCCTTTCTTTTTCAGATCCGCCTGTGCCTGCGAGCGGAAGAGTTCCATGTCCTGCGCGGACGACTGCTTGATGTCGAGCACCTTCATATGGGCGTTTGCCATGTAGGTGGCGTTGCCGTAGTTGAGGCCGTAACCGTTGAGGATGTCTGCGAGCGTCTTGAGGTTGCCACGCATGTTGGCCTTGTCGCGCTGACGCATGTACTCGAACATTTCGTCGACGGACTCCTGGATGGAGTCGAGCTTTTGGTTTATCTGCGCGATTGCGGCTGCCATGAATAGCGATGTTGGATCGTAAGGCACCTGCGTGACGCTCGTGGCGATGTCGCCCTCGACTACGTGGAAGCGCGCCTGCCCAAGGCCCTTGGCGGCGTCGCGGTAGCCCCCTGTGAGACCGCTGCCGTCCTTGAACGTGTTGAGTTTCGACGGATCGAGCGGGTTACCATATTTGTCAGTCGCCTGGAGCAGCGTGGGCACACTCACCGTGTTGGTGACGGTGCGAAACATCGAGCGGAGCGAGGCGAACGCCACGCCGAGTTGGGGAATTCGCTCGAGCGGTAGCTTGATGGCGCCGGAGACGTCCACCCGCTTCTGAGTGAGCGCGAGGTGGATTTTGGTCGATGCGAGCTGTTTTGCCACGAGCTCCTCTCGGCCGTCGTTCGCCGAGGGTTTGGTCTCGTTGTCTGCCATAGCGCGCTCCTTGCTTACGTTGATAGTCGTGGGCATTATCTCATCGCCTGGTGGCTTGCTAGAGCGGGGTAGAGGCCGAGCGTCTGGCGAAACTCGTTAACTGATTGCATTTCAGCGGATTGGGTTGATTATAAGAGAAGGACGGCTATCCATCTGCCCTTCCCAGTTGAGTTCGCTTTGAGCTACTGTTCGTGCCTATGCTGCTTGGGCTCAAGCCTTCTCGCTGCCGTGAAGCAGGCCGTGGCCGCCATGGCCAATGCGATGCTGGCCATCCAAGTGGAGTCGCCGGTTGCAGCGAGCTTTGGTTCATCGGCTGTCGTGCGTCCCGACTTTTTTGTAGCCGCCTCGTCGGCGTCCTTTTCAGGAGTGGCAGGATCACTTTTGTTGTCGCCGGGTGAATCTACGTCGGTCTTTCCGCCCGCCTGCTCCCCTTGGGCCTTCCCCTCCACGGTGAAGGACGCATCGGTCGCCGTCCCGTCCTTCCAGACGGCCGTGACGGTGTGTCCGCCGCCGGCGAGCGTGTCCAGGTAGGACGGCCTGAGCTCGATAATCGTGCTGCCCCTGGTTGCGGTGTAGTTCTCGGCGGAGACCTCAGTTCCGTCCACGAGGAGACGCGTGAACTCATCGAGAGGACCGCTGAAGCGGAAGGTCAGACCGGCCTCGCCGTCCTTTGCATACGCCTGCCCGTCGCCCTTGGTGGCGGCATACAGCGGAGCGGTCACGTCGAAGGTGACGTCCCCCGCGTCGTCGACATCAAAGGTCTGAACGCCGGTCTTGCCGTTACGCTCGGCGTAGGCGGAGCTGTAGACGAAGGTCTCGTGGCCCGTCTTGTCGAGGACCGCGAGGGCTTGGATTTCAAACGAGCCCATCGAGAGCGACGTGGGGAACTCGATTTCGATATAGCCCCTTGCCGCATCGTAGCTGCAGCTCAACGTTTTGCGGGTCTTTAAAGAGTTCGGGTCCTCGACATAGCCGGGGTCGCCGAGGATCGGGGAGACAGACTTTACGCCGTCCGCGTCGCCTACATTGCAATAGATACGGAGGATCCCGCCGACGGGGACCCTCTTCGCGGAGATGGAAACGTTCGAGACCGTGGGCGGGTTCCGGTCGATCGCGCTGCCGGTCACCTCGAAGCACAGCTCGCTCGGGTCGCCAACCGAGAAAGTCGCGCCCGAAATGCCGTTGGCCCTGGCGTAGGAACTCTCGTACACATCGGTCTCGAACCCTAGGCCATCGGTGACCGAAAGGCCGATCAGCCTGTGCCTTCCGATCCTATTGCTGTCGAATGTGAGGTCAAACCCGTCGATAGACGAGCCTCCGTGATAATAGGCTGACGAAACAGAGCAGCCGTCGTCCGAATTCTCCCAGCCCTGCCGCAGTATGGGGGAAACGGAGCGAACGCCGTCGGCATCGGAGACGGTCCAAGAGATGTGGAAGTCGGCACCGGTTGCGACCTCCCTGCTCGAGAGCGACACGGAGGACACGGTCGGCGGGTTTTGGTCCTCGGGTCCCTCGGTCACCTCATACTCGAGGGGGTCGGTGGTGAAGGTCGGACAGTCGAGCCCCTTCTCCTCGGCATACGTCGTGTCGTAGACATCGGTAACCCATCCAAGACTATCGGTCACGCCGAGGCCGATGATCCGGTACCTGCAGGGCCGGTCGCTCGGGGAGGTGGAGATATCGAAGCCCGCGGTCGTGTTGCCGGTCGACGAGAAGGCGAGACGGGAACTGATTCCATGGTCTCCGGTATCGTTTTCGACAAGGACTTCGACTATGGGCGTGACGGACCGTACCCCGTCAGGGTCATCGACGCTATAGCCGACATGCAGCGTGGAGCCGGCCGTGACTGTCGTCGCGGATATCGTCACGTTGGAGATGCTGGGCGGGTTCGGGTCCGACGCGGCTAGGGCGGTTGAGGGCAAAGCAAGCGCTACGGTGGCGGACAGCGAGGCGAGCAGGCTAAGCGCGAAGCGCCTGGAGAATTTCAAGGAGGTCATTGGTGGTGCCGATCTTCCATAATTGTTGCAGCGATACCAGTATATCTTTGGCCCATGCTAGCCAGATGTTCTTTCCGCGAACGGCTCGTTAGTTTAGAGACGGCATATGGACGCCTGTCTCGTCCACGTTTCTCGTAAGGGCGATTATAAGGACATGAAGAGACTTTCTCGGAACAATCAATTGGGGATATCAAAGAAATGCTGGACGCCTCCTGATCGCTCAATGCCTTTGAGGTGAAATGCGGCGCATCGGCTACGTTGTTGAGATCATTTATCGAGCGATACGTCATTCCAGCTGAGGCCACCGTCATGAGGCTTCTGTTCCTACACCCCCCCCGCAATCCCGCGCGCGGCACCCAACAGCGCGTACTCCCTCTCGCTCCACTGGCACAGCTCGGCAGTCTCGACGGCGTCGCGACACAGGTCCAGAAACGCCTCAGCTCCCTCGCAGAAGCACTCGCGGGCAAAGTCACCCGAACCGCTTGCGACGCACGTGCCGTCGGCAAACAGCTTCCAGCTAGACAGCTCGCGCGAGTCGTCTCCAAGCAGCTTGATCTGCAGTACGTGCGGGTCGCCGGCGGTGTAGAGCTCTTTCTCGAGCGCCTGCACGGTAAAGCGCATCTGGTGGGGGAGACTGCTCTTGACCATGGCCGAGGCATAGCCGTTCGGCTTGTCCAGAAGATGCATTCGTTTTGGCTTGGCGGCTAGGTTGTGGAAGTTGCGCTCACTGCGCACAGAGAAATTGTCCATACGGACTCCTTTCATCGATGTTGGCAGGGCCACCGTGCCTCTTGGCCGGTTGGCGTCGGGATCGTGGAGCCAACTCTCTACCCCGACTCTGGATAAAACGCGCCCGCTGCTTGCGGGCACGATGGAGTCTATCAGCACGCGCGGACAAAAATCAACCCCGTGCGGCAATGAGCGCACGGGGTTGATCTGGTCTACGACCCTCAATTTTTGGCATTTGTTATTCGTCGTCCTCGTCGTTGGGGTCGCCCTTGAGGGTGTTGATGTCCAGGTACTGGTTATCGTCCTCTTTTTGCTGGGTCTCCGACTCCGCTTGGGTGGGGCCGCGGAACAGCTGGAATCCCTCAAACGCAATGACACCGAGCAGGGCAATGATAATGGCGATAAAGGCAACCTTGACTGCCTGCGGAAATTCCGAGAAACGCAGCGCCTTTTCCTCGGCGTAATAATCGGCGAAGCGCTCTTCGCCCGTGCTTTTGGTAAACGCCGGTGCGGGCGCGGCCTCCGGGTCATATTCCGGTGCAGGCGTGGCAGCGTACGGATCGTTGAGATAATCGCTCGATGCGGTGCCATAATCCTCGGTCTCGATGCGACCGTTGCCAGCATAGCCATCGGAATAATCGGAATATGCCGCACCGCCCTCATAGTCCGCGGCGCTCGTGTTGGCGGCAAAAAGCGGGTTAACTGGAACGTCGAGCGCCGGCATGCCGGTAGAGGTCTCATCCAGATCGGCTGCAGCCCAGGAATCGTAGGCAACCTGATGGACAACGGGCTCATCGAGCCTTGCGACCGGAGGCTTGCGTGCCGCAGGAACAGGCAACTGCTGGGCGCTGTACATAACAGTGCTGTCGGCCGATTTGCCCTGCGTCGCTGCTGCGAGAAATGCCGCCGTCTCGGACGGGTCGCTTGCGGGGCGGGGAGCGGGCGTGGGCGCCGAAGTGGGTGCGGGTGTAGGCGCGGGCGTCGAAACAGCCGGCTGCGCAGGAGTCGGCGCAGATGCGGTCTTAGGCGCAAGTGCGGGATTGGGACTTGACGGGCGAGCCCCGCCGCTCATGAGTTCGTCGGCGGTCCACGGGCGATCATCCATCACGTCGTCAAGGCTCAGCGAAAACAGGTCGTCTTCACCCTCATCGAACATGCGGTGCACATGTCCACCAATTGCCGGAATCAATCCGCGACCGGTGCATGATGCCTTGCTCAACGCCATTCTGTTCCATCCTTTCGAAATGCTAATGACATCGATTATATGGAACTTCCCAAGCGGCCCGGTCTTGGATTCGTGCTTTCCAGAACTCGCACCCAAAAGGGGGAGGGGTAATCCGGGCGAGTGCCTACTTGTCGCCGGCCGCCGCCTTGGCCTCATTGAGGTAGCTATAGAAGCTGTACTTGGAGATGCCAAAGAACTCGCAGGCGCGCTCGCTCGACTTGGAAATGAGGAAGGCGCCGCGACGGTCGAGGTAGCCAATGGCACGAATACGCTCGTCTTTGGTCATGAGTGCCGCGGGCTTGCCCACAAACTGCTCGCACTCGTGCAGCAGGTCCTCGAGCAGGTCGCCGATGTTCTTGGTAATGGGCTCGGGCTCGGTATAGCCCGTGCCGCCGGTGCCGGTAAAGGCGTCGAGCGAACGCTCAAAAGCCTTCATAAGCGTAATGTCAAAGTTGATGCCCAAAATGCCGACGGGTTTGCCCTCATCGTTGCGGATAAAGATCGTCGACGATTTGAGCAGCTTACCGTCGGTGGTTTTAGTGAGGTACGGCTCGCGGTCGTGTACGTCGGTGGCGCCTTCGTGCATGGACTCAAACACGATATGGCTGGGGCCGTCACCCAGTTTGCGCCCGCTGACGTGGCCGTTTTCGATCACTACGATGGAGTGGTCCACGTCCTCGGTCTCCAGATCGTGGACGACGACTTCGCAGTTGGGGCCAAATTGGAGCGCCAGACCGTGTGCGAGGCGCTTGTAAAACTCAATCTGTGCGGGGGTCATGGGTACCTTCCTAAAAATTAGTTTGGGCTCACTGTGCCATAAACCACACATGACCGCAAACAAATCCATCAACAAGGCAATTCATGACCGTTCGGCGACGAAAAAGTACCGATTACGGCAACAAACAATTCGTTAGATATACCAATCAAAAAGTGTGATAGAACATTACTAACAAACTTTTTGTTTGGCATCCACATAAAAGTTCAGTCGTGTGAATGGGATCGGGCTGAAACGCGTATGCGGGGGCCGGCAAGAGAGGACTTAAGGAGTTCACCGTATGGCCGATAAGATCCAGTGGGCGGGCAACACGATGCCCAAGAGCGATGACAAGCACTTGGGAATCATGAGCCTCGACCACGTGAAGAAGGCCCGTGCCTTCCACCAGTCGTTCCCTCAATATACCGTCACTCCGCTTGCCCGTCTGGACGGTCAGGCTGCGCGCCTGGGCCTGTCCAACCTGTGCGTTAAGGACGAGAGCTATCGCTTTGGCCTCAACGCCTTTAAGGTCCTGGGCGGCTCGTTTGCCATGGCCAACTATATTGCCGATGAGACCGGCAAGGACGTTGCCGACTGCACCTTCGATTACCTGACCTCCGATCAGCTGGCCGAGGACTTTGGCCAGGCCACCTTCTTTACCGCCACCGACGGCAACCATGGCCGCGGCGTGGCATGGGCTGCCAACAAGCTGGGCCAGAAGGCCGTCGTTCACATGCCCAAGGGTTCCACTAAGCCCCGCTTCGATAACATCGCCGCCGAGGGCGCAACGGTGACCATCGAAGAGGTCAACTACGACGAGTGCGTGCGCATGGCCGCCGCCGAGGCCGACGCCTGCGAGCGCGGCGTCATCGTTCAGGACACCGCCTGGGAGGGCTACGAGAAGATCCCGTCCTGGATCATGGAGGGTTACGGCACCATGGCTTCCGAGGCTGCCGAGCAGCTGCGCGAGATGGCCATCAACCGCCCGACGCACGTGTTTGTCCAGGCTGGCGTGGGTTCGCTCGCCGGCGCCGTGGTGGGCTACTTCACCAACCTGTATCCCGATAACCCGCCCACCTTCGTCGTGGCTGAGTGCGCGCCTGCCGCCTGTCTGTACAAGGGCGCTGCCGCCGGCGACGGCGATCCGCGCATCGTGGACGGCGACATGCCCTCCATCATGGCCGGTCTGTGCTGCGGCGAGCCCAACATTCTGGGCTGGGATATCCTGCGCAACCACGTCACCGCCTTCGTGTCCTGCCCCGACTGGGTCACCGCTCGCGGCATGCGCACCCTGGGCGCTCCCGAGAAGGGCGACCCGCGCGTCATCTCCGGCGAGTCCGGCGCTGTGACCACCGGCCTGGTCGAGACCCTCATGCTCGATCCCGAGTACGCCGAGCTCAAGGAACTCATCGGTCTGGATAAGACGAGCTCCGTGCTCTGCTTCTCCACCGAGGGCGACACCGATCCGGATCAGTACCGTCGCATCGTCTGGGAAGGCGAATACCCCACTTGCTAATCGTTGGGGCGGAGTAAATAGGTATCGCTCCGCCACCTCACAGGTAGATTCCTTCGTTTGAAAGGTTATGAACAATGGCTAAAGAACTCGATTTCGACGCTATCAAGGCTGCTGCTGAGTCTCATCGTGCTGATATGACTCGCTTCCTGCGCGCTATGATTTCCCATCCCTCTGAGTCCTGCGAGGAGGGTGAGGTTGTCGCCTGCATCAAGGCCGAGATGGAGAGCCTTGGCTATGACGAGGTCAAGGTCGACGGTCTGGGCAACGTCATGGGCTTTATGGGCGAGGGCGACAAGATCATCGCCATCGACTCCCACATCGACACCGTCGGCATCGGCAACATCGAGAACTGGGATGCCGATCCCTATGAGGGCTACGAGACCGACGAGATCATCTACGGCCGCGGCGGCTCCGACCAGGAGGGCGGCATGGCTTCTGCTACCTACGCTGCCAAGATGATGAAGGACATGGGCCTCATCCCCGAGGGCTACAAGATCATGGTCGTCGGCACCGTCCAGGAAGAGGACTGCGACGGCATGTGCTGGCAGTACATCTACAACAAGGACGGCATTAAGCCCGAGTTCGTCATTTCCACCGAGCCCACCGACGGCGGCATCTACCGCGGTCACCGCGGCCGCATGGAGATCCGCGTCGACGTTCACGGCACCTCCTGCCACGGCTCCGCTCCCGACCGCGGCGACAACGCCATCTACAAGATGGCCGACATCATCGCCGACGTCCGCGCCCTCAACAACAACGGCTGCGACGAGTCGACCGACATCAAGGGCCTCGTCAAGATGCTCGACCCCAAGTACAATCCCGAGCACTTCGAGGATGCCCGCTTCCTGGGCCGCGGCACCTGCACCGTCAGCCAGATCTTCTACACCAGCCCCAGCCGTTGCGCTGTCGCTGACTCCTGCGCCATCTCCATCGACCGTCGTATGACCGCCGGTGAGACCTGGGAGTCCTGCCTGGACGAGATCCGCAACCTGCCGGCCGCCAAGAAGTACGGCGACGACGTGAAGGTCTCCATGTACATGTACGACCGTCCGTCCTGGACCGGCGAGGTCTACGAGACCGAGGCTTACTTCCCCACGTGGATCAACAAGGAGACCGCTCCGCACGTCAAGGCCCTCGTCGACGCCCACAAGGCCATGTTTGGTGACGAGCGCATCGGCTGCGAGCCTAGCATGGACAAGCGCACCGGTCGCCCGCTGTGCGACAAGTGGACCTTCTCCACGAACTGCGTTTCCATCCAGGGCCGCTACGGCATCCCCTGCGTCGGCTTTGGCCCGGGTGCCGAGTCTCAGGCTCACGCTCCCAACGAGGTCACCTACAAGGACGACCTGGTCACCGCTGCCGCCATGTACGTGGCTGCCCTGAACCTCTACGATCCGAGCCAGGCCGATGGCGATGCCACCGTGTTCCGCGCCGGTCTGACCAACAACAAGATCGATTAGTCCCATTCCTCGATTTTGTTGAGCCGGGGGCCGCTCGTGTCCCCGGCACCCCCTGTTGACTTGGGGCCCGCGGTCGTTATCTCCCATGCTTCCTCAACGGTGGCGGGTCCTCGTCATGGTGCTCTGCATGTTCTGCTACACGCGCATGCCGGAGCACATCTACTCATTGCGATCGTTTCATCTTTAGAAAGGACATTTCCATGGACGCTAAGTTTACCGAGCTCGTCGAGCAGCTGAACGGCCTCGATTTTAAGGGTATGTACGGCAGCGACTTCCTGCACACCTGGGACAAGACCACCGATGAGCTCAAGGCGCTCTACATCGTCGCCGACGCCCTGCGCGAGCTGCGCGAGAACAACGTCTCGTCCAAGATCTTCGACTCGGGCCTGGCCGTCTCCCTGTTCCGCGATAACTCCACCCGTACGCGCTTCTCCTTCTCTAAGGCCGCCAACCTGCTCGGCCTTGAGCTGCAGGACCTGGACGAGAAGAAGTCCCAGATCGCTCACGGCGAGACCGTCCGCGAGACCGCTACCATGATCTCCTTCATGGCCGACGTCATCGGCATCCGCGATGACATGTACATCGGCAAGGGCGACGCCTACATGGCCGAGGTCTCCGAGTCCGTGCAGCAGGCCTACGAGGACGGCGTTCTGGATCACCGTCCCACGCTCATCTCCCTGCAGTCCGATTCCGACCACCCCACGCAGTCCTCTGCCGACATGCTCTACCTCATCAACGAGTTTGGCGGCCTCGAGAACCTCAAGGGCAAGAAGGTTGCCGTCACCTGGGCCTATTCGCCCTCTTACGGCAAGCCGCTGTCCTGCCCGCAGTCGCTGATCAGCCTGCTGCCCCGCTTTGGCATGGACGTCACCCTGGCTCACCCCGAGGGCTATGACCTCATGCCCGAGGTCGTCGAGCGCGCCAAGGGCTACGCCGCCGAGTCCGGCACCACCTTTAAGCAGGTCAACACCATGGCCGAGGCCTTCGAGGGCGCCGACATCGTGATCCCCAAGAGCTGGGCTCCGTTTGCCGCCATGGAGAAGCGCACCAACCTGTACGCCGAGGGCGACGACGCCGGCATCGCAGCGCTCGAGAAGGAGCTGCTCGCCCAGAACGCCACCCATCAGGACTGGTGCTCCACGACCGAGCTCATGGAGAAGACTGCCAACGGCCAAGACACCATCTTTATGCACCCGCTGCCCGCCGACATCTCCGGTGTTTCCTGTGAGCACGGCGAGGTTAACGCCGACGTCTTCGACATGCACCGCGTGGGCATGTACAAGGAGGCCAGCTACAAGCCGTACGCCATCGCTGCCATGATGTTCCTGCAGAAGGTTGCCGATCCCGCCGCTACCCTCAAGGCCCTCGACGAGCGCAACACCGCCCGTTGGCTCCAGGCCTAAAGCCGGGTTGAGGTAAGCCATGTAAAGGGGGCGCTCTGCCAACCGGCGGGGTGCCCTTTTTTGCATCGCGGGCGTGCGGGATAAGCGCTTTCGATGTGGATGCCCGCGGCGCGAGTTATGGGTACGATGGTTTCAGGGGAGGTATCACCATGAGACTTGGATGCGTCATTATGGCTTCGGGCGAGGGCAAGCGGTTTGGCTCTAACAAGATGCTTGCCGATATCTATGGCGAGCCGCTGATTGCCCGGGCCATCGATTCGGTTCCCCGGGGCTTTGACGTCGTGGTTTCGACGCGTTGGCCCGAGGTCGCTCAGATTTGCGAGGACAAGCATTGCCCGTGCGTTCTGCACGATGGCGAGCTGCGCAGCGAAAGCGTCCGTGCGGGCCTTTCGTGGGGAGTCGAACGCAACTGGAAAGGTTGCCTCTTTTTGCCGGGCGACCAGCCGCTTGTGAGCACGGACTCTTTTGAGGCCATGGTTCGCACGTTTGACGAGCGTGGCCGCAAACATCCGGTGCGCTTGGCGTGCAACGGTGAGCCTTCGAGCCCGGTGCTCTTTCCGGCGGAACTATTCGATGCACTCATGCGTCTTGAGGGCAAGGACGGCGGGGGCTCGATTCTCAAAGGTCGCGTCGACGTTGCGCTGGTCGAGGCGCGTGCCTACGAGCTGTGGGACGTCGATACCGTCAAGGGACAGCGACGCATAACGGAGCATATCGCGGCCTGCTCGTATTTTGATCGCGTGGCCAACTGCATCAATCAATAAGGAGCAATTATGATCATCATCAAAAACGGCGCGCTCGTGACGTCCCAGGGGCTTCGCCGCGCCGATCTTGCCATGGATGGCGATAAGATCGTGCGGATCGCCGCAGCGATTGAGCCGGCCGAGGGCGATACCGTCGAGGATGCCGCGGGCTGCTGGGTGTTCCCCGGCTTTATCGACGGCCACACGCACATGCAATGCTGGACTGGCATGGATTGGACAGCCGATAGCTTTGAGACCGGCACGCGCGCGGCTGCCTGCGGCGGCACGACGACCATTGTGGACTACGCGACGGCCGATCGCGGCGTGACCATGCCCGATGCCCTTGCCGAGTGGCATCATCGCGCCGACGGCACCTGCACGGCAAACTACGCTTTTCATATGGCACTCGCCGAGTGGAACGAGCGCAACCGCGCCGATCTTTCGGCCATGCGCGAGGCGGGCGTATCGTCGTTCAAGACCTACTTTGCCTACGATCATCTGCGCCTGGACGATGCCGAGACGCTCGAGGTGCTCGAGGAGCTCAAGCGTATTGGCGGCATACTGTGCGTGCATTGCGAGAACGGTACGCTGGTGAATGAGCTGCAGAAGCGCGTGTTTGAGCAGGGCATCCACGGGCCCGAGGGCCATGCGCTCAGCCGTCCGGATGTGTGCGAGGCCGAGGCCGTGAGCCGTCTGCTGTATCTGGCGCACCTGGCCGGCGACGCTCCAGTCAACGTGGTGCACCTTTCGACCAAGTTGGGGCTCGAGGCCATTCGTGCGGCCAAGGCGCGCGGGCAGAAGAATATCTATGTCGAGACCTGCCCTCAGTATCTGATGCTCGACGATACTTGCTACTTGGAGCAGGGCGAGGACGGCTTTGCGGGTGCCAAGTACGTGATGAGCCCGCCGCTGCGCCATGCCGGCGACCGTGCAGCCCTGCGCGAGGCGCTTGTGGCCGGCGAGATCGATACTATTGCGACCGATCATTGCAGCTTTAACCTGCACGGGCAAAAGGACCGCGGGCGCGACGACTTCCGCGCGATTCCCAACGGCGGGCCCGGTGTGGAGCATCGCCCCGTTGCGATCGCTACGAGCTTTGAGGGACAGCTGGGCCTCGAGGATCTGTGCCGTTTGATGAGCGAGAACCCGGCGCGCGTCTTTGGCATGTATCCGCGCAAGGGCTGTCTTGCCGAGGGCTCCGATGCCGACGTGTGCGTGTGGGATCCGTGCGCGCGTTGGACGATCAGCGCCGCGACACAGCATCAGGCCGTGGACTACACGCCGCTCGAGGGCTTTGAGGCACATGGCCGCGCCAAGGCCGTGTTTGTGAACGGCGTGCTGGTGGTACGCGACGGCGAGCCCACCGGAGCCCAACCCGGCCGCTACGTGCCCCGCTAACGGGGGGAGTGCCGGACCCCCTCCGCAGTTGCGGTGAAATACGGACTGTTTGCGGCCGTTAGGCGGCCAAACAGTCCGTATTTCACCGCAACTGACGAGATGGGGCCGGCTACTTGAGGCTGCTGGCGATGAGGGGGCGGCCGAGGGCTGCCTCGAAGCGGTCGGCCATCGTGGGGTCGGCAAGCGTGTCGACTTGGTTGAGCATGACGCGTGCGGTGCTGAGCTTCATCTCTTGCATCTCGGCATTGAGCACCTGGGCGACGCGCTCGGGCGTGGCGATGTCGGTGAGCTCGCAGCCGCAACGCTCGCAAAAGAGCTCGGGGCGGTGGACGGCTTCGTTGATGGGCTTGCTGAGCCCCGAGGCGCCGACGAGCCAGATGACGTTGGCCGTGCCGGCGGGAACGACCGGCTCCCACGGGGCATGCGCCTTGAGCGGGAGCCGCTTGCTGCCGTCCACCTCGGCCAGGACGTAGTCAAAGCGCTGCGCCAGCTGGTCGAGCGGCTCGGCAGGGGAGGAGAGCTTGCCCGTCTGGGAGTCCAAGACACCTGTCTGGCAGATGCTTCCCCGCACAAGCCCCGCGCAGGCCTCGCAGGTGCAGCCTGGGGCGTGTGGGGCACCTGGCTTCCAAGGCGCGGCGTCCAGGCGACGATTCGACCCGTCCCATGGCACGCCGGCAACGGGAAGCATATGCGTGGTGGTGCAGAGGAGCACGCGGCCGCCAGCGCGCATAAGCTCAAGGCCGAGCGTCTTCAGCAACGTCGACTTGCCGCCGCTGCCGATAATCGCGGTAATGCCCGGCTCGATCCTGAGCGCCGAGGCAAGATTGCCGCTAACCGTTTCCATCTGTTCACCGCCGTATAATACTGTGATAATAAATAATCATCAGAGTAGCGGTCGAACCGCTTTTGCTCTGCTCAAACCGTAGCACAGGGAGGTGCCCCGGGAATGCTCGTTTATGTTCGCGGCGCCGGCGATATCGCCACGGGTGTCGCCGCTCGCTTGGTGCGCGCCGGCGTGTCGGTCGTTATGGCCGATATCGCGGTTCCCACGTGCATCCGCCGCACAATCAGTTTTTGCGAGGCTATTCGCCTGGGCGAGGTCCAGGTCGAGGGCATTCGCGCTCGCTTGGCGCAGACGCCGGCAGAGGCGCTCGAGATTACCCAAGCGGGGGATGTTGCCGTCGTGGTGGACCCTCAGGCCAAGATGCTCGATGAGCTTAAACCCGCGGCTGTGGTCGACGCGATTTTGGCCAAGCGCAACCTGGGCACCACGCGCGACATGGCGCCTACCGTCATCGCCGTGGGGCCGGGCTTTACCGCGCCGGTTGACTGCGATGCCGTGGTCGAGACCATGCGCGGGCATTTCCTGGGCCGTGTCATTACCCAAGGTTCACCCCAGCCCAACACGGGCGTGCCGGGCATTATCGCTGGCTATGGCAAAGAGCGTGTTATCCACAGCCCCGCCGCCGGCGTGTTTCGGTCCGACCGCGCAATCGGCGACATCGTGCGCGCCGGAGACGTGATTGGCTACGCGGGCGATACGCCCATGCGCACGCAGATCGATGGCTGTCTGCGCGGGCTTTTGGCGAACGGCGTGCAGGTGACCGAGGGCTTTAAATGCGCCGATGTCGATCCGCGCGGCGATGCCAGCTATATCAACTACATTTCGGACAAGGCGACGTCGGTCGGCGGCGGCGTGCTCGAGGCACTCGCTATGCTCACCGATATCTTTAGAGGATAGAAGGCGGCAATGGAAAAGCTCGATGTTGTGAATGCGGCGCTTGCCGCCCTGCGTGCTGGCGAGACGTGCGAGCTCGTGGTCGTGGCCGGCACGGCGGGGTCGTCGCCGCGCGGCGTGGGCGCCTGGATGGCCGTCTTTGCCGACGGCAGCCAGGCGGGCACTATCGGCGGCGGCAAGATTGAGCTCTTTGCGCTGGATGAGGCGCGCGAACTCCTGAGCGCGGGACAGTCGCGTCTGGTCCGCTACACCATGGGCGGCGAGAACTCCGATACCGGCATGATCTGCGGCGGAGCCATTTGCCTGTGCTATCTGCATCTGGATGCGACCCAGGCACCGTTGTTCCAGGAAATTGCCGACGTCTTGGTCTATCGGCGCATCGGCGACTTCGTCATCGACTTTGAGCCGTTTATCGCGAGCGCGCTCGAGGGCGATGTGGCCGAGTACCATGGCGAGGCATCGCGCCATACCATTGCGGGCTGCCCCGGGCTTTCACTGGTGGAGGAGGGGAGTAACGTCACCTACACCAACGCTGCCTCTGAGATTCCCGCGGCGCACATCGAGACGCTCTGCCCCGAGGGCCTGACCTACATCTTTGGCTGCGGACACGTGGGCGCCGCGACGGCGCGCGTGCTCACGGCGGCGGGCTTTGCCGTCGTGGCCTGCGATGACCGCCCCGGCACGTTGACGCCCGAATGGGTGCCCGGTGTCTACGATCGTCGCCTGGTCGATTACAAGAACCTGAGCGAGCTGTGTCCCATCGGTCCGCGCGACTTGGTGGTCGTCGCCACGGCGGGTCACAAGTCCGATATCGACGTGGTGATTCAGGCCATGCGTGCCAAGCCTGCCTATCTGGGCTGTCTGGGTTCGCGCCGCAAGACGGCCTTTGTGCGTGCCCGCCTGGAGCAGGAAGGTTTTACGCAGGACCAGATCGACGAGCTGCACCTTCCGATCGGCGTTGCCATCGAGGCCGAGGACCCCAAGGAGATCGCCATCTCCATCGCCGCCGAGATGATCCACCTGCGCCGCACCAAACTCGTCCCCCGCAAGCGCTAATCGGATCCCCACCAATAAGTTGCGGTGAAATACGGACTGTTTAAGCCTGTTAGGCCGCCAAACAGTCCCTATTTCACCGCAACTGCTTTTTGGGACCCATTTGTGCGGGGGAGTTGTGGAGTTGTGCAGGCAGACGAGGTTTTTCTGGAAATACGCTCCCGATGCGCGTATAGTACCGATTGTTTTGTCGGCTCCTGCTGCGTCGAGTCCAAACCGCAAAATGCCATGAGCGGCGCGGATGCAGCCAGGAGGCACGAGGACAACCCATCGTGGCCACGCCCCGTGCTTAAAACCCCAAGAAGGAGTGAACAATGGCAGAAGAGAAGTATGTGCCGCGTCTGAAGACCAAGTACAACAACGAGGTCAAGCAGCAGCTTCAGGACAAGTTCCAGTACGAGAACGTCATGATGATCCCCAAGTTTGAGAAGATCGTCGTGAACATGGGTGTCGGCGAGGCCGCTACCGATTCCAAGGCCATCGACGGTGCCGTGCGCGACCTGCGCGCCATCACCGGCCAGCAGCCGATGATCACCCGTGCCCGCAAGTCCATCGCTACCTTCCGCCTGCGCGCCGGTATGCCGATCGGCTGCAAGGTTACCCTGCGTGGCGACCGTATGTGGGAGTTCTTCGATCGTCTGACCTCCGTCGCGATCCCCCGTATCCGCGACTTCCGCGGCATCTCCGCCAAGAGCTTCGACGGCCGTGGTAACTTCTCCATGGGCGTCACCGAGCAGCTCATCTTCCCCGAGATCGACTTCGACTCCGTCGATCACCAGCGTGGTATGGACATCACTTTCGTGACCACCGCCAACACCGATGAGGAGGCCAAGGCCCTTCTGGACGCCTTCGGTTTCCCGTTCAAGAAATAGGTTCACCTGCCCTATAAGCGCCGTTCCCACAAGGGGGCGGCGCTTGGGGCGAACAATACTCTATGTGAGGAGGATATAAGTGGCTAAGACATCGATGATCGTCAAGTGCAATCGCAAGCAGAAGTTCTCTACTCGTGAGTACACGCGCTGCCAGCGCTGCGGCCGTCCGCACTCTGTGTACCGCAAGTTCGGCCTGTGCCGTGTCTGCTTCCGTGAGCTTGCACTCAAGGGCGAGCTTCCCGGCGTTAAGAAGGCCAGCTGGTAAGTCACTACCAGCGTTTCAAGCATCCGTTTGGAACAGGGAAAACGCGCTAAAAAGGCTTTGCCGTTAAGGGCGGTGAAGAACCAAGAGCACGTGTTCATCAAGAACGAAGGAGAATCTGTATGAACCTTACAGACCCGATCGCAGATATGCTTACGCGCATCCGTAACGCTAACTCTGTGAACAAGGCCACGGTCTCCATGCCGAGCAGCAAGAAGCTCGTCGAGATCGCTCGTGTTCTGCACGAGGAGGGCTACATCGAGGGCTACGATGTCGAGGACACCGTTCCCCAGAAGACTCTGCACATCACGCTTAAGTATGGTCCCAAGAAGGCTAAGGTCATCAACGGCATCCGCCGCATTTCCAAGCCGGGCCTGCGTAAGTACACCGGCGTTGCCGACATGCCCCGCGTCCGCGGTGGCCTTGGTACCGCCATTATTTCCACCAGCCATGGCGTCATGACCGACCGCGATGCTCGCAAGCACAACGTCGGCGGCGAGATCATCGCTTACGTCTGGTAATTCGCTCGGTAGGTAGAAGGAAAGGAGATCACCGTGTCTCGTATCGGTAATAAGCCTGTCCAGATTCCCGCCGGAGTCGAAGTGGCAGTCAACGGCAACAACGTTGTCGTCAAGGGCCCCAAGGGCCAGCTCGAGCTCGATGTCTTTGAGAAGCTCGCTATCAACGTCGAGGACAATGTTCTCACCGTTTCCCGTCCCGACGACGAGCGTGAGACCCGTGCCCGCCACGGCCTCACCCGCGCCCTCATCCACAACATGGTTGTTGGCGTTTCCGAGGGCTTCGAGAAGAAGCTCGAGCTCGCCGGCGTCGGTTACCGCGTGCAGCAGAAGGGCAAGAACCTCGAGTTCTCCCTGGGCTTCTCGCACCCCGTGATCGTCGAGGCTCCCGAGGGCATCACCTTCGAGGTTCCCGACAACACCCACGTGAACGTCAAGGGTATCAACAAGCAGCAGGTCGGTCAGATCGCCGCTGAGATCCGCGGCCATCGTCCTCCCGAGCCTTACAAGGGCAAGGGTATCCACTACGTTGGCGAGCACATCCGCCGCAAGCTGGGTAAGGCCGCCAAGTAGTCGTAACCGACTCACTCGCATAAGACCAGCACCCCGTCAGGTGCTGGCAAGATCAACCTTTTTAGGAGTTTACGTATGAACAAGCATAAGGCGAAGCTGGAAGGCCTCAAGCGTCGTCAGCGTCGTGTTCGCGGCAAGGTCTCGGGTACCTCCGAGCGTCCGCGTCTTCGCGTGACCCGTACTAACGCCAACATCTATGCCCAGATCATCGACGACAGCAAGGGCTCCAGCCTGACGCTCGTCTCTGCCTCGACCCTCGAGGCCGAGTTCAAGGGCACCCACACCTCGAACAAGGAGGCTGCGGAGAAGGTCGGTCAGCTCGTTGGCAAGCGCGCCATCGAGGCCGGCATCACCAAGGTCGCCTTCGATCGCGGTGGCCGTATCTACCATGGCCGCGTCAAGGCCCTCGCCGACGGTGCTCGTGCCGCCGGTCTCGAGTTCTAGGAGGTATGTAGCACATGGCTCGTAATCAGAAGCAGCAGCGCGAGGCCTCCGAGTTCGAGGAGCGCGTCGTTTACATCAACCGCGTGTCGAAGACCGTCAAGGGTGGTCGTCGCATGAGCCTCGTCGCTCTCGTCGTCGTTGGCGACGGCAAGGGCAACGTCGGCGTTGGCATGGGCAAGTCCGCTGAGGTGCCCATGGCCATCTCCAAGGCATCTCTCGATGCCAAGAAGAACATGTTCCACGTGCCGGTGACCGAGCAGGGCACCATCCCGCACGAGGTTCTCGGCCACTTTGGTGCCGGCCGCATCATCATCAAGCCCGCTGTCGAGGGTACCGGCGTTATCGCCGGCGGCGCTGTGCGTCCCCTCTTTGAGCTTGCTGGCATCAAGAACGTCCTGTCCAAGTCCCTCGGTACCGACAACGGCCTCAACATCATCAAGGCTGCCGTCGAGGGCCTCAAGGAGCTCTCCAGCCCTGAGGACGTCGCGGCTCGCCGTGGCCTGACGGTCTCCGAGATGTTCGTCGGTAAGGAGAACTAAGCATGGCTGACACCATCAAGATCAAGCAGGTCCGCAGCACCAACGGTTGCAAGCAGGACCAGGTCCGTACTGTCCGTGCCCTCGGTCTCCACAGGATCCGCGAGGTTCGCGAGATTGCTGACAACGAGTCCGTCCGCGGCATGATCTTCAAGGTCAAGCACCTTGTCGAGATTGTAGAGGAGTAGCAAATGCAGCTTCACGATCTTACTCCCGCGCCCGGTTCCACCAAGAACCGCAAGCGCGTCGGCCGTGGCAATTCTTCGGGTCACGGCACCACTTCTGGCCGCGGTCAGAAGGGCCAGGGTTCCCGCTCTGGTGGCACCAAGGGTGCCGGCTTCGAGGGTGGCCAGACTCCGCTGGCTATGCGCCTGCCCAAGCTTCCGGGCTTCCGTAACCCCCGTCGTATCGAGTACACCGCTGTTAACGTTGAGCGTCTCGAGCGTAAGTTCGAGGACGGTGCTGTGATCGACGGTGCCGCTCTTAAGGCCGCTCGCATCACCAAGAGCGAGTTCGAGCCCGTCAAGGTGCTCGGCAATGGTGAGCTCACCAAGAAGTTCACGGTCAAGGTCGACAAGGTCAGCGCTTCTGCGCAGGCCAAGATCGAGGCCGCCGGCGGAAAGGTCGAGCTGCCGTGCTAAATGGTCTTAAGAATGCTTTCCGCATCAAAGAATTGCGCGAAAAGATTCTTTTTACCATAGCTATGCTCGTCGTGTACCGCATTGGTGTGCACGTTCCTGTGCCCGGCATTCCCTTCCAGGGGATGCTGGGCCTTTTCTCGACCGATAACAATTCGGTCGCCGCAGGTGCTATGGCCCTCCTGAATCTTTTCTCTGGCGGCGCGTTGAGCTATGTGTCGGTGTTTTCGCTGGGCATCATGCCTTACATCACCAGCTCGATCATCCTCCAGATGCTCCAGGCCGTCGTGCCTTCCCTGCATGAGCTTGCTCGCGAGGGCGAGGTCGGTCAGACCAAGATTACGCAGTATTCGCGTTACCTCACCCTGGCTCTGGCAATCCTCAACTCCGTTGGTTACCTCTTCCTCTTTAAGAGCTTCGGCATCAGCTTCAATGGCGCTGGCGCTCCCGAGATCATCTTCGACCTCATGATCGTCGGCACGCTCACTGCGGGCGCCATGCTGATCATGTGGATTGGTGAGCTCATCACCCAGCGCGGTATCGGCAATGGCATGTCGCTGATCATCTTCGCGAACATCATGGCCGGTCTGCCGCAGGCTATCTTCTCCAGCACCGAGGGCAATGCCGGTGGCATCATCACCATGGTGATCATCTGCGCCATCATCCTGCTGGTTATCCCGTTGATTGTTTTCCTTGAGCGCGGCCAGCGCCGCATCCCGGTCTCCTACGCTAAGCGCGTCGTGGGCCGTCGCATGATGGGTGGCCAGACCACCTACCTGCCCATCAAGGTCAACACCGCGGGTGTCGTGCCGATCATCTTCGCTTCGGCGCTGCTGTACTTCCCGGCTCAGATTGCCGTGTTCTTCCCCGGCATCGGCTGGATCCAGGCAGTTGCCTCTGCGCTTTCGCGCGGCTGGCTCAACTGGGTGCTTAACGTTGTCCTCATCGTGTTTTTCGCGTACTTCTACACGTCCATGGTGTTCAACCCCGATGACACGGCCGACAACCTTAAGAAGCAGGGCGGCTTTATTCCGGGCGTGCGTCCGGGTAGGGCTACCGCGGCCTACATCAAGAACGCGCTCAACAAGATTACGCTTCCCAGCGCTGTCTTTTTGGCGCTCATCGCCATCGTGCCTTCGATCATCTTCTCCTTTACGGGTAACCAGCTAATCCAGGCATTTGGCGGCACGTCCATCCTCATCATGGTCGGCGTCGTGCTCGACACGGTCGATAAGCTCGAAGGCCAGATCAAGATGTATGATTACGATGGATTCTTTAAATAGGCTAGAGGAGGATTGCTCATGAACCTCGTATTGCTCGGAGCTCCGGGTGCCGGTAAGGGTACCGTCGCACAGGAGCTCGTCGCCGAGTTTGGCGTCGCTCACATTTCCACGGGCGACCTGCTGCGTGCTGCCGTCAAGGGTGGCACCGAGCTTGGTATTCAGGCTAAGAAGTACATGGACGCTGGCGAGCTCGTTCCCGATCAGCTCGTGATCGACCTTGTCAAGGAGCGCCTTGCCGCCGATGACGCCCAGCAGGGCTTCATCCTCGACGGCTTCCCGCGCAACACCGCCCAGGCCGTGACGCTCGATTCCGAGCTCTCCGCCATGGGTCGCGAGATCGACTGCGCCCTTCTGGTCGATGTGGCCCCCGAGGTCATTATCGATCGTCTGTCTTCGCGTCGCACCTGCCGCGCCTGCGGTTACACCGGCACCGCTGCCGATGCTACCTGCCCCAAGTGTGGCGGTGAGATGTATCAGCGCGACGACGACAAGCCCGAGACCATCAAGAACCGTCTCGACGTCTACGAGAAGTCCACGAGCCCGCTTGTCGACTACTATCGTGGCCAGGGTCTGCTCAAGTCGGTCAACGGTGACCAGGCTCGCGAGACCGTGTACGGGGATGTCAAAGAGGCTCTCGGTCTATGATCAAGATTAAGTCTGCAACGCAAATTGAGCAGATGAAGAAGGCAGGAGCGCTATCTAAGATGGCGCTCCGCCACGTTGGAGCCATGGTTCGCCCCGGCGTGTCGACCTTCGAACTCGATCAGCTTGCGGAGCAGATTATCCGCATGCATGGCGGCACCCCTGCCTTTAAGGGTTACGGCGGGTTCCCGGGGACCATTTGCGCATCGATCAACGATGCCGTGGTTCACGGTATTCCCAACCCTGACATGATCCTGCGCGATGGCGATATCATCTCCATCGATACGGGAGCCGTCGTTGACGGTTGGGTTGGCGATAATGCTTGGACGTTTTTCGTCGGCACCCCCACGCCCGAGGCCAAGGCCCTGTGCGAGGTTACGCGCGATTGCCTAAAGGCTGCCATCGAGCAGGCTGTTCCCGGTAACCATATCGGGGACGTCGGCCATGCCGTTCAGTCCCTCGCCGAGTCTCACGGTTACGGCGTGCTTCGCGATTACGTGGGGCATGGTATCGGCCGCGTGATGCACGAGGACCCCAACGTTCCAAATTATGGAAAGAAGGGGAGAGGCGTTCGCCTTCAGGCCGGTATGGTCATCGCCATCGAGCCGATGGTCACGATGGGTTCCAATCATGTGAGCACAGGCTCCGATGGTTGGATCGTTACAACCAATGACCACCTGCCCGCCGCGCACTACGAGAACACCGTCGCCATTACCAATGACGGTCCGGTGATTCTTACCACCGATGCCCAAGGTGCTTGGTGTCCCTTGCAGGGCGGAGAAATGTAACAAGTTCCACGTAGTTGTGGAGCCATTACGAAGATATTACGATACGTGCATGCGTATTGTAGAATACTCAATCGCTGTCGTTTTCTAGAGAAAGATGATTGCTTGTGAAGAAGGAAGACGCAATTGAGCTCGAGGGTACGGTAAAGGAACCGTTGCCCAACGCCATGTTTAAGGTCGAGCTCGAGAACGGTCATTCGGTTCTGTGCAACATTTCTGGCAAGATCCGAATGAATTACATCCGTATTCTCCCCGGTGACAGGGTTGTCGTGGAGCTTTCCCCGTACGACCTGACCCGCGGCCGCATCACCTATCGCTACAAATAGCGGCACGCATACACGCACTCCATTTCCGACTGCAGGCTTAGCTCAACCTACGGTCGGATTGTGTGTGAAGACCAGCCATAGTTTTAAACGCCTGCGGCTGGGCGAGTAGATAGTAGGGAAGTAGTTTGAGCGCTACCGAAAGGAAGAACGATGAAGGTACGTCCTTCGGTCAAGAAGATGTGCGATAAGTGCAAAATCATTAGGCGCCATGGCAAGGTCCTCGTCATTTGCGAGAACCCCCGTCATAAGCAGCGTCAGGGTTAAGAGAGGAGACTACGTTGGCCCGTATTAATGGTGTCGACCTCCCGCGTGAGAAGCGCGTTGAGATCGGTCTGACCTACATTTACGGCATCGGCCGCACCACTGCGACGAAGATTTGCGTCGAGTGCAACGTTAACGTGGATACGCGCGTTAAGGACCTCACCGAGGATGAGGTTAACGCCATCCGCGATTATATCGACAAGAACCAGATCATGGTTGAGGGCGACCTCCGCCGTGAGCGCAACCAGAACGTCAAGCGCCTTATGGACATCGGCTGCAACCGCGGCCTTCGTCACCGCAAGGGCCTCCCGGTCCGCGGCCAGCGCACCCACACTAACGCTCGTACCCGCAAGGGCCCGAAGCGTCAGATCGGTGCTAAGAAGAAGAAATAAGGAGCGCTAGATAGATGGCTACTGCTAAGAAGAACGTTCGCGCTGCCCGTCTGAAGCGCGCGGACCGTAAGAACATTTCCGTGGGCCAGGCTCACATTCGTTCTACGTTCAACAACACGATCGTTTCGATCACCGATCCCCAGGGCAACGTCATTTCCTGGAAGTCGGCTGGCCAGGTGGGCTTCAAGGGCTCCCGTAAGTCCACGCCGTTCGCTGCCCAGATGGCTGCCGAGGCTGCTGCCAAGCAGGCCATGGAGCACGGTATGAAGAAGGTTTCCGTCTTCGTCAAGGGCCCCGGCTCCGGTCGTGAGACCGCCATCCGCTCCCTCCAGGCTGCTGGCCTCGAGGTCTCGAGCATCCAGGACAAGACCCCCATTCCGCACAACGGCTGCCGCCCCAAGAAGCGTCGCCGCGTGTAACTGAAAGGATCGTATCAATATGGCAATCGACAGGACTCCTGTTCTTAAGCGCTGCCGTCAGCTCGGGATCGATCCCGCTGAGCTCGGTTACAGCAGCAAGAAGGAATCTATCCGTCAGCCCAAGCGCCGTCGCAAGGAATCTGAGTACGGCATGCAGCTGCGCGAGAAGCAGAAGGTTAAGTTCATCTATGGCGTTCTGGAGAAGCAGTTCCACGGCTACTTCAACAAGGCCCGTAAGATGAACGGCGTCACCGGTGAGAACCTCATGATCATCCTTGAGTCTCGCCTCGACAACGTCGTCTTCCGTCTTGGCTTCGCCCGCACCCGCAAAGAGGCTCGTCAGTCCGTCCGTCACGGTCACTTCACCGTGAACGGCAAGCGCGTGGACATCCCGTCCTACCGCGTCAAGGCCGGCGACGTCGTCGCTGTCGGCGAGAAGTTCCGTGACCTCCTCCCCATCAAGGAGGCCCTGATTTCCTCCGAGCGCTTTGAGGTCCCTGGCTGGCTCGAGGTCGATATCGAGAAGCTGTCTGGTAACGTGCTCGCTCTGCCGACGCGTGAGCAGATCAGCGGTGATATCAACGAGCAGCTCATCGTCGAGCTCTACTCTAAGTAGTCCATCCGGGCTGCTGAGGCTGGAGGTAATACATGTCAGAATTCATTAGGCCTCAGGTTCAGGTCGAAGAGATCAACGAGACGTCTGCTCGTGTCTCCGTCGAGCCGCTCGAGCGTGGCTACGGCGATACGCTGGGTAACTCCCTTCGTCGCGTTCTTCTGTCCTCGCTCGAGGGTGCCGCCGTCGAGGCTATTCAGATCGATGGTGCGCAGCACGAGTTCATGACCATCCCTAACATGGTCGAGGATGTCACCGACATCGTCCTGAATGTCAAGGGTCTTGTCTTCAGGGCTCTCGGCACGACCGACGAGGCGACCGCCACCATCTCGGTTGACGGCCCCTGCGAGGTCACCGGTGCGGACTTCTTTATTCCGTCCGAGTTTGAGCTGGTCAACCCCGAGCAGCACATCGCTACGCTCACCGAGGGTGGCCATCTCACCATGAGCATGCGCATCGGCTATGGCCGCGGCTATGTTTCTGGCGAGGCCAACAAGCGCGACAACGATCCCATCGGTGTAATCCACGTCGACTCGCTGTACTCGCCGGTTTCCCGTTGCGCCAAGCTCGTTGAGGCTTGCCGTGTCGGTCAGCACACCGACTACGACCGCCTTGTCCTCGAGATCGAGACCAACGGCTCCATCGCCCCGCGCGACGCCGTGGTCCAGGCTGCCAATATCATCAACCAGCATATGGCCGCCTTTATGAACCTTGCCGAGACCCCCGAGGTCGAGGAGGAGGCTTCGATCTTCGCTCCCGAGGTCACCAACGACAACGCCGAGCTGGACAAGCAGATCGAGGATTTGGACCTTTCCGTCCGTTCCTACAACTGCCTTAAGCGCGCCAGCATTCACTCGGTCCGTCAGCTCGTTGAGTTCTCGGAGAACGATCTGCTCAACATCCGTAACTTCGGTGTTAAGTCGATCGAGGAAGTGAAGGACAAGCTTGAGTCCATGGGCCTGAGCCTGAAGGCTTAATGCTTCGCATATTTGAGGAGAAACTAGACCATGCGTCACAACGTTAAGAAGGGCCTGAAGCTCGGCACCGATGCGAGCCACACCAAGGCCATGAAGAAGAGCCTTGCTAAGGCCCTCTTCGAGAACGACCGCATCAAGACCACCGAGACCCGCGCTAAGGCGCTGCGTTCGGTCGTCGATCCGATCATCACCTGGGCCAAGAAGGGCGACTTGCACTCTCGTCGTCTGGCTATCGCCAAGCTCGGTGATAAGCAGCTCGTTGCCGAGATCTTCGACAAGGCTGCTCAGGGTATGTGGCAGGACCGCAACGGCGGTTACACCCGCATCATGAAGCTCGGCAACCGTAAGGGCGACAACGCTCCCATCGTTATCATGGAGCTCGTCACCGAGCCTTGCACGCCTAAGGCCAAGAAGGCTGCTCCGGCCCCTAAGAAGGCCGCTGCTCCCAAGAAGGTCGAGGCTGTCGAGGAGGCTCCTGCTGAGGAGACCGCTGAGTAGACATTCCGTCTGCATAGGCTATATTCGAGGGGTACGTTCGCGTACCCCTCTTTTTTTGTCGCGATACCGTTACTTGTTTGTTGGGAGCGCCCATGACTGCGCCGTCTGATTTCAATTCGATTTCCGAGCTTGACGCCACGCTCGTATTTCGCGTGGCCTATGATGGCTCGTCGTATAGCGGATTTGCCGAGCAGCCGGGACAGACGACGGTTGCGGGTGAGCTGCGTCGAGCCATCGAGACGCTGCTTCGCCGTCCGATCGATCTGACGTGCGCAGGTCGTACCGATGCCGGCGTGCATGCCGTGGCTCAGTACATCAGCGTGCCCGTAACGGACGCTGAGCTCGCCCTTACGCGCCGTAGGTGGCTGCGGGCTATGGATGCCCTGCTGCCTAAAGATATCGCCATAAACGAGGTCTACAGGGCCCGTAAGGGCTTTTCTGCACGCTTTGACGCGCGTTCCCGTACGTATACGTACCGTATTGCCGATCGCGATGCGCGCCCCGTGCTGTCCCGTGGTGCCGTGTGGTGGCATCGCTATCCCTTGGACGTCGAGGCCATGTCTGCGGCCTGTCCCGCGCTTTTGGGTGAGCAGGACTTTAAGAGCTTTTGCAAGGTCGCCTCTGCCGTGGGCAAGCCTACACACCGCTGCGTGATGCGGGCCGAGTTTGGCCATGAGGTGGCCTTTGGCGAGGATATCCTGACGTTTACCATTGAGGGCAACGCATTTTTGCATTCGATGGTCCGCACGATCGTGGGCACGCTTGTCGAGATTGGCATGCATCGCCGCGAACCCGAGTGGATGCGCGAGGTCATCGACGCTTGCGACCGTACCGCTGCGGGCCCCACGGCTCCTGCCTGCGGCCTTACGTTTATGGGCGTGGATTACGATCCCGCCGAGCTTGTCGTGCTCGACTAGGGGAGGGCTCGACGCGTCGTGCGTCGACGCCTGTCATCTGTGGGCTGCACGTGTGCAACATCTGTTCTTGGCGTGCAATACAACCGGTGTCTCATTGCTTTTATTGCCGGGGTGTACCATGAACCACGATTTGATTCATTGCTGTCGAGAGGACGGATAACTTGGTTCGACGTGGCTCGCATCCGCGACTTTCGGTGATCCTTGTGGTAGAAGGTTCGCCCAGCTATGCGATGCGTGCGCTCGAGAGTATCCAGAACCAAGACCTCTACGATTTGCAGATTGTCGTTGTCTGCCGCGATGCTGCGCCCGGTGTGCGCCATTCGCTTCAAGTTGCTGCCGACAGGGACATCCATATTGATTTGATTGACGTCGAGGATGCGAAGCGCGGTGCTTGTCTTCATGCCGGTTTTGCTGCATCGCGTGGCTCTCAAATCATCGCTATGAACGCCGATGAGTGGTTTGCTCCGCAGACCCTTTCCAAGATGGTCGATATCGCGTGCGATACAGCGGCAGACATGGTGTTCCCCACGGTGTCGCTCGACCGTTATGATGCACATCGAGAGCGCCATTCGCGCGTCTTGGATGCTACTCATATTTCCATTGATAGCAAATCTTCTATGGTGACTGGGCTGCCCCAGTTGATTTTGGGCGGCCTAGTCGCTCAGACCTCTGGCGTGATGTATAGCCGTCCGCTGTTTGAGGCATGCCTGTCGCGCGGCAAGGCGTACCGTACGGTTGAGTTTATGGCTTATGCGCTCTCGCAGGCACGATTCGTGTCCGGCTGCGGCGACGCTTGTTTCCACGCGGTGGCACCTAAGCTTACAGATGCCTTTGATCCCACCATGTATGCCAGGATATCCGATGACACTCGAGCGCTCGACGAGCTTACGGACTCACTCTCGGAAGCAGATAGCGGTGGTCGGCTCAAGCTGGCAAGCCAAAAGTTCTACTTTGCCGGACTGGTCGCCTGCATCGAGAATTTGTGTCTGAGCCCGCATGGAGTGTCGTCAATCGAGCGTTCCGCCCGCATGCGTGATATGCTCGAGGCGCCTCGAACCCGTCAGATGGTCGCCGCGCTCAAGGACAACCATCGGGGACTCGGTCTGTTGTTTGGGCCGATCGCCAGCGCCAAGCCCGCGCGCTGCGTGATGTGTACGCATCTGGCAGCTTTTCTTAACCGGACGGGCGCAAAAACCGCCTAAACGGCTCATTTCGAAACAAATTTGCATAGAATTGTTTCGAAATGCGTTCTTATACACAAAAGCCTTCAAATAGCGTTAAACTATTCAATCACTGATTGATTGTCTCCGCCATCTTTTGGAGAGAGGGTTTGTATGGCTAAAAAACGCAATGGGCGCCAGGATGCCATTAGAGATATTGTGCGTAATAAGGACGTCCGCACGCAGCGCGTGCTGGTCGATGAGCTCCGCGCTATGGGCTTTGATTGCACGCAGGCGACTGTCTCTCGCGATATTGCCGATATGGGGCTGCGTAAGCTCCCTGAGGGCATCTATGTTCTGGCAGAAGACCTGCACCTGCAGCGTATGGTTTCCGAGCTCGTAACGGGCGTTCTGCGCACCGATAATCTGGTTATGATCAAGGCTCAGCCTGGTACGGCTTCCGGCATCGCCGCCGCTGTTGATGCGGCAGAGCTGCCCGATGTGCTTGGCTCGCTTGCCGGCAACGATACGATTTTGGTTATTGCCCAGACGGCCGAGGACGGCGAGCGTCTTGAGGCGCTGATCAATAAGCTGAGCAATTCTCGCAAGTAGGCGTGCGGGTCGTGCGCTCGGCACTGTGCGCGCTGACATAGTGGCTTGTAAAGGGTATCGACGTTGGTCGGTACCCCCTTTTTTGTCTGCCGGTATAAAGACCGCCCATCAGGTCGCTTTAAACTAAAAAGGCCCCCGAGCAGTTTAATAAGCTGCTCGGGGGCCTTGTTGCTTATGGCCGGATGATTTCTAGCCGACCGTATCGTCAGGCGTGGGCGAGGGGTCGGGAGTGGGCGTAGGCGTGGGCGTGGGCGTGCCGCCATCGCCGCCGGTCGAACCACCAGTGGAACCGCCCGTCGAGCCACCGGTCGTACCGGTGCCGCCGGTGGTGTCGCCGCCCGTAGTCTCGGTGGTCGTGGTCGTCGTGGTAGTCGTCGTGGTGGTTTCCTCTTCGTCCTCGTTCTCGTCCTTGTCGTCGATCTCCGTCTTCTTGGTGTTGTTGGTGCCGTAGAACTTCCAGACGCTGTTGTTCTTGTAGGTGGGCGCCGTTCCGGTCGCAAACTCCTCGCGCTCGGTACCGGTCAGAACGGTGTTCATAAACCGCTTAAAGACAGGCAGGTTGGTGCTGTCGCCCAGCAGGTCCGTGCCGTATTTTTGGATGGGGATCTCACCTGCGGAATAGCCGGTCCACAGGGCGCACGCCAGCTGCGGGGTATAGCCGCAGAACCACAGGTTGGTGGTGTTGTCGGTGGTGCCCGTTTTGCCGGCATAGGGCTGGTTGACGCTCAGGGCGCCAGCAGCACCCGTACCGCCGCCCTGCATGACGCCGGACAGAACATCGGTGACCGCGGCGGCCTCGCCCTCGGTAAGCACCTGTGAGGGATTGTCCGTGTGCTGGTACAGCACCGAACCGGTACGAGAGTCAATCTCGGTGATGGCGATCGGCTGGCGATAGTAGCCGCCGTTGGCAAACGTCGCGTAGGCGGCGGCCATCTCGAGCGGCGAGATCGAGCCGGTGCCGAGCGTCATGACGGGAACGTCCTCGATGTTGTCCTTGGCGGGATCGATGCCGAGCTTTTTGACGAGCGAGATGATCTTGCTGTTGCCGACGGCTTCTGCCACCTGGATGTAGCCGGTGTTGGAGGAGTATGCCGTTGCCTGCTTAAGCGTGATGTTGCCATAGCTATGGTTGGCGTAGTTTTGGACCTCGGTCGTGGTGCCCTTGGCCTTGAGCGGCGAGTTGCAGTTGAGGGTGACGTTGGGGTTCATGCCGTTTTGGATGGCAGTTGCCAGCGTAAAGGCCTTAAAGGTGGAGCCGACGGGACGCTTGGCCGTGGCATGGTTTACGTGGTTCTCGTCGGCGTTGTAGTCGTAGCCGCCCACCATGCACTTGATGTAGCCGGTCTTGGGGTCGACGACGACCATGCCCATGTCCAGGCCGTCGAGCGAGAGCGTGTCGAGCTGCTCGCGGACGGCATTTTCTGCCACCTGCTGCATCGTGGGGTCGATGGTGGTCTTGACGGTCAGACCGCCCTTAAAGAGCACGTCGGTCGAGAACTCCTGCTCCAGCAGCTGCTTAACATAGGCGACAAAGTAGGGCTGCGAGTATACGTCTACGCCGCTGCCCGAAATCTCGGTCACGTTGAGGGTGATGGGCTCGGCCTGCGCGGCATCGTGTTCCTCCTGGGTGATGTGGCCCAGGCGCAGCATGTTGTCGAGGACCTTGTTGCGGCGAGACAGTGCCAGGTCGGGATTGACCGTGGGGTCGTACTGCGAAGGCGAGTTGGGAAGGCCGATGAGCAGCGCGGCTTCGCTCAGGGTGAGGTCGGCGGCGCTCTTGGACAGATAGGTCTCGGCTGCGGCCTCGATGCCGTAGGCGCCGTGACCGTAATAGATGGTGTTGAGGTACATCATGAGGATCTCGTCTTTGGAGTACATGTCCTCCATCTTGACGGCGATGTAGGCCTCGCGCACCTTACGCTCGATGGTCGAGTCGAACTGCTCCTCCTGCAGGATGGTGTTGCGCACCAGCTGCTGGGTGATAGTCGAGGCGCCTTCGTGCCCGCCGCCGAGGGTTGCCACCGCAGCACGCGCGATACCCCACAGGTCGATACCGCCGTGCTCGTAGAAGCGCTCGTCCTCGACGTCAACGGTGCCCTGCAGCACGTAGGGGGAGACCTCGTCCTTGGTGATGGACTTGCGGTTTTGCGTGTAGAAGCTCGCGATCTTGTTGCCGTTGCAGTCGACGATCTCGGTGGGCTCGCTCACCAGATACGCGTTGGCGTCGGTGTAGTCGGGCAGATCGGACAGCCAGCGGTTGACGTTGCCGACCATGCCGATGCCAAATGCCACGCCCGCGATAAGCAAAAAGCCCAAAAACGAGAGCAGGATTATGGGCAGGGCATGCGTCTTTGAACGGCTGCGTCCCTGTCGTTGGCGAGGACCCATATATTGACCTCCAGGTATGTCGTGCCGGACGGCGGATGTGTCGTCGGGGCAGGATGGACATAAGTTATTACACGATAAACCAAACGGGGCGCGCGAGGCCTCGTGTATGCTGGAAGACGGCATTTTTCAGAGTGAATGCATACCTTGGTAAGGAGTTTGCCGATGGCGATTCGGGCGATGGGGCCGAGCGGACAATACGAGACTGGATTGGATGCTGCCGGTGCGGCGCTGCCCGAGCTGCTGGCGCCGGCGGGCGGGCTCGACCAGATGCTTGCGGCCATCGCCGCGGGTGCCGATGCCATCTATGCGGGGTTGGGCGGCTTTAACGCCCGTGTGAGCGCTCATGGCTTTACGGATGACGAGTTTGCGCGCGGTTGTGCCGTGGCGCATGCTCATGGCGTGCGTGTGTACGTAACGCTCAACGTGTTCGTGTTTGACGATGAGTTGTCCGACGCGGTGGCGTTGGGAGCTCATGCACTGGAGCTGGGCGCCGATGCTCTGATTGTCGCCGATGCCGGGTTGGCCTGCGCGCTGCGCGCGGCGATTCCCGGGGTCGAGATTCACCTGTCTACGCAGGCGGGCGTTCATAGCGAAGGCGCCGTGCGGCTTGCCGCCGATGGGCTGGGAGTCGAGCGCGTGACGACGGCACGCGAGCTGGCGGTCGACGAGATTGCGGCGCTATGTGCCACGGGCGTGCCCATCGAGGTATTCTGCCACGGTGCGATTTGCATCGGCTATTCGGGGGCGTGCGAGTTCTCGGCCCTGCGGCGTGGGCGCTCGGCGATGCGCGGCGACTGCACGCAGCCGTGCCGTCTGGCGTACGACCTGGTGGACGAGGCGGGGCAGAGCGTTGTCGCCGTCGAGGGAGATCGCCTGCTGTGCCCGCGTGACTATCTGGGTATTGCGCATCTGCCCGAGCTTGTAGATGCCGGCGTGGCGTCGCTCAAGATCGAGGGGCGCATGAAGAACCCCGATTACGTATTCAACGTGGTGCGGGTGTGGCGCCGGGTACTCGATATGCTGCGCGACGGCGCGTGGGACCCCGATGCCGTGGAAGAGCTTGAACGCGAGCTGGGGAGGTCGTTTAACCGTGGGTTTACCGATGCGTACCTGCGAGGGCGTTCGGGTGCCGAGCTGATGAGCTTTGAGCGTGCGATTAACCAGGGCGTGCGCGTGGGGCGCTTGGTCGCTGTGGGCCACGAAGAGGTGACCGTTGAGCTCGACGCCGCCGTGGCGGCGGGTGACATGCTCGAGATCCGGTTTTATCCGGGTGTCGACGCGCGTCCCGATGTGCCCAAGCGCTGGCCGCAGGTGCCCTGCCCGGTGGATGCCGCAGCGGGGAAGCGCGTCGTCGTGCATTGCAAGCGTAAGGTGGACACGGGCTGCGAGGTGTACCTGATTCGCAGTGCCGGCGTGTTGGATCAGACGGCGGCAGTGTTGGAGCGCATGCGGGCCGAGGCGGATGCGATTGCGCCCGTTGCGCGTGCCGTTGAGGTGCTGCCCTTTGAGGACGTTGCGGTGGATGGCGGTGCGTCGACGGAGTTGGTGGAGTGTGCGGTTCCCACTCGCATGGTTTTTGCTTGGCAGCTGATGGATGCCGACCCGCGCGGAGAACTCGATTTGTCCGACGCCGTTGTGGTGCTTGACGAGGTGTGCCGCGCGAGTGACGCTGACCGGACCCGCTCACTGATGCAGCGTGCCGGGCGCGTCGTCTGCCGCAACCTGGGACAGGTGGTGATCGCTCGCGAGCTGGGCGTGACGTTTGACGTGGCGGCGCCGGTGTTCTGCGCGAATCGGGCCACGCTTACCTGGCTGCGCGGACTCGGTGCGGGGCGGGTGTACTTGCCGGCCGAGTTGCTCGGCAATGATGCGGAGCGTATTGCCGAACTGGCTGCTGAACCCGGCGTCTTGGGTCCGGTCGACGCCGACCGTCTCGAGCTTATGGTGTGCGAGCACTGCCTGCTGACTGCCGAGGGCGTCTGCGCCACCGATGCGACGGGACGGGTCTGTTGCCGCGACTGCTTGCGTCGTCGGCAGGTACGCTATCTGGTCGAGCGTGACGGTACACGTCTGCCAGTTGTCATTGACGCATGCGGCAGGACGAGGATTTTCCTGTCGTAGGTGCCGCGTCGCGTCAGTTTGTTATCATATGAGAGTTTATGGACTTCCAGCACCGCCGTTTTCGGCGAGGGTGCTATAGCAAAAGGAGGATACCCAATGCTGTCTGTTGACGAGCAAATGCGTATCATCACCTCGGGCGCTGCCCAAATCGTCCCCGAGGCCGACCTTCGCAAGAAGCTTGAGAAGGGCGAGCCCCTCAACATCAAGCTCGGCGTCGACCCCACCAGCCCCGACCTGCACCTGGGCCACGCCGTGCCCCTGCGCAAGATGCGTCAGTTCCAGGACCTGGGCCACAACGTCACCCTCATCATCGGCAACGGCACCGCGTTGATTGGCGACCCTTCGGGCAAGAATTCCACCCGTCCGCAGCTTTCGCAGGAGCAGATCGAGGCCAATGCCGAGACCTATGTGAGCCAGGCCATGAAGATCCTGGATCCCGAGAAGACCACCATCGTGCACAACGGTGACTGGATCTTGTCGATGGACCTGGCCGGCCTGCTGCAGGTGTGCTCCAAGTTCACCGTCGCCCGCATCCTTGAGCGCGACGACTTTACCAAGCGCTACCAGTCTCAGACGCCGATCGCCCTGCACGAGTTCCTGTACCCCGTGATGCAGGCCTTTGACTCCGTGCAGATCAAGGCCGACGTCGAGATGGGCGGCACCGACCAGCTCTTCAACCTGCTCGCCGGCCGCGAGCTCATGGAGAAGATGGGCATGGAGCCGCAGATCGCGCTCACCATGCCGCTGCTCGAGGGCACTGACGGCGTGCGCAAGATGTCCAAGTCATACGGCAACTACATCGGCCTGACCGACGCTCCCAAGGACATGTTCGGCAAGACCATGTCCATCCCCGACGAGATGATCGGCAAGTACTATCGCCTGGCGAGCTCGCTCACCCCGGCCGAGGTCGACAAGATCGACGCCGCCCTGGCCGACGGCTCTGCCGATCCCTATGAGCTCAAGCGCGCTCTGGGCCGCGACCTGTGCGACACCTACCACGGCGCCGGCGCCGGCGACGAGGCTCAGGCCGAGTTCGACCGCGTATTCAAGGAGGGCCAGCTCGCCGACTTCCCCGAGAAGCACGTTGAGCTGACCGTCAACGACGAGGGCCAGATCTACCTCGCCGGCCTGCTCAAGGACCTGGGCCTTTCGGCGAGCGCCGGCCAGGCTCGTCGCGATATCGACGGCGGTGGCGTCAAGATCAACGGCAAGGCCGTGGCTCCCAAGAGCTATAACATCGATCCCAGCGCCCTCAAGCTGGGCGACACCCTCTCCGTAGGCAAGCGCAAGGGCTTTAAGTTGGTTTAGTTACGCGGTTTCACCAAACCGCGTAACGACTCGACGCTGCGCGGGCCGCATTTGGACAATCTGACGTTCAACTTCAAGGGCGCGACCAGAAGGTCAGCGCCCTTTCGTTTCACGTCACCTTGTCTCAAATGCGGCCCGCTCGCTGTCGTTGCCAAAACATCGGCGCTTCCGTGGTTGGCACTTGGGGACGTTCCTTTTGTGCCGGCACTTTGGGACACTCCTTGTCATTGGTGCAAAGTAACCTGCCCCCATTGCGCCAAGCGGCGTGTGCCGTTAAGCGGAGAGGCGTATTGTTGACCCATCGTTTGGGCATACAATGGCTATTAGTTTGCTGCGGTGAAGGTCTGTCCGCTCCGCAGCTTTTTTCTACGGTTAAAGGAGTATGTATGTCCGTTGAGGTCATGAGGTCTGTGATCGAGGCCGCCGAGGGGCGCGTGCCCGTCGACACGCTGTTTACCAATGCGCAGATTGTTGACGTGTATGGCCAGCGTGTGGCGCCCGGTAGCGTTGCCGTCAAGGACGGTGTAATCGTCGGCGTGCTCTACGATGGTCGCGACGATGCCGCTGGCACCTACGAGGCAACTGAGGTCATCGACTGCCAGGGTCGCTATCTCGCTCCCGGTTTTATTGACGGGCATCTGCATATCGAGTCTTCGAACATCCGTCCCGCCGAGTATGCTCGCATGGCCGCGACGCGCGGTACTACCACTGCCATTGCCGACAGCCACGAGATTGCCAATGTTGCCGGTCTCGACGGCTTGCGCTTTATGATCGAGGATGGCCGCCGCGCACCCATCTCCATCAAGTACATGATGCCTTCGTGCGTGCCCGCGCTGCCCGACGAGCAGGCCGGTGCCGTTATTTCGGCTGCCGATATGCAGGCGTTTTTTGCCGAGCATCCGGGCGATGTTTTTGGTCTGGGCGAAATGATGAACTTGCCGGGCGTCTTTATGGCCGACCCCGAGACTTGCGCTCGCATCGATGCTGCCAACCAGACGCCGTCCAAGCAGGTTGACGGCCACGCGCCGCTCGTTGCCGGCAAGGACCTCAACGCCTATGCCGCGGCGGGTATTATCGCCGACCACGAGTCGACGATTCCCGAGGAGGCGCTCGATAAACTGTCCCGCGGCATGTATGTGATGCTGCGTGAGGGCACGTGCAGCCACGATCTGGCCAATTTGTCCCCGATGCTGCTGGAAAACCCCGCCCGCGCCCGCCGCTGCTGCTTTGCGACCGACGACCGCGCTCCCTCCGACGCGCTTTCGACCGGCATGATCGACAATGCCTGCCGCGTGGCCATCGAGGCTGGCGTCGACCCGGTGGTCGCCATCTCCATGGCGTCCCTTTCCACGGCTGAGGCATTTGGCCTGGACCACGGCTGTCGCGACCCGCATGAGCTCCGCGGCGCGATCGCCCCAGGCAAGCGTGCCGACCTGCTGGTGCTCAACGACCTGACGTTTGCCACAGCTCCGCATCGCGTGTATGCCGCCGGTGCCCTGGTGGCGCAGGATGGCACCTTTGTGGGCGAGGTCGCGCCCGAGACGGCCGAGGTCGCAGCCCTTGCCGATGAGCTGCGCGCTTCCGTTAAGCTGCCGAAGCTTTCGCTCGACGTGTTTGACTATGCCTTTAAGCCGGGCGAGGCCGTTATCGATGTCATCCCGGGTATGGCTATCACGGGTATGGCCCGCCCCGAGAGCGCCGAGGACTTGCGCCGCATTATGCTGATCGAGCGCCATGGCCGTGGCGTGTCGCTGCAGGCCGAGGGCGCCGATGGCGACGGCCCCGCTGGCCTGGGCCTGGTCGGCAAGCATATCGGTCGCGGCTGGGTGCGCGGTTTCACCATCACCGGTGGTGCCATTGCCTCCACGATCGGCCACGACTCGCACAACGTGTGCGTGGTGGGCGATAACGCTGCCGATATGATGGCTGCCGTTGAGGCCGTGGGCCAGGGTGGTCACGTGCTGGTGCGTAACGGCGAGGTCGTGGCGCGCATTCCGCTGGCGCTCGGTGGCCTGATGAGCGAAGGCACGGCCGAGGACGTTGCCGCGCAGCACGACGACTTTATGGTCAAGGCGCGCGCCATGGGTATTGAGCCGCCGCTCGACCCCATCATGGGCATCATCTTCCTGCCCCTGCCGGTCATCCCGACGCTCCGCATCCGCCCCGAGGGCATGTTCGACGTCACAACCTTCACCTACGCCGACTAGTCATCGGGGACGCTCTTTGGCGGGCTGCCTGACGCCGCGACCGTAGGACCTCTGGCATGTGTGAGCTATTTGCCAGGTCCTTGTAACGTTTACGCCCGCGGAGTCTTATTTGAGCTCCCTTTGGGTACGTTGGAATCGGATACACGTTCGATTCCAACAAGCCCGAAGGGAGCTTTTCCATGTTTAAACTGATTGCATCCGATATGGACGGCACACTGCTTGACGAAAACGGCCAGGTGCCTCCCGAGACCTACGAACTGATTCTGGCGCTACACGAGCATGGCGTGCATTTCGCCGCATCGTCAGGTCGTCGCTACGATCGCCTGTGCGAGTTCTTTGCGCCCGTTCGCGACAAGATGGACTTTGTCGCCGCTAACGGCGCCCAGGTCTACGCCGACGGTAAGATGGTAGACCGTGAGGTGTATTCCCACCTAGCGATTCGAAGGCTCGCCCAAGCCGTCAGGACGTTTCCCAATCTGCATCTTGCGCTATTTGATCGAACCAAGTCCTTCCTGCTCGATGACGAGTGCAAGTTCGTGCGTGAGGTCGATAAGGACCTTCCCAATGCCGAGCGCATTTGGGAGCTGCCCGATCCCAGCGTAAATATCATCAAAGCGAGTATCTTTTGCGACGACAGTGCGGTTATGGACAGCGCGTACGTGCTACAGCGCGAACTTGGTCAGCTCTTTACTTTTGCACCTTCGGGCAACGCGTGGATCGATGCCATGCAGCCTGGTGTGTCGAAGGCCTCGGGTATCGCGCAGCTCGCGGAGCATTACGGCATTGGTCGCGACGAGGTCATGGCGTTTGGCGACTCGATGAACGACTACGAGATCATTCGCTTTGTCGGCACGGGCTGCGCGATGGAAAACGCGCGCCCCGCGCTTAAAGCGGTGGCCGATCGCGTGGTGGGTTGTAACCGCGACCACGCCGTCCAGCAGGAGCTCCGTCGCGTGCTGGAGAGTCTCTCCTAATCCGGCAGATGGGGACGTTCCTTTTCTGCCGACAGTGGGGGACAGTCCTTGCAGCTTTTTGCGAAGAGTGTCCCCAACGACTAGTCGTTTAAGAACGTCCCCAATGACTGACCAATGACTAGGCAAGGGCGGCCATGATGGTGCGGGCGACGCCGTCGTGGTCGTTGTCGTATTCGGTGATGGCGTCGGCGGCCTCGCGGTCTTCGGACTCGGCGTTGATCATGGCCATGCCGTGGCCCGCTGCCTGCAGCATGGGGATGTCGTTGATGTTGTCGCCGAACGCCCAGGCGTCGGCGAGACGCTCGCCCAGGTATTCGCATAGCCACGTGAGGGCCGTCCCCTTGGTGGCGCCCTCGCCCATGACCTCGATATTCATGGCGTACGAACGCGTGACCTCAATGCCTCCGAGCGTGTCGAGCGCCGTCGCGATGGCGTCGCGATCGGCCGGGTTGTGCCAGTACATGGCGATACGTTCGAGCGTCTCGACCTCGTCGATCTTGCTGTCGATATCCATGTCGATCGGCGTTCGTGTGCGCTTGAGTGAAGCCGCGATGTGGGGGTCACCGCCGCAGAACTCATCCAGGCGCCCGTATAGCGAGCGGGGGAGGAAGCACTGTCCATCCGCGAAGATATCGAAGGTCACATCGTGGCCGGCGGCAATGCGATGGATGCGGTGGGCAATGCCGCAATCGAGCGGTCGGCTCAAAATGCGCGTAGCACGTGAGGTGTCGGTGGGCGTATCTTCGTCGAGCCGCCAGACGCTGGCGCCGTTGGCGCAGACCGCGTAGTGCACGGCGGGATGGGCGAGAATGGGCTCAAAGATGCCCGACAGCGGGCGCCCCGTGCAGGGAACAAACTCGATGCCACGACGTGCGAGCTCGTCGAGCATTGCCCAAGTGGCGTCGCTCATCTGCTTATCGCTCGTCAGCAGCGTCCCATCCATATCGGAAAACACAATCATTCGTTGCGATCCTTTCTACTGGCATAAAAAGTGTGGCCAAGGGCTTGGGTCCCTGGCCACGCTCGAGTTCTATAACGGTCCGCGTCCTAGCGGTCAGCGAGCGGCTTGTACTCCAGCGGCTCGATCACCGGACGATAGGCCGGGCGAATAATACGGTGCGCGCAGAAGAGCTCTTCCATGCGGTGCGCAGACCAGCCGGCCATGCGGGCGACGGCGAACAGCGGCGTAAAGAGCGTCTCGGGCACGCCGAGCATCTTGTAGATAAAGCCCGTGTACAGGTCGATGTTGGCACAGATGGGCTTGGTCATGCCGTGATCGCGCATCACTTGCGGGGCCAGGCGCTCGATGCGCTCGATGAGCGCGAACTCCTCGCCCAGGTCCTTCTTGGCGGCAAGCGTGCGCGCGTAACGACGGCACACCTCGGCACGCGGGTCGCTCAGCGTGTAGACGGCGTGGCCCATACCGTAGATGAGACCCGTGCCGTCGAAGGCCTGCTTGTCGAGGATCTTGCCCAGGTAGGCTGCGACCTCGTCCTCGTCCTCCCAATTGGAGACATGCGCGCGGATGTCCTCGTGCATGGAGACAACCTTGGCGTTGGCGCCACCGTGGCGCGGGCCCTTGAGCGAGCCGATAGCCGCGGCGTAGGCGGAATACGGGTCGGTGGCCGAAGACGACAGCACGCGGCAAGCGAAGGTGGAGTTGTTGCCGCCGCCGTGCTCGGCATGCAGCATGAGCATAACGTCGAGCAGCATCGCCTCATCGCGGGTGAACGCCATGCCGCCGCGCAGGACCTGTAGGATGGTCTCGGCGGTGGAGAGACCGGGCGTAGGGTGCGGCACGTGAACCTCGGAGCCGCGAAGCTTGGCGACCGAGGCCATGTGTGCGAAGGCGGCGATGCGCGGGAGACGTGCGAGCATGGAAATGGCGACGTCGATTTCGTGCTCAGGCGTGATCACGTCTGGTTCGGCATCGAAGGCGTAGAGCAGCAGTACGGCGCGCTGGAGCACGTTCATGATGCTCGACGACACCGTGGTCATAGGGAACTCTTTAACGTACTCGTCGCTCAGATGTCTAAAGGCGCCCAGGCGCTCGCAAAAGCCGTCGAGCTCTTCCTTGTTGGGCAGCGAGCCCGTGATAAGCAGATAGGCGACTTCTTCGTAGCCGTAGCGATTCTCGGCCTGGGCATTGTTGACCAGATCCTCGATGCTGTAGCCGCGAAGCGTGAGCTTGCCCTGATCGGGCACGACCTTTCCGTCGACCTTGTTGTAGCCGTGCACATCCGAGATACGAGTGAGGCCCGCGACCACGCCCGAGCCGTCGGCATTGCGCAGGCCGCGCTTGACATTGTGCTCTTCGAACAAGCCCTCGTCATAAGGGTCGGTCGGCAGGCCGTGGTAGAGGCTTTCGCTCTCAGACGAAATCTGGCGGCTTGCTTCGTAATCCAGAACCAGTCGGCTCAAGTGGTCATCGAAGCGGTAATAGATTTTCTTGGCGTCGTAGGCCATGCGCGCTCCTCTCCGGGCCGCATCGGGGTGGCTTGCATGGGCATGCGCGCGTCAGGCTATCCCCAGCGGCTTGTTCGCTACAGGCGGTACATAAAGTTAAAGACGTCCTCGCGCTGGATGGACACGTTGACGCCCGAAAGCTCGCCGGCCTCGGCCAGGGCCTTCTGCAGCTCAGCGAAGTCGAGCTTGGACTCGGCGGTATCGGCCAGCATGGTCATGGTGAAGATGTCCTCGATAATGGACTGCGTGATGTCGCGGATGTCGACGTTGGCCTCGCCCAGGACGCGGGTGACGCCGGCGACGATGCCGGGGCGGTTCTTGCCAAGGACGGTGATGACGATACGGGAGGACGAGATCTCGGCCATGGGAAACCCTTTCGCGTGATTGCGGCGCGCGCGGGGCGCTCCGCTACGGTACAGTGTTCATCATTGTACCTGTCTGGCGCAAAAAAGGCGCGCTCGCTGCGGCGTTACATGCCTGCAACATGAGCGTAAGGGGGAAGGCCGTACGGGGAAGAGCCGTCTGGCGCGTGTCCGGCTCGTGTTGGGTTGATTTCCGATCTCAGCCGAACACATTGAGCGGACAGGCCGTTCCCGCAGTCAGCCGAACGCCTCCGACGGCTGATTCCGAACTGGAAGCGGAGGGCATCCCCGCCCTTCGGTAGGGGATACCGCTCCGCGGCGCATACCGCGGGCGGCGCCCCTATCGGACCACCGTGACCTCAGTTGGGATGGGCCCAGCACTGCCGCGTACTCGGTGAGCTAGAGCCAACTGTTCGTCTTCACGTCGCGTATGGCGATATTTCGGTCGTCCGGCTCGGTGATGCCGTAGCCGAACGCCTGGAGCGTCTCGATGGACTCCTGGATCCTCTGTTGGAACATGGGACCCGGATCGACCCTCGGCCCGAGGTGCCCGCGCCAAAGGCACGGCGTAGCGCGCAGCATGTTATGGATTTTGGAGATGGGCTCGATGTCGGCGTAGACGTTGAGCGTCGCCATGGCGTCCTTGTGGCCGAGGATCGATTGGAGCGCCTTGATATCGCCGCCTTGGCGGATCCACTGCGTTGCGAACGTGTGGCGAAGGCCGTGGAACGTGATCAGCTCGTCGTTGGTGCCCATGAGGCCGTTGGTCTCCGAGAACGTCTTGAACGCCCTGCGGATATAGCTTGTCGTCGCGAAGGTCGCGCCCGGCTCCGACAGGATGTAGCAGTCCCCGATCTCGACCGCCCCGGTAAGGCCGCGCAAGCGCAGCTTTCCGCAGTCGATCTCGTGGGTCTCCTTCAGGAAGGGGAGTAGGCCGACCGGGTCGATGGGGATACCCCTGGCGTCATGGGTCTTGGTGTCCTTGATGAACGAACCCATTCCCTTCGCGTACGCCACCGAGTGTCTGATCGAGATCAGGCCCGTCTCGAAATCCACATCGCACCACCGAAGGCCGCAGACCTCGCCGATTCGCATCCCCGTGTGCAGGGCGAGTACGACCGCCCTCTAATCCTCGGCGGACCAATCGAGTCCGAACTCCTTTCGGGCATCCTCTTCGCTCATGACTTCGAGAAGGTCTCCGGGTTGGCAACGAAGGGCGAGGCATAGCTGCTCGAGTGTGTTGAAGCGAATGCCGCGAATATGCCCTTTTTTAATACGGGACAGGTTCACGGGCGTGGTTCCAATCCTTTCGGCAAGTTCGTTCGAGGAAATCTTTCGCTCGGCCATGATCTTGTCGAGGCGAACAATTACGGGCATGGCGTTTCCTTACGCAATCTCGTCGGAGTCGAGGTACAGCTCTCGGGCGTACAAGAAGAGCTGGGAAAGCATGAACAGGACGATGCCGAGAACCAGAGAGGTCCAATCGAATGATGAAGCGATCTCTTGGGCGCCGACGGCCCCCTCGCCGCCAAACATCGAAACGGAGGTTTTGAGTGAGCCGGCGTAGAGGCTGGTGGCAGCTTGAACAACGAAGAGAATGCCGAGCACCTTCAAGCATGTCGCAGACCCTTTCTTGAAGGGGTCTCCGCTCTTGATCGTCCACACGAGAACGGCGCTGAGGATGGTCGTAGCGATACCGATGACGGCAGGGACCAATGTCGAGATCGCAAGGGCTGGATACGCGGGGGAGTCTGCAATTACAGGGTTGTCGAGCACTTCGATTGCTGGCTTTAAGGAGAACGCCACTTGTGCGATGGCGGTGGCGCAAAGGGTCGCAGAGGCTATCGCACATGCGATGCGGAAGGAATGAAGCCGGGGAGTGCGATTGTCGGAACTCATAATAACCTCCGAAGAATTTAAAAAACTCAGGTTACTTTTTAACAGTTTATGTTAAATTGACTTTGCCGGCAAGTAATCACAGCATACTGCAACCGAAACCCCTCTAGATTGGAGAGGATTATGTTCAGTACTGTTAAGTCGTGTAAGCTCTTGGTTTTCCTCGGCCTCGCTCTTTGTCTGTTGCTGCCGGGAGCCCCCGCTTTTGCGGATACCCCGATGCCTCCTTCCCAGGAGAGCAGCCAGTGTGCCCTCGTTGAGCCCCTCGGGTATACGGACGACGTCGTCGATACCTACTGGAGCTACAGCTGTCCTCGCGGCGTAAGCGGGCACAGCATCTCGATGTTCAACATCTCTTACAAGACGATCTCCTACCGAAATGGCTATCGCCGATCTGCGCATCATGGGGAATCCCGCCTCGCTGCAATGTGCTCCTGTGGTGTTCTTGGCACAACTGATAAATGGCAATTTGTCTATAGCACCTACTAGATGCGAGGAAGGGCCGAGCATTTTGTTCGGCCCCTCTGTTCCGACTGGATGAGGTTAAGGTTGGCGATGAATATGCTCAAAATCTCGAAGGCGATCTTTAGGTCGCTTCTCTCCTCCAGGTCGCTCTGTGTTGTCGTTGTTGCGTTGATGGTTCTTTGTGCTCTGCCCGTCTTCAGGAGCGCGGCTGGCATCGACGGACGGGTCGAATACCTCGAGTCGGGAATAACCCGTGTTGAGCAGGAATTGTCAGCATCCTATGCGGATGCGCTTGTGAATGCGGGGGAGGACGGTGTCTATACCTCTTCATCAAGCATGCCCGCGCTTCTGTACCCTCTTGCCGCGGGACGTCTTATCTTGGCACCGCTCTCTCCCCTACTTCCGTTTCTGCAGATATCGGATGGAGAGTACACCTATTATGACGGATCGAAGGAGTACTTGCTATGGGTCGCAACGGCCGTTGCCGTCTCGTTCCTTGCCGCGCGTCTTAACAAACGTGAAAAGCTCATCATCCAGGCACCGATGGGCGAGCTGGGTAGACTTGTTGCATCGAGCGTATGGGCGAGTGTTTTTGCAATGCTTGCCGTCCTCGCCATCAATCTTCCAGGGATAATCGCCGCGCTTGTGAAGAATGGCCCGGGCTCGCCGTTCTATCCGATAGGCTACATTCAATATGCGACTCCGGTTATCAAACCGGCTTGGCTGGTGTTCGCGCAGACGGCCATCTTGCAATTCTTGGTGGCAGCGTTCATCTCGCTTGTCGTTCACCTTGCCGTGAAGATTGCCAATAACCCTACGCTTGGAATCGTGTTCGTATGTGCCCTGATGGGGGTGACGATGGTTCCCGGGTATTACGGAAGATCCATCGCTTTACGTGAGTTCGCCCTGTTGAATCCCCTTACGTATGCGAACACTGAGTTGACCGTCGGCGCCTATAGCCCGTACCCGACAACGCAGATAGTGAATCTGCCTGGACTTTGCTTCGAGCGTGGCGCGATTGCCCTCGTATGCGCAATCGGGATCGAGGTGCTGGCAATTAGCCTGCTTTGCGTTGCCGGAAAGAGCGGCTGCGCGTGCCCGATATCCCCGATTTGTCTTGAGAGAGGTTCCTTCACTGCATCGAGAACGGCAACTCGTTCGAGCGCTTGTGCCTCCGCCGTTGCATACGTAAGAACGATGGGGAAACTGCTCCTGCGTTCTCCTACCCTCGCCGTATGCGCGATTGCAATGTCGACGACGATGCTGGCCCCGGCTCTGGTCGAGATGTTTCCTGACGCTGATAACGTTTCCGCTGTTCGGTATAGGGATGGGGAGCTCCGTTCAATAGATCGGTATCTAGAGCAGAACGCTGCGAATATGGACGTCGAGGGCAAAGCGGCCCTGGAAGACATGTGGGATGCTCTTTCGGGTTTCGTGTACGCGCCTATGCCTGCGGAGGGGTTTCGAAGCCTTGCGACGTACGAGCGCGCTCGAGGTAAGCTGGGCGCGGCAGATGCGACTCTCCTGCAATCGATCGGAATCGAGCCGGAGACTCCTTCTCGTGCGGAGGCGCGCGCCCTTCTGCTTGAGTCGATCGCGAGCTTGCCGGACCCCAAGGTTTACGAGTTAAGTACGAAGATGCCCCCATTAATCCTCCTTTCGTATCTCCAGGCAGTGCTTCCCTCCTTATTTTTGCTGTTGCCCGTGGTTGTCACATCGCTCGCGTGCACCCACCTGCAGTGTCGTTCCCTTCTGGTTCTCCAGATCCCCGCAACAGCGCATGTGCGTTTTCTGACGGCTGTTGCGCTGGCTCTCCTGCTTGGCTTGGTGCTGCTTTTGGTGTCGATGGTTCCCGCTGTCGTTGTGTCCGTGATTAAGAACGGTGCGGGTGGATCGGAGTATCCCGTCGCTCTCATTCGGGCGGGAGCTTCGACAACGTCCATGGTGGGGGAGGCGGTGTTGTGCAGTATTCCGTTGCTGGTCATGGCATACGGCGTGATTTCCGTCGTCGCTGCGTTGACAGCAGCGATTAGCCGCAACCCCGTTGTCACCGGAATGGTTTGCGCGGTTCTCTTGGTGTTGGGTTCGTTGAGCGCTCATGTTGAAAGCGTGGGCATGGGCGTCGCGCTGCTGGCTCCATTCGCCTCGTTTGATCCCGCTTCCCAGGTGGGGACGATTGGGTTCCTTGGGCGAGGGACGAACGCGATGCCTTTTGGAGAGGTCGTCGGCGCATCGGGCGCTCTGCTGGTGGTCTTGGGCGCCGTATCTCCGTTGATGGTGCGCCTGAGTGTTCCAAAGATCGAAAGGGGATGATCTCGATGATTGACCTTCAAACGCTGACGATCTCTTATGGAAAGAAGGTGCTCGTAGATTCGGTGAACGCTGAGTTTGCCCCGGGTACGGTCTACGGTCTCGTCGCTCCGAACGGGCATGGAAAGACGACGTTGCTGCGTGCGATGGCAGGTTTGCCGGGTCCTCGCGTGGACGGGAGCATCGTTCTGGATGAGGTGCAGGGTACGGGTGCGAGAGAGGTCCGTTCTATGATCTTCTATGCACCTGGTGAGGGGACGCTGCTGTATCCCGGATTGCGTGCGGAAGATCACCTCAAGATGGTTTGCGATATGTGGCCGCATGCTCGCGATATCGAAGAGATAGTGGAACAAACGCAGATAGGCGAGTTCGCGAAGATGAGGATCCGCACTCTGAGCCAGGGCATGAAGCAGCAGCTTACCCTGGCGATTGCGTATGCGACGGGCGCGCGGTACCTTCTATTAGATGAGCCCATGAACGCGCTCGACCCCAGCAGGGTGGACTTGCATTCCGAGATTCTCAGGAAGCTGGCCGATTCTGGTACGTGCATCATCATGTCATCCCACATCTTGGATTCGGTCGATAGGCTGTGCGATGAGATTCTGTTTTTGAAGGATGGGAGGCTCATTAGAAGCATTCCGCAAGATGATGCTGCGCCGAAGTCTCCTGGATCCCATTTCGCAAAGCCTGCCGGACGCGCCGAGGGTGCGCTAAGCACGTATCGGCGACTCTACGAAAAGGGCGGGTAGAAATGCAAGTTAAAAATCTATGTGGCCAATGTGATACCGTTGAACCCGCATATCGATACCGCTCAGCCATTCGCCTCGCCCCCGTCGCACGTATCTTCATCCGGTCTGTTACTTTTAATCTAACAATTCTTTGAGGAACGTAGG
>CATVYG010000004.1 GCA_958348225.1 uncultured Collinsella sp.
ATACTCCTCATCCTCGCCGAATTGCGACTATGGCAGAATCGGCACTGGATGGCAGTGCGCTAGGGCACCGACGATAGGCTTTCCAAAACTAGCGAGGCGTGTCTCCGCGAGCGTAATCGCCTCGGTCGACCGCGCGATCGACCTGCGGCGAGATGTCAACGTTGCCACCATGGGCTCGACCTGCGGCGCGAACGCGGTCGTCGCCGGCATCGGGAACGGCGCCGGCATAGCGGTTGCGAATCTCCCTTGCGTAGCCGCGACGCGCAAGAAGCTCATCGCGAACCGCTGGATCTTCGAGCAAATCCTCATCGCACTTCGGTGCGATGAATTTGGGGAATGAATTGTAGGCGACGCCCTTGCTCGCTTTCGCCTGTTCGACCCACGCCGAATACGCTTTCTTGAGTCGTTGGATGTAAATCTCACAGCGTTTCTCGTACGGTAACGCTCGCTCGGCTTCCAGCACGTTCTTTTCGAACGCCGCTTCAAGTTGTTTGACTGCGAAACGTCCGTCGAGTCGAGTCAGGTTGAAAGTGCACTTCGGATTGCCGGCTTCTTTGATATCGAGATCTGTCGCATAGACTCGATTATTCTTGATGAAAATGTCTACGCCCCATGAGGCAAGTATCTTTTTGAACTGATTCATATTCTTCGGATGACCTTCATCGATTGCAATATGGATCAGCTCGCGCAGATTGTTTTTATAACTGTACTCACCCCGCTCAACGATTTTCTTTTCTGTGTCGCGCGGCTGACGATCTCGAATCTTCGAATTCTTCTTTCCCTTTTCAAGTTGAGTAAGATTCCAGTTCTTATCGAGTTCACGGACCCACGCGGCACGTTCGAATTTTCCGTGACGCCCGCCCGTCTCGCAACGCTTACCCGTCAAAAGATCCGTGCGGTTAATCGCCATATGAACCGCGTAGCGTTTTCCCGCCTTATCGCTTTCCTCATGCAACGCGACAATCACTTGTTGATGCGGGTAGTGCTTCGCAAGCCATTGCTCCGCGTAGGCCATACACGCATCGGGGGTCATCTTACCTCCGTTGCAGCTGCACTCCTCGGGCAGAAACGCGAGAATCTGATGAAGCATCGTTATGTTCTTCGCGCCGGCACGCGCGGGCCTGTCGTGATGAAACATCTTCCGCGTCATAGCCATCTCGGAAAACCAGTACTTTCCGTTCGCGAGGTTCCAGCCGCCGCGGGCCAAAGCACGCTTTCCGTTAATGTACTTGCGCAGGTGCTTCGCGTAGCGCTCGGACGAAACACCTTTCTGCTTAACGACGGTCATCGAGCTCACCGCCATCGGTGAAATAGCGCTGTTCGAGTTCTCTGATGAAGAGAGTGACTTTACGGGCGTTCTGGTAAACCTTTTCGAGCGTGCGGAAAACAGCTTTCTCGTTGTACGCGGGAAGGCCCTGAGCATGCACAAAATACATCAGCTGATTGAGGTTCGTTCCCTCGCGATACAGCTCGTGATAGATTTTCGCGACCTGGCTTTTATCGAAATCGATCTTCTCGATTTTCCCGGCAAGCATCACGCGGCGGGCATACGCACTGACGGTCGTGCCGAGTACATCAGCCTGTTTGCGAATTGCCTCGTGCTCATCATCGGTGACTTTAACGTAAATGACCTTCGAGCGCTTTTCGTCCGAATCACCTGAAACGGGTTGCAGCTTTTTACTGCGGCCACCGTTCTTATTTTTGGAAATGACTAGATCATCGAGCGATTCATTCCAATGAATCAGTGCAGAGCGAATGAATTCGGCTTTCGTCATGCCCGCCTTTTCTGCCAAAGCGGAAAGCGTTTCGTATTCTTCAGAAGCGAGTGTCGCCTTAACGGTGTGTGGACGCTTGCAACTCATATGCCCCCCAGGAAAGCAGAGCGAATCGGTGAGGCCACCGATTCAAAAACCAATATGAGATTGCTTTCCTTTTTAGGAGCGACTGACGTCGCGCCGATTTTTGAAGTGACGCCGTCACTTCCTTTAGAGAAATGAAGGCGAACTTCATTTCTAACTTTATCGCCGCGTGATGCGATAAACAAGATGTGTTGGCAGATAAAGGGGGCGAGTATGGCCCCATTTATCTAGCCCAACACCAATCTTGCAATCTCCGGAACGGTGATTGGGCGAAACGCAGTGTAGACGTGGAATGAGAGGTCTCATTCCAAGCGAGAGGCCTCGCGGCGTTGTAACTGCGTGAAGACCGTGAGCGGAAGCGAATTTTTAACGCGAAGGATGCTGAGTGTTAGAAATTCGCTGTAGCGAGAGCGAAGCGGTGATGCGAATGCGAGGGATGCCGAGTGTTTGCATTACCGCGAAGCGGACTCGGGGCGAGGGCTGGAGCAAGTTGATGGAAGACCTTACCGATTTGCGAACGGTTTTGCCCGAAGCATCCTGCACCGCCGGATTCTTTTGGAACGGCCTCTCGTTTGATTGCTTTCCTATCGTTTGCTCCCAGACTAGGCGTCTAAAAAAGGCAGCCGAAACCGGCCGCCCGCAAATAAATATTTATTTACCGAATGTAAGAGGAGAGGAACGATGTACATTACTCCCAGTGGCCGGCGACGTCGACAACCCAATGCTGTCCCGTAGCCTGCTGTTCATAATGTCCCTGGTCCTCAGATGTGGTATACGAATCGTTTACGACAGATCCTCCGATGCCGCCGTTTTCGCCATCGTTAATAATCCAAGCGTAGGCGGCATCGGATGAATCGAAGGGTCCTACCATAGCACCACCGTGGTTTACCCAATAGCGGGGATGACGCGTGTATACCACATTTGGCACCCAGACCTGGCTGTAATCGGTCTCCCAGTGGCCCTGCTCGGCAACCCACTTCTTCTGGCTGCCGCCGTTGGAAGAGGAATTGTTGCTGCCGGAACTCTGCGAATTGCCGGAATTCTGCTTGGACTGGGAGGAATCGACCTTGTTGTCCGACTTCGAGGAATCGGAAGACTTGTTATCCTCCTTCTTGGAGTCATCGGACTTCTGGTCCTTGTCGTCGGATTCCTTCTTCTCCTCGGTCTTGGCTCCAGAGGTTTGCGCCGCCTTTTCTTCGCTCGCCTTCTTTTTGTCTTTATTCTTTACCGCTGTGGCGGCCCTTTCCGTAGAGCCGCTTCCTTGCTTTGCAACGCTGGCACATCCAAGTTGAGGTGCCGAAAGGCACACCAGAAGCGCAACGATAATAGCCTTTGTTCTCACACCGATCTCCCTGTCCATGAAACCGGGCGTTGGACACCAGCCGATATCCAACGCCCGGCTCGCTTTTACATCTGCTCGCGGCGCTTCTTCTGGTCGAGGAAGACGCCGACCGCCACGAGGACGGTACCGCCGATGGCGAACGTCTCGCCGATGAGTCCCGCGCGGTCACCGGTCTGGGCGAGGCTGCCGGGCTGGGCGGTATCCGTGCCGGCGAGGTGCTTCGGGGTGTATGCCGCCTGCTGCTTTGCCGCCTCCTCTGCCTCCTGTTGTGCAATCTCATCGGAAAGCTTCTGCTCCGCTGCGATGCGGTCGGACTTCGCCAACTCGTAGGCGGCGAGTGCCGCATCGTAGCCGGGCTGGAGCTCGTCCACCGCGGCCTGCTTCTCGTCCAGGATGGCCTTGGCGGGCGCGACCTTGGCACGTGCCTCGACTGCTGCGGCGAAAAGCGCGTTGAGGGCGTCATCCGCGTTCGCGTCATGGCCGGAAGCGATCGCCGCGCCGGTATCGATGGAGTTCAGCTTCGACAGCTTGGCGTCTGCCTGCGCCTTCGCCTGCTCGGCGACGGAGACCAGGGACTCGGCGGCGATGGCATCCGCCTTCGCGGCATCGAGGGCGACCTTGGTGTCATTGACGGCCTTTACTGCATCCTGCTCGCGCTGCTGTGCCTCTGCGAGCTTCGCGGCAAGGCCGGTGAGGATGTCGAGGTTCGACTGTGCAGCCTCGAGATCAGTCTGGGAGCCGGTGAGCCTGTCGGCGGCAACGCCGGTGTCGGCCTTTGCGGCATCGACGGCACGCTGGGCATCCGCGAGGGCGCTTGCGGTGCCGTCCGCCTTTTGCTTGGCGTCGGCGAGGACGGTCGACTTCTCGGCCTGCTCGGCTGCCGCCGCGTCGTGGACGCTCTTTGCGGTATCGAGCGCCTTCTTGGCGTCGGCTACGTCCTGGAAGAACTTCGCGAGGTCGGCGTTCGCATCGTCCACGCCCTGCTGCTTGGATGCGGTGTCCGCCTTGGCGGAGTCCAGCTTGGACTGTGCGGTCGTTACGGCTGCGTTGGCGGCATTAAAGGCGACCTGCTTCTGCTGGACGGTCGACTTTGCCGTATCGACTGCCGCGTTGGCGGCATCGAGGTCCGATTTCGCCGCATTCAGCTCGGCCTGGGCATCCGTGACGCCCTGCTGCTTGGCGGCGATATTGAGCCCTGTCGCGTTTACGGTCTCCTGCGCCTCGTCGACACCTTGCTTCGCGGCATCGACATCGTCCTGCGCGGAATCCGCTGCGTCCTGCTTCTGCTGGACGGTTGCGGCGGCGCCGGCGGCTGCCTGCTGCTTGGATGCGAGATCGGCCTTGGCTGCGTCGAGTGCGCTCTTGGCGTTCTTGAGACCGTTGATATAGGAGGTCAGCTTCTGCTCGTACTCGTCGACGGAGATGGGGTTCATGTTCCAGCCTGAACCTGCCCAACCGCCGTATTGCAGCGTGAGCGAGAACGTCAAACGGGTGTCATTGTTCAGACCGCATCCCATGACAGCATAGTCAGGGTTGATGATGTTCATGTAATGGCCGATGCTGAAGTAATCGAACTTATCCTGATTGGCGTACCAGAAGTCGTAGGCATCCTTTCCGGAAAGATTCGTCGCACCAAGGGAGGCTGCAGTCTTGTCAAACAGGTCCTTTTCCTGATAGATCCAAGCCTTGCAGGGATCGCGATAGCTCCAGGCAAGGTTTTCACCGACATCGAACTGCTGGGCATGCTCTAGATTTTTCGTCGAATAGTTTGCATCTGCGATCGACGCCGCAATGAGCTTGTAGGTGACCTGGAGCTCGGAGAGACCGACGGACTTGCGGTATGCGTTCACATTCTTCATGACTGTGATGGACGAAAGCATGTTTTCAAGGCCCGTGGCGTCGAGACTGTTTCCGATTTCGGTGTAGTCCTTGTACGTACAGTTCTGGATGATCTCGATGGCTGAATCGGCGCCCATGGCACGGAAGAAGCCGATGGCCCCCTGCTTGAACTGCGCGTCGGCGGAGTCGAGTTTCGCCTATGCCTCGTCGGCCTTCTGCTGGGCGGCGGTCACGGCCGCATCGGCGGTGTCCTTTGCGGTCTTGGCGCTCGCGAGCTCTTCGTCGGCGGCTGCCTTTGCGGACTCGGCATCCTTGACGGCCTGCTTCGCTGCATCCAGCCTGGCGATGGCGTCGACGTTCGCCTGCTTGGCGGCATCGAGGTCGGCGTTCGCGGCATCGAGTGCGGATTGGGCCTCAACCACGCCGGCCTCGGCATTGACTGCCGCTTGCTGCTTCGCGGAGAGGGACGCCTGGGCGTCATTCAGATCGGTCTGTGCCGTTGCCGCAGCGGACTGCGCCTGTTCGAGCTCGGACTCGCACTGGGTCTGCACCGCTCGTGCGGCGGCGAGGGTTGCCTCTGCGTCCGCGACCTTCTTCTTTGCCGCATCGTACTCCGGACCGCTGGCGCCGGCCTCCGCTGCGGTGAGATCGGCTTTCGCCTGCTCATAGGCGGCGCTGGCGGCTGCGGCCTTCGCATCCGCCGCGTCCTTGTTCTGCTTGGCTGCAGCGAGGACGGAATCGGCGGAATCCTTTGCAGACTGGGCCGCAACCAGCTTGGACTGGGCATCGGCAAGCGTCGCGTTGGCGTTGGCGAGGCCGGCCTGTGCCCTTTCCACGGCAGCCTAGGCGTCGCGCACGGCCTGTTCGGCGGCACTGATTGCCTCCGGGGTGGCGCTTACGGCATCTGCCTTGGCCTTATCGAGGGCGTCCTTGGCATCCTGGGCCGCCTTGAGGGCGGACTGGTACGCTTCGTCCTTCTCGGACGCATCGGCCTTGGCGTCTGCGAGACCTGCCTTCGCCTGCTCGAGGTCCTTGCCGGCGGCATCGGCGGCGTCCTTGCCCTCCGCGACCTGACGGGCGTACTCGTCCATTGCCGCTCGGTCGGCTGCCGTGCCGGCGCTGACTGCCGAATCGTAGGATGCCTTGGCCTGGTCGCGGGCGGAAGCCGCCTCGTTGTAGGGACCGGCGGCCTCATCGTAGGCTGCCTTGGCGGCGTCCTCCTTCGCCTTCGCCTCGTTGACTGCCTTCTGCAGGTCCGCGATGGTCTGTGCGGCGGATTTCGCGCCGGTACCGGATGCCGCGCTGGCGTGGGCGGCGATCGGCGACATCACGGCGGGGTGCTGTGTGCCCCCGTCACCGGTCTGGGCGAATGCCGTGAACGGTGAGATGAGGCTCGATCCGGTCATGGCGGCCATGGTCGCCGCGGTGACGGTCAGACGCGCGATCCCCTTCGGGGCGTGAATCTTTTTGCTTGGCAGTGCGGCGAAGTGATCGCCACCGGCAGCGAAATGCTTTCCCTGAGTCATTGTGCTGTTCCATTCCTTTTCCGTGCCCTATCCGACTGGGCATCAGAGTGCTTTCCAATAGAGATAATTATGCGCCTTAACTGGGATTGTTGTATATAGTCCGTTGGCTTTTATACAACAATCCATGACTCTTTTTGTCATGGATATCTCGCCGCTACAACGATCCTTTGGTCTACGCTGCAAAGAATTAAGATCAAAGTCTGGTTACTCTCAAGTACAATTTGCGAATCGCATCGGCATGGACAGGTCTTACTACGCCTCGATAGAGGTCGGACGAAGAAATGTCAGTCTTTCTAACCTCTGTAAAATTGCTAACAGATTCGACATGACAATCGCTGCACTCATGACTGGTGTGACTGAGAAAACGGATTAGTCCATCAATCAATCAGCGAACGCAGTGAGCGAATCAATCGACGGCACAGCCGGCGGCAAGGACACGGTACGTGGCCGCGCAGCGAGCTTCGCGAGCGAAGGGGGACAGCATCGCTGTCCCTATTCTTTATCGACGGCTTAGCCGGCGGCAAGGACACGGTACGTGGCCGCGCAGCGAGCTTCGCGAGCGAAGAGGACGGCATCGCCGTCCCTATATCTTTATAGTATATTTCTCTATTAATTGGTTTCACCAAAATGGGTATAGCGCAAGCTTCTGAACAGGCATTTTTATCAAAAACTCAAAGCAGCCGAATCATCAAGATGGTGAAATTATTTACCCAAATTGAGGAAGCGCTTCACCAAAATGGAACCGACTAACGGCTGTTGAAAACTTTTTATCCCCAAAATGGTGATTTCCTGTTTTCAGTGGAAAACTCGGTAAGTTAAATTATTTACTTACCAGATTTACAAACAAAAGCAGTTCTTAGCCCTAAAACCAGAACAGGTCAGAAGCAAAATTAACTCCTGACCTGCGATTTTTCTGGTGCCCCCGGGCGGATTCGAACCGTCGACACCCGCTTTAGGAGAGCGGTGCTCTATCCCCTGAGCTACGGAGGCATGTTGTACTAGTGTAGCAGATTTACTGCATCGCAATACGTCGCATGACTAGACTTCGAAGTTGCGGTGGAATAGTTCCTGTCTGAAGCATCTAAAGCCGTATTTAGGAACTATTTCACCGCAACTTATGAGGAGCTAGTTGCCTTTGTGGAAGAGGTTTTTGATAACGGAGGGAATGCTCTTGGCGCCCTTGGCCGTCACATCGATAAAGTCGGGCGAACGCACGAGCTTATCCTCGTCAACGTACTTGCGGACCGCGCGCAACGTCTCTTTGTCGTCGCGCGTCGAAAACGTAAAGTGACCGTTGTCCTTGGTGAAGATGGCAAAACGCGTGATCTTCTTGGTGCCACGCAAAACCTCGGCGGCAATATAGTCGACCTCGTCCCACGGGATTTGAATATAATCCTCGGGATTGCGCTCGTTGTAATACTCGAACGCCTTATTGCCCACCATCACGTTACCGTGGCTGGTAAGCCCCATCAGGCAGGTTGCCGGCGTTGCCAGATCGACCGTGCTGTTCTGAGATTGCGCCATGCGCGCCTCGCCCTCCAAATAAAACAATCGGACCGCATCCAGTGTACCCACCGGGTGCGGTCCGTTTCAATGGCTCAAAAGCCCTTGCCTAGCAATTCTCGGTCTTAAGCCGAAACGTGCTTACATGAAGCCGCAGACGCGACCGATGATGCCGATGGCGAAGAGAGCCAGGATGATGACGATCGGGCTGACCTTCTTCTTAAGGAGCTTGCAGACCAGCAGGGTCAGGCACACGGCGGCAAGGCCGGGGATGAGCTGATCGAGGTTGGCCTGAAGCGTGGTGACCTTCACCTGATCAAGGGCGTTAGCACCGATGGAGTTATACATCGTCAGTGCTTCCTTGACACCCTCAGAACCGGAGGGCAGGTTAGCCCAGTCGATAAAGGCGCCAGCAGACTGCGTGACCTTGGAGACGACCGGGGTGAAGGAGATGGACACCCAGCGCTCGACCAGGGCGCCGATGATGAACATACCCAGGATGGAAGCACCCTCGGTGACCTTGCCCATCAGACCGCCGGAGAGGTCCTTGGCGATGGAGGAGCCGACCTTGTAGCCAAACTCCTGCGTGTACCACAGGAAGGCGTAACGGATGATGTTCCACGCGAAGAAGAACAGCAGCGGACCGGCGATGCTGCCGGACAGGGCCAGGGAAGCGCCCAGAGCGCCCAGAATCGGGCGAAGGGTGAACCAGAAGGCGGGGTCGCCGACGCCGGCGAGCGGGCCCATCATACCGACCTTGACGCCCTGAATGGCGACGTCGTCAATCGGAGCACCGTTGGCGCGCTCCTCCTCGAGAGCGAGGGTAACGCCAATGACGGGGGCGGAAACATAGGGGTGGGTGTTATAGAACTCCAGGTGGCGCTTAAGAGCGGCAATCTGGTCATCCTTGCTGGTGTAGAGCTTCTTGATCGCAGGGATCATTGCGAAGCACCAGCCGCCGTTCTGCATACGCTCGTAGTTCCACGAGCCCTGAAGGAACTGATGACGGAAGCAAACCTTCTTGCGGTCAGCCTTGGTGAGCTGAATCTTGTTCTCTGCCATATGTATCACTCCCCTCCTACTCGTAATCGTTCAGAATGTCGCCGAGCGGGTCGCCGGAGCCACCGCCCATGCCGCCACCCTGCTTGGCCAGATCCTTAAGGCCAAGGTAGATGAGGGCAAGGGAGATGCCGATGAGGCCAAGGGCGATCAGCGTGAGCTGAGGGATGGCAGCAAGGACAAAGCCGAGAATGAAGAACGGCCAGGTCTCCTTGGTGGCCATCATGTTGATGACCATGGCGTAACCGACGGAAGCGACCATGCCGCCGCCGACAGCCATGCCGCCGGACAGCCAGTCGGGCATAGCGTTAAGCGCGTTGGTAACGGCCTCGGCCGGGATGATGCACAGAAGTACTGCCGGGATGGCGATACGAAGGCCCTGCATGAGGATGGCAGCGTACTGCCAGCGCTCGATGCCAGAGAAATCGCCCTTCTCGGCGCAACCGTCCATGGCGTGAGCGATAGCGGTAGCAATGGTACGGCAGATCATGGTCAGGAACAGACCAGCGACCGACAGCGGAACGGCGACGGCGATGGCCGCGGTAACGGCCTTGGCCGAATCAGTGGCGCCGCCGTTGAGGGCGAGCACCATGATGATCGAAGAAGCGACCGAGGCCAGAGCGGCGTCAGGCGCGACGGCGGCGCCGACGTTAGCCCAGCCAAGGGCCATCATCTGGAGCGAACCGCCCAGGAGGATGCCCTCCTGAAGGTGACCGGTTACGAGACCGATAAGCGTGCATGCCACGAGCGGCTGATGGAACTGGAACTCATCCAGAACGCCTTCCATACCGGCAAGCAACGCGACAATCGCAACAAGCAGAATAGTGATTGCAGACATGTATCGGACCCTCCTTTACTATGCTTGAGCGGCCAGTTCGGCCTTAGCTTTCTTCAACATGGCGTCGAGATCCTCGGAGGCATCCGAAGGAACCTTGCGGACCTCGAACTTGACGCCCTTGGCCTTGAGGGCCTCGAGGGTCTTAACGTCGTCATCGCCCATAGCGACGGCGTTGGTGACGACGACCTTGCCCTTGGAGTGAGCCATGGAACCGATGTTGACTTCCTTGATGTCGACGCCGGCCTCGATGGCCTTGAGCAGATCCTGCGGGTTCTCAAAGAGCAGCATGGCCTTGGTGTCACCAAAGCGCGTGTCCTTGACGACCTCGGCCATCTTCTTGATGGGAACGACGTTGGCATGGACTCCCGGAGGGGCAGCCTGCTCGATCATGGTCTTGCGGAGCTCGTCGTGAGCAACGCCGTCGGAAACCACGATGATGCGGTTGGGGTTGATCTGCTTGGTCCACGTGGTGGCCACCTGACCATGAAGCAGACGGGTGTCGATACGGACGTGGGCAATCTTGATGTGCCCGTCGCCGATGACCGTTCCCGGAGGAATGGCGCCTGCAGGAGCAGCAGCGGCCGCAGCCGGCTTCTTCTCCTCGGGCTCCAGAGACTCGGGCTTGACGCGCACGCCAGCCTTAGCCTCAGTCACGAGATGTTTTGCGATTGCATGTGCAGTGTTCTTTGCGTCAAAGCGCTGCGAATATGCCTCGATGAGCATAGGCAGGTTGACACCGGTGACGATAGCCCAGGAATCGTGGCCCTCGATGAGCCCGCTGATCTGGTTGAACGGCGTGCCGCCCCACAGATCAACGAGGAAGAGCACCTGCTCCTGGTCCTCGAAGGAAGCGATTGCTTCCTCGACCTTGGCACGGAAGTCGTCGGGGCCCATGCTCGGCTCGAGCGAGACCACGGCAACAGACGGCTGATCGCCAAAGACCATCGAGCCCGTCTGCTTGATTCCAGCTGCCAAGTCCCCGTGGCTAGCAAGAACAATACTTACCATCACATAACCTCCTTTTTGTCTACGTAATTCCTACACGACATGAAAGGAGTATACCTGTTTGGTTTGTGGAATTATAGCTAAATCCGCAAAAGGTTGGATTATTTGTTTAAACGTCTAAGTTTGTTACAAGTTGATTACGTTACTGCTTTTTGACTCATTACACGACAAGGCGTCGCTCATCAAGCCATGCATTTTACAGATACAAGCAGGCTGTTCATTAATATCGATTTTAGGCAAGCGCGAATGCGCTTATACTGCCGCCATTTTGTTTAAACAGACATGGCTTGACTTTTTTCGTGACTTATGGTCTACGAAACCACTCAAAATAGTTGCGGTGGAATAGTTCTTGTTTAAGAGCCAGAAGGCTGGATTTAGGAACTATTTCACCGCAACTTATAGGGAATCCTAGGCGATGTGGAGGGGGTTGGCGGCGTCGACGGCGTCGGGGACGTCGGGAACGTCGGAAGGGCCGTCGGGGACAGCGTCTGCCGGGTCCTCGTCGGGGGTCTCGATCTGCTTGATCATGACCTCCTGGCCCTGCAGCAGGTATGTTTCGCCGCTGCCGCAATGGGGGCAGGTCTTGCCGTGCTCGACTGTCGCATAGTCGCGGCCGCACGCCTCACAATGCGTCACAGCCTTGACAGGTTCCACAATTAGCTCCGCGCCCTCGGTGATGGGCTTTTTATCTGCCGCCCAGCGCCAAGCATCGAGTAGCAAGTCGGGAACGACGCCCGAGACCTCGCCCAACAGCAACGTAACGCTCGAAACGTGACGCACGCCATTGGCGCGCGCCACGTTCTCAACATCGCGAATGATGTGATAGACGATTCCGAGCTCGTGCACTTTTAATTCCTTCCGCCGTTCCCGTTATGACTACTTACTTGCGACCGAACTTAATCTTGATGGCGCGCTTGAGCGCGTACTTGCCCAGGCTCGGGAGCTTTTGCTCGTATTTGACCATCGTGGAGCACTCGGGGCGGTCGCGATCCAGGTGGATGGCATCGAACGCGCACTTGGTAGTGCACAGTCCGCAGCCGATGCACTTGTTGGGATCGACGATCGAGGCACCGCAACCCAGGCAGCGGGCGGTCTCGGCGCGCACCTGCTCTTCGGTAAAGGTCTCGACGTACTCGCTAAAGGGCGCAGCCTTCTCGCGGTCGCGGTCAACATGCGCCACCTCGCGGCTCGCGTTGTCATGGCTCTCGATCACAACATCGTCGCGGTCGAGCGCGGTGTAGCGGCGCTGGTTGCGGCCGATGATGAGCGTGGAGCCCGGCTGCACAAAGCGATGGATAGACACGGCGGCCTCGTGACCGGCGGCGATAGCGTCGATGGCAAAGCTCGGACCGGTGTAGACGTCACCGCCCACAAAGATGTCGGGCTCGGCGGTCTGATAGGTCTGGGGATCGGCAAGGGCGCCCTGGCCGCGGCCAAGCTCCACCTTGGAGCCAGCCAGCAGATCGCCCCACACAATGGACTGGCCAATCGACATGACGACACGGTCGGCATCGACACGGCGCAGATCGTTCTCGTCGTACTCGGGCGCAAACCGGCCCTCGTCGTCAAAGACACGCGTGCAGTGCTTGAAGGTGATACCGCACACACGACCGGCCTCGTCCAGGTGAACCTCCTTGGGACCCCAGCCGCAGCTGATATGGGCGCCGTCCTCTACGGCCTCGCGACGCTCCTCCTCGCTGGCGGGCATCTGGGCCTCGCTCTCCAGGCAGAACATCTCAACGTGCTCGGAACCCAGACGGCAGGCGTTGCGCGCGACATCGATAGCCACGTTGCCGCCGCCCACCACGATGGTGCGGCCGGGCAGCGCGTCGATCTTGCCGCTGTTGACCTCGCGCAAGAAGTCGACGGCCACGGTCACGTCCTCGGCATCCTCGCCCGGAATGCCGGCAAGGCGGCCGCCCTGGCAGCCAATGGCCACATAGAAGGCCTTAAAGCCCTGCGCGCGCAGCTCGTCGAGCGTCACGTCGCGACCAACCTCCACGCCATAGCGGAACTCGGCACCCATCAGGCGAATGACCTCGACCTCGGCCTCGATAACATCCTTCTGCAGCTTAAAGCTGGGAATGCCGTAGGTGAGCATACCGCCCGGGCGCTCGTTCTTCTCGAACACGACGGGCTTGTAGCCCTTCTCGGCCAGGTAGAAAGCGCAGGACAGGCCTGCCGGACCGGCACCGATGATGGCGATCTTCTGGTCGAAGCCGCCGGCACGCGTCGGGGTCACCACGGGTGGGACATAGCGGGTCGCGGCATCCAGATCGCGCTGGGCGATAAACTTCTTGACCTCGTCGATAGCCACGGCGGCATCCACGCGACCGCGGGTGCAGGCGTCCTCGCAGCGGCGGTTGCACACACGGCCGCAGATAGCGGGCAGCGGGTTCTCGCGCTTGATGAGCGCCAGCGCCTCGTCATAGCGACCCTGTGCCGCAAGCTTCAGATAGCCCTGAACGGCAACGTGCGCGGGGCAGGCCGTCTTGCAGGGCGCGGTACCGGACTCGTGCGTCTCGATACGGTTATCGTTGCGGTAGTTGGGCGACCACTTGGTGTGGTCCCACTTGGTGGCATCGGGCAGCTCCTGGCGCGGATACTCGGGCACCTGTCCGCCGGCCTTTTTGCTGCAGAGCTTCTGGCCGAGCTTGGCGGCACCGGCAGGGCACACCTCAACGCAGCGACCGCAGGCCACGCACTTGTCCTTCTCGACCTTGGCGACATAGGCCGAGCGCGACAGGTTGGGTGTGTTGAACAGCTGCGAGGTGCGCAGGGCGTAGCACACGTTGACGTTGCAGTTGCAGATGGCGAAGATCTTGTTCTCGCCGTCGATATTGGTGATCTGGTGCACAAAGCCGTTGTCCTCGGCCTGACGCAAGATGTCGTAGACTTCCTCGCGTGTCACATAGTGGCCGCGGTCGGTCTCGACCACGTAGTCGGCCATATCGCCCACGGCGATGCACCAGTCGGCCGGGTCATCGGCGCAGCCCTCGCCCATCACGCGACGGCTCGCGCGGCAGCTGCAGGTGCTGGCGGCATACTTACCCTCGTATTTGTCGAGCCAATGCTCGATATGCTCGATCGGCACCGAGGTGCTCGAAGCATCGATAGCCTTCTCGACCGGAATGACGTGCATGCCGATACCGGCGCCTCCGGGCGGCACCATCGGCGTGGCCTTGGACAGCGGTCCCTTGGACGCCTGCTCAAAGAACTTGGCATAGACCGGATGCTCCTCGAGCTGGCTCACGCGCATGTTGAGGAACTCGGCAGAACCCGGCACCAGCATGGGCAGCACCCACTGCTTGGCGCGCTCGGGGTTTTCCCAGTTGTACTCGAGCAGGCCCGTGTAGCTCATGTCGTCGAGCATCTTCTCGATCTTTGCCTCGGGCATGCCGGTGAGCTTGACCATCTCGGGCAGCGTGTAGGGACGGCGCATCTTCATCTTGCAGAGCACCTCGGCCTGCTCGTCGGTCGCGGCCTCGGCAAACGACCAGTACTCGTAGCCCAGCAGCTCGTCGCGATGCAGCAGACGGTTAGTGCAGTGCTCGCACAGCTTGACGATTGCCTCGCGCGGATGTTCCGGCAGCGGCGGCACGAACTCCGAACCGATGTCAGGCTCGGTGTAGCTAATTCCCGGTCCGTTGAGAATCATGGTTGTCCCTTCTCTTGCCGCAGCCCGGCGAGACCGCAGCACCCCTCTTTTTTTGCAGGCCGGGCATGCCCCCATGCCGTTCACCCGCCATTAGTTGACATTGTGTCAAAAATAGTATTGACGAACCGTCAACAATATTCAAGACTGTTAGGCGAACGGTCAGGCAAAAGAGGACGAAAGGCGGCAAAACATGGGCAACAACACAGCAGATACCTCTGTGGTCGATGCCGTCCCCGCGCCCGACAGCACGGCCAAACGTCTGACGGGCGACGAACGCCGTCGCGAGATCCTCGCCGCCGTGCGCACCGTGAGTTCCGAGCTGGGTGTGTCGCATCTATCTGTCTCGGCCGTGACCAAACGCGCCGGCTGCACGCGCTCATTGTTCTACCACTACTTTGCCGATATGGACGCCGCCGTCACCGCTGTCATGGACGAGGCAATCGACGGTTTTATCGCCGAGCTCGAGCAGTGGAATGCCAGCCGCATCGTCGGTGATATCGAGGGCGCACTCGACACCGTCGCCCCGCTCTTCAAGCGCCTGGTCGTCAGCGGCCACGAGCTGCCGAGTACGCTCACCTCAAGCAGCGGCGCGCTCTACGGCGGCTTTTTGCACAACGTGGTCCAGCGCGTGGCGCAGTATATCTGCGACACCACCGTGGTGGATTTTGTCGCCCATCATGAGCTACGCATCGACCATGTCTACGAGACGTTCTACACCCTCATCATGGGGTTGTTGATGTATATCCGCACGCACCCCGATGTGCCCGACGAGACGGTCAAGGAAATCATCGCCTCGACACTCCACATCGAGGGCTATACCGCCAAGTATCCGGAGCGCAAGCCCCAGAACTGACGACATTTGGCCAAACTGCCCGCGATCGGAAGAGGGGCCGCGGGCGTGTGAAAGGAGAGCAGCATGCTGTTCGATGTTTGGGGTAGCGATACCCTTATCCACTGGGCCGGCTGGGCCATGGTCTTTATTGGCCTCATCGTGCTCAACGAGGTCGGCCGCCGCACTAAGCTGGGCGCGGCAATCATCTTTGGCGTGGCTCCGCTAGCCATGACCATCTACTGCGTCGCCATCGCCATCGGCGTTTCGCAGGGCGCCGAGTGGGCGCTCACCAACCCCACCCATGTGTACCAGAACAGCTGGTTCCACTACGCCAAGGTATACGCGGCGCTGGCCGGCTGCTGGGGCTTCATTGCCATTAAGTATCAGTGGGGCAAGATCGGCAAGGCGCATTGGTTCCGCGCATGGCCGTTTGTGATCGTCGCCATCAACATCATGATCGCCGTCGTGTCCGACTTCGAGAGCGCCTATCACTTCTTTGTCCTGGGCGAGTCCACCTGGGTCACCTCCGAAGGTGCTACGCAGCTGGCCGGCTGGAACAACGTGTTCAACGGCATCGCCGGTATCATCAACATCTTCTGCATGACCGGTTGGTGGAGCGTCTACGCCTCCGAGGATCAGACCGATATGCTGTGGCCCGACATGACCTGGGTCTACATCATCGCCTACGATATCTGGAACTTCTGCTACACCTACAACTGCCTGCCCACCCACTCCTGGTTCTGCGGCTTTGCGCTGCTGCTGGCGCCCACCGTCGCCGCCTTTATCTGGAACAAGGGCGGCTGGATCCAGAACCGCGCCTTTACGCTGGCCATTTGGTGCATGTTTGCCCAGGTGTTCCCGTACTTCCAGGAGGAGTCCATCTTTGTGACCCACTCCACGCTCGACCCCGGCGCCGCCACCGCGGTCTCGATTGCCGCGCTGATCGCCAACGTCGCCGCGATCATCTACATCGCCTATCGCGCCAAGAAGCTCGGCCGCAATCCCTACAAGCAGGATGTCTTTGAGGGCACCAGCGATTGGGAGAAGGCTACCGCTCGCCGCGCCAAGGTTGATTACGCGCACGCCGAGTAACGTGTTTATTCCGTCCACATTTGGATGTAGGCAAACTTAGCCGATGCCGCAATCGCGCGTCATGCGCAGCCCCGGAAAGCAATTCGCCCGCTTTCCGGGGCTTTTTGTTGTTGCGCGCATTCACGCACATATGCAAAACCTCTCTCACAGATAAAATCAGATTTCCAACCGCCTGACAGCTCTATGTGACCCCAATTTTGGGTACATTGTTGTCCCGATATTGAGCTTGGGGGATGTATGAATGATGAGACGATGGGCCAAGAGGATGCGGCCCAAGATGCAGAAGCGTGTGCCGAAGCCCTGAAGAGCCTAGACCGGATTTCACTTAATGAGATTGCGTTTGACGATTCGGGCGTTGATGTGCAGGATGAGTCGGAAGCCGAGGCGCAGTCCGATGATCAGGATGCAGACGACGTTGAGCCTGCCGAAGATGGGGCAGATCACGAAGACACCGAATGCGAGGCCGACGACCAGCCCGAATCCGACACGAGCGAGGAAACCATCTTGCTCGACAGCTTGCCGGCCGAAGATTCGCTGACCCGCGAGCTTCCCGGCCTGGGCTCTGCGCCTGCCGTGGACGAGACCATCGCCATGGGCGATATCCCCCTACCGTCCGTTCCCTCGGCACGCGAGGCCGAGGTTCGCCATCGCAAGATGTCGCCCAAGCGCCGCAATCTGATGGTCGCCGGTGTCGTGGCCGTCGCGCTCGTCGCCGGCGGCGCAGGCTATGCCGCCTGGAACGGATATCAGCAAGAGCAGGCTGCCGCTGTCGCCGCCAATGCCCACACGATGATGTCAGTGCAGATTGGCGTGCATGCCGCGGGCCTCGACTGCTCCACCGGCTCCAAGATTCCCGTACAGGTAAGCGGTCAGGACGCTGATGGCTCCTCCGTGAGCGAAACGCTCTATGTTGACGAGCACGGCCGCGGCATCAAACTGCTGCCCGGCGATTACACGCTCTCCATCGCCGCCTCCCCCATCGCGGCCGACGGCACCATCTATACCGTCCCGGCCACCAAGACGCAGGTCACCGTTAAGAGCGATGGACAGGATTTAAGTGCCCAGGCTACCTTTAAGCTCAAGGTGCCTTCAGCCGACACGGTAACCGACGACCAGATCGATGCCGCCGCCAAGTATGCCGAGGAGGGAGGCGCGAGCTCCGCCGCCACCGCCAAGGTGCTCCAGCAGGCGGCAACCGCGCGGCGCGACGCCGCCGTCAATGCCGTGAGCGCGCAAAAGGCACAGGCGGCCCATGATGCCGACGCCCGTCACAAGGCAACCGACCTCTACCAGCTCGATACCCCCGTCGAGTGGTACGGCAAGGTCGAGACTTGGCAAAATGGCAGCACGCTATGCATCTATCTTGCCGGCGACAGCGATACACCGATCGTGACGCTCGTCGCGGTGCGCGAAGGCGAGAGCTTTACGCCCGATGAGGGCGATACGGTTTTGGGTGCGGCCAATCTAGGCAACGGTTATACCGTCTACGCCAGCGGCCCCGTCTATCCGTACGTGGTGCCCCAGACCATCAACGGACGGACGCAGAATCCCGTGTCAACCTACCCCATGGACACGGCCATTGAGCTTGTCGAGCTTACGACCGGCAACCGCTACACCTATAGCCAGATCAAGAACGTGCTGGTCGGCAAAGACGGCAAAGCCGACGCCGCGACCAAACTCGAGACCGACTACCTCGCGCAGATCCTGCTGCCGAGCATCAAAGCCCAGGACTAGCGCCAGGGGTCGGCTTCGAACATCGGCTCGCGCTCGAGGCGGCGATCGCTGTAGGGATCGTAACCGTCATCGTCCTCGTTCTCGGCACGGATGTAGGGGTCGCGCGGCTTGGGTGCCGGTTTCGGCGCGGGCTTTGGTGCGGCGGACGCTATCTCAGCCGCCGGTGCGTTCGTCTTGTTCTCGTCTTTCATCTGCGTATCTCCTTGCCGTGCAATTGTGTTCAACACCATCGATTGTCGCACGAAAAAGGGCGGCGGACCCAATTGGATCCGCCGCCCTTGGCGTTTAGAGACGGCTAGTAGTTTTTAAGGCATGGCCCAAAATCTACTCGGCGTCGGGGACCTCGTAGGTGGCCGCCGGCGTGTTGTCGCACACGACGGTAAAGCCGCCGTCCTTGTCGACATCGACCGTCACCTGATCGCCCTCGCGCACCGTACCGTCGATGATGGCGGCCGCGATGGCATCCACGACCTCGCGTTGCACCAGACGCTTGAGCGGACGGGCGCCAAAGACCGGATCCAGGCCGCCCACGGCGAGCATCTGCTTGGCCGCCGGGGTGATGGCAAGCGTCATGCGCTCCTTGGCCAGACGCGCGCGGACGTCGGCGAGCTGAATGTCGACGATCTTCTCGATCTGCGCCATGCCGAGCGGATGGAACACCACGATATCGTCGATACGGTTGAGGAACTCGGGGCGGAAGGTCTGAGCCATGGCCGCGTCGACCTGATGGCGCATCTCCTCCTCGTCCTTGCCGGAAAGCTCGGCGATAGCCTTGGAGCCCACATTAGACGTCATGATAATGATCGTGTTCTTGAAGGACACCTGGCGACCCTGACCGTCGGTCAGACGGCCGTCGTCAAGCACCTGTAGTAGCACGTTGAAGACATCCGGATGGGCCTTCTCCATCTCGTCGAGCAAGATCACGGAGTAGGGCCTGCGGCGCACGGCCTCGGTGAGCTGGCCGCCCTCGTCGTAGCCCACGTATCCCGGGGGCGCACCGATCAGACGCTGGACGCTGAACTTCTCCATGTACTCGGACATGTCGATACGCACGAGCGCGCGCTCGTCATCGAACAGGCACTCGGCCAGCGCCTTGGCGAGCTCGGTCTTGCCCACGCCGGTGGGGCCCAGGAAGAAGAAGCTGCCGATGGGCTTGTCCGGATCGGAGAGGCCCGCACGGCTGCGGCGCACAGCTGCGGCGACAGCGGAGACGGCCTCGTCTTGGCCGATGACGCGCTTATGTAGCTCGCCCTCCAGGCCCTTGAGCTTGTCGAGCTCGCCCTGCATCATCTTGGACACGGGCACGCCGGTCCAAGCGCTCACGACCTCAGCGATCTCATCGGAGGTCACCTGCTCATTGAGGCCCTCGCCGTCCTGCTGCTTTTGCGCCTCGAGCGCGGCCTCGGAATCCTGAATCTGCTGCTGCAGGCCCGGGATCACGGAGTAGCGCAGCTCGGACGCACGACCCAAATCGCCGTTGCGCGTTGCACGCTCCTCCTCGCTCTTTGCCTCGTCGAGCTTGCCCTTGAGCTCCTGCACGTGGTCGATGGCGTTCTTCTGGTTGAGCCAGCCGGCCTTTTGCACGTTGAGCTTTTCCTGGACCTCGGCAATCTCCTGGCGCAGGGCCTCCAGACGCTCCTTGGAGGCGTCGTCGGTCTCCTTCATGAGCGCCTGTTCCTCGATCTGCAGCTGAGTGAGCTGACGCGTGGTGGCGTCGATCTCGACCGGCATGCTGTCGAGTTCCATGCGCAGGCGGCTTGCGGCCTCATCGACCAGATCGATGGCCTTGTCGGGCAGGAAGCGGTCGGCGATGTAGCGATCGGAGAGGTCGGCAGCTGCCACGAGCGCGCTATCGGTGATATGCACACCGTGGAAGATCTCGTACTTCTCCTTCAGACCACGCAGGATCGAAATGGTGTCCTCGACGGTAGGCTCGCTCACCATAACGGTCTGGAAACGACGGGCGAGCGCCGCGTCCTTCTCGATGTACTTGCGGTATTCGTCGAGCGTGGTCGCGCCGATCGCGTGCAGGTCGCCACGGGCGAGCGCCGGCTTCAGGATATTGCCGGCGTCCATGGAGCCCTCGGTGGCACCCGCGCCCACAATGGTGTGGAGCTCATCGATGAACAGGATGACCTTGCCCTCGGACTTCTGGACTTCCTTGAGTACGGCCTTCAAGCGGTCCTCGAACTCGCCACGGTACTTGGCGCCGGCGACCAGCGCGCTCATGTCGAGCTCGATGAGGTCGCGGTCGCGCAGGGTGCTCGGCACGTCGCCGGCCACGATACGCTGGGCGATGCCCTCGACGATGGCCGTCTTGCCGACGCCCGGCTCGCCGATGAGCACGGGGTTGTTCTTGGTGCGACGGGACAGGACCTGGATGGTACGGCGGATCTCGTCGGTACGGCCGATGACCGGGTCGAGCTTGCCGGCGCGGGCGAGGTCGCAGATGTTGCGGCCGTACTGCTCCAAGGCCTCAAACTGGGTTTTGTCTTCGGCAGACGTCACGCGGTCATCGCCGCGCAGCTCCTCGTAGACCTGCTCGATGCGCTCCTTGGTGACGCCGGCATCGCGCAGCACGCGGCCCGCCTCGCCCTTGTCCTCGGCAAGTGCCATCAGCAGATGCTCGGTCACCACAAAGCTGTCGCCCATCTTGGTGGCCTTCTTCTCGGCCTTTTCGATGACGCGGACGAGCTCGTTGGACAGGCCCATCTGCTGGCCCTCGCCCGAAACCTTGGGCGCGTGGTCGATGGCATCCTGTGTGGAGCGTGCGAGCTGAGCCGGGTCGGCACCAATGCGCTCGATGATCACGGAGATATTGCGCTCGCCGGCACCGAGCAGGGCAGACAGCAGATGAATCGGCTCCACCGCGCCGGCCTGCGCATCGGCAGCCGTGCTCATGGCGGTCTGCAGCGCCTCGCGCGACGTCATTGCTAGCTTATCGATTCTCATGGAATCACCTCTCTTGGGGTGGCCGCCCTACGGGGCGGCTTCACGTTGTTCGAGAAGTATTGTTGCCAGCTTTGCGCGATCTTATACACAAATCTAAGTCTCTATATATAAGATTTTCTGAGTGATTAAGTGATAGGGAGCAGGCACGCTCACCCGCTGCGGCCTCGTCCCCTCACTATCTCAATCTGTAACATCTATCGACCGTTTCCGGCTCCAGATGTTACAGATCGAGACGAATTGTTCAGCGGCACCCGTTTGTCTCAATCTGTAACATCTAATCGGCAAATAGAGCCCTATCTGTTACAAATCGAGACGAACAGAAGACACCCGAATCGAAAATCTAAATCTGTAACACCAGGCCCACTTTTAGCAGCCAAGATGTTACAAGTCGAGACAAACCGAGAACCACCACAAAGGCGCCTGTCCCCTTTGTGGTGGTCGCGGTCTCTACTCCTTCGCCGAACCCGTACTTCCCGATTCGACGGTCCAGGGCATCTCATCCTCGAACAGCCATGTACGGGCAGACCCACTATCGCGTGCAGTCTGCGGGTCAGGCAAGCAGGTCTGTTTATAGGCATCTTGGATACACTGACCCATAAAATCGTTGAGCTCGGTCTGGTCGCCCTCCATGACATAGGCGACATCGCCGTCCATGATGTAGATGCCCGGACCCTCATTGCCCTCGTAGCCCGGATCGTACGAGACATCACATAACTTTGCGCCGTTTGCAGTGTCCAGCTCGATGGAAGAGTGGCATCCGCCAACCATGTCGTTCGCTTTTGCCCGATAGGACGCATATCCGTACCAACGCTTAAATGTTTTGCCCTTGAGTAGCTCGGACGCCCTATCGATCAGGCTTGTATCCGTGGTATAGCGCATGGCCCCAAGCTGAATACGCGGATAATTGCTAATACCCAGCACAGCCGGCTGCTCATCAAAATCAACGGTAATGGTCTCGGGCTTGTCGTCGCCGGTCAGAAGTTCGACAGATTGAGTCACAGGCTTGACCACCGGCTCCGTCACCGCAGCAGGTAGAAATGCCATACCGACAGCGCCCGCGCCAACCACAGCGATCGCAAGCGCCAAGACAATCAATCCAATACGGGCAGAACGGCTCACGGCAAAACACCCCACAATGCAAACCTTCGCCACCTGCACTAATGATACTGCCAGCTAACACTATTACCAAAAGAAGCCGCGTGCTCCTCACCACCACAAGGGGGACAGGCACCCTTGTGGTGGTTTTCGACGCTAACGGTCGACCATCTCGCGCCATGAGATTAAACTTGAATTGTTCTCTGAACATATCCATTTCTGCCTATCCTCAACAGATCTTTGTCTCGAGGAGCGCATATGAAGCCGTCTCATTCCACCGGCCGCAACGTCATCGCCATTCTCGCCATACCCATCGTGATGCTCTTCCTTATCGTCATCACGCCCTTTTCTTTTGGTATCGCCTCGCCCTTCGATCTTTGCGGGATGATCGACGCCGGCTCGCGTGCCACCTCGCTCTCCTTTGTCTGCCGTGGCGTGTTCTACGAATATGCAATTCCCACCGGAAGTTGGCAGTCCAAGTTACCGTTGCTCGGCAAGGTCGACGGATGCTCCCCCTATTTCTGCCTTGAACCTCAGGCGCTAAACTATCTGATCGACGACCAGCCACTCGACTCCATCACCCTCGCCTACGACTACGCACCAAACACCGATGAGCGCCACATGAACCAAGTCCTCGACAAGCTGCTTGGACAGTGCGGGCTCACCGCGGAAGCCGGTCGAACCATCTATAGCAACCGGAAATTAAAGCGAACAGAACTCCGCCGTGTCGGAAAAATCAAAGGGCGAAACGGGGCCGCCTACTGGGATGCCTGGGCAACACGCGACAAGGGCGAATTCGGACACAGCACCTATATGGTCACTGTCTACACCAAAGACGGAATTAAGGACAATGTTGACGATTTCGCGTCATCCAAACTCGGCATCCCCAAAACAACCAAGCCCGCCAGCCCAGATGAAATCCTGTAGAGACGCTCATTAGAATGTCGTTCAGCGAGCACGGCAGCATCGAGCTCGCCCACCACCACGAAAGGGACAGGCCCCTTTGTGGTGGTTTTCGACTCTGGCACTCGACTGTCTCGATCTGTAACATCTAGCGGCTCTTTTCGATCTTAGATGTTACAGATTGAGATGAAATGATCAGCGGCGATCGTTTGTCTCAATCTGTAACACCAGGCCCACTTTTAGCGGCCAAGATGTTACAGATTAAGACAAACGGGACCACCACAAAGGTGCCTGTCCCCATTGCGGTGGTCCAACAAAGAAGCCGCCCCAATAAAAAGAGGCGGCATCAAGCAAGTCTATTTTTGGCGTCCCTCAAGACCCAACGAGAACGCAGAAATGTAGCCCGGGGCCACCCTTTGCCGAACGCGACCCTCGCGAAGCGCGTGAGCGGGCGGGAAAGGGTAAGCCCCGGGCGGACAATTAAGTGCGTTACTCGGCAGCGGCCTTGAACTTGTTGTAGTTGATCAGGCAGCCGGCCTTGACGATGGCACGCTCCTCTGCCGTCATATCGGCAATGTAGAGCTCAATCTGTTCAACCGAACCGTCGGCACGCACCACGTAGGCGACGATGCTCTGCAGATCGCCATCGAGCGCGGCGCGTATACCCGGCACAAAGACGTAGTCGCCCACCTCAAAGTTGGGCTCCGCCTCCATCTGGAAGGGCACCATACCCCAGTTCATCACGTTGGAGCGATAGCGCTTGGTGGCGTACTCGTGGACGATGTTGGCCAGGCCGCCAATTACGCGCTGGCAGCTCGCAGCCTGCTCGCGGGCAGAACCGTCACCGGGCTTCTTGGCATAGAGCATGGAGCCGTACTCAGTCGCCTTGGCATCGGCCGCGACACCCGCGTCGGTCAGCGCCTCAAACACACCGGCGAGCTCGGCATCGAGTGCCGCCAGGTCACCCGCGGACTCACCGGCCACGCGGCGCTTCTCCACCGCGTCAACCTCCTTGGAGCGGCCCACGTAGGCCGGATCGCGACGGCTCAGCGTAAACTCGGCCAAGCCAAGCGGGTTGGAGCGGAAGGAACTCGTCTCGCCCGAGGGAATGAGCTCGTCGGTCGTGGTGACCGGGTCCATAATCTTGGAACACACCTTGAGCAGGATATCGTCGCCGAGGGGCTCCATCGCAGGCCACGGCTTGATGTTGGGGCCTTCGACCAGCTCGTCGGCAGGCTCCGCCTTGCCAAAGCCCCAGTACACACGCTTTTTGTACGGCGCGTCGTCAAAGGTGTACTCGCAGGCCTCATCCCAAGTCTCCTCGGGCAGGTCGGTCGCCGGCGTCAGGACGCCGCCGTTGGCAGCCGTCGCCGCAATGGAGCGGGCGTCCATCAGGGCCACGGCGCTCAGCTGGCCATTACCCGGCTTGGAACCCTCGCGGTTGGGGAAATTGCGCGTGGTGTGGCGGATGGACAGGCCGTTGTTGGCAGGCGTGTCGCCGGCGCCAAAGCACGGACCGCAGAACGCCGTGCGCACGATCGCACCTGCCTCCATGAGGTCGTAGATATAGCCACGGCGCGTAAGTTCGAGCGCCACGGGCTGGCTTGTGGGATAGACCGACAGCGAGAACTCGCCGCAGCCGGTGTTGGCGCCCTTAAGCACGCGGGCAGCCTGGACCACGGAGTCGTAGTTACCGCCCGAGCAGCCGGCGATAACGCCCTGCTGCACGTGCAGCTTGCCGTCGACGATCTTGTCGAGCAGGCTAAAGTGCGTCTTGCCCTCGCCGATCTTGGCAGCCTCGAGCTCCACCTCATGCAGGATGTCCTCGAGGTTCTCGTTGAGCTCGTCAATCTCGAAGCCGTTGGAAGGATGGAACGGCAGCGCGATCATGGGCTTGATGCTCGACAGGTCAACCTCGACGCAGCCGTCATAGTAGGCGACATCAGCGGGCTTGAGCTCGCGGTAGTCGTCGCCGCGGCCGTGCATGGTCAAAAACGCGTGTGTATCCTCGTCGGTGGCCCAAATGCTCGACAGGCAGGTGGTCTCGGTGGTCATGACATCGACGCCGTTGCGGTAATCGGTCGTCATGCTCGCGATGCCCGGGCCCACAAACTCCATGACCTTGTTCTTGACGTAGCCCTTGGCAAAGACCGCCTTGATGATAGCGAGCGCCACATCGTGCGGGCCGACGCCGGGGCGCGGGGCGCCCGCGAGGTAGATGGCCACGACGCCGGGATAGGCAACGTCGTAGGTGTCGCGCAGCAGCTGCTTTGCCAGCTCGCCGCCGCCCTCGCCCACGGCCATGGTGCCCAGGGCGCCATAGCGGGTGTGCGAGTCGGAACCCAAGATCATCTTGCCGCAACCGGCGAAGTTCTCACGCATAAAGGAGTGGATGACGGCGATGTGCGGCGGGACGAAGATGCCGCCGTACTTCTTGGCCGCGGAAAGGCCAAAGACGTGGTCGTCCTCGTTGATGGTGCCGCCCACGGCGCACAGCGAGTTATGGCAGTTGGTGAGCACGTAAGGCAGCGGGAACTGCTCCATGCCCGAGGCGCGCGCCGTCTGGATGATGCCGACAAAGGTGATGTCATGGCTCGCCATGGCATCGAAGCGAATCTTGAGCGCCTCGGGATCTCCGGACGTATTGTGTGCCTGGAGGATCGAATACGCGATGGTGCCACGCTTGGCATCCTCGGGCGTCTGCGTAATACCGCGCTCGGCAGCCTCGACCGCAGGCACAACCTCGCTGCCGCCGCGCAGGTAGATGCCGTCCTCGTACAGCTTGACCATACTGTCTCCCACTCTGCCCAAAAGATTTGGGCGCATAGCATACATTCGTTCAATATCGTGCCATAGAACGGTTGCGAGTGGGTTACGAATCTGCACGTTCACTTTATCTCGGTAAAGTAAAGGACGAGCCCGGCGAGGGCCGGCAGATTTGGTGTAAGAGTGTCCCTTCGACTAGTCATTTAAGAACGTCCCCCATGACTACCGCATCCGGAGCAAGGCAACGCCGCAGGTAGAGGACGGACAGCGAGCGAGCCGTATTTCCAAAGTGAGGAACGTCCCCAAGTGCCGCATCCGGGCCATGGCAACGCCGATATTTTGGCGCGGACAGCGAAAGCCCGCCAGAGCGAGCAAGGTGCCTTGAAACAAGGCGGCATTGATCTTTTGATCATGCCGCCGAAGTTGAAAGGCAGATTGCCGCTCTGACGGGCTTGCAGCGTCAACTGGTTACGCGGGTTGGTAAACCCGTGTAACTACAAATCCCCGCCTGCGCCCAAAAGTTTGCGCATGACCTGTTCGGGGTTAACCGAGCCGTCGCGCGGGGCCAGGGCGGTGATCTTCTTCTGCATCTTGTACTCGTGCAGCTCGTCCTCGAGCTGGCGCACGCGGGCACGGAGCTTTTCGTTCTCGCGCTCGCGCTCCTCAGCACGCTCCTTCATATCGAGGATGCGCACCACGCCGGCAAGGTTGATGCCCTCGTCGGTCAGCTGGTTGATGAGCTCCAGGCGCTCGATATCGGCACGCGAATACAGACGCGTATTGCCGCCCGAGCGCTGGGGATTCAGCAAGCCTTTGGACTCGTAGACGCGCAGAGTCTGCGGGTGCATGCCGGTCAGCTCGGCCGCCACGCTGATCATGTACAGCGGTTTGTTCCTATTGTCCTCGGCCATGCTACCTGACCCCTTTCCGTCTCGTTATCGTCCATCATAAGCCCGTGGGCGCGGGCGTGCGCCGCGACCGCCCTAGTACGTCGCCTTGTAACGGTTGACCTTCTCGCGATAGTCGCGTGTGTCGGCCTCGCGCAGCTTGGTCATGGCATCGCGCTCGTCATCGGATAGGTTCGTGGGGACCTGCACCTTGATCTCGACGAGCAGCGCGCCTGTGCGGCCACGGTGCTTAACGTCGGGCGCCCCCATTTCCTTAAAGCGGAACTTCTTGCCCGTCTGGGTACCCGCGGGCACCTTCAGACGAACCGTCGCACCGCCGGGCGTCGGCACGTCCACCGTGCAGCCGAGCGCCGCCTCGTAGACCGAGACCGGTACCTCCATGGTCACGTCGGCACCCTTGCGCTTAAACAGCGGGTGCTCCTCCACATGCGTGGTCACGACCAGGTCGCCGCGCTCGCCACCCGCAACGCCGTACTCGCCGCGACGTTTGTAGCGCAGCTTGCCGCCGTCGACCGCGCCCGCGGGGACCGAGACCGTAATGGTCTGCTGCTCGCCCGTCGAGGGAATGCGGTAGGTGACCTTGTGCGTCACGCCGCGAAACGCGTCCTCGGCCGTCACATCGACGGTCAGCGACAGGTCGCCGCCCTTGCGAGCACGGCTGCGACCCGCGCCGGCACCGGCAGCGCCCGCAGCCCCGGCAAAGCCCGAGCCCCAATCGCTGCCCCAGGCGCCGTTGCCGCTAAAGATGCTGTCGAAGATGTCGCCCCAGCCGCTGGCACCTGCGCCGGCACCGTAGCCTCCGCCATACGCGCCGCCTGCGCCCGGCATGCCGCCAAACATGAGCATCTGGTCGTACTCTTTGCGCTTCTTCTCGTCCGAAAGCGTCTCGTAGGCCTCGCTGATCTCCTTGAACTTGGCCTCGTCGCCGCCGGCATCGGGGTGATATTTTTGCGCGAGCTTGCGAAACGCGCTCTTGATCTCTTTGTCGGAGGCGCTCTTGGATACGCCCAGGATGTCATAGAAGGTTTTGCCTGCAGCCATCGTAGCTCCTCTCCTGTTACGTCCGCCGCCCATGCAGACGACGGCTCATGCTTTCATATGGCACTAGGCCAGAAAGGGCCCCGGGTGTTGCCCCGGGGCCCTTCTCAATTACTCCTCGGTGCTCTCGGCCGTATCGGCCGTAGCATCCTCGGGCGCCGCTTCGGGCTCCGGTGCGGGGCGCTTCTCGCCACCGTAGGTCACCGTCACCATCGCGGAACGCAGGATGCGATCCGCCATGCGATAGCCCTTCTGGTACACATCGTTGACGGTCTCGTCATACTGCGATGCGTCCTCGACGCGACCCACGGCCTGATGCTCGAGCGGATCGAACGCCTCGCCCTTGGGATCGATAGGCTCAACACCCTCGTGCGCAAACACGTCGAGCAGCTTGGCATGTACCGCGTCAACGCCATCGACGAACTGCTTAAAGTCGTCGGAAAGCTCTTGACTGCGGGCATGGTCGATCGCGCGCTCGATATCGTCGATCACCGGCAACAGCGCGGTGACAAGCTTCTCGGTCGCGCGCTCGCGCTCGGCGATACGCTCATTGGCGGTGCGGCGACGGAAGTTCTCCCAGTCGGCCTGCAGACGGGCGGTACGCTCGGTGGCGTCCTTTGCCTTGTCCTCGGCGGCCTTCTGAGCCTCTGCCGCAGCATCGAGCTCGTTGCGCACGTCGGCAAGCTCTTTCTGAGCCTGCTCGAACTTGAGCTTAAAGTCGTTGTCGGCGGCTTCTTCACCGGCGCGGATAGCGGCTTCCACCATCTCGTCCTCGGTCATCGTCGCCTCCTTGTTGGAATCCTCTACCTGGTTCTCGGCAGCCTCGGCGGCCGGGGCCTCGTTGGCCTCGGTATCGTCGACGGCCTCTACGGGAATCTTCACGTCCTTCTCCTCAGAGTCAACGGGGGCGGCGCCAGCGGCGGCCGCCTCCGTGCGAGCTTTACGGGCGGACATGATTATTTGTCCTCGTCGTCCACAACCTCGTAGTCGGCGTCGACAACGTCATCGTCGGCAGGCTGGGCGCCAGCGGCACCGTCGGTCTGTTGCTGCGCGTCGGCGTAGACAACCTGGGCCAGCTCGTAGGCCACGGACTGCAGGGACTCGCCGGCGGCCTTGATGGCCTCGACGTCAGAGCCCTCGAGCGCCTTCTTGGCGTCGGCGATAGCGGCCTCGGCCTTGGACTTCACGTCGGCGGAAACCTTGTCGCCCAGCTCGTTGAGGGTCTGCTCGGTGGAGTAGCACAGGCTGTCGGTCTGGTTGCGGACCTCGACCTCTTCCTTCTGCTTCTTGTCCTCCTCGGCATGAGCCTCGGCGTCCTTGACCATACGATCGACTTCGTCGTCGGACAGAGCGGTGGAACCGGAAATGGTGATCTGCTGCTCCTTGCCGGTGCCCTTGTCCTTAGCGGAGACCTTGACGATGCCGTTGGCGTCGATGTCGAAGGTGACCTCGATCTGCGGCACGCCGCGGCGGGCAGCCGGGATACCGGTCAGCTGGAACTTACCGAGCGACTTGTTGTCGCGGGCAAGCTCGCGCTCGCCCTGGAGCACGTTGATCTCGACGCTGGTCTGGTTGTCGGCAGCGGTGGAGTAAACCTCGGTCTTGGAGGTCGGGATCGTGGTGTTGCGGTCGATCATCTTGGTCATGATGCCGCCCATGGTCTCGACGCCCAGCGACAGCGGGGTAACGTCGAGCAGCAGGATGCCCTCGACGTCGCCGGTGAGCACGCCGCCCTGGACGGCAGCGCCGTCGGCAACGACCTCGTCGGGGTTCACGGACATGTTGGGCTGCTTGCCAGTCATGGTCTTGACGAGCTCCTGGACAGCGGGCATACGGGTGGAGCCGCCGACGAGGATGACCTCGGTCAGATCGGAGAGCTTAAGCTTGGCGTCGCGCAGGGCGTTGGTGACAGGCTGCTTGCAGCGCTCGAGCAGGTCGCGGGTGATCTTCTCGAACTCGGCGCGGGTCAGCGTGTAGTTGAGGTGCAGCGGGCCGGACTGGTTCATGGTGATGAACGGCAGGTTGATGGTGGTCTGCTGGGCAGCGGAGAGCTCCTTCTTGGCGTTCTCGGCGGCCTCCTTCAGACGCTGCAGGGCCATGGGGTCCTGACGCAGGTCGACACCGTTCTCCTGCTGGAACTTATCGGCCATCCAGTCGATGACGCGCTGATCCCAGTCGTCGCCGCCCAGGTGGTTGTCGCCCGAGGTGGACAGAACCTCAAACACGCCGTCGGCGAGGTCGAGGATGGAGACGTCGAAGGTACCGCCGCCCAGGTCGAAGACCAGAATGCGCTGGTCGGTGCCCTGCTTGTCCAGGCCATAGGCCAGAGCAGCAGCGGTCGGCTCGTTGACGATACGCTTGACGTTGAGGCCGGCGATCTTACCGGCGTCCTTGGTGGCCTGACGCTGGGCGTCGTTGAAGTAGGCCGGAACGGTGATGACGGCGTCGGTGACGGTCTCGCCCAGATACTTCTCGGCGTCGGCCTTCATCTTTGCGAGCGTCATGGCGCTCACCTGCTCAGCGGTGTAATCCTTGCCCTCGATGTCGACGACGGCACGGCCACCCTGACCCTCCTTGACCTCATACGGCACGGTCTTGATCTCGGAGGTGCACTCGGAGTACTTGCGGCCCATGAAGCGCTTGATGGAGAACACGGTGTTCTTGGGGTTGGTGACAGCCTGGTTCTTAGCGGCCTTACCCACGACGCGGTCGCCGTCGGCACGGAAGCCCACGACGGACGGGGTGGTGCGGTCGCCCTCGGCGTTCACGATAATGGTCGGAGAACCGCCCTCGAGAACGGCCATTGCGGAGTTAGTAGTACCAAGGTCGATACCAAGAATCTTGCCCATTAGAAATTCCCTCTCTCTTGTGCGTTTGCACCGACTCGGCGGTCTGCCGAGCGGTGTTTCGGCTTGTCTTTCAGGATGTAGTGTATCCCCTTATGGGCCGGAATATACAAAATCTAAGTCAATTCATATAAGATTTCTTATTGCCAAGAGTTTAGGTTCTTAAATGCGCAGGTAGATGCGCTGTTTGAGTTCTAGACAAATCTATCGAGATCTATGTAGAGATGGCTGAGGCTTGAGTCCGGGGGTGCCTGGGGCTGCCTTGCGGAAAGCTCGTCCCGTTTTGAGCGTGGATTCCGGGCCGCGGTTTCCGTCTGAAGGCTCAACCGGAAACCGTATCCCGTTTTGAGAGCTGATACCGGGTCGCAGTTTCCGCTAGCGGGCCCAACCGGAAACTACGACCCGTTTTTCGGCCAAATAACGGGATGCCCTTTCCGCAGGCGCGCTCAATAGCTCAATATTTCAAGTCACCTTTAGCTAACATTTGCGCAGCTCAACGGCCCCACCTGCGCGTTTTTTAGTAAACCTTGGCATACTCGGCGAACGGTATGAAGATGCCGGTCAGAGGGTATTGCAAACGGTCGCTCCCGTGGTATGTTTTTGCCCGAATCAAACCGGCGCGCATCGCCTGTAGCGTCGGTCAACAGAGAGGAAACTACCATGGCTCATCCCGTAATTGATGCCGACGAGTGCATCGCTTGTGGCGTTTGCGTCGACTCCTGCCCCGCTGGCGTTCTGGAGCTCCAGGACGTCGCTACCGTCGCTGACGAGGACTCCTGCGTCGCCTGTGGCGCTTGCCAGGACGCTTGCCCCGCTGGCGCGATCACTGAGATCGTCGAGGAGTAACAACTCCCCACTTGCACACTCAAAAGTACACCGTGCACAAAAAAGGAGGCTTCCGCATCGCCGCGGAGGCCTCCTTTTTGTTTGTGCGGATAACTAATTTGGCACCGCTGCAGATTGCCGCTTAGGGGCGTTTGCAGCATCGGCTACGATAGGTCGTCTTCGTAGGGCATGAGGTCAGCCAAGTAGCCTTTCTCCTTGAGCATGGCCTCGATCTCGTCGAGGGTCTGCTCGTCTTCCGCCGCGATGCGATGGAAGTGGTAGCCGCTCGTCACCGTTAGTAGTGGAAAGCTCTTGCCGCTCTCGATATCGTGCAGGTAGCGCTCAACATCGCGACGATTGCGGATGTCCAGGTCGGCCGTGATCTTACCGTACACGCGGTGATTGACGATCACGTTGAGCACGGCACCACCGGCGTCGACGATACTCGTGAGCTCATCGCCTGCCTGCTCCACGCCGTGGCGAACCTTGACCAAGCGCGTGGGAACAGCCGGACTGCTCGCCGCCTCCTGCAGCACGTAGCCGCGATTGGTCGCCACGATATCGTGCCCATCGGCGCGCAGCAGGGCGATGTCTTGCACGACAATCTGGCGGCTCACACCCACCTCACGAGCAAGTGCGCTGCCGGAGACGGGGCCCTTGGCTCGCTCGAGCACGCCCATGATGGCACGGCGACGCTCGCGGGCGTCCATTATTTACCGTCCAGCAGACGCAGGTGCTTAAGCGAGAGGTCGAGAATCGGCGCAGAGTGCGTCAGGGCGCCCGAGCTAATATAGTCGACACCCAGATCGGCCAGGGCGCGAATGTTGTCGGCGTCCACGTTGCCCGAACACTCGGTCTTGGCACGACCGGCGATAAGCTCGATAGCGGCCGCCATGTCGTCATGGGTCATATTGTCGAGCATGATAATGTCGGCACCGGCTTCCACGGCCTCGCGCACCATGTCCAGGTTCTCGCACTCGATCTCGACCGTCGCAGTAAACGATGCATGGGCGCGCGCCATCTCGATCGCGCGCGTCACGCCACCGGCGGCATCGATGTGGTTGTCCTTGAGCATGACGGCCGTCGACAGGTTGTAACGGTGGTTGCTGCCGCCGCCAATCTCAACCGCCGCCTTCTCAAACACGCGCATGCCCGGTGTGGTCTTGCGCGTGTCGACGAGCACGGTCTTGGTTCCCTCGAGCGCCGCGGCCATGCTGTGCGTATAGGTAGCGATGCCGCTCATGCGCTGCAGGTAGTTGAGCGCCACGCGCTCGCCCGAAAGCAGCACACGCGCATCGCCGCGCACCTGACCCACGTGGTCGCCGGCATGCACCTCGTCACCGTCGGCAACATCAAACAGCACCGAGCTCTGCGAATCCAGCAGCTCAAAGGTGCGAGCGAACACATCCAGGCCGGCGATGATGCCATCAGCTTTGGCGATAAGCTCCACCGTGGCGGGACGCGCCGTGGGGCACACGCTCGCCGTGCTCACGTCCTCAAAGGTAATGTCCTCGCGCAGAGCCTGCAGAATCAGATCATCGACGACGAGCTTCATGGTAATGGGATTCATGGTCTACTCCTCCACGGCCTGCGTGCTGGCGGCACGGGCCAAATCATCGATTGCCAGGGGATCGGCGCTCAGGGCGCGATGACGGCCATCGAGCGCGGGATCGCCCGTCTGCTCCACGGCCAGCGACTCGCCGGTACGCATATACCACGCGGCGCGACGACCCCAGACCAGCGCTTCGAGCAGGCTGTTTGATGCGAGGCGATTCTTGCCGTGAACGCCGTTGCAAGCCGTCTCGCCCGCGGCGTAGAGCTCGGGCATCGAGGTACGGCCGTCCTTGTCGACCCACACGCCGCCCATAAAGTAGTGCTGCGTGGGCGTAACGGGAATGGGCTCGTCCAAGATGTCGCGGCCGTCCTCCAGGCAGCGCGCGCGGATGTTGGTAAAGTGCCCGGTCACCACGTCGCGCTCGACGGGGGCAAAGCTCAGCCACTCGTGCTCGGTACCGTCCTGCTTCATCTGCTCGCGAATAGCGGCGGCGACCACATCGCGCGGCTGAAGCTCGTCGGTAAAGCGCTCGCCGGCGGCGTTGAGCAAAATCGCGCCCTCGCCGCGGCAGCTCTCGCTGATCAGGAAGGTGCGGCCCGGTTGCGGCGAAAACAGACCCGTGGGGTGAATCTGCACGTAGTCCAGGTGCTCCATCTTAATGCCATGCTCCTGAGCAATGTAGCAGGCATCGCCCGTGAGCTGCGGGTAGTTGGTCGAATGGTCGTATACGCCGCCGATACCGCCCGTCGCCCACAGCGTGTGGCTGGCATGGATCTTAAACGGCTTGCCGGCATGCTCACCCTCGGCGGTATTTGTCAGCTCGTCGGCGGGACGAACCGAGTTGTCCTCGTCCACGGGAACGGCGACGACGCCGGTGCACACCGTGGCCCCATCGCGCTCGCCCGTCAGGATGTCGGTCATGGCCACGTGCTCAAGAATCTGCACGTTATCCAGCTTGCGAACGGCCTGGAGCAGCTTGGTCGTTATCTCCTTACCCGTAATATCGGCATGGAAGGCAATGCGCGGGCGGCTGTGCGCGCCCTCGCGGGTAAAGTCGAGGCTGCCGTCGGCCTTGCGCTCAAAATCCACGCCCATCGCCAGCAGGTCGTTAATGACCGAGCGGCTCGAGCGGATCATGATGTCGACGCTCTCGCGGCGGTTCTCGTAATGACCGGCGTGCATGGTGTCCTCAAAGAAGGCATCGTAGTCTGAGCCTTCGGGCAGCACGCAGATACCGCCCTGCGCGAGCATCGAATCGCACTCGTCGACAGCGCCCTTGGAAAGCATGATCACGCGCGTGCTCGTCGGCAGGTTAAGAGCCGCGTACAGGCCCGCCACGCCGCAGCCGGCAATGACGACGTCGCACTCCATATCGGGGTATTGCTTGGTTTCCACAGGAATCCTCTCCCTTGAATGTGACATAAGGGACCGTCCCTCCTGCCACATTGTTCTAGCGCGCTGCGTACTCGAGCATGCGGTCGAGCGTGAGCTTGGCCTGATCGGCGGCCTCGTCCGAGACGCCGATCTGCACCTCGCCCTCGCCCGTCTCCAGGCAGCGCACGAGCTTTTCGAGCGTGATGAGGTCCATGTTGACGCAGGTGGGCTGCACCGCGGGGAAATAGAACTTCTTGCCGGTGCCCTGGCAGCGGCGCTCGAGCTCGTAGAGCACGCCGCGGACCGTCACGATAATGAACTCGCTCGCGTCGGACTCCTCGGCATACTTAATGATGCCGGCGGTGGAGCCGATGTAGTCGGCCTCGGCCAGAACGTCGGCCTTGCACTCGGGGTGCGCCAGCACGAGCGCGTCGGGGTGGGCCTCCGTCGCGTCGACGATCTGCTCGACGGTGATGATGTGATGGCGCGGGCAGTAGCCGTTGTTGAGGATGACGTGCTTTTGCGGCACCTGCTCGGCTACGAAGCGGCCCAGGTTCTGGTCGGGAATGAACAGGACGTGCTGCTGCGGCAGCTCGGACACGATCTTGACGGCGTTGGAACTGGTGACACACACGTCACTCCAGCTCTTGATCTCAACCGTGGAGTTGACGTAGCACACCACGGCAAGGTCGTCGCCGTACTCGGCGCGGGCGGCGTCGACCGTCTCGCGCTTGACCATATGAGCCATGGGACAATCCGCGCCCGGCTCGGGCAGCAGCACGGTCTTGGTGGGGTTGAGCAGCTTGGCGCTCTCGCCCATAAACTCCACGCCGCACAGCACGATGGTCCGCTGTGGCAGGCTCTTGGCGAGCTTGGCCAGGTAGAAGCTATCGCCGACGTAATCAGCCACGGCCTGCACCTCGGGCGCCACGTAATAGTGCGCTAGGATCACCGCGTCACGTTGGGTTTTTAGTTGCTGAATGGCCTCGACGAGCTCTGCGGGCACCAGTGCCGCGCGCTCCGTTGCCGTCGTTGCCGATGCTAGGCCGGCCGCGATATCGCGTGCGAGCTCCGACGCATCCATGTTCGCGCTCTGTGCCATCAAGGCCCCTCTCTTTTGGCGAATCTTGGGGTTTTAGTATGACACCTAGGTTTACAGCTGACAAGACAGCTGTAAACCTAGGTGTAAAGTTGAAATAAAGATTCAATCATGTGGCAGGTCCATTTTCGAACTGGCAAGCCGAGGATAGCCGAGCTCTCGATAGCGCAGGAGGCATCTTTCGCCACCGCAATACCGCTCGGCGCGAGTTGCGCGACGTGGGGCGCAAATGGGACACGCCTCCGCGAGCGGTCCGCACCCAATGTGGCAAAATCGAACTACTAAGGGGGCTCAGAATGCTCAAGATTATTGCCTGCGACGACGACGTCGCTTTTCTAGATAGACTGCACCGGATGATCGACCGTTGGTCGAGCGAGACGGGCACGGCGGTCGATGTTGCGCTCGTCACGCGCGGCGAGGACCTGCTGGCCCGCCATGCCGCATCGCGCGCCGACATCATCTTGCTCGATATGATCATGCCGCTCGTCAACGGCATGGACACCGCGCGCGAATTGCGCCAGGCCGATACCGCCGTGCGTCTGGTGTTTCTCACCTCATCGCCCGAGTTTGCACTGGAGTCCTACGAGGTCCGCGCCTTCGACTATCTGCTCAAGCCTGTGACTTACGAACGCCTGGCGCAGCTACTCGACGAGCTTTCGAGCGTGCGCCCGGCGGCAACCGACGAACTCGTAATCAAAACGTCCTTTGGCTACCACGCCCTGCGCCTGTCCGACATCGAATATGCCGAGGCGCGCAACAAGCACGTGGTCTTCCACCTGCGCGACGGACGCGATATCGAGGCACTCGAATCGTTCCGCAGCGTCGAGGACCGTTTGGCGCAAAATGCCACCTTCTTTAAATGCCACCGCAGCTACCAGGTCAACCTGCGCAATATCGATCACTTTGACCGCACGGACATCGTCATGCGCTCGGGTGCGTGCATCCCGCTTTCGCGCAGCTGCAAGCAGGGATTCCAAGACGCCTACTTTGCGGTTCGCTTTGAGGGTGGGAGACACTGATGGCCTCCTCGGTCGAAATGGTCCTTTGGGCAATCCACCACGCCACGACGCTGCTCTTTGGCGTCTTTGCCTCGGCGGCGCTGTGCGGTATCGAGATCAACCGGCGTCATGCGCTTGAACTGGTGCTGGTCGGTGCCGTAACTGGATGCGCATTTGGCCTCGCCAATGCCGTCGGCGGCGAGCTTTTCGCCCGCCAGGTATATCCGCTCGTCGTGCATCTGCCGCTCGTCATCTATTTGTGCGCGCGCTACCGCCTGAGCCCGCTGCTTGCCGTGCTCGGCATTACCAGCGCCTATCTGAGCTGCCAGTTCAGCAATTGGATGGGCATCGCCGCCTTTGCCGCAACCGATTCGCAGATCGCGTACTATCTGGCGCGTATTGCGACCACACTCGCCGTCTTTGCCGTCCTATTGCATTGGGCCGGCGACATCGGTCCGCGCTTGGCGATTAAAAGCACCACCGAGCTGGGCATCCTTTTAATCCTGCCGCTCGTCTATTACGTCTTTGACTATGCCACCAACGTCTACACCACGCTGTTCCACTCGGGCTCGGTGGTAACGGTTGAGTTTTTGGCATTTGCGCTCTGTGCCTTCTATCTTATGTTTCTTGCCGTTTACCTGCGCGAATACGAAGAAAAGGAAACCGCCGAGCGAGAGCGCTGGATGCTCGAAACCCGCGACAGCGCCGCCATTAAAGAGCTCGAGGCCTGGCGTCAATCTGGGCGCGAGCTGTCGATTCTTCGCCACGATATGCGCCACTTCCTACGCGGCCTGGCCGCTTTAATTGAGGAGGGCCACACCGACGAGGCGCTCAAACGCATCGACGAACTCTGCGAAGCCGGCGACCGCACCGCCGTACGCCGCTTCTGTGCCAACGAGACCGTAAACATCGCGCTTTCGTCATTTAACTCGGATATCAATAGAAACGGCATTACCGCCAACCTGCGCGCCGCCGTACCCGAAACCATCCACGTAGGTGACGCCGACCTGTTTAGCGTGCTCTCAAATGCCTTGGAAAACGCTATCACCGCCGCAAGCGCCGCACCCCAAGGAAAGCGATTCGTCGACTTTGACCTGCGATTAGAGGACGGCCAGCTGCTGCTGTTAGTTTCCAACACGTTTGACCGCGCGCCGCGCATGGTCGACGGCATGCCCGTGACCCGGCATGCGGGCCACGGCTTTGGCACCAAGAGCATCAAACTTGCCGTGGAGCGCATGAACGGCAACTGTCAGTTCCGCATTAACGGCGATCGGTTTGAGCTGCGCGCTGTGATGTAGAAGTGCGGCGCCGATCTCGAGGCGTGCCTTGCCCGCCAGACAATCGCTCGCCGGCGCCAATCCGCTACAGCGGAGCGGCTGCCGGGGTCAGTTGCTTGATGTATGCCCACATGCGCTGCTTGGCGGCTTTGTCAGTGAGCGCCGCCTCAAAACCGTCGAGCGCGAGCACGCGGCGACCCTGCACATGGGCGACCAAGCCGGGCTTGAGCATGGCGGTGTCGAAGTCATCGATCGCCACGAGCATATCGGCGTAGGTCTCGCGCATGGCGTCAGCCGCGTTGTTGTCGAGCAGTAGCACCGCCTCGGGGTCCAAAGCCTCAAGCGCCTCACGGAACAGCTCGCACGGCAGAGTCTCGCCCACCGCGACCGCTCCGTCACCCACGCCGGCGACGCTTGCCAGCACGCAAAAATCCTCGGGCGCGTAGCCGATGGCCCCAAGCGCCTTGCGCAACGCCGCGCCATCCGGGCCGGCGGCAAGCTCGCCACCCGAACGCTCGGCCTCGTCCAAATCGCCTTTGACCAGCACGATCGGCGAGCACGCGTTGCCCGCGATACGCACGCCACGGACCGCAAGCGATGTGAGCTCCTGCTCGGCCGCCTGGGCGATGGCTTCTTTTTTCTGGCTTTGTGACGTGGACATGCGCTCTCCAATCGTTTGCGTGCCCACCATTATATAAAAGAGCTGCCCGCGAGTGGTTGCTTTGCGGGCGGCTGGGTATAAGCACGGTCGTACTGAGTTTTACGCGGCCGAGCCGCGTCGCATTATGGAGGTCACCATGGCTGACATTAATCAGATTACCCCCGAGAACTTCGATTCCATCGTTAACGACAGCCTGCCCGTGCTGGTCGATTTTTGGGCACCGTGGTGCGGGCCCTGTCGATCCCTCTCGCCCATCGTTGACGAGGTTGCCGATGAGCTGGCGGGCAAGCTTGCCGTTGCCAAATGCAACGTCGACGACAACCAGGACCTGGCCATGAAGTATGGCGTCATGAGCATCCCCACGCTGATTGTGTTTAAGAACGGCGAGGAGATTGACCGCTCAGTTGGCGCTCTACCCAAGGCGAGGCTGCAGGCGCTGCTGGAGAAGCATCTGTAATACGCTTGTTACTTACTCGCCGTCTATGAGCGGTTTTGCACCGCTCGCCGGACTTCTGGATGCACCGAGTGCAACCACGGATAGTATGGTAGTCACAAACAGCCCCCAGTGAACGGGTGCGGGTCGCACAGACTCGTACCCGTTTTCTTATGCAGCTGCGCGCAGAGCGGGCGTAGTAAAATCTGAACCACTGAACTGCCCCATACAAAAGGAGATTTTCCATGCATGATGTTGGAATGAACATGAGCCAGCTTGCCATGAGCGTCAAGCAGGTCGACGACACCATCGAGCTCGCTCACGAATGGAGCCATCAGTTGCTGCATGCGACCGAGAATTTTGACATGGAGCGCATCGGCGCCAAGCTCGAGGCAGCCATGGCCGCGCTGCACGAGGCGCATGACGCGCTCGAGGGCTACGAAGAGGCCATCGAGGCCGACCACAACTCCGTCGGATCCGTGAAGCTGGTGTAGGGTGTCCGAACACGAACACGAGCACGGCTGCGGGCACGAGCACGAGCATCCGCACGGGGCGGACGGTGACGCGGGCTGCCACTGTAGTGGCTCCGGCTCCGAGCTGGTCCGTTTTTCGGTTACCGCACCCGACGACCTGCTGCGCCGTTTTGACGAACAGATCGCGCGCCGCGGCGACGTGGCCAACCGCTCCGAGGCCGTGCGCGACCTGATTCGCGCCTCGATCGCCAAGGAGCAGATGCGCACGCCCGATGAGCATGTTATCGGGTCGCTCACCATGATCTACGACCATCACACCGGCGATCTGACACGCCGCCTGGACGAGGTGCAGCACGACTACACCAACGAGATCGTATCGACCATGCACGTGCATCTGGATCACCACAACTGCTTGGAGATTCTGGCGCTCAAGGGTCGCGGCGAGCGCGTCTACGAACTAGCCGACCGCCTGCTGGGCCTGCGCGGCGTTAAGCACGGCGAGCTCACGTGCGCCGCCACCAAGCAGAGCCTGGGGCTGTAGCGGAATTTCCCGCAGCGCACCTGCCAAAAAGGGACAGGTTTGTTTTGGCAGGTTTAGCGTTTTACCTACCAAAATAAACCTGTCCCTTTTTGGTCGGTTTTGATGAGGGGTGTCGCATGCGGCATGTGCATATTCATGTGACGGGCATTGTGCAGGGCGTTGGCATGCGACCGTTTGTGTATCGCGAGGCCATGGCGCATGGCATTTGCGGATGGGTGCTCAATGCGGGCGACGGCGTGCATATCGAGGCGCACGCTTGTGCCGAGGCGGTTGACGGATTTGTCGCTGCGCTTTCTGAGCATGCGCCCGCGGCGGCTCGCGTTGAGCGAGTCGATATTGCGGATTTGGAGCCTGGCGGTTGGAGCACTGCCGATGAGCAGGGCTTTCACATTGTGGCGTCGCAGGATCAAACTGCCCACACGACGCTCGTCTCGCCTGATATCGCCACGTGCGACGACTGCCTGCGCGAGCTGTTCGACCCCGCCGACCGACGCTTTCATTATCCCTTTATCAACTGCACCAATTGCGGACCGCGCTTTACCATCATTCGCTCATTGCCCTATGACCGAGCGGCCACCTCGATGGATTGCTTTCCCATGTGCCCCACCTGCGCCGCAGAGTATGCCGACCCGCTCGATCGGCGGTTTCACGCGCAGCCCGATGCCTGCTTTGGTTGCGGACCGCATATTACGTGGCGTGAGGCCAATCGCGGTGTTGCGCCAGCGGGCGTTGACGCAACACCAGCCGTCGGCTCCACGCGCGAGGCCAGCGATGCCATCATCGAACGCTGCGTCGAGCTGCTAGCTGGCGGCGGCATCGTCGCCATCAAGGGTCTGGGCGGATTCCACCTGGCCTGCGATGCCACCAACGAACAAGCGGTATGCGAGTTGCGCCGTCGCAAGCGTCGCAGCAACAAGCCGCTTGCCGTTATGGTGTGCGGCCTTGCCGACGCCGAGCGCCTGTGTCATATCGATGGCATTGAGCGCAACCTGCTGGCCGGCAGTGTTCGTCCCATTGTGCTGCTGCGCCGCCGCGCGGCCGGCAACGACGCCTACGGCTCCCCCGACGCCCCTGAGCTCGCGCCATCCGTCGCGCACGACCTGCCCGAGCTCGGCGTCATGCTCCCCTACACCCCACTTCAACATTTGCTGCTCGCCGCGGCTGCAGCGAACGGTATGCACGCAATCGTCATGACCAGCGGAAACCTGAGCGAAGAGCCCATCGAGACCGACGATGCCCTTGCATGGGAGCACCTTGTTGCCGCCGGCATCGCCGATGCGCTGCTCGGTAACGACCGCGCGATTCTGTCGCGCTACGACGACTCCGTGGTACGCTTGGTCGACGGCGACGTCATGCCCGTACGTCGTGCACGCGGATATGCGCCGCAACCGCTGTCGTTGCCGGCGCTCGACGGCACCACGCCCTGCGTACTCGCCTGCGGGCCGCAGCAAAAAGCCACGATTGCACTCACTCGCACGGACTCGGACGGTCATACGACCTGTTTTGTGTCGCAGCATATCGGCGATGTCGAAAACGGCGCGACTTTCGATGCTTGGAGCGCCGCGCGCTCGCGTCTGGAAAACCTCTTTGACCTGGCGCCTGCCGCCTTGGCATGCGACATGCATCCCAGCTATCTGTCGAGCCAATGGGCGCGCGAGCAGGCGCAGGAGCACGATCTGCCGCTTATCGAAGTCCAGCACCACCATGCGCACATCGCGAGCGTAATGGCAGAGGCGATTGTCGCAGGCCGGCTTGCGCCCGATGCACGCGTCCTCGGCATCGCCTTCGACGGCACGGGTGCCGGCACCGATGGCACCATATGGGGCGGTGAGTTTCTTGTCGCCCGTCTCGCCGATTTTGAGCGCGTCGCGCATCTGCGCGCCTGGGCGCTTCCCGGTGGCGCCGCATCCGTACACGATGCCCGCCGCAACGCCTTTGCCCTGCTCAGAGAGCTCGACCTGCTCGAGCACCCGGGAGCCGTGGGGCTCTTGAACAGCCTTGACGAGCAAACGCGCAGCATAACGGCAACGATGATCGAGCGCGGCATCAACAGTCCGCGCACTAGCAGCATGGGTCGCCTGTTTGATGCCGCAACCGCGATTTTGGGCATTTGCGGCCAGGCAACCTACGAGGGCGAACCCGCCATCGAGCTCGAAGCCGCCGCCTGGCGCGCGCTCGACAGCGAAGGTGCCCATTTTCCCGACGACAACGCCGGCTATTCCACATCTGGCCCATCGTGGTTGGACGCCTCCTATGTTCTGGACCAGAAAGCACTCTTTGAGACACTTTTGGAGGGAATTGAAGCCGGAGCGCCCGTCGACAAGCTCGCGCTCGACTTCCATGTCGCCGTCGCGCGCTCCTCGGCACACATCGCCAGCGAGATCTGCGCGCGCGAGGGCATCGACACCGTCGTCCTCTCGGGCGGCGTGTTCATGAACCGACTTCTGCTCCAGCTCCTCACCCGCAAGCTCAAAAGCGCAGGCCTTGCTGTCCTTGTCCCCCACACCGTACCCGTCAATGACGGCTGCATCGCCTACGGTCAGGCGGCGGTCGCGAGCGCTCGTCTTGCGCGGATTGCATCACAGTAGCTCGCCCTCGTACGCCGCCGCGCCCAGCCGTCTCACAGGCGTAACGCGTTTGCCCGCGAACCCCGCGAGCGCTACCATCAACTGTGGATTATTAAGCGCCCATCCAGCGCAAAGCGTATAAAAGGGGAACAATATGTGCCTTGCCGTTCCCGGCAAAGTAGTCAAACGCGACGACGACCTCAAGGCCACCGTCGACATGATGGGCATCGAGCGCCCCGTGTCGCTGCGACTCGTGCCGACGGCGCAGGTTGGCGACTATATTCTCGTACACGCCGGCTTTGGCATCCAGATCGTCGACGAGCAGGAAGCGCAAGAAACGCTCGAGCTCGTTAACGCCATGACCGAGCTGGCCGAAGAAGACCAACTGGCCAGCAACCCGGCCGAGGCATACTAGTGGCGGCCGGACAGCCGGCTCGCTCCGGTATCGACTTTTCGACATTTCGCGATTCCAAGCTGGCCCGCGAGCTCATCGATCGCATTTGCGAGCTTGTCGGCGACCGCACCATCAACCTTATGGAAGTCTGCGGCACGCACACCGTAAGCATCGGCCGCTATGGCTTTCGCTCCATTATGCCGGCCGGGCTCAAGCTGCTGAGCGGACCGGGCTGCCCCGTCTGCGTTACCGCCAACCGCGACATCGACCACGCAATCGCGCTCGCCAACATAGACGGCGCCATCATCACCACCTTTGGCGACATGATGCGCGTGCCCGGATCGTCCACCTCGCTCGCTGCGCAAAAGGCGGCAGGGCGCGACATCCGCATCGTCTATTCCCCGCTCGACGCGCTCGACATTGCCGAGCAAAGCCCCAATCGTCCGGTCATTTTTATGGGCGTGGGCTTTGAGACCACGACGCCCACCATCGCCGCCGCCATCCTGGAGGCCGAGGCGCGCGGGCTTTTGAACTTCTCGGTCTATTGCGCCCACAAGACCACGCCGCCAGCGTTGCGCGCCATCGCCAACGACCCCGAGACCGCCATCGACGGCTTTATCCTGCCGGGCCACGTCGCCACCATCACGGGCTTGGCACCCTTTGGCTTTTTGGTCAACGAATTCGATACCCCGGGCGTGGTCACGGGATTTGAACCGGTCGATATCCTGCAAGGCATCTGCATGCTGGTCCAGATGGTTGTCGAGGGCGGGCCCGCGATTGGCAACGCCTACCGCCGTGGCGTCAACGCAGACGGCAACCCCGTGGCGCGCCAGCTGGTCGAGCAGGTGTTTAAGCCGTGCGACACCACGTGGCGCGGACTGGGGCCGATTGCCAACTCGGGCCTTTCCATCCGCCCCGAGTTCTCGCGCTTTGATGCCCGCACCCGCTTTGACGTGCCCGTCGAGGAGACGGTCGAGCCGCGTGGGTGCCGCTGCGGCGACGTGCTGCGCGGGGCCATTACGCCGAGCAGCTGTCCGCTCTTTGGCCGCACCTGCACGCCCGAACACCCCGTCGGCCCGTGCATGGTGAGCTCCGAGGGCAGCTGCGCGGCGTACTACCGCTACCGTAACTAGCCCGGACGCACCCGCACACCGGCACTACCCACGATTGGAGTTTTGGATATGTCCCATAGCATCACCAATAGCACCGTCCTGTTGGGCCACGGCTCTGGCGGTCAGATGATGAAGCGCATCATCGATGAGGTCTTTCTGGATGCCTTTGGGTCGCCCGAGCTGCTCGAAGGCAACGACGCCGGCGTGGCCGCGCTGCCCGCGAGCGGGCGCATCGCCATGTCGACCGACAGCTTTGTGGTCTCGCCGCAGTTCTTCCCCGGTGGCAACATCGGCCGCCTCGCCGTGTGCGGAACCGTCAACGACGTCGCGACCTCGGGCGCCAACGTGCGCTACCTATCGTGCGGCTTTATCCTCGAAGAGGGCTATCCCATGGATAAGCTCCGCCAGATTGTGCAGACGATGGCAGAAACGGCGCGCGAGGCGGGCGTGTCCATAATCACGGGCGACACCAAGGTGGTCGAGCGCGGCGGGGCCGACGGCGTCTATATCAATACCGCCGGCGTGGGCGAGGTTCCCACGGGCGTGGCGCTCAGCGGCGCCAACTGCCAACCCGGTGATGTCATTCTGGTATCGGGTACGCTAGGCGACCACGGCATCGCCATCATGAGCCAACGCGAGGGCCTGGCGTTTTCGAGCACGATCGAAAGCGACGCCGCGCCGCTCAACCACCTGATTGCCGACGTTTTGGCCGCAGCGCCCGGCACGCGTTGCTTTCGCGACCCCACGCGTGGTGGTCTGGCGTCCACACTCAACGAGTTTGCCCAGGCCAGCGGTGTTGCCATAGAGGTCGACGAGGATGCCGTGCCCGTGCGTCCCGACGTGCAGGCCGCCTGCGAAATGCTCGGCTACGATGTGCTGCAGGTGGCAAACGAGGGCAAGATGGTCGCCGTCGTGCCGGCCGAGCAAGCCGATGCCGCGCTGAGCGCCATGCGCGCCGCCCGCTACGGCGAGAATGCCGCCATCATCGGTCGCGTGCTGCCGCTTGAGTCAGGCGCCCGTCCCGCCGTGCGTGTGCGCACCGGCTGGGGCTCGACTCGTATCCTCGACATGCTCGTGGGAGAGCAGCTGCCGAGGATTTGCTAACGGCAAAAGCTTGCGGCCGGCGCGATGCGACTTGATATCCCTGGAGATGTTCAGATTCCAAGCTCGCCCAACGCGGAAGCCCAGTATTATGAGGTGCGTTTTTAAAGCCAATGACGGGAGCTTTCATGGCAGCAGCTTTTTCCCATGTGATCTTTGATCTGGACGGCACCATCCTCAACACGCTCGAGGACCTGGCGGCCGCCGGCAACCATACCTGCGAGACGCACGGCTGGCCCACGTTTGCCGTAGACGAGTACCGCTACAAGGTGGGAAACGGCATGCTCAAGCTGGTTGAACGCTTTATGCCCGCCGAGTACGCGGGAGACAGCCGTATGTTTGAGCAGACGCTTGCCGAGTTTAGGGCTTACTATGGCGAGCACAAGGAGGACCACACTGCCCCCTATGCCGGCACGATCGAGATGCTCGACCGCCTGCGCGCCGCGGGTGTGCAGCTTGCCGTGCTCACTAACAAGGACCACGTCTCGGCGGCTCCGCTTATCGAGAAGTATTTTGGTTCCGAGCGCTTTGCGCTGGTACAGGGCCGTGTCGATGCGTTTCCACCCAAGCCCGAAGCACCCGTCACGCTGCATGTGATGGAGGAGCTGGGTGCCGATCCGGCAACCACACTCTATGTGGGCGATTCCAATGTCGATATCCTGACCGGCCACAACGCCGGCCTTAAGAGCGCGGGCGTCAGCTGGGGCTTCCGCGGCCGCGCAGAGCTGGAAGCCGCCGGCGCCGACTACGTGGTGGACACCCAAGCAGAGCTCGCGGCGCTGGTGCTGGGCGAGTAACCACTCATCCCTTCCACGGGTAGCTAATGTGGGACGGGACTCTTTTAGCTGCCCCCGCAACAAAGAAATGTCCCCGACTGCCGGCAGAAAAGGAACGTCCCCAAGTGCCGCCTTCGACAGCGATGGCAACGCCACAGGCACAAGTGCCACTTTAAGCCAGCCAAGGGAACGCCGTTGTTTTGGCAACGACAGCGAAAGCCCGCCAGAGCGAGCAAGGCGCCTTGAAACGAGGCGGCATTGACCTTCTGGTCATGCCGCCGAAGTTGAAAGGCAGATTGCCGCTCTGGCGGGCTTGCAGCGTCGAGCAGTTGCGGCGTTTGGTAAAACGCCGCAACGAACTAGCTCATCATCGCATTCATCATCTCGGTGGTTGCGGAATCGTCGGCGGACCACTCGTTATCCTCGTCGGCGGAATACTTAAAGGTGACCTTGGTGTCCTTGGTCTTAGCGGCCTTGGTCACGTCGACCATGACCTGGCCGGCCATCTTGTACAGGTCGTCCTCGGACGGCAGCTCGTCGAGCGCTGCGACCTTCTCCTGATACTGAGTAGCAAAATCTTCGACAATCTTGTTCATGGACTTGCAGGTTATGGTGACCTCGGCGGTCGCGGTGCCCTTGTCCTCGTCGACCGTCACATCGCCGATCTTGTAGTCAAAGCCCTCGAGATAGCTCTTGGCATACTCCTTGGGATCGATGCCCAGCTGCTCAAACTCGTCGCCCGAAGCCTCTTCCAGGCCGGAGAGGAAGTCATCGCCGCCGTTCTTGATCTCGTCAAACTGACTCGTAAGGTCATTGGTGATGAGCTCCTCCACCGAAGGCCCTCCGCAGCCGGAAAGCAAAACCACGCACGCGACCAGGGCAGCCATCAGGGGCGCAAGCAGCAGCTTCTTTTTCATGACATTCCTCCAAACAAGCGGCGCCGCGCTCCCTACGCAGCGCACGTCGTGACAGTAAGTCCATATTAGCGGCCCGGCCCAACCCCCTGCGTCGCAAAAGCGCAGGCGGCTCAATTTGACGAACGAATGGCCCTTAAAGCAAGCCCCCTGCAATAAAATGCACCTGCTTAGCCTATTAAAAAAGGGTGGCCGGATAACCCGACCACCCTTGTGCATCTTCTGGATGCCGCAGACTACTTGCGGACGACCTTAACGATGGCGTCACCGGCGGCGACGGCAGACTCGGCCTCGACGGCGAGCTCGACATCGGCAAACTCGGCGGTGTTGGACACGGCCACGACGACGCAGTCCTTGTAACCGGCGGCAGCGATCTTGGCGCGGTCGATCTTGAGCAAGGGCTGGCCGGCCTTCACGACGTCGTCGGCCTTGACGAAGCCCTCGAAGCCGTCGCCGTTCATGTTGACGGTATCGACGCCAACGTGCACCAGAACCTCGATGCCGCTATCGGACTGCAGGCCCACGGCGTGACCCATGGTGACGGTCACCTTGCCGTCGCAGGGAGCGTAGACCAGGTCGTCCTCGGGCCACACGGCGCAGCCCTTGCCCAGAACCTCGCCACCAAAGACGGGATCGGGCACGTCGGCCATCTTGATGACCTTGCCCTTGACGGGCGAGCACAGCACGTCGGCACCGGCAGAAGCAGAGATGGAGGCCGGAGCAGCAGCTGCCGCGGGCTCAGCCTTCTTCTTGAACATGTCAAACAGACCCATACGTTTTCTCCTTTTGATTAAGCGCAACGTTATGCGCATGCCTGTGGTGATTATAGTGCCAAATGATCAAATTGCTAAGGTGAGGGCTCGAATCGCAAGCCCTTCCAAGCCCTTCCCAAAACCTTTTACCAGTGGCACTCATATTGTCGATTACTCCAAGCCCTCGGTGCCGTTGGACTTGATGATCTTCTGATATGCGAAGAAGCTGTCCTTGCGGCGGCGCTCGTAGGTACCGGTGCCGTCGTCGTACTTATCGACGTGGATGAAGCCGTAGCGCTTGCGCATCTCGCCAGTGCCGGCGGAAACCAGGTCGATGGGACCCCACCAGGTGTAGGCGATCAGGTCAACGCCGTCGGCGATGGCCTCGCCCATAGCCTTGATGTGGCTCTGCAGATAGGCGATGCGGTACGGGTCGTGGATGGAGCCGTCCTCCTCGACCTCGTCGTAGGCACCCATGCCGTTCTCGACCACCATCAGCGGAATCTCGTAGCGGGCGTAAATCTCGTTGAGGGCGATGCGCAGGCCCAGCGGATCGATCTGCCAGCCCCAGTCGGTGGACTCCAGATAGGGATTCTTGCCGCCAAAGGTCATGTTGCCCTCGGTCATCTCGTGGTCCTTGTGGGTGCCCACGGTGCCGGACATGTAGTAGCTAAAGGTGTAGAAATCAACCTTGCCGTCGGCGATATCCTGCAGGTCGCCGTCCTCCATCACGAGCTCAACATCGTTCTCGGCCCAGAAGCGCTTGGCATAGAACGGGTACTTGCCGCGCACCTGTACGTCGGAGCAATACCAGTTCATGGTGTTCATCTCCTGCTGCGTGGCGAACACGTCGGCCGGATCGCACGTGGCGGCATAGGAGAGGATGAAGCAGTCCATGTTGCCCATCTTAAACTGCGGGTAATGCTCGTGGGCATAGCGCACGACGCGGCCGCTGGCGACAAACTGGTGATGCAGCGCCTGCATACGAGCCTGCGGCGTGGTATGGACCGCCGATGCCGGACCCTCAAAGCCCTGAATCATGCTGGTCTCAAAGAGGTTGCCCATGTCCTGAGTACCGCAGTTGATCTCGTTGAAGGTGAGCCAGAACTTGACCTTGTCCTGATAGCGGTCGAAGACGGTCTGGCAGTACTTCTCAAAGAAGCTGATGAGCTCGCGGCTCGCCCAGCCGTTGTATTTCTCGACCAGGTGATAGGGCATCTCGTAGTGCGAGAGGGTCACGAGCGGCTCGATATTGTGGGCGCGCAGGCAGTCGAAGACGCGGTCGTAGAAGGCGAGACCGGCCTCATTGGGCTCAGCGTCGTCGCCGTTGGGGAAGATACGGCTCCAGGAGATGGACATGCGGAACATATTGAAGCCCATCTCGGCGAACAGCGCGATGTCCTCCTCGTAGCGATGGTAGAAATCGATACCGTCATGATTGGGGTAGAAGCGGTTGGGGTCGATGTCAATCGTAATCTGACGCGGCTCCTTGTAGCTGCCGCCCAAGAAATGGTCGTCGACGGAGGGACCGCGGCCGTCCACGTTCCAAGCGCCCTCAAACTGGTTGGCGGCGGTGGCGCCACCCCAATAGAAACCCTCGGGGAACTTGATGTTTGCCATGAGCATCTCCTTTGCATCGCGGGTCGATGAGCTGAGTATCGCCCACGCGCGGGACGGGCAGAAGCGGGCGTACCAAACCCGACACTTCTTTTCGCGCCCACGGACCGCCGCCGCCCCGTCTCTGACACTTCCTGATACCGACCAAAAAGGGACAGGTTTATTTTGGCAGGTTTTATCTGGGCGAACGTCGGCGATAGGCGGCCGGCGTGCAGCCATAGCGCTCGGCAAATTTTTTGTAGAAGAAGCTCATATTGGCATAGCCCACCTCGCGCGCTGCGGCCTCTGCAGTAGCACCGGTGTCGAGTAGCGCCGCCGCGCGTGTCAGGCGACTCTCCTGCACGAGCTGCATAAATGTGCGGCCCGTCTGCCGCTTGAGCAGTGCGCTTGCATAGTTGGGACTCAAGTGCAGGTGGCGGGCCAAATCGTCGAGTGTGCAATCGCAAGCATGCCGCTCGATGTAGCTCATCGCCGCCGCAACCTGCGCCGAGGGAAGCGCGGGTGCGCCCGTTTGCAGCAGCGCGGCCTCGTAGCTTTGCATGAGCTCGACCAGCAGCAGCTCAAACAGCCTCGACACGATCTGGGGGCTTGCTGTCGTCGGCTCCAGGAGCTCGCACAACATCTCCTGCATATACCGGCGCACGCGGCGGCTGTTGCCCGTACGGAAATGCACGTGCCCGCGATGATCGGTCTCGTCGTTAAGTGCGTTGAGCAGGAACTGCGAGACGGCACTTGTGGGCGAAAGGCTTTGCTCCAGACTGCGGCGCAGCATCGGCCGCGAAATGACAATGCTCAACATCAGGTCATGCTCGCCGAGCTCGTCTACGGCATGCGGGCAGGCGGCATCGAGCAGAAGCACCTCGTTTTGGGCGAGTGTGAGTTGCGCACCATTGACAATCTGTGGCGCACTCCCTCGATAGACATAGCTGATTTCGACATAATCGTGCACGTGCTCCGGCACGGGGTTATAGCGCGAGTTGCGCACAATCGACAGGCCCTCGGGCATGCCTTCTTGGTGCAGGGCGTATGTCGCGTTACCGATTTTATGAACATGCCTGCCATCGATATCTGCCTGTTGACCCCGTCTAAATGCATCGTTCCAGTCATAGCGAGCGCCCGCGCAGTAAGCGCGCTCACTGTCGGTCAGCTCGAGCAAAAGATTGTCCAAACATGCGATATCCATGGCGCCACCATCGTTGATTTAGTCATATTTAGCCGTGGTTTTGATATTAGCAGGGCAGCGCGGACGACATACCCTGAACTCGCAAAGGTTTAGAAGGTTGGTTCTGGCATGTGGCACGCGTCCCGGCGCTTCGCCAAGCAGCTGCGGGGTGGCGTTTGCCCAGATAAAACCGGCCAAAATAAACCTGTCCCTTTTTGGCAGGTTTTGAAGGAGTGAGTATGGTGGCATATGACAACCATGTGCTTCCGTTCTTGTGGCTCAAGGGCGAAGAACGCGAGACGATTACCGAATACTTAGAGCAAATTGCCGGGGCGGACATCCGTGAAGCCTGCCTTGAGTCGCGCACGCATCCCGAGTTTTGCCGCGATGGCTGGTGGTCCGACCTGCGATTTATCATTGGCGAGTGCAAGCGCCTGGGCCTGAAGATCTGGCTGCTCAATGATGCCCACTTTCCCACGGGCTACGCCAACGGCGCGCTTTCAGGCGAGGATGTAGACCCCACGCTCAAGAAGACCGTGCTTAAGCATCACACGGTAACGGTCGTTGGACCCCAGCCGTCCACGACCATCAAGCTCGGCAACCTCATGGATCCCACGGAGCACTTTGTGGGCGCGGCGGGTTTTGACGCTACCGGCGTGCCGCTCGACCTTGAGCTCGCCGTTGAGCAGACCGTGGACAGCATTCCCGCCCGCCTGCGCTTTGACGCCCCCGCCGGCGTTACCACCCTCGAGCTCTACGTCACCAGCCAAAAGACCGGCTTTCGCGATGAATACATCAACGTGGTCGACGCCGATTCGTGCCGCATGCTCATCAACGCCGTCTACGAACCCACGTTTGAGCATCTGGGCGACGAGTTCGGCAAGACCATCCTGGGGTTCTTTACCGATGAACCGGGCTTTATGAACGAAAAGGGTGCGACCCTCGAAGACGCTTCTACCAGCAGCTTTATCGGACGCGGCGACATGGCGCTGCCATGGTCGGACGAACTTGAGCGACGCCTGCACGAGGCACTGGGCACAAATTGGCTGACTGAGCTCCGCGAGCTTTGGACGCGCGACCCCGCCGGCGCTCGGGTCCGCCACACCTACATGGACATCGCCACGCAACTCTACCGTGCGTGCTTTGACGAGCAGATTGGTGACTGGTGCCGCGAGCGCGGCGTTATGCACATTGGCCATGTAATCGAGGACAAGAGCTGCCACACACGCTTGGGCCAGGGCGCTGGGCACTACTTCCGCGCTGTCGCCGGTCAGGACATGGCGGGCATCGATGTGGTTATTAACCAGCTCGCCCCCGGCATCGACCACGGCCCTTACAGCTACTTCCATGGCGCATGGAACATGGAGTTCTTTACCTACGCGCTTGCCAAACTGGGCTCTTCGGCTGCGCGCCTCGACCCCAAAAAGCAAGGGCGCTGCATGGCCGAGGTCTTTGGCGCCTTTGGCTGGCACGAGGGCTTGCGCGAGATGAAGTGGATTGCCGACCACATGCTCGTCCGCGGCGTCAATTGGTTTACGCCGCACGCGTTTAGCATGGCGCCCTTCCCCGATTGGGACTGCCCGCCGCACTTTTACGCGCACGGCAACAACCCGCAGTGGCCGCACTTTGGCCAGCTCATGAGCTATATGAACCGTACGGCAACGCTGCTTTCGGGAGGCTGTGCCACGCGCCCCGTCGCCATCCTGTACCATGCCGATGCCGAATGGGCCGGTAGCGCCATGCCTATCGAGCGCGTGGCGGCAGAGCTCACGCGCGCGCAGATCGACTTTGATTTTGTGCCCGCCGAGGCTTTTGAGGACAAGAGCCGCTACAAGGTTTCGATTGCCGATGGATTGCTTGGTGTTAACAACTGCCACTACCAGGCATTTGTTATGCCCGGTGTTACGTTTATTGGCGCGGAGACGGCAAAGGCGGCGAGATACATGACGGATGCAGGCGTTATGGTGCTTGCCGTCGACGAGGTGCCCGGCGCATTCTACGATTCCGATGGCGCGGTCGAGCTGGGAGGGCTCGCCGCAACGCCGCTCGCCGATGTCGCCCGCGCGCTTGCAAGCGCGGGACTGCAGACCGTTGTGCCTGACACACCGCAGCCCTGGCTACGCGCACTTCGCTACGAGCGAGCAGGCGAGACCTACGTTATGCTCGTCAACGAGCACCCACGCGAGCACATCGACTGCACGGTTGCACTTGCGACAGGCGAGCGCCTTTGCGGCACGCGGCTCGACCTGCTAAACGGTGCCGAGCCCGTTGCGTTTGACGGTGCGCTGGAGCTCGCACCCTTCGAGAGCTGCATCGTTGTTTTGCAAGCGAGCAACGAGGATGCGCCCGGAGACGGCGTAATCGACGCTGATATATCGCTCGGCCTGCGTATCGAAGGCCCATGGACCGTTGCCCTCTCCCCTGCCGGCAGCAATGGCGCCTTTGGTGAAGCACAAGAGCTCAAACACCTGGGCGACCTTACGGCCGATCTGTTCACCGGCACCTGCGGCACCTACCGATATCATGCGTCGTTTGAGCTGGCCAACGATTGCACCGACGCCACGATCGACCTGGGAGACGTCTACGAAACCGCGACGCTCACGCTCGATGGACGCCCGCTCGGCACACGCATCTGCCCGCCCTACCGTTTTGCCGCCGGCGCGCTTTCCGCCGGTGCGCATGAGCTCGCGATCGACGTCATCAACACGCTCGACCATGCGATCCCCGACATCTTCGCCCTCACCGAGCCCGTCGCCCCCAGCGGCATCCTCGGCCCCGTTACCCTTTGCGGGCAAAACCTGCCAAAATAAACCTATCCCTTTTTGGCAGGTTTGGCGAGTGTGGGAGTTCGCATGGATATCAAACGCAAGATCACCGAAGCGCAGGGCCTCACCCCCACCGAGCAACAGCTCGGCATTGCAGCCCTTGCCATCGGTCAGGACATCCGCGGACTTTCTATTAAGGAATTTGCCGCGCGCACCAACGTTTCGGTCGCGAGCGTACACCGTTTTTGCAAAAAGCTCGGTCTCGAGGGCTTCAAGGATCTCAAGGTCGAGCTTATTCGCTTGGCAACCGAGGCGGGAAACCGCCGCGACGTGGACATCAACTTTCCCTTTGATGCTACGTCCAGCCCCGCGCAGGTTATGGAGCGCATGGAGGGGCTCTACCAGACCACGCTGGCCGAAACGCAGGAGCTGCTCGACCCCACGCAGCTTGACCACGCCGCCAAGCTCATCGCGAACGCCCGACAGGTCGACATCTACACGGGCTCGCACAACCTCTATCCAGCGGGAATGTTCCGCGATCGCCTGCTCTCCGCCGGTAAAAGCGCGACGTGCCACGACGGTGCCGAGGCCCAGGTGCGAACGGCGCTCGCCTCGGGTCCCGACCATGCGGCAATCGTCATCTCCTACAGCGGCCTTGCCCCCAACCTCAAGGACATCTTGCCGATCCTCAGCAGTCGGCATGTCCCGGTCATCGTCATCGGTACGCCTTATTGCGCGCGCATTCATCCCGGCTTTGCCGCCTACCTTACGGTGAGTGACCACGAGAGCATGACGCATCGCATCACGCAGTTCGCCAGCCACATCGCCGTGCAATACGTGCTCGATTCGCTCTACAGCAGCTACTTCGCCAAAGACTACGCCCGCTGCTCCGAGTTCCTCGAGCGATCGTTTCCCTACACCCGCCTCCCGGGGCTTAAGTAGCGACGAGCGCTTTTGGACGCTTATCTAACGAGCGTGGATAATCTCCCACTTTGAGGCCGTCACCGAACCAAAACCGGGAGATTATCCACGCTCATTTCTGACCAGTCATTGGGGACGTTCTTAAATGACCAGTCAAACAAGAACGTCCCCAATGACTAGTCCGGCAACGCCGATGTTTTGGCAACGACAGCGAAAGCCCGCCAGAGCGAGCAAGGTGCCTTGAAACAAGGCGACATTGACCTTCTGGTCATGCCGCCGAAGTTGAAAGGCAGATTGCCGCTCTGACGGGCTTGCAGCGTCAACTGGTTACGCGGGCTGGTAAACCCGCGTAACTACCTACTCCCGAGCCCCATACTGCTCGTAGTAAGCGTCGATGGCGGCCTTGAGCTCGTCGTCGATGACAACCTTGCCGTCGATCTCGTGGTTGTAGAGGGTCTCGACGACCTCGGCCATGGAGACGATGCTCGCGACGGGAAAACCGTACTTGGCCTCGATCTCCTTCTGAGCGGTGGTCACGCCACCCTTGCCGACCTCCATGCGGTTGAGGGACACGATCAGGCCCTTGATTTCGACGTCGGCAGCAGCCTTGACCTTGGGATAGGTCTCGTCGATGGACTTACCACTGGTGGTGACGTCCTCGACCATGACCACGCGGTCGCCGTCCTGGGGCTCGTAGCCCAGCAGGTTGCCCTTGTCGGCACCGTGGTCCTTGGCCTCCTTGCGGTCGCAGCAGTACTTGACCTCCTTGCCGTACAGCTCGTGGTAGGCAATTGCGGTCACGACGGCCAGCGGAATACCCTTGTAGGCCGGTCCAAACAGCACATCAAAGTCGTCGCCAAAGTTATCGTGGATGGCCTGGGCGTAATACTCGCCCAGCTTCTTGAGCTGATAGCCCGTCACGTAAGCGCCGGCGTTCATAAAGAACGGGGACTGACGGCCGCTCTTGAGCGTAAAGCTGCCGAACTTAAGAACGTCGGACTCGACCATGAACTTGATGAACTCTTGCTTGTAAGCCTCCATGCGGGCCCCTCTCGTAATCGCGTACGTGCCTTCCAGTTTAGCGCAGGCGAAGCGTCGATGCGGGCGCGCTTTGAGGCCACACCCCCGTTAGAGTAAGGGACTGGTCGGCGTCTCACACGTTAGTCATTTGGTGTCCAGGACCAGAAGAAGTTGATAAGGGCCACGCGCGAGGCGGTGCCGGTCTTTTTGTTGATCGAGGAAATGTGACGGTAGAGCGTGGAGCGCGAAAGGAAAAGCGTTGTGGCGATGTCCTGAACGCTCTGGTCCGAAACGACCAAGGCCTCAAGAATATCGCGCTCGCGCTCTGTAAGCTCAAAGGTGGCGACGAAGGCATCGAGGCGTTCATCGGACGTGAGCTCCGCTGCCTCCACGGGCTCGGAGTCGGAGCATGTGGGCGCAAGATCCCCACCAAGATCATCGGTGGCAAGCGGCAGGCCGTCCTGCATCACGACATCATCGGCCCGTTGCCCCAACTGCCCCAGCAGCGTAATCGCAATACCCACAAACATCACGAGCGCCGCGCCGACTGCCACCAGCACGTTTTGACTCGAGATGATCGCCACCGCCGGCGCCGTCACGAGCATCGAGCACACGTTGTTGACGACGCGACCCATGCACGGCCAAAAATATGACCAGCGCGCATAGAGTGAGATGGCGGCGAATTTTGTGGTAAAGAACACCACAAAGAAGCCCGAGCCCAGATAAAAGATGATCATGGCAGCAAGCTCGTTGCCGCCATTGCCATCGATGATGAGCACAAAGAACGAAAGCGTGGACAGCATGGCGACACATGTCATGCCGATATTCATATACGAGCGGTCGTGCAGGTCAAATAGTGCGCCGGCGGCCAACGAGCTCACGACAAGCAGCAGGCGCGGCCAGTCACCCAAATCAACGGCTCCGGTAGCATACAGGGTTGTGAGGCCCGCGTTGAGAGCGGCGAATACGCCGGAAAGATACGCTGTCGCCACGGTCAGGCGAACTACGGTGCGGCGAAATGCCGCCTTTGCCTCGGGATCGTCATGCCATTTGGCGCCATATTCCAGAGCATCTACCGAAAGCCCGGCAGCACTGGGTTCGAAGTTGGGATCGGACTCGTCGCGCAGCTTGGCGCGTCGGGCACCGTGGAGCAACGCTACCTGCGCGATCGCACAGACGACCAGAACAGCCTGCTGAGGAATACCAACAGGCATCGCCATGTGGTTGAACACCTGTACCAGAACGCCCATGGCATAGGAAAGTGCTGCGGCGCGCGCCAAGCAGGGCGTCCGCGCAAAGCGTCGCGCAAAGCTTGCGTGGGCAGTCGATCCGCAGTAGCCCAGGGCGCAGCACGCCACCAGGCCGCCGGCAATTACCACCTCAAACCGCACTGCCATAATCATCAGCAGCAACGCCGATACCAAAAGCACGCCTGTAATATCGCTCGTCGCATCGATCGTCTGGGGACGGCGATAGTACAGAAATGGGCGCACGAAAAAGCCAATCACGCTCGCGCCGACAACGATGCTCTCGTAGATGACGACCTCACTCGATGGCACGAACTCGGCTATGCGCACATCAAAAAGATACTCGCACGCCAAAAACGTGAAGAAGAACAGCGCCAGGCATATAATCTCCCGAATGCCCCGACGCAGATATGCGGTTGTGTCTCCCATGCCCCTCACGGTTAACCCCCGGCCGCTTAATTGGTCTGGAATCTATTTTAATAAAGAATCAATCTCAATACCAAAACCAAGCTCGAAATGCTGCTAATTCGACCCCAGTCGTCCACATCACGCCGAGATTTTGAGCCGCATGGCCCAGAAGGGGCACGCGCGACCTCTAGCTCGGCAAGGAGTGTTTTCAACTGCGCTCATTTAAGTACGTCCCCAATGAGTAAAACCACCCCCATTTCCCGTGCTAAGGAAATAGGGGCGGTTCACGCCGGCCTTTATCTTTTTCGACAGCCTTGTTTGGCTCGCGCTACACCAGGCGCATGGCCTCCTGGACAGTACCGTAAAGGTTGGCGTCGTTGCCGAGCTCGGCCACCTTTATCTGCGGCACAGGAATGCCAGCAAGGGTCCCTTCGTAACTCGCGAGGGCCAGCGGCATCTGCGCACGCAGGGCATCGACGAGCTCGGGATGGCACGAGATGCCGCCTGCGATCACAAAGACCTCGGGGTCGAGCACGGCCTGCAGGTTGATGAGCTGTCCGTCAAATGCGCGAGCGTAGCGGTCGAGCGCGCGCTGCGCCGCTATGTCGCCATCCGCGATCCACTCAAAGACGCGGCGGCCGTCCACCGGAGAATCCGCAGGCAGGCCCTTCTCGGCAACGGCGGCATCGCGGAGCGCGCGCCAACCGCCCGAGCCCGCAAAGGAGTTTTCCATGCTCGCGGCAGTCGTGACATCGTTGCGCAAGAAGCTGAACTCGCCTGCAAAGCAGTGCGCGCCGCGCAGGACCTTGCCGTCGATGACGATACCGCCGCCGATGCCCGTGCCAATAGCGAGTACCACGCCAAAACGCGTCCCGCGCAGGGCGCCAGCCGCATACTCACCGAGTGCACAGCACTTACCGTCGTTATTGACGGCAACCGGCACCCCCAGCGCCTCGCGCATGAGCTTTCCCAGTGGGCAGCCGTCCATAAACGTGAGCGCACCGCCGCGATGGATCGTTCCCGTGACATCTCCCTCGTAAATACCGCCGGGTGCGCTCACGCCTACAGCGCTCACACGCTCACGATACGGCTCGACGAGCCCGATCAACGCCGAAACCGTCTCCTCAGCCGTGCTAAAGCCCGTCGGCAGGCTCCCGCGCTCGCGGATGGAAAAATCCTCGCCCAGCACAGCCCATTTAACGGCCGTACCGCCCACATCGATTCCAAAGAACTCCTGCATATTCGCTCCTCACGCGCCATGGTCCCGGATGCGCATCGCCGCGACCACCACAGGGGCTACCCCCTTATGATGGCCATGCGGCAAATCGCGCCCGGAGCCGATTATCTCTCTGTTTTACGCCTCTACTTTGGTCAGACGAAGCAACATATCCTCGACGTAGGTCTCACCGTGGGTCACATAACCGCCACGTAAACCGCCCTCCCAAAGAACGTCCCCAATTACTACTCATTTAAGTACGTCCCCAATGAGTACAACGGAATGGCTCCCCTTGGCAGCTTAAAGCTGTCATGCAGGAACCATTCCGCCGCAACCTCATGAAAGGGACTGGGTTGTAAATGTTGGAGAAGAGCCGTTAGCGCCCGGGGGTCAGAATCACCAGCGCGTCGTGCTCAAAGGGATGCTGAGCCACGCGCACGGTGCCGTCACCGTTGTCGCGGACGGGCAGCTTGGCGATGCGCTTGTCCTCCATGTCGAGGACCGTCGCCGTCCAGCCGCGCGCGCCGTCGAGCTTAAACTTGAGCGCTGTGGTACGTGGCAGGTACGTAACGACACGATCGCCAACGCGCGCCACACGAATGGCCTCGCGCACATCATCGAGAAGCTCCTGCGCCGGAACCACGGCAAGTGCGTCATCGCCAGCCGTAGCGCCCAGCCCGGCAAGCACATGCTCGATCGCGCCAAAGTCCCAAACGCCCGCAAACTGCAGGCACTCCTGCCAGCGGAACGGCATATCGAAGCCCTCGCCCAGCACCGAGCCCTGGCTCTTGCTGGTCTGCCAGTTCCAAACGCCGTGCGCGCCATAGGTCACGCCGGCGCTCGCACCGGCAAGGATCGACGACCACACGCTCGCGCGGCAGTCCTGCGCGGTGAAGCGCCAGTACACGTTGCGCGACGCACCCATCTGCTCGTAACAGGGCTCGGAGTTGACCATCGGCTTTTTAGGGTAGTTGGCGATAAAGTCCTGCGGCAGGCGCCATGCCTCGGGCTGGCCCTCGTAGTTATGACCGGGCTGGAACATGTAAAAGTCCAAGCGGTCCAGGTACTGTGCCGGGATGGTACGGTTGCCGCGGTTGATATGCATGGTACGCAACGCCTCGGGCGCGCGTTTGATGACCTCGTCGAGGGCGTCCTCGTAATAGGCGATCGCCTCGTCGCTGGTAAAGTCGGTATCGCCCGCCACCACGTAGACGGGGTCGAGCTCGCCCAGGTTCTCGACGACGCGGGCAACGTGGGCACGGACCTCCTCACGCGGCATAACCTCGGCACCGCAATGCTCGGCAATCTTGGCGCCCCAGGTACCGGGCACGTAGTTGCACCACATAAGTACGAGCGCCGGACGAATGCCATGCTCGACGGCAGCGCGACACATGGCAGCAGCGCGGTCCCAGTACGCCTGGTTAGGACGGGACCAATCAAAATGCACGCCGTCCTCGCTGGCATAGGGCCAAATGCCCAGATCGGGGCAGCAACGATCCCACTGCGGCAGCGTGTTGATCTGCAGCACGTTCATGCCCTGCTCGGCGCGACGGGTCAGATAGTAGTCCCAATCGGCCTCGGTAATGCTCGTAAACGCGCTCCAGCACGTATCGGCAAACCAAAAGAACGGTTTGCCCTCGCACAAAAAGCCATCCTGGCGACCGTTGACAGTCAGTTTTCCCAAACTCATCTGCATGTCCTTTCGTTTGATAAAGGAGTTGCGAACCGGCAGATTCTTTCGCGGTAACCTTGGCACAAAAGCCTCCGTCGTTTAGCAAGCCCTTGCGGGCGGGCATCTCCCGTCCCAATCAGTCTACCTTGCAGGAAAGGCCCCGTCGGGCTTGCGCCTGACGGGGCCCTGTCGTGTAGGTAAGGTCGCATGTGACCGAATGGCTTGGCCTTAGGCCTCCATCTCGGCGAGCTCCTCTTTGGAGAAGCCAGTGGCAAAGACGACGGCAGCGGCGATGACAAAGGAGATTGCCATACCGACGATAGCCCAGACGGTGTTCATCTGGCCACCCTGCAGGTAGTTGGTGAAGACCAGGAAGTTGGAGGCACCGCCGGCCAGGTAGTAGGTAACACCCATGAGGCCGGAGAACACAGCGCCGATAGCACCGCCGATAAACATACCCGAGCATGGTGCGACGGAAGCGCATGAGGATACCGAAGAGTGCGGGCTCGGTGACGCCGCCGGCGATGGCGGAGATGACGTAACCCAGAGCAAGACCCTTCTCGTCGGGGTTCCTCATCTTGAGGAAGGCACCGAAGGCGCAGCCCCAGACAGCGGCCATAGCGCAGTTGGTGGAAACGAAGACGAAGGGATCGTAGCCGGCAGCGATGATCTGAACCTGAGCGAGCAGGATGACGGGCATGTGCATGCCGCAGACCACGAAGAGCTGCCAGAAGGCGCCGAGGATGGCCATGACGATCAGGATACCGATACCGCCAAGGTCAGCAAGACCAAAGAGGGCGTTGGCGATGAGGCTGCCGATCTCGTTGCCGATCGGGGCAAGGACGATGAAGGCGATGGGGATGGTGACGATCATGGTGCAGAACGGCGTGAAGACCGTGGACAGCACGTCGGGCATGACCTTCTTAAAGAACTTCTCGACAAAGTACAGGACCGGCACCGAGAGGATGATCGGCAGGACGGACTGCTGGTAGTTGGCAGCGGCGATCTGGATGCCGTAGACGGAGATGATTCCGCCACCCTCCTGAGTCGCGACACTCACGACGGACGGGGCCATGAGAGCACCGCCGAGGAGCATGCCCAGAACCGGAGAGGCGCCGAGCTTCTTAGCAGCGGCATAGCCCAGGTAAATGGGGATAAAGGTAAACGTGGCCTCGTACAGGGTGGTGTAGAGGAACGTGTAGGTCGGATCGGTATCGGAGAGAACGCCGAGCATAGTGGGACCGAGGACCGCGGCGATGGTGCGGAACAGACCGCCGGCCATGAGCAGCGGGATCAGCTGGGTCATGGAGCCCGACAGATAGTCGAGGATGATGTTGGGCAGGTTCTTGAGCTCGAACTTCTCCTTAGGAGCGTCGAGGTTCTCGTCGACCGCGGCACCCTGCTTGACGCCGGACATGGCGACGAACTCGGCGAGCACCTTGGGCACGTTCTGGCCGATGATGACCTGGAGCTGGCTGCCGGCGAACTGGCAACCCAGAACACCCTTGACCTTCTTGATCTTCTCCACGTCGGCCTTGCTGTTATCCTTGAGCGTCAGACGCAGACGCGTCATGCAGTTGGTGGCGACGGCAACATTCTCCGCACCGCCCACGAGCTCGAGGACATCGGTGGCAATCTACTTGTTATCTACTGCCATGGGACCCCTCCCCATATCATCGTGTGCCTACCCGTTTGGACGTAGGCACGCCTTTGACCCGGCGACTATAACCCCTTACGGCTGCCGAGCCCTTGGATACGCTGTCGTAAACAATCTGTTTACTGAACGTTTACAGCACTTAGTTTACACGCAGCGTTGAATTTGTGGCAGTTTTGCCGTTTGCAGTCCGGTGAACGGTAGGAAATCGGGGGTGAGCGTATCTGAACGGCGGTAAATCGTCTCTTTGCCTATGTATTGATATATGGCTATTTACGTGGGATTTTACTTTGAGCGGCCTCTCAATAGCCTGTTAGCTCATCAATAAAACCCCAGATAGAAACTACTAAACATATGTTTAGTAGTTCACTGCGTGTTCGATTATGCCGTTTACCGAGTTCATCTGCTTGTTCCACAACTCTGCATTAAACTAAACATGTTTAGATTGTATTGCCGCGATTGTTTAGCACGCGCGGCGCAAGGGAGGCAGCTCATGGAACTCAGATCGTGTACCTACGCAACCGTCACCACCTTGGGCGACTTTGGCCCCTGGATCAGCAAGGTCGTTCTCGACCTGCCCTGCACCGTGCGCGCCAACGATGTCGATGCGAACACTTTCCATATATATGTAGAGCGTCACGAGCGCACGGGCGAGATCCTGATGCGCAAGGAGCACGGCGCCGACCATGCCGCGCCCTCCGTGGGTTACATCGACGTTCTCGCCGCGTATCCGTGTGACGAGAACGGCCGCAAGCTCGCCGTGGGCACCCATGTGGCACTCGAGGTCGCCGAGCAGCGCCTGACCAAAAAGATCGAAGGCGGCGTCATGGGCTCGCGCATGCTCGATGACCAGCTGCACATCACGCAGCTCGCGGCTCTTCCCGGCAACGACGGCGACGACCCCACCTGCGGCCTGGTCTTCGATACCTGTCGCGGCGACATCTGCCCCGCACTCAAGGGCTGGAGCAATGCCGTACAAAAGACCGCCATTGATGGCATCGCGCTCGAGTACGGCTTCTTTGAGCCCAGCTTTAAGGCAGAGGACTCGGCCTGCTTCAATCCCTTCGCGCCCGAGGCCACGGTCGTGCCCCAAAAGGCCCCGCTCGTGGTGTACCTACACGGCGCCGGCGAAGGCAAGGGCGCCACACAGGGCGAAGGCGCCACGCGCGCCTATACCGGCAACCGCGTGACAGCCATTAGCCAGGCGCAAATCCAGCGCTACTTTGGCGGCTTTGCCTGGGTGCTCGTGCCGCAGTCTCCGACGTTTTGGATGGACAACGGCGTCGAGCAGCTCGGTCGCTCCAACCAGAGCATCTACTCCCCCGTACTCAAAGCGCTCATTGACGAGTTTGTCGCCGAGTATGCCGAGCGTATCGACACCGACCGCATCGTGATCGCTGGCCTTTCCAACGGCGGCTTTATGACCCTGCGCCTGTGCGCCGACTACCCCGATTTCTTCGCCGCGGGCCTTCCCTGCTGTGCCCCGTGGTACAACGCCACGGACGAGGACGTAGCCGCGCTCGCCAAGACGCCGCTGTGGTTTACGCACTCCAAGGGCGACGAGCTCGTGTCTCCGCAACAGACCGTGCTGCCGCTCACGGCGCGCCTGCGTAACGCCGGAGCCAACGTGCACCTCACCTACTTTAGCCATGTCGAGGACCTAACCGGTCGCTATCGCGAGGCCGACGGCTCGCCTAAGAAGACGTTCAACCACGGCGTGTGGATCCACCAATTCAACGACCTGTGTTATCAAGACTTCGACGGGGGCAACGTACTCATCGACGGCGAGCCGGTGGGCTGCTGGGAGTGGTCGGCCAGGGTCGACCGCTAAGCCCTCCCATCGCGGGGACCGGGGTTTAGTCTTGCAAACGTCCTCGGGCATGCATGGGCTGGCGCTTCCGGCAGCACGCCGGGTCGGTGGCGATGGGGGCGTGGGTCCCGTCTTGCCTCGCGCGTAACTGGCTGAATTGATTTTGATTGGAGCTGCTCCTATGTCCCAGAATTTGACTCGGGTGATTGTTACCACTGATATGGAAGTCGATGATATGAACTCGCTCATTCATTTGGCTCTGTATCTTAATGTGCTTGATGTTCAGGCTGTGGTGTATACGGCTTCGCAGTATCACTTTCTTGGGGATGGGGTTCATACGCTCGGTGAGGTGAATTCGCATTGGCGGACTAAGGGTCGTCGCTCTTATGAGTGGGATGTTGTGCCTCATGATCCCGATCCGCTGGCCGGCGGGCTTCGTGAGTATCGGCCGTTTCCCGAGCATTGGATTGAGAGTCTCTGGAGTAATGAATATGCCCAAGCTTGGCCGCAGTTGCAGGCGAATGCGGACGCTGCCGGTGAGCCGCCGTATCCCACGCCTGCCCAGATGATCGAGCGCACCTTTGTGGGAAATGTTGCCTTTGAGGGTGATGTGGCCGAGGAAACTGAGGGGTCTCGCGTAATTGCGCAGGCAATTTTGGATGATGACCCGCGTACATTATGGCTGCTCAGCTGGGGTGGCATGAACACCATTGTTCGCGCCCTCATGAGCATTGCCGAGCGGTATCGCGCCATGCCCGAATGGCCCGCCGTGCAGAAGCGGGTCCATCAGAAGGTGCGCGTGATGGGCGTTGCCGATGGCATAGGGCAGGACAACTCATGGCTCGACCATGGACGCGAGCTCTTTCCCGAGCTCATCTTTTGGCGTGTGCCCTATATGTATGGCGGCTATGTCGACGCCAAGATGGCGCAGCCCGATTCGCTGCCACTGTTTAAGGCTCCTTGGCCCGAGCAAAACCTCACGCAGGAAAACGGCCCCCTTATGGCGCGCTATATGCTCTATGGCGACGGCAAGGTCTACGAAAACGAGCCCGAGCGCTTTCAGTTTGGCAAGCATGCCCGTCTGGATTGGGGTCTAGAAGGCATCCCCGCGATGCAGTTTGAGCACGGCGACTTTATGGCCGAAGGCGACAGCATGACCTATATTCCGCTGCTGCCGTTTGGCCTGCGCGGTATCGATGACCGCGGCTTCGACACGCTGCTCGGCCGCATGTTTCTTGATGGGCATCCCGATGCGGACGCACCCGCCGGTTTTGCCGCCATCGGCACGCCCGCAGGCGACAACCCCAATCCCTATCTGCGCGCCTATCAGGAAGACTTTGCCGCCCGCGCGCAATGGTGCGCCCACGATCCGGCAGCTTGCTCGCATCCGGCACATGTTGTCGAGGTCACGGCCGACCGCAGCGCCACAGCCGGCGAGCGCGTCGCCCTTGCGGCGACCATCGTCGACCCCGACGACAAGGGCTTCGATGCACATTGGAATGTCGCCATGAACCCGTCGAGCTATGCAGGCGCGCAGGATCTTTCGCTGTGGCAGGAATGCACGGTGAGCACCACTTTCATCGTGCCCGCCGACGCGCAGACCGGCGACCGCTTCGTGCTCACCCTTACCGTGCAGACGCGCGCCGAACGCCCCTGCAGCCGTTACGCCCAGGTTGCCGTGACCGTGGCATAGCAAGGACGGCGCCCACATTCGGCATGGAGCGTCCCCAACTGCCACTCATTTAAGTGCGTCCCCAATGAGTGAGTACGCCCCCCAATGAGAGCCCCATCGACTAGTCGAAAATGGGCCATGTGTCCCAGTTGTGGAGACTCGTTGAGCCATCTGGGTATCGTGAAAGATCGCGCACTCCCCCATCATCAAAAGTGACACACGCTACCTGTTGATGGGAGGCAACCATGGGCTTCTTTGACAAGATGTTCGAGAAGAAAGAGTGCGCGATTTGCGGTACCGAGCTGGGACTTTTGGGAAAGACCAAGATCAGCGAAGGCTACCTGTGCAAAGAGTGCGCCGGCAAGCTCTCCCCCTACTTCCACGGCTATCGCTCCAGCACCGCGGACGATATCCGCGAGCAACTCGCCTACCGCGAGGCCAACGCCGAGCGCCTGGCCTCGTTCAACCCCACGCGCACGCTCTCTGCCGGGCGCACCAACATCATGCTCGATGAGGACGCGGGCCTGCTAATCATCACTTCGCAGAGCCGCTGGCGCGACGCCAATCCCGACATCATCGAGTTCTCACAGGTACTCGGCTGCGATATGGATATCGACGAGCATCGCACCGAGATCTATCGCGAGACCAAGGACGGCGAGCGTGAGAGCTACAACCCGCCGCGCTACGACCTGGATTACGATTTTAATCTGACCATCCACGTCAACACGCCGTACTTTACCGAGATCAACCTGCGCGTGAACGACTCCACCATCGATCAGCGCGGTTCCATCGAATACCGCGAGGCCAAGCGCCAGGCAACCGAAGTTCGCGACGCGCTGGTACAGCTGCGCCAGGAAACGCGCGACAGCGTCGTGGCCGCCAAGGCCCCCAAGACCGCGGTCACCTGCCCCTTCTGCGGTGCAACCACCATTCCCGATGCCAGTGGGCGCTGCGAATACTGCGGTGGCGCCATCGGCGCTTAGCCTCCGGCACGGAAAGGACCGATCATGGCCTTCGAGAGTGTCAACTATCAGTGCCCCGCGTGTGGCGGCCCCCTTCACTTTGCCAGTGCCGAGCAAAAGCTCGTCTGCGACTACTGCGACTCGCGCTTTGAAGTCGAAGAAGTCGAGGCCCTCTATCGCGAGCGCCAGGACAAGGCCGATGCCAAAGCCGATGCCGCAGCCGCGGCTCCCAAACCTTCTGTCGACGATGCCGTGCAGGAGCTGGCTCAAAACGCCGGCTACATCTGCTCGTCGTGCGGTGCCGAGCTGGTCTCGGACGGCACCGTCGCCGTTACCACCTGCCCATACTGCGGCAACTCTGCCGTGGCACCCGGCCAGCTCTCGGGCGACTTCTCGCCCGACCTGGTGATTCCGTTTAAGCTCGGGCGCAACGATGTCATGGCCGCGCTCAAAGACCACTACAAGGGCAAGATCCTGCTGCCCAAGAGCTTTGTCACCGGCAACCACATCGACGAAGTCCAAGGTGTCTACGTGCCGTTTTGGCTCTACGGTGCCCACGTGGACGGCGAAGTGCACTTCGATGCAACCAACGAGACCGTAACCGAGGAATCCGACCGCACCGTCACGACCACCGACCACTACGACGCCTACCGTAAGGGCAATATCTCGTTTGAGCGCGTGCCCGTCGACGGATCGTCCAAGATGCCCGACGGCCATATGGACGCCATCGAGCCGTTTGACTACGACGCGCTGCGCCCGTTTTCGGTCGCGTATATGCCCGGCTACATCGCCAACCGCTACGACGAGGATTGCGAGACCTGCAAGGCGCGTGCCGAGCGCCGCATGGAGGAGAGCACGATCTCGGCCCTGCGCGAGACCGTCGTCGACGAATACGACGACGCCACGGTCGAAAGCAAGCAGCTCGACTACACCTGGGAAGACAGCGACTACGCCCTGTTCCCCGTGTGGATGCTTTCCACCTCGTGGAACGGCAAGAGTTATCTGTTTGCCATGAACGGCCAGACCGGTCGCATGGTCGGCGAGCTCCCCTGCTCCAAGCCCAAGCTCGCCATCGCCTCGGTGCTGTTCTTTGTGATCGGGTTTGTTCTCTCCCAGATTCTCTTTATGGGAGAGAACGCCTTCGATCCGGACTACCTCACCTTTGATGTCGAGAGCATCCTCATCAACATCGTCGCGCCGCTGATCATCGTAATCATCGCGGACGTGTTGCTGGTAGGCCAGCTCAAGACGGCCAACGAGGCAACCCACGCCGACTACTACTGCGGAGAGCTCGACCTGACCGAGAAGCACGACACCTTCAGCCACACCGAGACCACCGTTGTCATGAAGGACAACAAGGACGATTAGCCATTCTGACCAATACCACCCGGCCTTTGACGAGAAAGGAAGATCACCATGGGACTCTTGAGAGCTGGATTGGGAGCTGCCGGCGGCGTCATGGCCGACCAGTGGAAAGAATTTATCTATTGCGAATCGATGCCCGCTGACGTCTTGGCCTGCAAGGGCAGCAAGCGCACCGGCGGCCGCAGCTCCAACACGCGCGGCGAGGACAACGTCATCTCCAACGGCTCGGTCATCGCCGTCAACGACGGCCAGGGCATGCTCGTGGTGCAAAACGGCAAGATCATCGAGGTCGCGCTGGAGCCCGGCGAGTTTGTCTTTGACACCGGCAGCGAGCCGAGCGTCTTTAGCGGCAACCTGGGCGATTCCATCAAGGAGACGTTCGCCAATATCGGCAGCCGCTTTACCTTTGGCGGCGACGCGGGCAAAGATCAGCGCGTCTACTTCATTAACACCAAGGAGATCATCGGCAACAAGTACGGCACCGCCTCGCCCGTGCCCTTCCGCGTGGTCGATAACAACATTGGCCTGGACGTCGACATCTCCGTGCGCTGCAACGGCGAGTATTCGTACCGCATCACCAACCCACTGCTGTTCTACACCAACGTGTGCGGCAACGTGACCGATAGCTACACGCGCGATAAGATCGACAGCCAGCTTAAGTCCGAGCTGCTCACCGCTCTGCAGCCCGCCTTTGCCAAGATCTCGGAGATGGGCATTCGCTACAGCGCCATCCCCGGTCACACCACCGAGCTCGCCCGCGCGCTCAACGAGGTCCTCTCGGCCGACTGGCGCGACCTGCGTGGTGTCGAAATCGTGAGCTTTGGCGTCAACTCCATCGCCGCCTCGCAAGAAGACGAGCAGATGATCAAGGACCTGCAGAAGGCCGCGGTCATGCGCGATCCCACCATGGCAGCCGCCAACATCGCCAGCGCCCAGAGCGATGCGATGCGCGCGGCAGCCGCCAACCCCAACGGCGCGATGGCCGGCTTTATGGGCATGGGCATGGCGGGCGGCATGGGCGGCATGAACGCCAGCCAGCTGTTCGCCGCCGGCCAGGCACAGCAGCAGGCTGCCCCACAGCCAGCTCCGGCACCCGCCCCCGCACCGGCTCCTGCCGCTGCCCCCGCGGCCGGCACGTGGACCTGCAGCTGCGGTGCCACCAACACCGGCAAGTTCTGCCCCGAGTGCGGCAGCCCCGCACCTGCCCCGGCGCCGGCCAAGTGGTTCTGCCCCAACTGCGGCAGCGAAAACGGCGGCAAGTTCTGCAGCAACTGCGGAACGCCCAGGCCCTAACCCCTCTATCTGGTAATTGGCGGGGAGGTCCGCCACCCCCGCATTTGCTTCTATGGGTTTCGTTCGATAAAGGAGGACACCATGAAGACAACGTTCAAAAAGTCCGTACTCGCATTTCTGACATGCGTCCTGGCGCTCGCCTTTGCCCTGACGGGCTGCAGCAGCGGCGGCAAAGACCCCAAGGCCAACTTCGTCGGCAGCTGGCAGTACTCGGGTGGAACCTTGGATGGCGAAGAGCTCACCGATGAGTACATGGATATGCTCGAAGAGTGGGGCGTCAACTGCATCCTGATCCTCGATGAGGACGGCACGGGCACCCTCGACCTGTTCCTTGAGGTTGTCGACCTTAAGTGGGAGGCCAAGGACGCCACCACCGCAACCGTCACCGCCGAAGATGAATCGCACGATCTGAAGCTCAAGGACGACAAGCTCGTCCTGGAGGTGGACGGCGACAAGTTTATCTTCACCAAGTCCGACAAGGACCTGTCCGGTACGGTGAAGAAGGATCGCGAGGCGGCCGAGAGGGAAGATGAGATCGATGAGGCCGTCGAAGACGACGATGTCCAGAGCGTCGAAATCTCCCCCGCCGTCACCGTCGCCGATGACGATCTGTGCACCATCACCATCACCGAGAAGTTCAAGGACGACTGGGGCGACATCGGCTTTGTCGTCAACATCACCAACAAGAGCGACAAGGACCTGACCTTCTACGCTCCTTCCGGCAAGACCAACGTCAACGGCACCATGAAGGAACCCTGGTTCTCGGCTCACCTGATGCCCGGCACCAACGCCACCGAGGAATTCACGTTCTCGAACGGCGAGCTTGACAGCCTTGACGACCTGGTCAATACGACCATCGGCATCGACGCCTACCTGACCGATTCCTACGAGGACGTCGCCTCTTACAGCGCAACCATCGCGTAACGGCAGACACCGATAGCCGCGGATTGGCGGACACATCCGCGCACATGTCAGGCGGGACCGCAGGAGATAATCCTTCGGCCCCGCCGCTTTATGCCGACAGCACTGCCCATACAAGCAGGCCGCCCGCCGTTTTTAGATGCGAAACGGCGGGCGGCCTATCTTTGGCGTTGGAGCACGGGCGGCGCACCGACTACGGGCGCTCCATATTGGGGACGATACCGCCTTCGGTCACCGCATGCACGGCAAGACGCATGATGTTGTCGTAGCCAGTCTTGCTCAGGATCTCCGAAATGCGGCGCTTGATGGTGCCCTCGCTCATAAACAGCTCGGCCGCGATCTCGCGACGACTTTTGCCCTCGCAGGCAAGGCGCAAAATCGATAGCTCGACATCGTCGAGGGCCGCCGTGCCCGAAAAAATGCTCTCGGGCGGCTTGGGAAACGTGCAATAGCCCGCCAGCGTGGAGCGCATCACAGCGAACAGCTCGTCGATACCGACGTTCTTGTACACAAAGCTATCGACGCCCGCCTCGCGAGCCTGATCGACAAAGGTGATCTCGGGCATGCCCGTCATGATAATGATGCGACACTCGGGCAGCTGCTCCTTGATGCGCGCCGCCGCCACGATGCCGTTTGAATCGTGTTCGGTGCACACGTCCATCAGTATCATGTCCGGGCGCTCCCTGAGTGCGACGCCCAAGGCCTCGGAGGCATCGGCAATCGCGGCGACGACGGTCATATCGGGCTGGTCACCAACGGAGCGTGCCAGGCTCTCGCGCAGAATGGCCTGGTCTTCGACTATAAGGACGCGGATCATGAGCTTCTCCTTTGGGACGTGTCGTTGGCGTTAAGCGGAATGGACACCGCAAGCGTAAAGGGCGGGGCGGCGTGGACCTCTAGGCTGCCACCCAGATCTTGTGCGACATGCCTCATACCTGGGATACCCGTTCCCTCGCGATACGATACGGGGGCCGGAGACCCGTCGTTAGAAATCGTCATGCGCGCGACGGCTCCAGCATCCGCCCCCTCCTGCCACAGACGCACGTGGACCCGATGTGCCTGCGCATGCTTGGTGGCATTGGTCGAGGCCTCGCGGATAATCTGCAAAAATGCGGCGGCGACACGCGCGTCCTCGGGCAGCACACCCTCAACATCGATCTGCACACTCACCAGGCCAAAAGCATGGACGATATCACCCAGCTGCTCTGCAGGCTCGCTGGCACCGCCACTGCGCAAATCGGCGGCGATTGAGCGCAGCAACGGGTCAATCTGCTCGAGCGATTCATCGTCCAGACGTCCCTCCTCCAAATAGCGATGAAGAATGGACAGGCGCTGCCCGATCACGTCGTGCACGCGGGCACGCATACGTAGGTAGGCCGCATTGTCGGCAACCTTTTTAACTTCTTCGATCTGGGCCTGGAGCTCTTGGCCCGCAAGCTCAAGCAGGTGGTTGGCTTGCGCCAGGCGGTCGTAGGCGTGTGCGTATTCCGTCACGTCCAGGCCGACGACGCGCTCGAACGGACGGCCCGAGACCGTAACGGAGTCACGCACGAACAGACGAATCTCGGAAGGAGAGATCTCGACCACGGCGCGATCCCTACCAAAGCGATCAAGGTCGATATGAGCGCGATTAGTGCTGCTTTCGGGCATTTGCATGCTAAGTTTGCGCAGGTCGTTCCACGTGCTGCTCATGTCGCCCAGATCGGTGGGCATATGGAGCTCTACGAGGTTTTTGCGCATGCAGCGGTTCATGAGCAGCGGACGGCCCCTCGGGTCTAGATACAGGATGCCCACGGGAATCACGTTGATGGTCTCGATCGTCGAGAACATGGTGATATCCTCCTGGCGGTTACGGACGTCCATCAAGAGCGCCGCGATGGAGCGGAACAGGAAGAACGCCCCCTCCGTGATAAGGACAACGGTCCACGCCGAGCCCATGGCAAAAACCACCGGTGGTGTAACGGCGACAACAAGCAACAGTTCGGCCAGCATGACGAGGCGACGATAGTGCACCATAAGTACCACGCCATAGGCAAAGATTGCGGCATTGAGCTACAACGCTCCGCCCATTGCCCTGGCGCAAACGTCAAGCGGCGCCACCAGATACGAGCCAGACGACGCGAATAAGATGAGCGCCGAAACCACCAGGTGAAGCACAAGGCTCGCCTCGTAGGCGCAAATCACCTTACGGTTATAGGGCGAGCGGCGCGATGCGATGAGCGGGACGTGGATCGTCTGCAGGCACGCAGCCAGGGCAAAGACAACATCGAGCGCAACGATTTGGGGAAGAATGAGCGAAATCTGCATCGTCACTCACCCGCCCTCGGCATCAAGACAATCATGTGCAGCTGGCCGGGCTCGCCCTCAAGGCGGTATGCCACGTTGCGCCCTTGCAGAGCGCTTTCGAGCTCTTGCGCAGCGAGCGTCTGCGAAAGATCTTCATCATCGTTGGAAAAAAGCGTGGCGCGCAGCTCGACACTGCATCGGTCATGGTCGCCCAAGTGATACATAAGCGCCGGATGGTCGGTGGTGTAGGCAAAAAACGCAAAGTCATACACGCAGTCGTACAGGGCGCTTACCGTACTGGCGTGCAACGGGCGCCGTATGGCGATAATCGAGGCGCAATCGACATCGATCGTGCGCAGGTCACTTGCGAGCTCGTTGGCGATGAGCTGAATGCGGTCGCGATCAAAACCGCTCTCCCCGTGCTGTGCCAACGTGAGCGACCCCTTGCGCTTGCAATAGGCGACGAGCATCTTGGCGCGCTGCAGCATGCGGTAACGCTCGTGCGAAGACGCTTCGTCGGTCAACGGTGGCAACGAGCCCAGCAGGTCGTACATCTCTTCGAGCGCGCGGGCAAGCGCCTGGTCCACGTCTTGGACCAGCAAGGTCTCGGCCTCTTGATCTGCCAAATGCGCCTTAAGGTCGTAGTCGGCGGCGAGCAGCTCGTTTTGACGCTGCAGCTCCATTCGACGATGTGCCAGTTCACGGTTAAGCTCGTTGAGCTCCGACACGTCTTGGGCAAGCAGCGCCGATCCACCCAGCAGCGGAAAGGCACGGTACATCACATTGGGATCGGACGCCACGGCAAAGGCATGGGCGCGGCCGTGCTCCTGGGTCCGCAACTCCTCGCGCACGCCTACCGGCATTGGCTTTGACACCGGCGTGGCATAGACCTCCTGCAGGTCGCGCGTTAGGACTTTGAGGTCGAGCGGCAAGGTGTCGAAGATGCCGGCGATGTCGTGATACGACGGAATGACACCGCAATCGAGACAGATTTCCATCGCCACCACGCACAGGACGCAATAGACGAGCGAAAAGTTGAGCCTCCATGCCCAGGGCACGCGCAACGCATACGAGACGGCAAAGAATGCGCCACCCAGCAGTACGAGCGCCGCCGTGCCCGAGAAACGCTGGATGCGAAAGGACGAGGACCGACCAACCAGGATAAAAAAGGCCACGAAGTCAAAGGCCGTCCACACGAGGACGGCGAAATAACCCCAGCCGTACGTGTAATCGTTGCTCCAGGTGTCGCTTGTACGGTCAAAGTGGAAGACCTGCTGGTGAAAATCGTTGGTGAGCACAAATCCGATAAGCAGGATGGCCACAATCCACAGCGCAGCGCAGTAGCGGCGACCCAGACGGTGTTGCTCCAGGCCCGCAAGGCGCAGACCACACAACTGGTAGAGCAGCGGAATGAGCGTCATGGGCACGTAGTACAGGTACCACAGCACGGTGGCATAGAACGGCGTGAACGACTTGTACTTGAGAATGACTTCGATCATCCACAGGGCGCAGATGGTGGCGATGGCAACAAGGCGGCGGCGCAACACATAGTCCAAACAGCGCAGATAGACCGATACGCCCCAGATCGAAAATACAATTGCGGCGACAAGCAGCGGGAGAGAGCTCGAGTGGACGAGCGCATCCACGACCTCTTCGGACACCTCGCTATAGGCGGGCACGACGTTAGAAAGTTTGGGATCGAAGGCGAACAGCGCCGGCAAGACCGCCAAAAGCATGAGGAACAGCGCGGTGATGGCGCCGGCGATAGCAAAGACGCGGTGACGGTACACCTGATGTGTTATGCCAACAAGGAATCGCGGCATGGCGAAGAGCCTGCCACCCCTGGGATCCGCAACCGGCGCGGTCCGGGCGGCCGCGTGGCCGATATGTCGCTCGCGGGTACCCATAGTCCCTTTAGTGTACCGACAGATGGGTCGAAAAAGCGGGCCGCATGTCCCAAAATCCGCAGACGGCAAGGCGCCCGGAGAGCGCATACTCGCCGGGCGCCTTGATTAGGAGACTATGAGGATGAGCCCGCGAAATTCACAGCGGTCAGGCCCGTCCCCTAAGGGCCTGAGGTGCTCAAGATTGGGAGCGACAAGCCCGACGAAGCGTACTTAGGTACGCGAGGAGGGTTGGAGCCCCAAGGTTGAGCGCCTCAGTGCCCTTAGGACAGGTCCTCACCGTTCGTTTCGATGACATGCTTGTACCAGTCGAAGCTCTTCTTTTTGGAACGTTTGAGGGTGCCGTTGCCGGCGTCGTCGCGATCCACATAGATAAAGCCGTAGCGCTTGGACATCTCGCCCGTGCCGGCAGACACCAGGTCGATCGGGCCCCAGGTGGTGTAACCCAGCAGGTCAACGCCGTCCTCGGTCACCGCGTCGCGCATGGTCTGGATGTGCTGACGCAGGTAGTCGATACGGTAGTCGTCGTTGATGGAGCCGTCCTCCTCGACAACATCCTTGGCGCCCAGACCGTTCTCGACCACAAACAGCGGCTTCTGATAACGGTCGTACAGGTCGTTAAGGGTGATGCGGAAGCCCAGCGGATCGATGGCCCAGCCCCACTGGCTCTCCTGCAGGTAGGGATTCTTGGCGCCGGCGAAGGCGTTGCCCTGGGTGCGCTCGACATCGGGGTTATCGGCACCGGCAGAGCAGCGGGTGCTGTAGTAGCTAAAGCTGATGAAGTCGACGGTGTTGGCGGCCAGGATCTCGCGGTCCTCGTCGGTCATGCCCACATCGATGCCTAGACGCTCGAGCTTCTTGACGGCATAGGCCGGGTAGTAGCCGCGGCTCTGGACGTCGACGAAGAAGTAGTTGTCCTGGTTATCGAGCTGCGCCTGGCGTACATCGCCCGGACGGCAGCTGTAGGGGTAGTAGCTACCTGCGGCGAGCATGCAGCCGATCTTGATCTCGGGGTCGATCTCGTGAGCAATCTTGGTTGCCCAAGCGCTGGCGACGAGCTCGTTGTGGGCGGCCAGGTACTCGACGGCCTCCCTGTTCTCGCCCTCCTCAAAGACCAGGCCGGCACCCATAAACGGCAGGTGCAAGATCATATTGATCTCGTTAAAGGTGAGCCAGTACTTCACCAGGCCCTTGTAGCGGGTAAAGATCGTGGTCGCGAGATTCTTGTAGAAGTCGATGAGCTTGCGGTTGCGCCAGCCGCCGTACTCCTTGATGAGATGAATCGGGCAGTCGAAGTGCGTGATAGTCACGAGCGGCTCGATGCCGTGCGCCTGGCACTCGCTGAACACATCCTCGTAGAAGGCCAGGCCAGCCTCGTTGGGCTCGGTCTCGTCGCCGTTGGGGAAGATGCGGGTCCAAGCCAGGCTCATACGGAAGGTCTTAAAGCCCATCTCGGCAAAGAGAGCGATGTCCTCCTTGTAATGGTGGTAGAAATCGATGCCGGTCTGCGCGGGATAGTAATAGCCGTCCTCGAAGTCGAGCATCTTACGCTGGCCGGAGACCACCGCATAGCGCTCGGGGCCGTGCGGAGCCACGTCCACGTTGGCAAGGCCGCGGCCGTCCACGTTGTAGGCGCCCTCGCACTGGTTGGCAGCCGTCGCGCCGCCCCACAGGAAGTCATTACGGAAAGCCATGCATCAATCCTTTCGCACGCTGTTGTCATAGGCTCAGTATCCCTGCAAACAACGCGTCGCTCAACGGCAACGGCGCAGGCCGATACTTCTTTTCGCGTGCAGGCGCCCGGCAACCACCCCGTCTGACACTTTTTGATACCCACCTGCCCCAGCCACCGCAAAGGGGACAGTCACCTTTGTGATGGCTGGGGCCCGTTTGTCTCGATCTATAACAGTTAGGCCGCCAAAACCGGGCCTGGTGTTACAGATCGAGATTTCTCGGGCGGCCCTCTACGGTTTGTCTCGATCTATAACAGGTAGAGGCGATTTAGCCCGCTAGATGTTACAGATCGAGACAGAAGATTCTAGTCGCAGGCGATGTCGAGGTTCTTTCCGATGAGGCCCACGTAGCCGCCTTCGGCTGCCTTGGGGCTGTCAGCATGGCAGAGGACCCACTTGTCGGCCTTCCAGTAGCAATAGCTGTCACCGGCGGCAGGCATGTCGGTTGCGGCCTCGGGGCGCGGACCGTTGGTACCGGCGGGCAGTGCCACCATCACCTGGAAGCCGCTTTCATCGACCATGCACGGCGTGTAGTGGAGCGTGGTGTTGAAGACCTCGACAACCTTGCCCGCCGGCACGCGGAACGCCTTGACGAACGCGGTATCGAGCTTTCCGTCCTCGATCTCCCAGCGATGCGCCACGAGCAGGATAAAGTCGCGGGCGCCCAGGTTAAACTCACTCGCGCGGTGATACTCCAGACAGTTGAGTCGTGTGTTGTGGCCGTTGCACCAGCCGAGCTGGAAGGGGCGGCCGCCGTACATGAGCAGGCCGAGCGTGTCGGCGCCCTCAACCTGCTCGAGCTCGGGCGCGGAGGCCACGTATTTGCTGCCCTCGGGGATGGGCGTAGCCGCGAGTGCCTCGACGAGTGGAGCGGTCAGGCTGGACGGAACGTCATCCCACACGCGGCCATAGGACTTGAACTCGGGATCAGAGACAGAGTAGATATGCATGTTCACTCCTGTTCGTAAATGTGACTATACGAACATTCTAGAACAAACATGAGCGATTTTGAACGCTCGTCCTGACCACTCAACAAAAAGGCGCCCCCGCATAAGCGAAGGCGCCCAATCCGTGCGTTTTAGGCGATAAAGCCCTTACGCCTGCTGATAATGCAGGTGCTTCTCGTCGATATCGGCCAGGTCGCGGTCGAGGTAGCGGCGTGCGAGCCAGTTTGCCATGGGGAGGTTCTGGTCCAGATAGTTACCGCACTCCTCGGGAGCGGCTCCGGGGACATCACCCTCAAAGTCGGCGACAAACTCAAACAGCTCGCGCACGAGCGGCAGGATCTCCTCACTCGTCACCTCGCCAAACACGACCAGGTAAAAACCCGTGCGGCAGCCCATGGGTCCAAAGTAGACAATGCGGCTCGACCACTCGGCATGGTTGCGAAGGAACGTCGCGCCCAGGTGCTCGATGGTGTGGCACTCGGCCGTGTTCATGACCGGCTCCTTGTTGGGCGTGGTCAGGCGCAGGTCAAACGTGGTGACGGCGGCGCCGGTCGCCGGATCGCGGTCGATGCGGCTCACATACACGCCGGGCTCAAGCAGCAGATGGTCAACGGAAAAGCTCGCGATGCGCTCCATGGCAGATCCTCTCGATAGTCAAATTGGGACGGGCTCTTTTAGCTGGTTCGAATGGTCGCACCAATCATACCAGTCAAAAAAGCCCCGTCCCAAATTGACTACCTGGGACGAGGACCAATGATTTTTTAAGGCTCTGTTAGACCAGGATTGACATTCCGCCCCGTCATCTTCTTGCGATTGCA
>CATVYG010000005.1 GCA_958348225.1 uncultured Collinsella sp.
GCAGGTAGACAGCTTGTCGATTTTCGAAAAAGCCGACTATGGTTGACCCCTGCGGCTTAAACGTAGTAGATAGGCCCTTTTCGTGGCGCAGCACTACTGCACCCCAAATTGGCACCCCGAGCCCTCGTGAGTTGCCAACAAGCTGTTCGCCCAGCGCTTTATCCGCGCGGCATTCGGAAAATAGCACCACCGTAAGAACCCGCGAACAGCGCTATACGTTGCTATATCTCACTATACTTTACTATATCTTGCTATACTTTACTATATCTTGCTATACTTTGCTATATCTTGCTATATCTTGCTATATCTTGAGCAAAGGTGGCTCACATGCAAACAAACCCTTTTAAGCCCACAGCAGGTAAAACACCCCCCACGATTATCGGCCGCGAAGATGTACTCGAAGAATTCAGTGAAGGCCTCACCAACGGGCCTGGTGCCCCTGGGCGCCTAATGCGCATAGCCGGCGTCCGTGGAACGGGCAAGACGGTCCTCCTTGACGAGTGCTCACGTTTGGCGCAAAGCCGTGGCTGGACGGTCATAAAAGAGGTCGCAACCGAGGGACTTTGCCAGCGCATTCTCGAACAGCTGCAACCCAAATTCCAGGCCAAACACGCCAGATTTGAGCCCACCGTAGCTGGCATATCCATCGGCAGCATAGACATTGAGCGAATCGGTCCATCGCTATGCGACGCCATGAGACAGACAATATCCAAGAATGAAAATGGCCTGCTCATCACTCTCGACGAGGTTCAAGACGCAGAGCTCGATGAGGTCCGAACGCTCTCCATTGCGATTCAGCAGGTTATCGGCGAAGACCTTGATATCGCCTTTGTTTTTGCTGGGCTGCCTTCGATGATTGAAAGCATCATCAACGGAAAGACACTTACGTTTTTGCGCCGTGCCCTCCCCTTTGACCTGAAGGCTGTGGCAGTAACCGAAGTGTCGTACTCCCTCGAGGAAACCATTGAAGCGTCTGGCATGGAGTTGCAGCCAGGTATTGCCGGCCAACTTGCCGAGGCAACGCAAGGTTATCCTTTCATGATCCAACTCGTTGGATACTACGCATGGCAGTTGGCAAGACGCGCACATACACCGATTATTGGAGAAGAAGAAGCCGAGCGCGGCATTGCAACGGCACGCGAACGCTTCTGTGCCATGGTGATTGAGCCCGCGCTACAGCGCATTCCGCCCACGTGCATCGCTTATCTGCTGAGCATGGCATCTTTGGGGCAGACGAGCTCGACCAGCATGGTTGCCGATGCCCTAAACAAAACGCCTCAACAGGTGAGTTCCGTCCGCAGCCGCCTGTTAAGAGAATCGATTATCGAGGCTCCCTCGTACGGCAAGGTCTCATTTGCCATCCCCTACATGCGCGACTACCTCTACGAGCACAAAGCCGAACTGGAAGTTGAACTGTAGAAACGGCAACTGCCCTGCAAGACGAAAACCGTTTTCGTACGGATTTAAAGCAGACGTAAACGGTTTACGTCTTGATTTGCGTCCGAAATTAAGACGTAAATTGCGCTTTCGTACGCTTATTACCAGACGCAAATTGTTTTCGTCCGGCTATGCGTCCCCAATCCAGACGAAAAAGGCCCCGAGCTCGTGTGAACTCGGAGCTCTTTGTGCCGCGCATCTATGAGAGGAGAAATTTGATGCGCCCGGGCGCTACTCCATGTAGCCACCCTGGATGGCGGAAACTGCATGCTCGGTAAAGAACTTGAGCGTGCCGGAGGTGTAACGATTAGCCTTAGGCTTCCAGGCGGCGCGACGCTCGGCCAGGACGGCGTCGACCTCGGCCGGCTCCATCTCCTTGCCGGCGATGCCCACGATGGACAGCGAGCGCTCGGGAATATTGATCTGGATCAGGTCGCCTTCCTCGATCAGGGCAATCGGGCCGCCCACGGCAGCCTCGGGCGAAACGTGACCGATAGCCGGGCCCTTGGAAGCGCCAGAGAAGCGGCCGTCAGTGATCAGGGCGATGCTCGCGCCCAGCTCGGGGTCGCTGGCGATAGCCTCGGTGGTGTAGAACATCTCGGGCATGCCGGAGCCCTTGGGGCCCTCGTAGCGAATGATGACGGCGTCGCCGGGCTTGACCTCGTGCGTCAGGACGGCGTGAATGGCGTCCTCCTCGCAGTCGAACGGACGGGCCTTGAGCGTGGCCTGGAACATCTCACGCGGAACGACGGTGTGCTTGACGACGGCGCCCTCGGGGGCAAGATTGCCGTGGAGGATGGCGATGGAACCGTCGGTGCCGAAGGCCTGGTCAAACGGGCGAATGATGTCCTCGCGCTTGAGGTTCCACTTCTCCAAGTAGCGGCCGCACTTCTCGTAGTAGCCGTTGTTCTTAAGGTCCTCGAGGTTTTCGCCGAGGGTCTTGCCGGTGACGGTCATGACATCGAGGTGAAGCATCGACTTGATCTCCTCCATGATGCGCGGCACGCCACCCGCATAGTAGAAGAACTGCGCCGGCCACTCGCCTGCGGGACGGACGTTGAGCAGGTAGTGGGCGCCACGGTGCAGGCGATCGAAGTCGTCGGCGGACATCTCGATGCCAAACTCGCGGGCGATCGCGGGGATGTGCAGCAGCGAGTTGGTGGAACCGGAGATGGCGCCGTGGACCATGATGAGGTTCTCGAAGGACTCCTTGGTCACGATGTCGCGGGGGCACAGGTTGTGCTCGGAGAGCCACACGGACTGGCGGCCGGCCTCGCGCGCAAACTCACGCAGGTCGGAGCTGGTAGCGGGCAGCAGGGCAGTGCCGGGGAGCATAAGGCCCAGGGCCTCGGCGGTAACCTGCATGGTCGACGCGGTGCCCATAAACGAGCAGGCGCCGCAGCTGGGGCATGCGTTGTGCTTGGCAAACTCAAGCTCCTCGCGGGAGATCTCGCCGCGCTCGTAGCGGGCAGAAATCGCGCCGAGCTGTTCCAGGGTCAACAAATCGGGACCGGCATCCATGACGCCGCCGGTAACGACGATGGAGGGGATGTTGATGCGGCCCATGGCCATGAGGTTCGCAGGCAGGCCCTTATCGCAGCTGGCGACAAAGACGCCGGCGTCGAACGGGGTGGCCTTGGCATGGATCTCGATCATGTTGGCGATCATGTCGCGGCTGGGCAGCGAGTAGTTAATGCCGTCGTGTCCCTGGGCCTCGCCGTCGCAGATATCGGTGCAGAAGTAACGAGCACCGTGACCGCCAGCCTCGGCAACGCCAGCACGGACCTCCTCGACCAGATCAAACAGGCCGGCAGAACCCGGGTGCGAGTCGCCGAACGTCGACTCGATAATGACCTGCGGCTTGTCCAGATCCTCGATGGACCAGCCAGAGCCCAGACGCAGCGGGTCCATCTCGGGGCTGATGGTGCGAAACTTGCCGGAACGCGGCTGCAGCTTGGCAACCAGGTCGGCTGCCTCCTGCTGAATCTGTGCCTTGGTCTTCTCGTCCATGATGCTCTCCTCTTTTGATTTGAACGGTTGTACCAATCGTTGGTTAATGAATCAGGTGTAAATGGGTACCGAGCGATGCACTCGGCAAAAGATGCTTAGCTACGCGAACTAGGCGAAGAACGAAATCACCAGGGCGCAGGCAAGACCCGAAAGGCCGATGAGCGTCTCCATAATGGTCCAGGACTTGAGGGTGGTTTTCTCGTCAATCTCCAGGAACGAGGAGAACATCCAAAAACCGGCATCGTTGACGTGCGAGAGGGCCGTGGCACCGCCGCAGATGGCACGCATGGCAGCCGAGCACGCAACCAACGACCAGGTCGTCTGTATCAAAGAGCTCTGCGACGAATCCGAGCGCCTGGCCGAGGCCGGTGAGGATTACTCCGCCGCCGACACCGCGTTCCACAATGCCATTGCCGAGAGCTCCGGAAACCTCGTCGTTCCCCGCCTGATGGGCGTGCTCAAGGCATCCGTCCCCCTCTTTATCGACGTGACCGGCAAAAAGCTCGTCGAGGAAACTATCCGCACGCACCGTGGCGTGGCCGATGCCATCGCCGCGCGCAATCCCACCGCAGCGCACGACGCGATGTACCTGCATCTGGTGTACAACCGCAACATGATCGCAGAGGGAGCGCAGGAACAGAGCAAATAGACGTCCGCACGGCAAGGGCGAGACTACCGTTCGCCTTTTAAAAGTGAACGTTCACCTGATTTTAGGGAATAAGGGGTGGCTATTACGCCGCTTCACCTATACTGACCTTGTATGAAAAGCAAGACTTATATAGATGAACGTTTCTTTTGAAAGGATCGCTATGTCTGATCTTATGGACAGCTTCCGTCTGGACGGCAAGGTCGCACTGGTGACCGGCGCCACCTACGGCATTGGCATGGCCATTGCCGAGGCGCTCGGAGAGGCCGGCGCCAAGATCGCCTTTAACGCCCGTCACGCCGACAAAGTCGCCGAAGCCGAGAAGCACTACCGTGAGCTGGGCTTTGACGCTCACGGCTATGTTGCCGACGTCACCGACGAGACTGTCGTCGCCGAGCTCATCGCCAAGATCGAGGCCGACTTTGGCACCACGCCCGACATCCTGGTCAACAACGCCGGCGTCATCCAGCGTACCCCGATGCTCGACATGAGCGCCGAGGACTTCCGCCGCGTCGTCGATATCGACCTCAACGCACCGTTTGTCGTGTCAAAGGCCTGCCTGCCTGGCATGATCGCCAAGGGCCACGGCAAGATCATCAACATCTGCTCGATGATGAGCGAGCTGGGTCGCGAGACCATCGCCGGCTATGCCGCCGCCAAGGGCGGACTCAAGATGCTCACCAAGAACATCTGCTCCGAATTTGGCGAGGCCAACATCCAGTGCAACGGCATTGGGCCCGGCTACATCGCCACGCCGCAGACCGCGCCGCTGCGCGAGACGCAGCCCGACGGCAGCCGTCACCCGTTTGACCAGTTCATCATTGCCAAGACGCCGGCCGCCCGCTGGGGCACGCCCGAGGATCTGAAGGGCCCCGCCGTGTTCTTGGCTTCCGACGCGTCGAACTTCGTCAACGGCCACATCCTCTATGTCGACGGCGGCATTCTCGCCTATATCGGCAAGCAGCCGCAGTAAGACGTCTCGGCGAGGCGGCGGACGATAAGGTCTGCTGCTCGAGCAGTCCTGACTCGCACGAAGAGCACATTAAGTGCTCTTCGGCTCGTGCGGAACTCGCGACAGACCTTATTGTCCGCCGCCCGCAGAGCGGCCTCTCTGTTGGAAATGCCGCTCAACATAACGAACAATTAATTCAGAAAATAGCGGAAGGTTACCTATCATGAAAATCGCTCTGATCAATGAGAACTCTCAGAACTCCAAGAACCCCATGATCGAGGCTGCGCTTAAGAAGGTTGTCGAGCCCATGGGCCACACTGTCTTTAACTATGGTATGTATGCCGACGCCGACTCCAAGCCCCTCACCTACGTGCAGAATGGCATCCTTGCCGCCGTGCTGTTGAACTCCGGCGCTGCCGACTACGTCGTGACCGGCTGCGGCACCGGCGAGGGCGCCATGCTCGCCTGCAACTCCTTCCCCGGCGTGCTGTGCGGCCACGTTGCCGACCCGCTCGACGCCTACACCTTTGCCCAGGTCAACGATGGCAACGCCGTCGCCATGCCCTTCGCCCTTAAGAACGGCTGGGGCCAGGAGCTCAACCTCGAGTACACCTTCGAGAAGCTCTTTGGCTTTGGTTCGGGCAACGGCTACCCCGCCGAGCGTGTTGAGCCTGAGCAGCGCAACAAGAAGATCCTCGACGGCGTCCGCGCTGTGACTATGCGTCCGCTCGTCGACGTCCTGGGCGAGATCGATCAGGACCTGGTGAAGGGCGCCCTGGCTGGCGAGCACTTCCAGGAGTACTTCTTTGCCAACGCAACCGACGAGGCCATCATCGCCAAGGTCAAGGAGATTCTGGGGCTCTAATCGCACGACTCATTGCAGCTAACGCAAGCGGCGGTCGTCCCACGTACGGGACGACCGCCGCTTTTTGCTATCTACCGACTGACGCCGCGGGGACAGGCCCCATGCACCAAGGGATTAACTAGAGCTCGCAGGCAATCTTGTAGCCGTCGCCGATGGCGTCGCGAATGTTGCCACACTTGTTGGCGTCGCCCAGCACGCGGGTGGTAACGCCGGCTGTAGCCAGGTCGTCGGCCAACTTGGTGTTGGGACGATAGCCCATGGCAAGCACCAGCGTATCGGCATCGGCGATGGTGAGGACCTCGCCATCCTTCTCGTAGCTGATGGCATCCTCGGTAATCTCGGTCACCTTGGCCTCGGTCAGCACGTGGACGCCCTTGGAGAGCATGCGCGTGATGAGCACCGCGCGACCGGCGCCGCCCTCGTTGGCGGCGAGCGTCTTGGTCATTTCGATGACGGTGACGTCGCGATTGGCCGGCGACAGATCGTTGACCAACGGGGCCAGGTAGTCGGCCGTCTCGCAACCGACGGTGCCGCCGCCCACGATGACAATCTTCTTGCCCGGGAAAGCCTTGCCGCCCAACAGGTCGTCAGCCGTCATGACCTGCTTAAATCCCTGCATGAAGGCCGGGGCGATGGGCTCGGCGCCATAGGCCAGGACGACCTCGTAGCCGGCGTAGTCACGCTGAATGTCCTCGGCAGTAAGCTCGGTGCCAAATACGCACTTCACGCCGACCTCGGCCAGGCGACGGTACTGATACTTGATCACGCGGGTGAGTTCCTGCTTTGCCGGCGGAACGGCCGCGATGCGCATCTCGCCACCCGGCTCGTCCTGCTTATCCACGAGCACTACGTTGTGGCCGCGCTTGGCAGCAATGTAGGCTGCCTCCATGCCCGCAGGACCAGCGCCCACAACCAGCACGTTCTTAGCCTCGGCGGCAGGCTCGTAGCCGGCCTCGTCGCGCTCAACATCGGGATTGACGGTGCAGGAGATGCGCTTGCCAAACATAATGCCGTTCAGGCAGCGCAGGCAGCCGATGCAGGGGCGGATGTCGTCGGCGTTGCCGGCAGCGGCCTTATTGCAGAACTCGGCATCGCACAGATTGGCGCGGCCCATCATGCAGATGTCGGCAGCGCCGTCCTCGATCAGCTCCTCGGCGATCCAGGCCTCGTTGATACGTCCGACGGTGGCGACGGGAATGTTGACGTGCTTCTTGATCTCGCGCGAGCAGGCGGCGTGCGAGGCCTGCTGGGTACCGGCGGCAGGAATCGCGGAACCGCGCTTGATGGTGGTGCCGCCCGACACATGAATCATGTCGACGCCGGCCTTCTCCAGGCGACGCGAGACGTAGATCATGTCGTTGAGGGTCAGACCGCCATCGGTGTACTCATCGCCCGAGATGCGGACGTCGATGATAAAGTCCTTGCCGCAGCGCTCGCGAATCTCGGCGATGACCTCGAGCAAAAAGCGCATGCGGGCGTCGAGCGAGCCGCCGTACTCATCGGTACGCTTGTTATAGAGCGGGGTCAAGAAACCGCCGAGCATGCCGTGGGCGTGCGCCGCATGGACCTCGACGCCATCGACACCGGCCTTCTGCATACGCACGGCAGCGTCGCCAAACTGATGCGTGAGCTCGTGAATCTCGTCGACCGTAATGGGACGTGGCGCCTCGCGGGCGTAGGACGGGCCCACAAAGGACGGAGCGATCAGGCGCGGCGTGCCCGGAATGTTAAAGGCCATGTAGGCGGGGTGGAAGAGCTGCGGCATGATCTTGCAGCCATACTCATGCACGGCGGCGGCGAGCTTTTCCCAGCCAGGGATAAACGTGTCGTCGTAGCAGCACATGTCACCCGGCAGATAGGTATAGGTGGGCTCGACCGTCACGACCTCGGTAATGATGAGGCCCACGCCGCCCTTGGCGCGGGCACGGTAATGATCGACCAAGTCGTCGGTCACATAGCCATGATCGGCCAGGTTGGTGGACACCGGCGGCATAAAGACGCGGTTCTTGACCTCGGTCGTACCGACCTTGATCGGACTAAAGAGCATCGGGTAGGCGGAGGACTCCATACAGGGTTCCTTTCATTTGAGCCGCTCGGCGGCAGTTGCTAACGTACCTATCGTATCAGCAACCGCACAGCACCCGACCGCACGCGCTCCCCCAGTCTCTGCTCAACCCCCAAAAAGTTGCGGTGAAATACGGGGCAGCCGAGGCTTTTCACAGCCAAAACAGTCCGTATTTCACCGCAACTGATGGATGGGATGTGTTAGAGACCCAGGTAGCTGGTCATGCCTTCGACGGCGAGCTTGGCGCCTGCCACGGCATGAACCACGGTGAGCGGGCCGTTAACCACGTCGCCGGCGGCAAAGACGCCAGGCACGGTGGTCATACCGTACTCGTCGACCGAAAGAAGGCCGCGATGATCGGTCTCCAGACCGCCCGTCGTAAGCACAAGCTTGTCCTTGGGCACCTGCGAAGCCGCGATCACAACTGTGTCGGCAGACGCATGGTCGAGCTCCTCCTCGTAGCCCACCACGTTGTTGTCCTCGTCAAAGATAGCCGTCTCGAACACCGGACCGTTATCGTCGATGGCGCAGATCGCCTTGCCGCACACAATCTCGGCACCGTCAAGCTCGGTCAGCTCGACCTCGTCGTCGATGGCCGAGATATGGCGCGAGCGTGCATACACAGTGACCTTGCGAGCACCCGAACGCAGCGCCGTGCGGGCCACATCCATGGCCACATTACCGGCACCGATGACCGCCACGTTCTGCCCGATCGCCACGCTCGAGGGATCGACCAGGTAATCGATACCAAACAGCACGTTGCCGCGCGACTCGCCGGGAATGCCCAGTTTGCGGGCACGCCAGGTACCGGTACCAACAAAGACCGCATCGTAGCCGTCGCGCAGCAGGTCGTCGATATGCAGCGCGCCACCGATGGTGGTCGAGGGGCGCACGCGCACGCCAAGCGAGCACATCACATGACGGTACTTTTGCACGAGCGCACGGGGCAGGCGGAACTCGGGGATACCGTATTCCAGCACACCGCCGATCTCGGGGCGCTGTTCAAATACCGTGACGGCACAGCCTAGCTGGGCCATCTTAATGGCCACGGTAATACCGGCGGGACCGGAACCGACCACGGCAACCTGTTTGCCGCACGACGGCGCAGACGTCCACTCCTTACGATCCAAATACGCTGTCGAGATATAGTTCTCGATGCTCGAGAAATGCACGGGTGTGCCCTTGCGGCCCTGGATGCAAGCGCCCTCGCACTGGCCCGAATGGTTGCACACCACGGAGCAGACCGCGCTCATGGGATTGTTCTGGAACAGCAGCTCGCCCGCCTCTTCTAGACGACGCTGTTTGAACAGGTCGATGACCCGCGGAATAGGCGTCTGAACCGGGCAGCCCTTAATCTGACAGAACGCCCTTTTACAACCTAGGCAACGATTCGCCTCTTCGACAATGTGGATAGCCACGCAACTCCCCTTTTAATGCAATCCAATGGGGGCGACGATAAAGACCCTTCACCGCCGCCCCCATACAGGTAATCTCAATCTGCCGACACAGCAAAAGCCAATGCTATAACTCGCGATGCGAAGCCCCGCAGCGAGCGGACATGTGCTCGAGTGTCGCCAGGCAGTCAGCCGCCGTCGCCGGCACACTGTTCTCGACCACGCAGGGAATCCCAGGGCAGGCGGCAGCCGCCCAGGCCACTACGGGCTCAAAGTCATAGCGGCCCGTCTCGCCCACGCCATGACACACCAGACGTGAACCCGTACCGTCGCACCAACCGGCTTCGTCCTCGTTATCAACGACCTCAAAATCCTTGGCGTGCAGCACGCGAATCTTGCTGCCGCATAAATAGAGCATGCGCGCGGTGATTTCCTGCGCTTCGGCAACGACGCTGGGGTGCAGCAGCGACACTGGGTCATAGATCACGCCGAGCGACGGGCTCGAGACGCGCTCCAGCACCTCACGGCAGCGATCTGGCGTGTTGACCGTCTCGTTCCAACCGGGCTCAATTAGAACCTGACCGCCCACGGCCTCGGCCCGATCGCAGACGTGTGCGAGTCCGTCCATAAAAGCCTCGAGTGCCTCATCAGTCGTGCGGTCGTCAGCAACGCGGTTCTGCGCATTGGGGCGACCGGTCTCGGTACCCACCGGGCATCCGCCGAGCATCTGGGCAAAGTTCAAGCACGCCTCGTACTCGGCAAAGTTATCCATGAGCTGTTGGCGATCGGGCGTCGCCAGATTCTTATAGCAGCCGAGCACGGCGACCGAAACGCCCGCCTCGTCGAGCACCGCACGCAAATGGTCGGCAAGCTCGCGGGTCAGGCCGCCTCGATCGATCCCCATCGATGCGTAGAGCACCTTGCTCGGCAGCTGAATGTACGAAAAGCCCAGCTCTCCCGCCATGCGAATGCGTTCCTCGACGGTTCCCTGCGGAAGGTCGTGCAAACGTACGCCCGGAGTAATAGCCCCCACGTTATTCACATCCCTTATGAGCGTTGATGCCCGGGGTGTATCCGCCAAACGGGTCCTCGATGGAGCACACGCCCGAGGGGGCGAGCGGATCGCGCTTACCGGCCAGCTTGTCGTGATGCATGGTCTCGATATAGGCAAGCACCAGCGGCGCCACACCCTTTGCATCATTTTTGACCACGGGCTCGCTCATGTAGTAATCAAACGTGCCCTCGCGGTGCGCGGTGTTGCCCAGGCCCGCAACCAGGCAGATGTTGTCGAGCGCCAGCTGCCCGTCATACTCGGACAGGCAGGTCTCGCAGATGCCGTCGAAGGCGCGACGGCCGTACTGGTAGTAACGCTCGCCCAGCACGCCCAGACGCACGCCCTTCATGATGGCGTTGGCAAAGATGGCGCTGCCTGACTCCTCCAGGTAGTTGGGGGCGATATTGGGCAGGTTGATGACCTGGTGCCACATGCCGGTCTTCTCGTCCTGATACGGCAGCATGGCGTCGATCAGATCGTGGAACATCTTGCGGATCTCGTCCTTCTCGGCCGACATCGAAGGCGGCATAAGCTCCCAGGTGTCAATGAGCGCCATGGCAAACCAGCCCTCGGCGCGCAGCCAGAAGTTAGCCGAAAGGCCGGTGACCGGGTCGCACCAGAACTGTTTGCGGCTCGCGTCGTAAGCGTGATAGTACAGACCGTTGAGGGGGTTGCGCATCAGGTCATGCACGACCTGGAACATATGGAAGCTGTCCGAGCAGGCACGACGGTTGTGGAAGCTCAGCTCGTACTGCATGTAGAACGGCTGTGCCATGTACATGCCATCGAGCCAAATCTGGTTGGGATAGACGGCCTTGTGCCAAAACACGCCCTCTTTGGTGCGCGGCTGGGTCTCGAGCTGGCGGTAGATGGTGTCCATGGCGGCACGGTACTTGGGCTTGCCCACCAGGTCATACAGCTTGTAGAGGGTCTTGCCCGCATTGACGTTATCGAGGTTGTACTCCTGCGGGTTGTAATGCTTGATGGTACCGTCGTCCTGGACAAAGAAATCGATGTAGTCATCGGCGAACGTCAGGTAGCGCTGCTCACCCGTAATCTCGTACAGCTCGATGAGCGCCTTGATCATGCAGCCGTCGATATAGTTCCAGGTGTTCTCCTTGCCGGCGCGAATCTTTTCGATATTCCAAGCCGGCGCCTGCGGCGTAGAGGTTTCGATCAACTGCTCGATATAACGGTCCAGGATTTGATTGCAACCCATTGCTGTCCCCTCTGACATAAACGATAGGTGAACGTTACCCCTAGTGTAACGCGAACGAGGAATATAGGGTGAACGTTAACCCTATATTCCTCGCGAACGGCAGACTTTTAGCGGCAAACGGCGGTGAGACCCGCGGCGATGCGATGCGCCAGGCGCTCATAGCCAGCCGGGCTGTAGTGCAGACCGTCCGGCATATAGAGCTCGCGGTGCTCCGGCAAAAACGGGCTGATACCGCTTTGCGCATACAGGTCAATCACCGGCACGGAGTAGCAGTCACAGACCTCGAGCATCGCTCGCACGTAGGCGACCTGCGTCAGGCCCAGGTGGTTGAGCTCGTCGCTTGCCGGGATATCCTTCTCGTGCTTACCGCTCGTCTTGCACGGCGTCATAAACACGAGCTTTGCCTGAGGTGAGCGCGCCGTGATGGTGCGGATCAGGTAATCGAGTGCACCATAGAACTCGTGCACGTCCGTGCTGCCCAGCTCTCCAAGCGGCACGTTGCGGCTAAAGTCGTTGACGCCGCCAAAGACAACATAGACATCGGCCGCATCGTCGATGCCGTCCAAGCGCTCGACAAATGAATCGGTACGGTCGGCCTTGATGGCGATACGCGAACCCTTGATGCCAAAGTTCTCGACGACTGCACCTCCCAGCAACGCGCCCAGATGCGAAGTCCAAGAGATGTCGTTGCCGCCTGCGCCGCATCCGTTATCCCCCCATGTGGTCGAATCGCCAAAGCAGCAAATGGTCGATTCACTCAAACTCTTCGTTTCCATAATCTTCTCCTCATCCGCCCATCGGCAGTCATACAGGAACGTACCGTTTATTCGCAGCATGCCGAGGGGCTATGCACGGGCGCATTCCGCAACGTGCGAATCGAGCCATTCGATATCCTCGACAAGATGTGCCACGCCCAGATGGTGTTCACCCGGACACACCTCGTGCCGCAGGCCATCTCTGCGACCCAGCAACTTGTAGGCATCGCGCACGATCTCGAGCTGCTCGTCAACATTTTTCAGCCCGCGCGAACCGTTCAGATGATCCTCTTCGCAGCTTTGCACTAACAACGGGCGCGGCGCAATAAGCGAGGCAATATCGCCCATGTCGAGCAAGCGCCAAAGTCCGGGTGTGTAGTTGCAGCTGCAATTGCCGTTGAGGTGCAGCAGCGAATCATCGACACCGTACAGGTAGCCCGAGACAAACGCCTTGCATACGCGTGGGTCGAGCGCCGCCAGATACAGCGTCATGTAGCCGCCACCCGAAAAACCAAAGCAACCCAGGTCATCCATGGCAATGTCGCCGCGCGCCTCCAAGTAATCGATCAAGCGCATGTTGTCCCAGACGTTGAGGCCCGCAACCGTAAGACCCAGCGGCTCGGCCATACGTGCTTGATTCAGACACGTACCGCGCAGGTAGCTGTTCTCGTCATCGCCCTGGCCCTTCCAGTCACGACGGTATCCCCAACCGCGTGCATCAGGACAGACGGTTACGTAACCCATGCGTGCCAAACGCAGACCGTAGTCGTAATTGAACTTACGCACGGCATCATCGACAGCCGGCACGCCCGCAACACCGGCTACGCTTGCTGCACCCGCTCCCTGATGGCCATGCGGACAGATATAACAGCGTTTGAGTCCCCGCTCATCAAGCTTAGGATGAGACGGTTCCAACAGGTAGAACGGCATCCAAACATCGCGCTCGACCTGCAACATCGCATGGGTGCGCACGATGCCGCCGGCAACCCGCACGCGGCTGAGCTCACGAATCTCAATCGGGACGCGGTCCATAAGCGAAAGGCCCAAAACATCGTACAGACGAGTCCTGGTCGCAATCTTCCATGCCTCAAAATCTGCAGGAGTCTTGCCCGTAAAAGCAGCCGAACGCCCCTCGCGCTTCAGCCGGGCACGCAGCGCAGGTTCGTCTTCGCAGTACGTCTCGATGTGCACGGTGCGGCCGTTGGCAGACAGTTCAGCCGTCTCAACCGCATCACCGTCGCCGCCCTCGGGATCCCAGCCATCCCCACCGGCAAGCACCTGCTCGCGAGCGTACCCGGCGGCAGCCATCACATCGAGTTCATTCGCCCACGGCACCCAGCCGGTAGTATCACCCGCCGGCCCATGCAGAATCGCGCCAGCATACTGCACGCAGTTGTGTGCCGCCGGCTTATTCCAATCCCACCAGCCTTCGCGCTTGATATGTCGCCCCAGCCAGCAATCGATCAGCACAGTTTGCGCCCATTCGCGCCAAGGACGACCCAGGTAGACCGAATCCGGCGCCACGCCATCCGGAGCTGTAAACGAACAGCCGTGGAACACAAAGCCGTGCGGCTCGCCTTCGGGCGTCGACGCCGCCGTCACGTAGCCGTTCACGTCCATATCGCGGTTGAGCGAGCGAATCTCGCACCCCTCAAAGTAGGCACGCGCGCCGCCAAAGATAAAGTCGACATCGCCCTCGATCCGGCAACGTCGAAAATACTGGCGCCCCACCCGGCGCGGCGCATACTGTTTGGGTCCTATAAACCCGCCCGGTTTGGCCTCATGCGGCGGCAGCGGACCCAAAAACAGCGTGTCTTGGTGTCCCTTAATGCAGCAGGCATCGACAACCAGACGGTCGCCATCAGCATACAGGGCAATCGCTTGACCGACCTCGCGCCCATCGCCCGCATCGTTTTCGATCGTGAGGTTCTCGAGCTGTACGTCGTCGGCATCGACCAAAACGGTATAGGTCCTAAACGTGCCGAGCGTGCCGTCGACGCCCGAGCCGTCGTCCGAAGGCATCTTGGCACCCAGGCTGCCCACGATACGCACGCTGTCGGCCGTCTCTCCCTCAATCGTCACATGCGAGCGATGAATCTCGACCCGCTCGCAATACTCGCCCGGATCGACGCGAATCATCACCGGTTGCTCGGCATCCGGATAGAGTTGATCGGCTGTCGCCAAGGCATCGGAAATCGTTGGATATGCTCCTGCCGCAACCCTCGAAACGCGCAGTGTATAGATGCTTTCGCTCATCGTCCATCACGCTCCCATGCAACGAACTGCTCGGGCCAGCCCTGAACCTGTGGCTGAATATGCTCGGCGCAGCCCTTAAATGCCGTTTGGGCCGTGGCGAGCGATGCCCCATGCTTTCCATGCGGAAAGACATGTAGGCTAAAGCCAATCCCGTGGTCGGCAAGAGCCTGCGCAAGAAGGAGGCTATTTTGAACTGGTACCGATGCATCCTCGGCGGTATGCCACAAGAACGTACGGGGGAAGCCATCGCCCACCATATTCTCGATCGACAACTTTTGAGCCAAAGCGCCATCGGCACCCGTTAGGTGTTCAAACGAACCACGATGAGCATAGGCCCCCGAGCTTACGACCGGATAGCCCAAGCAAAGTGTGTCAGGCCGAATCGACTCAGGCGATGCCGAAATCGACTCTGCAAGCCAGGGTTGGTCCCAAAGCGCCCCGAGCAAGCCAACTAGATGCCCACCGGCCGAAAAACCCATGACCGTAATCCGATCAGGATCGACACAGTACTCTGCCGCATGGCTTCGGACGGTATCGACCGCCCGCGCGAGTTCTTGCAATGCCAGCGGATAGACAGCCGGAGCAACCGAATAGTTCAGTACAAACGCTTGGTAGCCCATCGCCAACAAACGGAGCGCTACCGGCTCGCCTTCGCGCGGCGAAACGTGATCGTAGCCGCCTCCTGGCACGACCACAACTGCAGGCAGCGGTTTTAAAGCATAAGCATCTTCGGTCGGGGCAAAAACATAAGACGTAATCGTGGCAGACGAGCCATCGACCCCGACAGGAATCGTTTTATTGAGCATGTATTCCCTTTCACCATGATGCGTAGCGCAGCGCACACGGCCGTATCGCACAAGGGCTGCATTGCCGATTTATCCGACAATGCAGCCCTGGTCATCAACCCGAGTTAGGAACGGACAACCTTGTCGACGTTCTGGAGCTGCAGTTCCTCGCCGTCCTGGCCCTCGATCACCACATTTTGCAGATCGAGTACCTTGACGTTTTGCGCAATGATGCCCTGACACACCATGGGCTCAACGCCGCAGGCCATGGCCGGGACAAAGGGCTCGGCATCCGGCGCGAAGGTCACGTGGACATCCTGGAACGTCAGGCGCGTTACTTTACTCTCGGGCAGGCCCGTGATGTAGGCAGCGGCCGCGTGGCAGTTAGTGGCCTCGATATCGCAAAACGTCGTGGCACCAAAGCCGGGCGTGCGGTCGTCGACAGGCAGCGTCTCGCGAGACTGCACGTAATCGGTCTTGCCGTCCTTGTCGCAGAAGTAGAAGGAGTTGACCACGAAGGGCGTGAGCACCTCATCCATGCGAATGTGCTCAAAGGTAATGCCCTCGTTGACGGCATCCTTGCCGCGCCCGCGGCGGGTCTTGACGCGCAGGCCGCGGTCGGTGCGCTCAAAGAGGCACTTGCTCACGGTAAGGTCCTTGATGCCGCCGGCAGCCTCTGAACCCAGGACCACGGCGCCGTGACCATCGTGCATGTAGCAGTGAGAGATCAGCACGTCGTGCGTGGCGGGACGAAGCTCGGGCTCAATGCCCAACTTGCCGCTCTTGATGGCGATGCAGTCGTCGCCCACCGAGAACTGACAGCCAAGGATGCGGACAAAGCCGCAGCTCTCGGGATCGAAACCGTCGGTGTTGTGGGAGTTCTTGGGGCCCTCGATGGACAGGCAAAGCGCGTCGACATGCTCGCACAGGACGGGATGGATATTCCACGCCGGGCTGTTGCGCACGGTAAAGCCGGCAAGGCTCACGTTTTGGCACTCGGACAGGAAGATCATGCGCGGACGGGCGACCTCGCGGCCCTCCTCGGGACGGAAGATGTTCTTAAAGTCCTTGTTCCACCAGTTGTCCTCGGCAAAATCGGTCTGACCGTCAATCGCGCCGCGACCATAGATGCACACGTCGTGCACGCCCAGACCCGTAAAGGTAGAACAGTAGGTCGAGAAACTCTCGCCCTCCCAGCGGCCCAGGGGCAGCATATCGGTGCCGGCATACCCGGCACCCTCGTTGCCCGTGACCGTTCCCGGAATGTAGGCAAGCGCCGCACGATCGTGGCGGGCCAGCAGCACCGCTCCCTCGGCGAGCTCGATGTTGATATTGCTCTTAAGGAAGAGGGACTTGATGCGATAACTACCGGCGGGGATCAGCACGCGCCCGCCCTTGGGGCAGGCCATGATGGCAGCCTGGATGTTGGTGGTGTCGTCGTGCTCGGCATCGCCCTTGGCGCCACAGTCGCGAACGTTGATGGTAAAGGGCTCAGCCGGCGTGGTGACACCTACGCTCAGCTCACGCTCGCCACAAACAAAACGAACCAGGTTGCGCTTGCCGGGGATCAGGCCGTCGACATAGGTCTCGACCGTATTCGTGGTACCAGCGGGCTCGTCGTTGACAAAGATCTCCCACGTATCGGCACAGGTAAAGTAGCCGCCGTCGTCAAGCTCGATCACGGCCGCGCGGGCGTTGCGCCAGATAACGTTCGTCTCCATGGATTTCTCCCTCAAAAAGATGCTCTAAAGGCAAATTGTACGCTGTTAAAAAAGGGCCGTGCCTGCCGGCGGAATTCCGGTGGCACGGCCCTGTGATTTGGACGATATGTCGGCCTTACTCGGCGGGGGTTACGCTACCGTCCTGGAAGCCAACGTTGTTGTGGGCAAAGCAGTCCTCGTACTTAAAGCCGGAGAGCTCCTCGCAAAGCGCCTTGACCTCGGGCTTGACGTCGGCCATCTTGCCACCCTCCTTGACGCGGTGAATCTCGTCGCAAAGGATGTCGCACTGCTCCTTGTCGATCTTGATGCCGCGGGCAAGGACGGCCGCAAGCAGGAAGAAGCCGGCGCAGCCGATGAGCATGTAGCCGCAGATATACAGAGGCACGGTAGCGGGCTGGGTCACGGCGTCGCTATTGCCGGCGGTCTGAATGAAGCCGGAGGCAGCAAGGACGATAGCCCACACGTTGACGGCGATAGCCTGGGCGATCTGCTGGCAGAGCTGCTGCGCGGAGCTGTAGATGCCCTCGCGACGACGCAGGGTGATGAGTTCATCGACATCGGGGATGTAGTTGAGCAGAACATCGGGCAGGTACTGGAAGCCGACGTAGAAGAACTTCCAGATGGCGAAGATGATGGGGTAGGCAATCATGGCGATGGCGACCGTGGAGGTGCCGTTGATCTGACCAAAGGCGAAGTAGTTGTAGGCAATGATGCACGCAGCGCAACCGACATTTGCGAGGTACCAAGACTTGTGGAAGCCCTTCTTGGCCATGAGGGCGACCCAGATGGCGGTGCAGACGATAGCGACGACCTTGCCAGGCATCTCCATCACGGACTCGTAGGACTTAGGAATCTGCAGGCAGTAGACGATGAAGAAGGACAGGCAGGCAGACCAGCAGGCAGCAGCGAGCTTCGTGGAGACCTGTGCATACAGGACCTTGCGGAAGGACTTGTTGCGGAAGGTGGAGATAACGTCCACAAAGAACTTCTTGATGCCCTCGCCGACGCTCTCGATCTTCTCCTGAGCGACCTCCTCGGGGGTGTGCTCCCACGTGGACAGGTACACGCAGAGCAGCGAGATTGCCATGACCGAAGCGTTGACCGTAGCGATGATGAAGTAGCTGAACGGGTTGGTCTCGCCGAAGGTGCCAAAGCCGAAGCCCACAAGTGCAGCCATCAGGAAGCCGGCGGCGTTACCAAAGAGATGCTTGTAGCCGGTGAGGTACGTACGCTCCTTAAAGTCGTCGGTCATCTCGATGGTAAGCGGCGACAGGTTGGCGGTGCAGAACGTGTACGCGACGTTGTAGATCAGGTACAGCACAAAGTAGTACGGGAAGCCAAACGGCGTAGCCACGAAGATGAGCGGCTCGGCGATCATCATCGGGATGGCCAGCAAGATCCAGAAACGACGACGACCAAAGATGCGGCCAATCTTGGTGGCATAGAAGTTATCGGCCACAAAGCCCATCAGCGGGCAAAGAATAGCGTTGACATAGATGGCAAACGAGCTGATCAGTGCAGCCTCGCCTGCGGACAGGCCACACTCCGTGGACAGGAACAGCACCATGTAGCTGTGCGTAAAGGTCAGGGCACCGGAATTGAGCATACCGCCCATACCAAAGCCCAAGCGCGTCCAGAATGTGATCTTACGCTTTTTTCCGATCTTATTAGTCATCGAGCTCCCTCTCTTTTCTCGATTGTCTTGCAGCAAGACATTGGAGTCCACACTGACATCTGTCTGCCCAGCGTTCAGGGTGAACGTTTAGTTAGATTATGCGCGATTGCTTATGACAGGTGAACGTTCACTTGAATAATATCCTTGAACGGTCGATTTTTACCGCTGAACGGACACAATTGAGATCCTCACACCTATTTTCTGCTGGTAAGGGTGCCATGCTGGATAGCCATGAGATAGGTGAACGTTTATCAGATTTTCCAACATATTCACTTAACCACGAAACGAAAAAGCCCCGCCGGGAACACTCCCGACGGGGCCGATGACATCGCGCTATGCTTGGGCGCACTTGCCGCTACAAGCAGACGCCGTCCTTCCAGATACTGATCTCGTGACAGCCACGGCGCTCGGCACTCGTGAGCTTGCCGCTCGCCGTCTGTAGCACCAGCTGGTACAAATCGCGGGCGGCCTCGTCGAGCGTGCGCTCACCCGTGGCAATCACGCCGGCGTTAAAGTCCATCCAATTGGCCTTGTGGTCGCACAAACGCTGGTTGGTGAACACTTTGAGCGTAGGCGCCGGCGCGCCAAACGGTGTGCCGCGGCCGGTCGAGAACAGAATCACGTGGCAGCCGGCAGCCGTCAACGCCGTGGTGGATACCATGTCGTTGCCCGGACCGCACAGCATGTTCAGGCCGTGTTTAGTTGCCTGGCCGGCATACGGCAGCACGTCGACGATGGGGGCAGATCCGCCCTTTTGCACGCAGCCGCAGCTCTTGTCCTCGAGCGTGGTAATACCTCCGTCCTTGTTGCCGGGGCTCGGGTTCTCGTAGACAACCTCGCCGTGGCTAATAAAGTAGCCCTTAAAGCCGTTGAGCATGTCGGAGGCGGCGCCAAAGACCTGCTCGTTCTCACAGCGATCGAGCAGAATACTCTCGGCGCCAAACATCTCGGGCACCTCGGTAAGCACCGACGTGCCGCCACGGGCGACGACCATATCGCTCACGCGACCGATCGTGGGGTTGGCGGTAATGCCCGAAAGACCGTCGGAGCCGCCGCACTTAAGACCAATAACCAGCTCGGAGGCCAAAATGGGCTCACGCTTGGCTTGCTTTGCCAGGTCTGCCAGCTCGGCCAGAATCTTGTGGCCCTCGACCTGCTCGTCGGCAACGTCCTGGCAGGTGAGGAAGCGGACGCGCTCGTGATCGAAGTCACCGAGCTCGTCGAGCACCTGCTGGTGTGTGCAGTTCTCGCAACCAAGCGACAGGAACAGCACACCGGCCGCATTAGGATGACGCGAGAGCGCCACCAGCAGACGACGCGTCTGGACATGGTCGGCGCCGGTCTGCGAGCAGCCAAAGGGATGCGGGAAGTAGTAAACACCCTCCAGCGAGCCATCGACCAGATCCTGGGCCTGCTCACACATGGCACGGGCGACTTCGTTGACACAGCCGACCGTGGGGATGATCCACAGCTCATTACGCGTCGCGGCACGACCGTCGGCGCGGCGGAACCCCATAAAGGTCTCGGGCTCAACGGGATCCACGACCGGATGTGTGGGGTTGTAGGTGTACTCGACCTCGCCCGAAAGGTTGGTCTTGACATTATGTGTATGAAGCCACTGACCGGGCTGGACATCGCCCGTCACATGGCCGATAGGAAGGCCGTACTTGATGACGTCCTCCCCCGCGGCAATCGAGCGCACGGCCATCTTATGACCCTGCGGAATATCCTCCGCGGCCACGACCTCGCCCACCCCGGGAACCGCGACGGCGGTGCCCTTGGCAAGCGGCGACAGCGCGACGATCACGTTGTCGGCCGGATTGATCTGGATAGTGTTCATTGCAAATGGTCCTAACCCTACAGGTTGAGCAGAAGTCGAGACGCGGGCACGCCGTCCCGCGCCCGCGTCTGCGCCGGAAATTTACGCCTGAGCGTTGGCGAAGGCCTGCTTGGCGCCCTCGGCACGCACGACAGCGAGCGCGCTGACGACAAACTCCTCAAGACCTGCGATCTGCGTAAGGTCCTCGCCCCACATCTGCTCGTTGGTGAGCACGTCGTGCACCAGCTGGGCATCGTCGGCGCCGGCATGGGCGGCGTAGAAGTCGAGCACGAAGGCGTCGTCCTGAGCGGTGTACTCGGTGCCGTCGGAGCGACGCAGGTGCAGGCCGTCGCCCTCGCGGGACACGAGCTCCTGCGTGTAGAAGGAGATGAGCGTAGCGAGGCTCGTCGCCAGGCACTTGGGCAGGTTGCCGGTCTCGGCAACGTAGTCCTTGAGCGTGGGCAGGTCGCGAGCGCGCCACTTAGCCGTGGAGTTGAGGCAGATGGAGAGCAGCGCATGATCAATAAACGGGTTGTCGAAGCGGTTTTCGACGGCGGCGGCAAAGGCCTTGCAGTCCTCGACATCCAAGTCGGCGGCAAGCGTCGGAATGACCTCGTCGTAGAGCATGGTGTTCATGAAGCCGCGAATGGTCTCGTCATGCATGCAGTCGCGCACGATATCAAAGCCGGCAACCCAGGAACCCGGAACGAAGGCGGTGTGGGCACCGTTGAGGATGCGGACTTTGCGCTTTTTGTACGGGGTGACGTCGGGAGTCACAAAGACACCCGGAAGACCAGCCTTCACAAAGGGAAGCTTCTCGGCAAGCGACTCGTCGCCCTGGATGCCCCACATCTGGAAGGGCTCGCGCACGGCCAGGAAGGGATCCTCGTAGCCCAGACGCTCAGCCACCGCGGCGGCCTCGGATGCGTCGCGGATACGGCCCGGTACGATGGTGTCGACGAGTGTGGTGCAGACGGTGCAGTCGTTGGCCATCCACTGCGCAAACTCGTCCTCCCAGCCCCAGTCGCTCACATACTGGTTCATGATGCGCAGCAACTCCTCGCCGTTGTGATCGATGAGCTCGCAGGCGAGGACGATGACGCCCGGCTTACCGGCAGCCCAGCGGGTGTGGAGCACCTGGGCAAGCTTGGCGGGGAAGCTCGCGGGTGGCATGTCGTCGGCCTTGCAGGACGGGTCATAGGCGATACCGGCCTCGGTGGTGTTGGAGACGATAATCTCCAGGTCGTCAGAGACGGCGACCTCCATCATGGCGCGGTAGTCGTCCTCGCGGTACGGGTTGATGCAGCGGCTGCAAGCGCTAATCACGCGGGACTCGTCGACCGTGTTGCCGTCCTCCTTGCCGCGCACCAGCACGGTATACAGGTCGTCCTGGGCATTGATACCGTCGGCAAAGCCAAAGGCGCCGCTGATGGGCTGGACCATGACGATCTTGCCATTCCAGCCGGTCGCCTCGTTACCCATGTCAAAGAAGCGGTCAACGAAAGCGCGTAGGAAGTTGCCCTCGCCAAACTGCAGGACCTTCTCCGGCGCGTCCTTGGGAAGAAGATAGCCCTCGTAGCCGATCTTCTCGAGCGTATCGTAGCTGATGTTCTCCATCTATGTGTCTCCTTAGATAGCCGTTAGCGTGCAAGCAAAACGGGGCGCCGCGTGTGGCAACGGCGCTCCCGAGTTCGATGTGATTCGATGCGGGCTTAGGCCTCGACGGTGTCCAGGTCAAAGCCAAAGTAGCGGACCGCATTGTTGTAGCTGATGTCGCGTACAACCTCGCCCAGCAGCTCCATGTCGGCCGGGTACTTGCCCTGCTCGACCCACTCGCCGATCACGCTGCACAGCACGCGACGGAAGTACTCGTGGCGCGGATAGGACAGGAAGGAGCGGGAATCGGTAAGCATGCCCACAAAGTTGCCCAGCACGCCCTCGTTGGCAAGGGCCGTGAGCTGCTCGCGCATACCGACCTCGTTGTCGTTGAACCACCAGGCGGAGCCGTTCTGTATCTTACCGGCAGTCGGAGCCTCCTGGAAGCAGCCCATCACGGTATCGATCATGGTGTTATCGATGGGGTTCAGGCTGTACAGGATGGTCTTGGGCAGGCCACAAGTCTCCTGAATGGAGTTGAGGAAATCGGCGAGCTGGTCGGACGGCGTGTAGTTGGAGATGCAGTCGTAGCCGGTATCGGGACCGAGCTTGGCAAACATGGCGCGATTGTTGTCGCGCTTGCAGCCAAAGTGCAGCTGCATGGCCCAGCCCAGACGGACATACTCGCCAGCGACAAACTGCATAAAGGCAGTCTTGTACTTGAGGACCTCTTCCTCGGTAAGCGGCTCGGCAGCCAGACCCTTGGCAAAGATAGCCTCGATCTCGTCGGCGGTAGCCGGGACGTACATAACGTAGTCGAGTGCGTGGTCGGATGCGCGGCAGCCCAGCTCGTGAGCAACGTCGTAGCGCTTGGAAATGGCAGCCTTCATGCCCTCAAAGTCGCTGACCTCAACGCCGGCAACCTCGGAAAGGTGCTTGCAGTAGTCGGCAAACTCCTGGCCGCGCTCGATGCGCAAAGCGGCATCGGGGCGCATGGCGGGAACGACCTGAACGTCAAAGCTGTCGTCGGCGGCAATCTTCTTGTGCCACTCAAAGCTGTCGGCGGGGTCGTCGGTAGTGCAGATCATGCGGACGTTGGACTGCTTGATCAGGTTGCGGCAGGTAAAGCTAGCCTCAGCGAGCTTGGCGTTGGCAAGGTCCCAGACCTCCTGGGCAGTCTTGCCGTTGAGGACGCCCTCGTAGCCAAAGTAGCGCTTAAGCTCCAGGTGGCTCCACTCAAAGACGGGGTTGCCAACGCAGCGACCCAGGGTCTCGGCCCACTTTTGGAACTTCTCGCGAGCAGGGGCGTCGCCAGTGATAAAACGCTCGTCGACGCCGTTGGCACGCATCAGGCGCCACTTGTAGTGGTCGCCGCCCAGCCAAACCTCGGTGATGTTCTCGAAACGCTTGTCCTCCCAAATCTCCTTAGGAGAAATGTGGCAGTGATAGTCGACGATGGGCATGCCCTCGGCAAAGTTGTGGAACAGCTCCTCGCCGGTCTTGGTGCTCAGCAGGAAATCCTGATCGTCCATAAAGTTTTTCATCAAACAGCCCCTTTGCTGGCAACGCGGGCGCACGGCGCGCTCGTTATCCTTTAGGTGAACGTTCACTATACTAATCCATTGCACCTCAAAAGGTGAACGTTCACCTAACCACCACGGGGTGAACGGTAGATTTTGCCCGTTCAACGGTTGCTGGAGATGTGACTTGCATGTATTGCGGACTGTTTGGCGTCCCCGAACACCGAACTTGAGCGCTTTTGCTCAGGTGGGTCATGTCCCGACGTACATTTTTGGGAGTATTCAGCATTGGAGCGCGCCGTGCGCCATCCTCAGCGTCCTATTTGGAACGCAGATAGCGCCCGATCGGCATAAAAAGTGCCCCCGATGGCAAATTACGCCATCGGGGGCACTTAAAACAGTCGTTCTGCACCTCATTCAGGGCATGCCAATGCTGAATACTCCCAAAAATGCACGTCGCAAGAGGGGGTACCTGCTCAATCGGCTAAATACCCGCAAGTTCGCAGTAGCGATCGACATTGCTGGCAAATACCATCTCGACGGCGCCCTTCTGGACGGGCACCGTCGGGGTCCTTCCCCACAGCAGATAATCGCCCAGCGTCTTAGCGCCGCGATACGCCAGGCTCGTCGGGTCCTTATAGACAATATTGGTAAAGATACCGCGGCGCAAGGCCAGAGCACTTTCGGGAAACAGGTCGTTGCCGATCACCATGACCTGACCGGCCTTGCCGGTCGAGACGAGCGCGTCGGCAACCACTTCGGAACCAACGGCAAAAACGCTACAGATAAGTTCGGGGGCGTCCGGCGCACTCAAGCGCTTTTCGAGCTCATGCTCGAGTTGTTTGACTTGCGCATGGGCACCTGCAAGATCCTCAACCTGCCATGGAATATCACGTTCCCGCAGGTAATTGTGGAAGGCGCGGGCGGTTAGATAGTGCGAATCGGTATATGGGTCGCCTGTCAAAAGGAGTACGCGGGCGTCGGCCCCAGAAGCATGGACCAGGTTTGCCGCCTGCTCGGCCATAAGGCTGCCTGCCGTCGAATAATCGGCCAAGCTCGCACCCAAACGATTCAAATGCGGACGGTCGCCGTCGACAAGCTCAATCGTCACGCCCGCCTCGGCGATCTGCCCCAAAAGCTCAGTCGCACGATCGTCGCCCGGCGCATAGGCGAGCAAGCCATCAATCTTCTCGCCCACCTGCAGACGCTCGTCGATTTGCTCGAGTGCATCAGCGTAGCCGCCCACGCCAAATTCAACGCGCTCAACCGTAATGCCCCGGTCGATGACCTCCTGTTCAAAGCGATTGCAGCCTTCCCACAGGTAACGGAAAAAGTACGCTCCCTCGCGCGATGCGCGGGGCAGGCAAAACACCAGATTGATATCCTTGCGGCGCAGGCTTGAGGCACTTGTGTTGCGGTGATAGCCCATGGCCTCGGCCTTAGCGTTCACCTTGGCGCGCACGGATTCGCTCACGCCGGCCTTTCCCGTCAGGGCCTTGTGCACGGTATTGATGGAAACGCCAAGCTCGGCGGCTATGTCCTTCATGGTTACGCGAGCGCTCATGCGGTTACTCCGTTATAGATAAGTTGCCAATTAATAGTCCAGTTAACGATACCCCAAAAATACTCTTCGACTCGCCGTGCTCTCCCTCAAATGCACAAAGCGCCCCGCGAACGGATGCCCGCGGAGCGCTTGGATGTCCGGACCTTATTTGATACCGCGACCCAAGTCTTCGGCGATTTTGTCTACGCCCTTAAGTGCGGCGCACGTCTTTTTGTTGGAGCAATGCCCCGTGCAAATGCCACCCTGAGCGCAGTCGGCGCAGGTGCCCTTGCGGTAGATGCGCACGCACACGGCGACAAACGCAATACCGATAACAGCCAGTACAACAATATCGATAGGTGCCATAGCAAGCCTCCTCTAGTTAACCATCACTTACTTTACCCCATTTTCCGCCTACCAAAAAGGGACAGGTTTATTTTGGTCGGTTTTATCTGCGGAAACGCCACATCTTAACTTCTGGGGCAAAGTAATCTGTCTCCCATGCACAAAAAGCCCGGGGTCGCTGGGACACCCGGGCTCGTGGAAAGGGGTTAATCCTTATTCAGACTTAAGCGGAAACTGCAGCGGAAGCAGTGTTGGTCTCGTCCTCGTCCGTCCAAGCAAACTTAGGCATGGGACGGAAAATCTGGAAGAGCATCGCAACCAGCAGCACAATGGCCACAACCGTCCAGATACCAAACTGTCCCAACACAAGCAGGTTATAGAACTGGTTGATGAACAGGCCGATCACCCAAGCAAAGGCGCACTCGTAACCGATGGCAATCGCGAACCACTTGCCGGAATCCATCTGGTTGCGGATGGCACCCATGGCAGCAAAGCACGGAGCGCACAGCAGGTTGAACGCGCCGAAGGCAACGCAAGCGCCCATGGTGGGGAACATGCCGGCAAACGCGGTCCACAGGCTCGGATCGGTCTCGCCCGCGTCGGCAACGGACAGCAGCGAGCCGGCGGTGGCGACGACGTTCTCCTTGGCGACAAGGCCCGAGACGGACAGCGCTGTTGCCTGCCAGGTGCTAAAGCCAAGCGGGGCGAAGATCCAGGAGACCAGGTTGCCGAGCATGGCAAGCACGGAGTAGTCCATGAACTCCTCGGAGATGCCGTCCATCGCGGGCAGGTAGCCAAAGGAACCGTTGTAGCTACCAAAGTTGGACAGGAACCAAACCACGACAGTGGACGCGAAGATGACCGTGCCGGCCTTCTTGATAAAGGCCCAGCAGCGCTCCCACACGTGCAGCGCCCAAGAGCGGATCGCCGGGAAGTGGTAGGCGGGAAGCTCCATAACGAACGGCGTCGGGCGACCGGCGAAGAGCTTGGTCTTTTTGAGCATGAGGCCCGAGGCGACGACGGCAAAGACGCCCAGGAAGTAGAAGAGCGGACTGATCCACGCGGCGGTGGTGGAAGAATCGCCAATGATGGAACCCATGAGCAGGGCGATGATCGGCAGCTTGGCACCACAGGGGATGAACGTGGTGGTCATAACCGTCATGCGGCGGTCCTTCTCGTTCTCGATGGTCTTGGTGGCCATGACGCCGGGAACGCCGCAGCCCGAGGTCACGAGCATGGGGATAAAGGACTTACCGGACAGGCCAAAGCGGCGAAACACGCGGTCCATGATGAAGGCGACGCGGGCCATATAGCCGCAGTCCTCCAGGAAGGACAGCATCACAAAGAGCAGGAACATCTGCGGCACAAAGCCGAAGATGGCACCCAGGCCGGCGACGATGCCGTCGCAGACCAGCGAATCGACCAGGCCACCGTCCTCGGTGCCGCCCGCCACAAGGGCGTCGTGCACCACGGTGGTGATACCCGGGACATAGGGGCCGTACTGCGCCGGGTCGACCGAGTCGGCATCGTCGCCCGCAGCCTCGACGGCTGCATCGTAGGCGTCGCGGCCCTGACCGAGCACATACCAGCCGTCGGTGCCGAAGAGCTGGTCGTTGGTGAAGTCGGTCACCGTGCCGCCCAGGGTGGAAACGGCGATGTAGTACACGCAGAACATGATGACGACAAAGATCGGCAAGCCCAGGATACGGTTGGTAACCACGCGGTCGATCTTCTCGGAGGTGCTCATCTTGGCCGGGGCCTTGGTGAGGCACTCATCGATGATGTGCGCGATGACGCCATAGCGCTCACCGGTGATGATGGACTCAGCATCGTCGTCGCAGTCCTGCTCGCACTGGGCGACCAGCTCCTCCACGCGAGCGGCCTTCTCCTTGGTGAGGTTGATGAGCTTGCAGGCGTCTGCATCACGCTCGAACAGCTTGACGGCGTAATAGCGGCGCTTGTTGGCGGGAACGCTCGCCGGAAGGTTGTTCTCGATGTGCGTCAGAACGTCCTCGATGGAGGAGTCGAACTTGTGCTCCGGCACCTGCCCCTTGGAAGCAGCGGACTTTTTGACCTGCTCGAACAGCTCCGTGATGCCCTTGTTCTTAAGAGCGGAGATCATCATGACCGGGCAACCGAGCTTCTTGGAGAGCTTGTCCGTATCGATCTTATCGCCGTTCTTCTCGACCAGGTCGGCCATGTTGAGGGCAACGACCACAGGCAGGCCGGTCTCGATGACCTGAAGCGCCAGGTACAGGTTACGCTCGAGGTTGGTGGCGTCGACCACCTGAACGACCACATCGGGCTCGCCGCTCATGAGGTAATCGCGCGAGCACTGCTCCTCGGGGCTGTAGGGGGAAAGCGAGTAGATGCCAGGGAGGTCCGTGATGGTAACGTTCTTGTCGCTTAGGAGCTTGGCTTCCTTTTTCTCAACCGTGACGCCGGGCCAGTTGCCAACGTAGCCGTTGGCGCCGGTGATCAGGTTGAAAAGCGTGGTCTTGCCGCAGTTGGGGTTACCCGCCAGCGCGACATGGATCTGAGAATCCGCCATTCAATCCTTCTTCCTTGTGTGCCTGCGCTGCTTTCTCCGCGCAGGCTGGATAATGTGCTTCAAATTGCAGCATTAAGTTAGAAATACCTAACTTTATCTGCAGAAATATGCGCCGCGAGTCCTTACTGGACCTCGACGACGGCAGCCTCCTCCTTGCGGATGGAAAGCTCGTAGCCGCGCACGTTGATCTCGACCGGATCACCGAGCGGTGCAACCTTCACGACCTTAAACGACGTGCCCTTGATGAGCCCCAGGTCCATAAGGTGGCGGCGAAGCGCACCCTCACCGTGAAGCTTGACGATGGTGGAGCTCTCGCCCACCTTAACGTCACCCAACGTCTTCACCCTCTTATCCCCCTTTCGGTTTTTATGAAATGCTGCAGACTAACCGACGGTCATGATGTGCATGGCAACCTTGGAATCGATACCAAAGCGTGCGCCCAGCACCGTGACGATGATATTGGCGCCACTCGAGCTCACCACGTGGATTTCGTTGCCCTCGACAAAGCCGAGGTCCTTGAGGTGGTGTTTCATATCCTCATTGCCCTTTACACGAGACACGCGCACGGTTTCGCCCGCTTTTACCATCGAAAGCGGCATGGCCGGCATCTGCGGTCCGCAAGACATGAGTTGCTCCTAACGTCAGTTCGTCCTCAACATCGACGCGTTAAAAGTTAACCACGTCTATGTTCGCTATAGTAAACTAGCACGTGGTTAACTTTTTGGAAAGAGTCTCTATTCAGTTTTCGAAAAAGTTTCCTATACGAAACAAAAAGGCGCGGCAAAGAGCTGTCCTTTGCCGCGCCCCGTCATGCTTAGAGCGAGAGGTTTCTGATCGACGTGACGCAGGAAGCCTCATCCACGCCCGAAACGCGGAACACGACGTCCTCGCCACATTCGCCGCAGAGTGCCATGAGCCCTATAACGTCGCGGCCATCGACATGACGATTGCCAATCGAAACCGACACGTCGCTACGATGCTTGGCGATAATGTCATAGAGCAGCGCAACCGGGCGGGCATGCAATCCCAACGGATCTTTAATCGTCTTCGTAAATTCGACCATGTCCCCTCCCACGACATCGCACATTCGGCCGGCAAAACCCAGCCACGTGGTAGCTATTGTACCGTTAGATGCTTCTCGAGAGCTCCTCTGAACACCTCGTGGTCAAAAAGTGGCAAATATGAGTACTGTCACCAATTTAGTAGCAGCAAAATCGAGAGCAAATTGCCTAATTTGAGCGATTCGAAGAGGTTGAAAGCCGTCAAACGCCCTTTAAAGGGGGCTAGATAAATTGATTATGAGCCCATTTTCGCTCAGAGCAGGCCGAAAAATATGACACCTCTTTTGCAACAGTACTCATATTTGGTATTTTTTGACCACAGGGTCCAAAACCATGCTCCAAAACACAAAAGGAGGGGCCTCGTAAGGCCCCTCCTTAGGAAAGGGAATCGATTTATTCCACAGCCGTAGATTAATCCTAGCCGCTACTCCATCATGTCGAGGACGGAGGGGCGAAGCTCGTTCTCAGCAGCCTCGGGATCGGTTTCGCGCAGGCGGTTGATGTAGCGGTTGTACCACATCACGGCAAGGCCCAGGAAGACAACCACGCCGCCGACGTTGTAGACCAGCGTCAGCCACAGAGGCTGATCGAGCGGAATGGTGCCGCAGATAAGCACGAAGCAGAAGACCACAAGCAGGAATGCAGCAATGACCAGGCCAAAGGTGCGCGAACCCATGCGGAAGCCACGGGGAGCAGCGCCGAAGTTCTTGCGCAACATAAAGTAGGCAAGCAGGATCAGCAGCGGCGGGAGCAGAGCGGTGGCAGCCGTCATGTTGGTGACGATCATGAGCAGGTCGTCGAGGTTACCGGAGCCCAGGGCCGGGATGATCAGGATGGGGACGACGATGGCGAACTGCAGCCAGGCAGCGCGGGCAGGAATGCCGTGCTCGTTGAGCTCGACGATCTTGCTACCAAAGACGCCCTTGGGGATCTCGGTGAAGAACACCTTGATGGGAGCGGAGGTCCACATCATGAGGGAGCCCAGCGTAGCGGCGAGTAGGATCAGGCCGATGACGCGCGTAGACACTTCCATGGGAATGCCAAAGTGGGCAAAGACAGCGCCGAACACGTCGAAGATGCCGGTGGAGATGGCAACGCCGCCCTCGGGGATGAACAGGTTAACCAGCAGCGAAGCGCCTGCATACAGAAGGCCGATGGTCAGGCCGGCGATAACGACGGTGCGCACGAAGGCCTTGACGCCACCCTTAAGGTCGTTAAGGAACACGCCGACAGACTCAGCGCCGCCAACGCCCTGGATGATCCAGGCAAGCGTACCGAAGAAGCCCCACGCAGTTGCGAAGTTGCTCATGTCGGGAGCCATGTTAGCGGGAGTAGGAGCCGTAGCGAACTCAACGCCGCCAAAGGCAGCAGCCAGGGACAGCAGGATGAACACGGCGGTCAGGCCGAGAGCCGCGGTCGAACCGAAGGAGGAAATGGAGCCGATCCACTTAGCGCCCTTGGTCGAAACCCACGTGGCGATAGCAAAGACGACGATCTCGATAATGGTGATCCACAGCTGCGAAAGCTCGGCGTTGGCACCAAAGAACACGTAGCTCGCGTAGATGATGACGTTGGGCAGGACGGACGCAAAGAAGAACAGGTTAACGAACCAGTAGCTAAATGCCGTCAGGAACGCCCAGCGACCACCCATCGAGGTCTTAACCCATGCGTACACGCCAGACTCGGAGTCCTTGTTGAGGCCGACGAACTCGGCGGTAACCAGGGTATAGGGGACAAAGTACAAAAGCGTGGCGAAGAAGAACGACGGCGCAGCTGCCAAGCCGATGGCCGCGTTGTTGTTGATGATGTTCTTGATACCGAACACGGCGGCGACCGTCATGCCCAGCAGAGCGAACGAACCAATCGTTCCTCGTTTTTCAGAGCTCATAAGCCCTCCCAATCATCTGTTAAATGTCATCTAAAACCGTCCGAGCTGCAAGTGCAAACACGGATGGCGCACCTGCTAAGGGGAATGGGGAAAAGGGAGTCAACAAAGCCATCCCCCTTAACGGCGCGAAGCAAACGTCCAGGCGGACGAATACTACTTGTTGGGGAAGGAATAACCTTCGACTGTCACGTGCAGTACCACGACGCGGGGATCCGCGGCATCGGCCACGACACGGTAGGCCTCGTCAATTTCGACGACGGCAACGCCGCCGGCGGGAATCGTCACGGTCTCCCCCGTACCCTCAAAGCGCTCGCGATCATCGATATCGCTGTAGGCGCGCGTACAGGTAAGATCGGCCTTGGAAGCCACCTCAACGGTCAGATTGCCGTCGAGCGGGGCGAGCACGGCATGGTAGCGACGGTGACCGACCAGATCGGCAGTAGCCGCCTCGTGGGCGTTCACCCACCAATACACCAGCGAGTCGCCGATAGAGTACGCCACATCGTGCTGCAGTTCAGAAACGCCGTCGAGTGCCTGACCGGTACGCATCCACTTCTTGACGGACTTCATCTGAGCGTCGAAATCGGCACGCGAGTTAAAGACATGCATGACTTATGCCTCCTTAATGGGTGCCAGCGCCTGAGCCAGATCGGCAGACGCCAGCGGTCGCAGGGACACCTCGAAGCTGAAGCTCTCAAAACGGGTGCGATAGGAATCGAGCACCTCGGAACCCCAAGAGTTCGAGCCAAGGCCGAGCAACTGGTCGTTGATGTTGACCGTGACCGTGTCGCCCTTAACAAGGTCGTAGACGTGCTTGGCGTTATCGATAGCCTCGCAGCTATAGGGCCATGCCGAGAACGAGAACGGGTTGGAAGCGGCGTCGCTCGGACGAGTCACCAGCACGCCGTCACCGTGGCTGGAGCGCAGGGCGACCCAACGGGTGCCCTCGCGGTTAGCGCAATCCTGGGGCATGACATACGGCGTGAACATGTCGTCGACCGTAGTGCGGTAATGGCCGACCGGGTTGGCGCGCAGCGAGTCCGGATAGCTCTCGCCCGGGCCGTGGCCATACCACTCGACGGCACGATCGCAACCGGGGACCTCGAAGGAGATGCCGATGCGCGGGATAATGTCCGAATAGTCGCCGTAGGGCTCGCCGGAAACCTTGAGGTCGACGCGGCCGCTCGGAAGCACGGTGTAGACGAGCTCGACGCGCATGCCGAACGCGCGAACGGGAGGAGCGATACGCTGGTTCACGGTAACGACGACCGCATTGCCGTCCTGCTTCCAAGAAATCTTGCGGGTGGACGTCTGCATCACATCAATGAAGTTGTCCTTCCACAGGGAGTCGTACTCCTGGGCGTGGTTGTCGACGAGCGGATGCCAAAAACCAACCTGGGGACCGGAGGCCATGACGTCACGGCCGGATGCCTTCCACTTGCTCACGGTGCCGCTTACCTTGCTGAAGGTCAGCTCGCCGTTGAGGGAGTGAATGCGGATCTCCTGCTCGGTCTCCTCGACCGTAAGCTCAGGACGAGCGGGGGCCGCGATGGCCGGCGCCGGATGGTTGGCGATGGCAAACTGGCTAGCGCCCAGCTGGAACATCGGCTCGCACCAGACGTGAGCGGCCATGGTGTAAGCGCGCACGGTCAGCAGGGTCTCGCCTACCGCGGCCTCGCGAATCACCAGCGGAAGCTGGACGGACTCGCCGGGGGCAACCGCGCCGGGCATGAGCGTCTTGCGGCACACTACGTCGCCGTTCACCAGGGTCTCCGCCGACAGGCAGACATCCTCGAGGGTGGTGAACCAACGCTTGTTGGTGACGGTCAGCTCGCCCGCCTCGGCGTCATAAGCCATGCGAACCGGGCAGATGACCTGGCCATACTCAGTGAGGCCCGGGCTCGGCTGCTGCCAGGGGAACACCATGCCATCGATGCAGAAGTTGCTGTTGTTGGGGTAATCGCCGTTGTCGCCACCATACATATCGTAGGCAACGCCGTCCTCGGTCACAGCAGCCAAACCGTGGTCGCACCATTCCCAGATAAACTGGCCTTGGATGCAATCCCAGCGATCGAAGACCTCCTGGTACTCGGACAGGCCTCCGGGGCCATTGCCCATGGAGTGACCGTACTCGCAGTTGATGCGCGGCTTGGGGAACGGATGCTCGCCAAAGTCGTTCATCTGCGACACACGGGAGTACATGGTGGAAATGACGTCGACGGTATCGGCGTTGCGGTCCTCCTCGTAATGGACCGGGCGACCATCGAGCTCGTGAGCCTTGGCGTACATCGCGCGGATGTTGCAGCCATAGCCGCTCTCGTTGCCCATCGACCACATAATGATGCAGGCGTGGTTGCGCTCCTGCATCACCAGGCGCTCGATGCGGTCGACGTAGGCCGGCTCCCATGCCGGGTCGTCGGTGACCAGGGCGATATTGCCGATATTCTCGAAGCCATGGCTCTCCATATCGGTCTCGGCGACCAGCATGATACCGTATTCGTCGCACAGCTCGTAAAAGCGCGGGTCGTTGGCGTAGTGGGACGTGCGCACCGCGTTGATGTTGTGCTGCTTCATGAGCTCCAGGTCGCGGCGCATGCGATCGAGGCCCACGGCGCGGCCCTTGTGATCGTCGTGATCGTGGCGGTTGACGCCATGCATCTTAAAGTAAGTGCCGTTGAGGTAGATATGATTGCCCTCGACCGTCACCTCGGCAAGACCCTGGCGATGCGGGACGTACTCGCTGACCTGGTCACCGTCGTAGACCTCAAACGTAAGGTCATAGAGGAAGGGGTCCTCGGGATTCCAGAAGTGGGCATCGGTCACGCCGCACTCGGCATGGCCGTCGACGCACTCGCCCGTAGCCACCACGTTCTCGCCATCGCTGAGCGTAAACACGACGCGGGAAGCGCCCTCGGCCACCGTATCGAGCGTAATCAGAGCGGCATCGCCCTCGCGGTGCGTGCGGAACCTAAAGTCGACCAGGTGTGCGGCGGGACGCTGCATAAGGTACACATCGCGGAAGATGCCCGATGCCCACCACATGTCTTGGTCCTCGATATAGCTACCATCGCTGTACTGCAGAACCTTGACCGCAAACAGGTTGTCACCCTCGACAAGCGCGTCGGTCACGTCGAACTCGGCAGACAGGCGCGAGCCCTTGGTCATGCCGATAAACTTGCCGTTGACGTACAGCTCGCCATAGCTCTCGATGCCGTCAAAGCGAATGATCTCGCGAGCGCCGGCAGGCACGGCGGGAAGATTGACGATGCGCTGGTACACGCCCGTGGGATCGTCAGAGGGAACGAACGGCTGATCCACCGGGAACGGGAAACCCTCGTCGGTGTAGGCAAGGTTGCCATAGCCGTCTACCTGCCACAGGTGCGGAACCTCCACGTGATCCCACTCGGGCTCGTACGTGGAAAGCTCCTCGTTAGAGACGGCAGCAGGCCCCTCAAAGAGGCGGAACTGCCACGAGCCGGACAGCTGGACAAACCCGCGCGACAGCTCGCGGCTGTACGTAGCGGCGAGATCGGCGGTCTCGTAACCCATAAAGTACGCATGGGGTGCCAGGCGGTTCCTGTGGGTGAGCGCTTGGTTTTCCCAATCGTTAATGGCGTCCATGGTGATGCTCCTTCGTCATCGTAGTGATTCTTGTGCAACCGGTTGTCCTTATCTTACGGGCGATGCAAAATACTGTGCAACCGGTTGTCCGCTGAACGGTCGATTTGGTCGGGTTAACGGTGCAACCGGTTGTACAACCGCGACACTTATGTCACCTTGAGTATCGAAACTCAGCGCAAGACATCGTTCTTAAGCTCGTAGGCAACCGCCACGCCCGCTGATATCTCACCCATACGAGACGTATTCGATTGCGGCTTGGTTGCAAAACGACACCGGTCACCGGATATCATGAACGCTGTTCAGGCGCACTATAGTAAGCTGTATCCGCACCAGCCCGTATCAGCGACAACATCGACCGCATTCTCCAGGAGACGCCATGACCCAACCAGTTCGCACCGCACCTACGCTTGCCGAGGTTGCCGCAGCTGCCGGCGTGTCGCGCTCCACGGCATCGCGCGCTCTCAACGATTCGCCCCGCATTAGCGAGGAAACCAAAAAGCGCGTCCGCGCGGCGGCCAAGAAAGTCAATTTTGTCCCCAACGCTCGTGGCCGAGCGCTCGCTGTCGGGCGCACGGAAATCATCGCCGTGCTCGTGACCGAGCCCCTGAGTGAACTCTTCAGCGACCCCACCTATAGCGAGTTTTTGAGCGGCATTACCGAGGAACTGTCGGAGTCGTCCTATCTGCCCGTTATCTTGCAGGCGTCTTCTACGCATGAGCGCAACCGCGCACGCGAGCACTTTGAGCGCCGCTCGTTCGACGCCGTGATCGACGTCTCCCCCTACAAGGGCAGCGAGCTGCTCGAGGTGCTGCGCGAGCTGGGCGTACCCACCGTGTTGTGCGGCCAGCTCGAGGGCCACCCCTATCGCGATGTGTTCTCGACGGTCTACTCTGACGACGAAGAGGGCGGACGCTTTGCGGCACTCGCCATGAAGGAACGCGGGCGCAAAGATATCGTCGCCGTGTTGGGACCGCAAGACAATCCCGCTGTTGTCGACCGCCTGCGCGGCTATCGCACCGTCTTGGGCGAAGACCTCCCAGACGCAAACGTTATCTATACCGGCTGGAACAACGGAGACGGCTATCAGGCCATGCACCAGATTCTCGCGCGCGAGATTGCTTTCGATGGCGTGCTCTGCGGATCGGACCGTATCGCGGCTGGCGTCATCACCGCACTCAACGAGGCAGGCCTATCCGTTCCTGCGGACGTTTCTGTCGTCGGCTTCGACGATCACGAGATTGCGACGCGCTGCGTCCCCGCGCTCACGACCGTCCGCCAGCCCCTGCGCGAAGAAGGCCACATGGCCGCCAACATTGCGCTCGACATGATCAAGGGTGCCGAGCCGACCACCTCCGTGATGCACATGCAGCTGATCCAGAGAGACTCGCTATAAGAAACTGGGGCAGGCTTTCCGCCAGACAGTTGTTGCGGAAAGCCCGGCCCGTTTTGAGCGCTCATTCTGGGGCACGCTTTCCGCGACGCCCGGTCATCCCAAGCCCTCTCAACCTCGGCGTATAAAAAACGAGGGAAGACACACGTCCTTCCCTCGTTGCAAGCAATATGTAGCCGCTTCCCTACATCAGACGCAGGCTGACGTCCTTGAGCTGGGCGCCACTAACGGCACTCGGGGCGCCCGACATGAGGTCGGAGCCGCTGGCCGTCTTGGGGAACGCCATGACGTCGCGGATGGAGTCGGAACCGGTGAGCAGCATGCACACGCGGTCCAGGCCCAGAGCAAAACCGCCCATCGGGGGCGCACCAAACTTGAGGGCCTCCATGAGGAAGCCGAACTGAGACTCGGCACGCTCCTCGGTAAAGCCCAGGAGCTTGAGCATGGACATCTGCATCTCGGCGTTGTGGATACGCATACCGCCGCCGCCGGCCTCAAAGCCATCCATGACAAAGTCGTAGGTGCAGGAGCCGGCTGCCAGGGGATCGGCCTCGATCTTGGCGATGTCGGTCTCGGTCGGCAGAGTGAAGGGCTGGTGCTCGGCAGCATAGGCCTTGCGGTCCTCGTCCCAGTGGAACAGCGGGAAGTTGACGACCCACAGGAAGTCGTGGCCCTCGCGCTTGATCTCGAGCGCATTGGCCATGTGGGAACGCATGCCGCCCAAGATCTCGTCGGAGAGCAGGCGCGGGCCGGCGGCGAACATCACAAGGTCGCCGGGCTCGACGTCCATGCGCTCGCGCAGGGCTGCCATCTCCTCGTCCGAGAAGAACTTGACGATGGGGCTGTTGATGGAGCCGTCCTCACGGAAGGCGATCCAGGCCAGGCCCTTGGCGCCAAACGTGGAAGCTACTCCAGCGAGCTTATCGATCTTGGCACGTGCCCAGGCACCGGCACCCTTGGCGTTGATGGCCTTGACGACAGAGCCCTCCTCGTTCGCGGCAGTCGCAAAGACCTTGAACTTGGAGTTGGCAAAGATGTCGGTCAGGTCGACCAGGTGCATGCCATAGCGGGTATCGGGCTTGTCGGAGCCATAGGTGTCCATGGCCTCCCAGTAGTTCATGCGACGCAGCGGCGTGGGCATCTCGACACCCATGCGACCGAAGGCATCGGCAAGAACCTCTTCGAGCGCGCTCATGACATCGTTCTGGTCCACGAAGGACATCTCGATATCGACCTGAGTGAACTCGGGCTGACGGTCGGCACGCAGGTCCTCGTCGCGGAAGCACTTGGCAACCTGGTAGTAGCGCTCGACGCCACCGACCATGAGCAGCTGCTTCAGGAGCTGCGGGGACTGCGGCAGGGCGTAGAAGTTGCCCGGCTGAATACGGCTGGGAACGATAAAGTCACGGGCGCCCTCGGGCGTGGACTTAAACAGGGAGGGTGTCTCGACCTCCATGAACTCACGGTTGTGCAGCGCCTCGCGAATGGCAAAGGTAAAGTCGGAGCGCAGCTTGAGGTTGGCCATCATCTCGGGACGACGGAGGTCCAGATAGCGATAGCGCAGGCGGGTGTCCTCGCTCGTCTCGATGCCGTCCTCGATCTGGAACGGCGGGGTGACGGACGTGTTGAGCACCTCGGCATGGTCGGTCAGGACCTCGATCTCGCCGGTCGCGAGCTTGGTGTTGGTGGTCTCCTCGCCACGGGCGCGCACGACGCCGTGGATCTTGATGGGCCACTCGGGACGCATGGTCTCGGCGATCTTAAAGGCATCGCCATCGGAGTGCTCGGGGTCGAAGGTGAGCTGCGTGATGCCCTCGCGGTCGCGAAGGTCGCAGAAGATAAGGCCGCCGTGGTCGCGGCGACGGCTCACCCAACCGGTGAGGGTGACCTCTTCGCCCACGTTCTCGAAGCGAAGCTCGCCGCAGGTACGGGTGTGCATGGAATGCTCATCGATGGGACGGGTCTGGCTCATACCAGTGATCCTCCTTTATGGATCTGTGCCGCCCCGTGTCGTTCCGGGCGGCGTCGTACAGATTTGCCCAGCCTGCGTAAACCGCGCAGCCGGACATGGCGTTCTATCTTATCGCACCCGCGTCGATGTACCACGAAAAAGTAGCTCTTGCCCAAAGACTTGACGGAGACGAAACAATTGACGCACCGTGACCGTGCCAAGGCGCGCGGCGTGCGACAATGTGCCCCAATAAAACAGCACTTGGAAAGGCCCGTCATGACTGCACGCCTCATTGTTATGGATATCGACTCCACGCTCATCAACCAGGAGGTCATCGACCTGTTGGGCGAAGAGGCCGGCGTGGGCGAGCAAGTTGCACAGATCACCGAACGCGCCATGCGCGGCGAGCTCGACTTTAAGCAGGCACTCGAGGAGCGCGTGGGGCTGCTTGCCGGCCTTGACGAGAGCGTGTTCGAGCGCACCTTTGCGCGCGTGACGTTTACCCCCGGCGCGCTGGAGCTTGTGCGCTCGGCGCACAGCAAGGGCTGGAAGGTCGGCGTGGTAAGCGGCGGCTTCCACGAGGTCGCTGACAAGATCGTAACCGCCGCGGGCATCGATTTTTGCCTGGCCAACCGCCTGGAGGTCGTGGACGGTAAGCTCACCGGCAAGCTGGCGGCAGACATTGTGACCAAGGAGTCCAAGCTCATCCAGCTGCTGGACTGGGCAGTTGAGTGCGGCGTCGACATGGCCCACACGGTCGCTATTGGCGACGGAGCCAACGACATCCCCATGATTCAGGCCGCGGGTACTGGCATCGCGTTTTGTGCCAAGCCCAAGACGCGCGAAGCCGCCCCGTTTGCCATCGACGAGCGCAACCTGATGCTCGCCATGGACATCATCCTGCGTGACTAGCCGATCCGTCTAACAATTGAATCAGTCTGTCCTATAGTTTCCGAACAATTTTGTCTTAGTGTTCGGAAACATACCCTTTGAGTGCTAGACTTTGCGCCGTCGAAGGGAACATATATGGATAAGCAAGATCTTGAGCAATTGCTGAGCGATGTTGCCGGCGGAGCAGTCACCCCGGCCGTCGCCCTCACACGCATCCAGACGGCGCCGACCGCCGATCTGGGTTTTGCGCAGCTCGATCTTTCGCGCGGGGTGCGCCAGGGAGCCGGCGAGGTTGTCTACGGTGCCGGTAAAACCGCCGAGCAGATTGCCGCCATTATCGAAGCGCTGCGCGATGCCGGCCAGGAGCGCATCCTGGTCACGCGCCTGGATGCCGAAAAGGCAGCCCGCACCTCGGAGCTTCTCGTCAACGACATCGACCTGGGATATGTCCCGGACGCGCAGCTCGCCCTCGTGGGCGGCAAGCCCTCCCCTACCGGCAACGGACGCATCGTCGTCGCCTGCGCCGGCACGAGCGACTTACCCGTCGCCGAAGAAGCCGCGTTGACGGCCGAGTTCTATGGCAACGAGGTCGACCGCCTCTACGACGTAGGTGTCGCCGGCCTGCACCGCCTGCTCGCGCATGCCGAGGAACTTGCCCAGGCGCAGGTGGTCATCGCCATCGCCGGCATGGAGGGCGCGCTGGCGAGCGTTATCGGCGGTCTGGTGAGCTGTCCGGTCATCGCCGTTCCCACCAGCGTTGGCTACGGCGCAAGTTTTGGTGGCGTAGCCGCGCTGCTCGCCATGCTCAACTCCTGTGCCAGCGGCGTTTCGGTCGTCAATATCGACAACGGCTTTGGCGCCGCCTACCAGGCAAGTCTTATCAATCATCTGAGCGCCGGCACACCCCGCGCCCGCTAAGGAGCATTCCATGTCCAATCATCAGCACACGCTTATCATCGACGGCACCTCGGGCATCAGCGGCGACATGACCGTCGCGGCCCTGCTCGATCTGGGCGCCAGCGAGGAGCACCTGCGCGAACAGCTCGCCACACTGCCGGTTGACGGGTTTGAGGTTGCCGTTACACGCGTAAACAAGCATGGCATCGACGCCTGCGACTTTGACGTTCAGCTGGCAGAGGAGCTCGAGAACCACGATCACGATATGGCCTGGCTCTACGGCAACAAAGCAGCTGCCGAGCACGAGCACGAGCACCGCCATCATGACCATGGTGAGCACGAACACTGCCATGAGCATGATCATGAGACCCACGGCCATGGCCATGAGGGCCATCATCACGCCCACCACCATCACCATCATTCTTTGGCGGACGTCACCGCCATCATCGACGGCTCGCAGCTAAGCGATGGCGCTAAGCGTCGTGCGCTCGCCATCTTTACCGCGCTCGCCGCCGCCGAGGCCAAGGCCCACGGCAAAACGCCCGAGACTGTCATGTTCCACGAGGTAGGCGCCGTCGACTCCATCGTCGACGTCTGCTCTGTCGCCATCTGCCTCGACGACCTGGGTATTGAGGATATCGTGGTCGAGTCGCTCTCCGAGGGCCACGGAACCATCCACTGTGCCCACGGCCTTATGCCCATTCCCGTCCCCGCTGTCGTCAACCTGTGCCAGGCGGGCAATATCGCCCTCATGCCTGCACCAGTCGCTGGCGAGCTCGTGACGCCCACGGGCGCCGCCATCGTCACCGCGCTGCGTACGTCCGACCAACTGCCCTCACGCTACCACATCGAAGCCGTCGGCTACGGCGCCGGTAAGCGCCCCTACGAGGGTTGCTCCGGCACGCTCCGCTGTCTGCTCGTTCACGTGGATGCATAGCCATGGATGCCCGCAAAGAAAAAAGCCGCGCCGCTATTGTCACGGCGTTTTCCGAGCTCCTTCGCGAGGAGGACTACGGCAAGATCACTGTCGGCGACATCATCGCTCGCGCCCACGTAGGCCGCGCGACATTCTACGGTCTCTTTAAGAGCAAGGACGACCTACTGTCCGAGCTCGTGAGCGACATCTGCACCCACGCCCTCGACGACGATGGCACACCGCTCGACGACCCACTCGTGCAAGTCGAGCATATCCTCAACAACCTCTGGGAACGCCGTCAGGGCGTTCGAGCCCTCGTAGCCGGAGCCGGCTCGCGCGTCTTCGCCGACTGTCTCCGCAAGACCATCATGTCGCGCGCAGCCGAAACCGTCCCCGCCGACCCCGCAGGCCCCGCCGGCACCATGGACCGCAGCTTCCTACTACACCACATAGCCTCAAGCTTCGTAGCCACCGTCCAATGGTGGGCCTGGCACAACTTTCAAGTAGACAAAGCCGACGTAGCCAAAGACTACTTATCGGCCATAAAACCCCTCTTCAACTAAGTAAACCCCTCATCCCAAAGTTCCGCCCTCATCTCAAAGCCCCGCCCCAACCCAAAGCACAATCCATCCCAAAGTATCGACTACAGCCCAACGCCCCTACCAGCAACAAGCCCCTCCCATCCAAATTCAGATATATATGTTGGGTTGCTTGTACGAACGCAACAAAGACCCCGCAGCTGGCCGCATGGGGTAACTTCCCAGCGCATTCCGCAGGACGAAAGAACCCCCGCCGCACGAAGTGCGCAGCGGGGGTTCTTTCATGTCCGAGGACGCGCTGGGAAGTTACCCCATGCGGCCAGCGGACAACTATGTAGCCTCAGACTAGAACATGCCCAAGAAACCGTGCACAAACAGCGCGGCCAGAGCGGCACCGACAAACGGAGCGATGCCAAGAACGAGCAGGCCGTACTTCCAGTTGTTGTCAGCCTTGTTCTTGATCGGCAGCACCTGATAGGCCATGCGAGGACCAAGGTCACGAGCCTGGTTCATGGCGAAGCCGGTGATGCCGCCCATGCCCATGCCAACAGCCCAAACGATCAGACCGACGCAGATGGCGAGCATCAGGACGTTCTCGCCAGCGCGGCTAGCGGCAGCAAGGATGGCGCTGATGAACACAAAGGTGCAGATAGCCTCGCAGAAGAAGTTGCGAGCATAGTTCGTGCCCTCGGTAGTGGGGTTGGTCGAGAAGATGTTGCGCTGGGCAATGGGATCGACGACACCATCGGAAGCCTTGAACTCATCGGCATACATAAGCCAAGCGATTACGGCGCCCACAAAGCCGCCGAGCATATCGGCAATCATGAAGGGGATGCAGCTGCTCCACGGCACCAGGCCGACGATGCACTGGGCAAGCACCATGGCGGGGTTCATGCACACGGCGCCGCCAAAGATAAACAGGGCGACCGAGATGCCAAAAGACCAAGTGGTGATGGCAAACATATGACCAGAGCCCTGATACTTGGTGCCCTTGAGCACGGTATCGCAGTGTACGCCCACGCCAAAGATGATCATGAGGGCCGTTGCGCCGAATTCGCAGAGGAGTTTGGTAAGCATAAAACCTTATCTTTCTTGTCGGTTATAAACGATTCGTTTGGACCACGCGCTAGTGCTGCGCGACGACAACGCCCAGGCCATCGGGAATGACGGCAACCTTGACATCGGCACCCTTCATCTCAAAGGCGAGCTTGAGCGCCTCCTCGATAGTGTTGACCGGCGTCATGTGCATATCCTTGAGCATCTGGTGATCGCACAGGTCGGTGACCATGATCACAGGGTGATGCGCCAGGATGCGGGCGAAAATCTGGCTCGTCCACTGATCGGGCAGGGTCTCGTCCTTAGGACGGTCGATGCAGGCGCGCTCAAACTCCGCAGGATCGTTGTCGGCGATGTTGTGATAGAAGCCCTCGCCACCGTGACCGTCGGCACAACCGGCGACATCGATGATCACGCCGCCCTCAGGAAGCGTGGCCTCGGCAGCGCACATGCCCTTCACGGCCTGGTAGATGTTCTGATCGAGCGGATAGCCGCCGTTGGTGGTGATGGCAATCTCGCACTCGACGGGCTCAACGCCGGCAAGGCTCTTCACGAACTCGCAGCCTGCCTCGTGCGCCTTGTGGATGTCGCCGGCAAAGGAGCCGATGACCTCGTGCTTGCCGTTGAGCACCACGTTGAGCACAAAGGCAAGGTGAGCCATCTCGGCAGCGGCAAACATGTCCTCGCTCACGTGGTTGTGGCACAGGTTGCCGGCACGCGAATGGGAATCGTTCACAAACTGACCGTTGTGGTTGTACATGATGGTCTTGTAGCTGGCGATGCCAGGCAGGACGGACTTGCGGCTACCAGAGAAACCGGCAAAGAAGTGCGGCTCAATAAAGCCCTCGGCAAGCAGCAGATCGCAATCGGCGGCAATCTTGTTGATGATGCACTCGCCACCAGAAGGCAGGGTGCCGATCTTTTTCATCATGCTGTCGTCAGTCGCGACGTGCATAACGATTTCCTCGTTGGCAACGATCTCCTCGCCATACTTATTGACGAGCTCCTCCTGCGTCGACGGACGGTGCATACCCGTAGCAACCAAAATACGCACGCGAGCCTCGGGCGCAGCAGAATGAATGTGATGCAGCAGAATAGGCATCGTCACACGCGAGGGAACGGGACGCGTATGATCGGAGCTAATGATGACAATATCCTTCTTGCCAGCACAAAGCTCCTCGAGTGAAGGCGAGCCATAAGGATTGGCAAGCGACTCCTCTACCAGCTCTTCCTGCGATTTTGTAGTCTTAAACTCGTTTTGATGACCTTCCATCACACCCGCGAAGTTCTTATCCTCGAGCTCCAGATGCAACGTCTTGTGGTCAAACGGCAGTTCACATTCAAACAATGACGAGCGCCCTCTTCCTTTCAACTGACACACTAGATAAACCGTTGGAAGGATACGCCGCTCACCGAAAAACGCCACCGTCCACCGACTCATTAACACAACGTTCATATTTGACCCACAACAAAACGGCCACGATCCCAAAGGGGACCGCGGCCGCCTGTCAAAGACACTATAGACAGGATGACTTACGCAGCGCCGAGGCAAACATCTACCCCGAGACGTACGCACGTAAGCCATTTTGCATAAATGCGTTAATTAATTGCATAAAATGGCGCATGGATTTCTAGCCGTAACAGGGTAGTACCCTCCGGAGCGTGCATTTTTGCGAGTATTCAGCATCGCGGGATAAGATTTTGGTGTCAAAAGTCTTTCAAAAGGTAGATAGTCCTCATGACTCGACCCATCTGGATAGCATGCGGCGAGAAACCAGCCATATATGATCGTCGCCAAAGCCCAATCGTCGTGCAAAAGCATCAACAAAGGCAGCGAAAGCCGGCTATGGCCTTATGCATCAATCTTTGGCTGCTGAAAACTCCGTTTTTTGCACGTCGCCCCAAGCACCACCCTCACCCAGCGGCTGATCCGCCGTAAACCGAGGACGAAGGGACCCGACGGGTTTCCCTCTGAATGCACTCCGCAGCACGAAGCCCCTTCCAAACGCGCGAAGCGCGCCATTAATTCCCCCAGCCAGTAATCCGCCGAAGACCGGACATCGCAGGGCCCGCCATCAGTTTACTTTTAGGCACACTCCGCAGGACGCAAGAAGCCCTCGCCGCACGAAGTGCGCAGCGAGGGCTTCTTGCATGTCCGAGGACGTGCCTAAAAGTAAACTGATGGCGGGCCCGGACGACTACAGGGCTATCGATTACCCCGTGTTCTGCAATCCTGCCGAGACGCCGGTCACAGTCGAAAGAATCAGGCTCATGTACTCGGCCTTCTTCTCCTCGGCCATCTCGTCCTGGTTCATACGCACCTCACGAAGGGCGCGGACCTGGGCGATGGACAGGGCGTCGACATAGGGGTTACGCACGCGAACGGCGCAGCCGAGCACGCGACGACGCTGCAGCGGCCACTCATCACCGACGATGGCAAGGACCCACTTACGGGTGAGCTGCATCTCGGTAAAGACCTTCTTGGACAGATCATCGCGGTCGCCCAGATGCAGATACATCTTGGCGATACGCTGATCGGTCTTAGCGATCGACATCTCGATGTTGTCGATAAAGGTGCGGAAGAACGGCCACTCCTGATAGGCAGCCTTGAGCTGGTCAAGGTCACCCAGCTGCTCGCAGGCGGTGCCCAGGCCGTACCAAGCGGCCAGGTTGATGCGTGCCTGGCTCCAGCTGAAGATCCACGGAATGGTACGCAGGTCGTCGAGCGACTTGGCGCCCAGGCCGCGCTTGGCGGGACGCGAGCCGATCGGCAGCAAGCCGACCTCGGTCAGCGGCGTCACGGTCGAGAACCACGGTGTAAAGTCCTCGGTGTTCAACAGGTCCAGATAGCGCTCGTGGCTTGCGGCGTTGAGCTTCTCTGCCATATCCCAGAACTTCTGCGTGGTCTCGGTGTTGGTCTTCTCGACACTCGGGGCCGACTGCAAAAGCGTTGCGGCGGCAACGGACTCAACATGACGCTGAGCCAGCGTGCGGTTGCCGTAACGGGCAAAGATGACTTCGCCCTGCTCGGTAAGCTTAAAGAAGCAGTTGACCGAACCCTTGGGCTGCGCCAGCACGGCCTTGTTGGCCGGGCCGCCGCCACGGCCCACGGCACCGCCGCGACCGTGCATGAGCACCAGGTCGATATCGTTCTTCTCTGCCCACTTGGCGATGCGCTCCTGCGCAGAATGCAGCGCGAGCATGGCCGTGGTAGGACCGGCGTCCTTGGAGGAGTCGGAATAGCCCAGCATAACCTCCATGCGGCGGTTGGTCTGAGCAAGGCGCTTCTGTACCACGGGCAGCGTGAGCATCTGGTCGAGCACGTCGACGCAGCCCTCGAGGTCCTCGAGCTGCTCGAACAGCGGGATCACGTCGAGCTCGGGAACGTCCTCCTCGTGTGCGAAGGACAGGTGGGCAAGCTCAAAGACGTCGGCCACATGCTGGGCGCTCTTGGTAAACGAGATGATGTAGCGGTGCGCCATCTTCTTGCCGTAGCGCTTTTGGATGGAACCGATAGCGCGGAAGGTGTCGATGACCTCGCGCGTCATGGGCTGCAGATCGCCATGGATACCGTTCTCGTGGATATCCTTGAGGGCGCGGGCATGCACCACGGAGTGCTGACGGAACTCCATCTCGACCATATGGAAGCCGAAGGACTCGACCTGCCAGATGATGGTCTGCACCGGGCCGTAGGCGGCACGGACGGCACCGCAGGCGGCCAGCGAGCGCTGGACGACGCGCAGGTCCTCCAAGAACTCATCGGCGCTGTGGTACATAGTGTCGGTGATGCGACGCACGGTGGCGTTCAGACGATCGGCCATGACGAGCATGACGGCGCGATGCGGCTCGTGCTCGGAAATCAGCTCGGCGCGAGCCGTGTACTGAGCGCTCATCTCGACCTGATGGTTCCACAGGTTCATGAGCTCTGCCGACGGCTTGCTGTAGGCGGCCTCGAGCGTAAGGTTGCGGCCGATGCGGCGGCACTTGTCCTCGAGCTTGAGCACCATGTGCGTGAAGTACTTGGCGGCGACCTCGCGGCTCACCTTGGCGGTAACGTTGGGGTTGCCGTCGCGGTCGGAACCGATCCAGCTGCCGGGATGGAAGAACGCCGGGCACAGCGGCGGCACGGTACCGGCCTTGTCGCCCAGCACCCAGTCGTCAAAACGACGATAGATGACGGGGATGACGTCGAACAGTGTGTTATCGAAGATGTCGATGATGGTATCGGCTTCCTCGACCGGCGTGGGCTTCTTGAGCGCGATGGGACTCGTACGCACCAGGGCGTCGATCTCCTGCAGCATATGGCGCTCGTTCTCCACCAGGCCGGAGCCGCCCAGGCGCGGACGCTCCTCCAGCAGGTTGGAGATACGGCGAATCTTGCCCTCGACGGCCTTACGACGGGCCTCGGTGGGATGTGCGGTAAAGACAGGGTGGAACTCGAGCTTGTCGAGCAGCTCGTTGGCGCCCTCGACACCCATCTCGTTTATCAACTGGTGATAGGCAACGGTGAGTTCGTTGGCGGGATCGACCTCGGTATCGGTCGACGCACCTGCCTCGCGCTCGCGCAGCTGCGCCACGCGGTAGTTCTCCTCCGACAGGTTTGCCAGATGGAAGAAGCTCGTAAAGGCGCGAACGATGACCTGCTGCTTATCGAGCGGCAGGCTGTCAATCAGATCGACGACTTCGCGAAACGCCACAGCGGTGGGCTCGTCGGCAGTGGGCACGCCCTGCTCGTCAACGGACTCATCGGCAGCGCGGCTACCGGGGTTGCCAGCATTGGCCACAATCTCGGCTGTCAAAATCTTGTCGAACAGGTCCGCGATCTCGGGATCATACTCGCTAAGCACACGACGTTCCAGGCGCAGGAACAGCGCCAGATTATCGCGCAGCTCCTCGGGGATCTCGATCTCGGCGAGACGCTCCCTGGACTCGGCATTCGAGCCGATTCGGTTAACGAGGCGGTTGACCACGGCAGCGACGCGCGCCGCGGCTTCGGGTACAGACTGGTTGCTTAGGTTCTCAGCCACGTTTCCTCCCATTCCTCCTTCTATGCACGTAACATGCGGTATTCATTATAGGCGCTTGAGAAATACTTTCGACACTGATTGCGCTTTACCACACAAAAGTATTTTCTGCATTGCAAGGGTTTTTGCCCCAAATGGTCGTATTTCTCGGTGGACGGCGTATGCAAACGAGGGCATTCCGCATAAAAGCGAAACACCCCCGTAACAATCGCTCGCAACGAGCTGAGCGTTTTAGTGAATCCACAGCTCAAAAATCATGCGCTACAGGCGCTCGCGAACCGCCTCGACCACGCAGGCCAGATCGACGAGAACCTCGTCATGGCTCTCCATGTCGCGCACTTTGACCTTGCCGGCGGCAAGCTCGTCGCCACCCAGGACCAAAATGAGCTTGGCGCCCACCTTGTCGGCCTGCTTAAACTGGGCCTTGAGCGAACGGCCCTGATAGTCGGCCTCGGTCACAATCCCTGCGGCGCGAAGCTGCTGCGTAATGGTAAAGACGTTCTGACGCAGCTCCTTGCCGGCGTTAGCAACGTAGACGCACGGGACCTCCTCGGCACCCAGATCGCTGCCAAAGGCCTGCAGGGCCAGCAGGGCGCGCTCAAAACCGACAGCGAAGCCGACGCCCGCCGTAGGCTTGCCACCCTCGAGCTCGACCAAGCCGTCATAACGACCGCCGCCACCGATGGAGCCGACACCGGCGCCGGGAGCCTCGACCTCAAAGACAGTACGGGTGTAGTAGTCCAGGCCACGCACCAAGGTGGGATCCTCGACATATTCGATACCCGCCGCATCCAAATAGCGCTTGACCTGCTCGTAGTGCTCGCGACACTCGTCGCACAGGTTGTCGCCCATCAGCGGGGCCTCGGCCATGATCTCGCGGCAGTGGTCGTTCTTGCAGTCGAAGGCGCGCAGCGGGTTGAGCTCGGCGCGTTCCCGGCACTCGTCGCACATCTCGTCGGCGTGATCGAGAATGAACTGCTTGACCTGCTCGCGATAGGCCGGACGGCATTGGGCATCGCCCATTGAGTTAATGAGTAGACGAAGCTTGGAAAGATCGAAGCCCAGGCGCTTGTAAAACTCCATGAGCATAATGATGCACTCAGCGTCTGCCGCCGGATCGGGAGCGCCGAGCCACTCGATGCCTACCTGGTGGAACTGACGCAGGCGACCCTTCTGGGGACGCTCGCCGCGGAACATAGCCTCGGCGTAGTAAGCCTTAAACGGCGTGGAGCCCTGGGGCACCAGGTTGTTCTCCACGACGGCGCGCACCACACCGGCCGTGCCCTCGGGGCGAAGCGCCAGGCGCTGCTTGGGCTTGAGCTTGGTATCGGTGCCCTCGGTAAAGACGCGCTCCAGGTTGGCGCCGCTAAACACGCGGAACATCTCCTTGCGCACGACGTCGGTCGACTGGCCGATGCCGTGGACAAACACGTCCACCTGCTCGATGGCGGGCGTCTCGATGGGCTTAAAGCCAAACGGCTCGAACACGCCGGCAGCGATCTGCTGCATCTTTTGCCAGGCGCGCATCTCAGCGCCGATAAGGTCGCGGGTTCCCTCCGCCTTCTGTGCCTGCATGGGCAAACACCTTTCTTTTAATATCGCGTCATAGGTAGTGGTCATTATACGGCACAAACACAAACCGCGGCGGCGCATCTGACCGAACGAGGGTATGGGGGCTCGTTCGGCCCGATGCACCGCCGCGGTGTGCAATCTGCAATCCTTCCGCCTCTTCGGATCACAAAATCCGTTGGACGGAAAGACTTCGGGTAATCTCTTGAGCCCGTGGCTGCATGGGAAACCGAATAACGGTACGAGCATCCATTCGGCTTCCAAGGCAGCCACGGACAAAACGGGGCAAAGAGCTACGAGCGACGTCGTCCCTACTCCCCCGCCACGCTCGCGCGCAGCTTGGCAGCGATGGGCTCGGACGCCAGCAGGAACACGAGCATAATCGCGGAGCACACCAGGCACACGATCCAGGTGCTCGCAAAGGAGCCCGTAGCGTCGAACAGCACACCCGAGACGATGGCGCCCACGGTGTCACCGACCATCTCGAGCGAGGTAATGGTGCCCGTGACCTTGCCCAGGTCGGCCATGCCAAACTGCTTAGACGCAGCGATCGTGGGCGTTGGAGATGGTGTACTGCGCAAGGGAAATGCCCAGGTCGCTGACGATGAGCGGCTGGAACAGGCTCATGCAGTTGACGAAAATCGTGTAGCACGTGGCCATGATCACGAAGCCAGAGGCCACCACGAGCCAGCCGGGGAAGAACTTACGTTGCAGGGGCATTGGTTACTCCCTGTGGTCGGCGATATAGCCCAAAGCGACGGCGGTATAAGCCGCGGCACCGAGCGGCAGCTCGGCATCGTTAAAGCGCGCCTTGGGATGGTGCTGGGCAAAATGCTCATCCGTATCGGTTACAGCGGCGCCCACGGTAAAGTACGCACTCGGGATCTCGCTCGAGATCAAAGCGAAGTCCTCGCTCGCCATGGCGTGGAACAACGGCAGGAAGGCAGCCTTGGGCAGCACCGCGCCCACGTAGCCAAGCGACGCCTGCGTCATGCCGTCGTCGAGTACCAGCGGCGGAACATCCGAAAGCGTCTCGATAGTCGCCGGCGTGCGATACGTTGCGGCCACACCGTTGACGACCTCGGCGATGCGGGTCTTGAGGTGCTCCATGAGCTCGACGTCGAAGCCGCGCAACGTTCCCTCGAGCACGCAGGTGTCGGGGATGACGTTGGCCGCCAAGCCGCCAGCGAACTTACCCACGGTAAGCGCGACCTCCTTGGCCGCCGGCACCTCACGGGAGATAAGCTCCTGAAGCGCCAGGTGCACATGCACGCCGGCCGTAATGGGGTCGATGCAGATCTCGGGGCTCGAGCCATGGCCGCCCTTGCCCTGAAGCGTGATGCGAAAACCGTACACGCCCGAGAGCGCCGGGCTGCCGTAGAGCACCAGGCCAAGCGGCGATTGGCTGTTAACGTGCATGGCGAAGGCGGCCTGGGGACGCGGGTTCTGCAGCAGACCGTCGGCGATGGCGGCGCGGGCACCCTCAAAGGTTTCCTCGCCCGGTTGGAACAGCAACTTAATCGTGGCGTTGGCGTCGACAAGCTCGGACTCGCGGGCCTTGAGCAGGCGCGCCGCACCAAGCAGCGCCGTCGCGTGCATATCGTGTCCGCATGCGTGCATGCAGCCGTTCGTAGAGGCGAAAGGCTCGCCTGACTCTTCAGCAACAGGCAGGGCATCCATGTCGCCACGGAGTATGATGACCGCACCGGCCTGTTTGTCCGTGCACGTACCGTTACCCCGAGCAGCAGCTGCCGCGCCGGCACCGATTAGGCCAACGACACAGGAGCCGTCAACAAGCACGGCATAGGGAATATCCATCTCGTCCAGACGCGCCTGGATAAAGGCGGACGTCTGTGGAAGGTTGTTACCGAGCTCAGGCGTTTGATGGAGATCATGGCGCCATGCGGCAAGCTCGTTGGCAAACGCCTGAGCTTCTGCAACAAGACCGTCACCGATAGCGGCCTGCGCCGCCGCGGTGGCCTTGGGCGCTGGTTGCGGTTGAAGATCGGACTGAGCTGGTGCCATAAATGCCCTCCAGTAACGTTTTTGCAGTAAGCACTTTGATAGCGTAAAGCGCAAGGTACAACTTTAAGGGCGAGGCATAAAAAATGCCGCCCCAGGAGGGCGGCGCAACAAGTTGTTTACAATTGCGGGCGCGGCTTTCGACGCAAAAAATCGAAGTGAGTCTCGCTCAAGATAATCGACAGGAAGATAAGCACAAAGCCGGCGAGCAGGCGCGAGGTGAGCGCCTCCCCCATCAGCAGCACCGAAAACAACACGCCCGAAGGCGACTCCATCGAAAGGAGCAGCGAGCCCGTCGAAGCCGGGACATGCGCCAGGCCGACGTTTTGGATGAGCAGAGCCACGCATGTGCAGCCCACCGAGAGAAACGCCATCACACAGATAAAATTCGGCGTCCACACGGACAGAGGCGCCTGGGTCTCGAATAGCAGCGACGAGATCAGGCTCAGCACGCCATTGCCCACAAACATCCAAAACGTGATGACGTTGATGTCCATTTTGCGACCGTACTTGGCGGTCACCGCCATCTGGATGGCGAAGAAGACCGCGCCGCCCAGCGTAATGGCATCGCCGATGTTGAACTCGACGCTATCGAGCGCCACCAGGCCAATGCCCGCCAAGCACAGCAGTGCCGCGCCCAGATTATAGCGGGTGAGTTTTTCGCCGCTCAGAAAATAGCTCGCAAAGGGCACGAGGATGCAGTACGTACCCGTCAAAAACGCGTTCTTGCCCGCCGTGGTGTGCGCCAGACCGACCGTCTGCAGGACGTAGGCGGCCCACATAAGTGTGCCCATTCCAAGTCCGACGATAAGATTGCGGGCGTTGAGGTGCGCGATGATGCGCTTGTGGAAGATGACAAACATGACCAACGCCGCAGGCAGAAAGCGCACGTAGAGCAGTTCAAACACCGGAATAGTGTCGAGCGCGTCCTTCATAGTGGTAAAGGAGTAGCCCCAGATAATCGCCACCGAAAGCAGTAGAACTTTCCAGAACAACGGCGAACGAGCACCGGCGCCACGGGAGGCGCCGCCCGCACCCAGGTCCTCGCGAGCAACAGGGCTATCGGGCATCATTTCGATATTGTCAGTGACATGCTGGGGCATAGGGCGTCCTCGCGCTCAATCTGGGCGTGGTGTCCGCACGCGCGTGACCGCATGCCGCCTCATGGTCAAATAAAAACAGGGCGCACCGGACCCCCGGCACGCCCCGCTACTGTAGCAACAACCAAGCAGCCCATGCAATTCACTCAGCTAAAGCGTCGGAACAGAAAACCTCGATGTTCCGACGGCGTTTACGTTGCTGTATTAAATCAATTTGGTCGACTCCAGCTTTTCGATAATCCAGTCGTTGGCTTTGATGACCGGACGGCGGAAGACGACGCCCAGGGCCAGCGACGGAATCAGATAGCTCGCCAGAATACCCAGCTCAACCCAGTACTCCATATGGTAGGCGCCGGCCATGGCGGCATGCATGGCGTTGATGCCGTGAGTAAACGGCAGGAACGGATAGATCGCCTGGAACACGGGGCCGGTCATCTCGATGGGGAACGTGCCGCCCGAACCGCCGACCTGCATGACCAACAGCACGACAGCGAGCGCCTTGCCGATATCGCCAAACGAAACCGTAAGCGTGTAGACGATATTGGAGAACACGAGACTCGCGACCCAGCCCGCCAGCACAAACTGCAGCGGGTTGTCGCACTGAATGCCAAAGAACAGGATGTCGCCCGCGCACACGAGCGTTGCCTGCAGCAGGGCCAAACCGCCAAAGAACAGGTAACGGCCCAGATAGATCTCGTGCAGGCGTACGGGGATGAGCTCGTTGATGAGCTCATCGTCGACCGAGACCTTCATCATGGCCGCCAGTACGATCGAGCCGACCCAGAGCGACAGAATCGTGTAGAACGGCGCCATGGCAGAGCCGTAATTGCGAATCGGATAGACCGGCTTGCGGTCGAGCGCGACGGGGCCGGAAAGCGACACGGCCAGGCCCTCGGGGTCGTTGCCGATCATCGTCTTGATCGTAGCCAGGTCACCCGACATCAGGGCGCCGTCGAGCTCGTCCTTGAACGCGCTGATCTTGTCCGACGCCTCGCCCAGCTGATCGGAAGCCTTGTTGACCAGCTTTGCGGCCTTGGAGAGACCCTTTGCCAGCGAACCGGATGCGTCGGTCAGGCCGGCAACAGCGCTATCCAGGTCGCCCGAGATGCCGTCGAGTGAATCCAACACGCCCGAAATAGTTTTCTTGAGCTCCTTGGCCTTGACCGAGAACGTGGAATCGTAGTCAGACTTAGCGCCCGAGATGCCCGCCTTGGCATCGGCGATGGCCTGGTCGACCTCGGCACGCGTGCTGTTGACCTCTGCCATGCTGTCGGAAAGGGACTTTGCGGTTGCCCTCAGGTCGTTGGCATTGTTACGATACTCCGTCGCGATCCTGCCCAGCGATGTAGCCACAGACTTGAGGCTGTCCCGGAGCTTTTCGTCACTCACCTGATCGGCAAAGCTGCGGAGCTGGTCGGCCGTGTCGTCGATTTCCTTGGCACGCGATTCGAGTGCCGACGCGGCTTCGTTGAGCTGGGTCACCGTAACGTTGACATGCTGGTTCGCGGCATCGAATGCCTTCGCAAGCTCGGCGGACACGTTGTCAAACGAGCCCGCACTTCCGTCAATCGCGGCGTTGATGGCGTCGTTGGCGGCCTTGAGCGCTTCCTTGGAATCACTAATGCCGCTCTCGGCGTGCTCCATCAACTGCTTGGTCGATTCATCGACCGTACCCGTCTGCTGGAGCATACCGCTCGCCGACGTCAACGAATCGGACGTAGAGCTCAAAATGCCCGCCAGCGACGAAGCATTAGCCTGAACGTCTTGCAGGTCCTCAATCGAATCGCCGAGCGTCGAGGACAGGTTGGCGATAAAGTTGCTGACTTGGTCGGTGCTCATGTAATCGAGCAGGCTGGACACCGTCTTGAGACCGATGCTCGTAATGGTCTCGGTAAAAGATTCGTTAACCTGGTTCTGAACGGCGCTCGAACCCTTCTCGGTCACGATCTGTGCGATGGCGTTGGCCTTCTGGTTCTCGTAAAACTCGATATCGGCGTGTTTCACGTCGGTCGAGAAAAGCGTCATCATGTCAGCGCTAAACGTTTTGGGGATAACGACGGCAGCATAGTACGCGCCCGACTTAACGCCCTCGATAGCCTTTTCGCGATCGTTAAGCACAACCCAATCGAAGCTCTCGTTGCCGCGTAGGGTGGCGGTCACGTTTTCGCCCACGTTAACCTCGACGGGAATCAGATCGCTCTCGTAACCCTCATCGGTGTTGACCACGGCGATCTTAAGATTGCCGGTGTTGCCGTACGGATCCCAGCTGCCGGCGATGTTAAACCACGCGTACAGGCACGGCACGATAATGAGGCCCATCACGACAATCAAGCCGATCACGGAGCGAGACACGTTTTGGACATCGCGCCTAAACAGATGCAGGATGTTCTTCATTTATGCCTCACCTCCCTTGGAGTGCTTGCCGAACGGGGCGGTATCTCCATCATTTATGGCTGTGTTGTCGCTGCCCTGAGATTTATGGTGCGAGCCGATATGCGGCAAGCGGCCCGTGGACTGATCGCCGCCCTTGGCACCACGCTCGCTGGCGTTGAGACCAAACATGTGGCGGGCGGCAGGAATGGCGGCCGTGTGCTCGCGCATCTCGCGACGAAGGTCCTCATCCGAAAGCGCCGAGATGCGCATCTGGGTATTGAGGCTCGCGCGGATATATTCGATATTGATAAGCCAGCCGCAGATGGCAATAACCGAGATGATCCAAATGACAAGCAGGATGATCTTGCCGTTATTGTCGATATCGAGAACCGTCGACAGGACAAAGAGCAGGACCTGAACGCCCACCACGGCGGCAAAACCGCCCTTGATGTAGTACGGGTAGCGATGTTCAAAGGCGACCGCATGATCGAGCAGTTCGCGACGGTACGAATCGGAATCGAGCATGACACGCATGGCCGTGCGCAGCGAGTAGCGCTGGCGCGGCAGGTCGTTGGACTCGCAAATCATCATACCGGTCGTGGAAAGCTGTTTATCAAAGAGCAGGTTAAGGTTGAGCAGCAGCGGACGCAGCTGCAGGCCGATAAAGAGCGCCACGATCAAGAACACGCCCAAGATGCACAGGTTGAACAGGTAGTTGAACGAGTACATGCCGCCGACGGTCTCGCGCAGCAGATTGATGCCGTAGGTAAAGGGCAGCAGCGGATGCAGCCATTGGAAGAAGCCGGGCATCATCTCGATGGGGTACATGCCCGACGAACCCGGGATCTGCACGATGACAAGAATGACGCCAATCGCCTTGCCGATATGCTTAAACGTAGTGGACAGCGCATAGATGATGTTGACGTACGTAAACGAGATGGCGATGCCGCCCAGCACGAACAGCAGCGGGTTGACGCACTGTACGCCAATTACCAGATCACCCACCGTAACGATGATGGCCTGCAACGCGCCCAGGATCACCATGAGCAACCAGCGGCCAAAGTAGCCTTGGCGCGCCGTAAAGCTGCCAACACCTTCACGGTCGACCTCGAGCTTGTAGATGGCGATGAGCACATAGCCGCCCACCCAAAGCGCCAGATTGGTGTAGAAGGGAGCGATGCCCGAGCCAAAGCTCTTGACCGGATAGATCGACTTGGACGTCAGCTCGACCGGAGAGGCCATGAAATCTGCCACGTCATTGACATCGACGCCCATAAGGTCGGCGAGCTCGCCCATAGACTCAGAGGTCTGCAGCGCCGCGATGTCATTGGCTGCGGTCGCAAGCTTGTCCTGGACCTTGGCAAGCGAGGAATCGGTCTGGGACAGCGTGGTCTTGGCCTGGCCGAGCGTAGCGCTAAGCTGCGCCAACGTGCCGCGCGCATTTGCAAGTGTAGGTGTCATACCCGAGACGATACCGGTCAGGTCGCCCGAAACGGCAGCAAAAGAGTCGAGCGCGCTCGAGGCCTTCGGCAGCGCGTTTTGGCCCAAGTCCGTCTGGGCTTGGCCAAGGTTGGTCGCACCGGTATGAATTGCGTTATTGATAGCGTCACTGGCACCCGAAACAGCCGCTGCGTCATTCGCCATGGCGCTCGACTGCGCGGACAGACCGTCCTTGATGCTCTGAAGCTTTTCATTCTGCTCTCGAAGCAAATCGATGGTCGATACAATGCGCGCGTCAATTTCCTCGGAACCTGTCGACGTGTCATTGGCGAGAATCTCCAAGTGCCCGATAACGGCCTTATTGTGGTCGATCGTCGCTTGAAGAGACTCGAGCGAGTTGTCGATACGGGTGGTCGTAGATGTGACCGCGCCCGTCAGCTTGCCGATGGCAGCGTTCGCAGAGGCCGACGTCTTGGTGAGCGCAAGGCTGCCTTCCGAGAGCGCCTTGGAGAGCGAGGTGATGGAGTTGCCCGCCGTGGTGCGAGCTTCGCTCAGCAGGTCGTTGCCCTGGGAGATCGCCTGCGTCAGCGACGGTGCCTGGCCTTGCAAGCCGGCAAGTGCCGCATCAGCCGAGGCGATAGCGCCACTCGTCTTATCGATGGCGGCATTCATATCGCCAATCGAATCGCGCACCTCGCCCAAGGTGTCGGACGCCTCGGACACCGAACTTGCCAGCGAGTCCTGAGTCTGGGTTGCCTTGTCCTTTAAATCGACACCGGCATCCTTGGCGATACCGGCAACAGTCTTGCCTACCGTAGAGACAAATTCCGAGTTGATCTGCTCCTCGATGGTGTTTGCACCGGTATCGGTAACCTTGGGCGCAATGGCGCTCTTCTTCTCATTGACGTAGTACGTGAGCTTGGGCTGATGGTAGTTGCCGTCGAGCATCGAAACCAGGTTATCCGAGAAGTTCTTGGGAATCACGATAGCGGCATAGTACTCGCCGCTCTCGACGCCCTCCTTGGCATCGGCCGTCGAGTCGACGAACGTCCAGCCCAACTGATGATTCTCCTTGAGCTGGTCGACCACTTTGTCGCCAGCGTTGAGCTCACCCACCAAGTCGTTTTGGGTGCCTCGATCGTTGTTGGCGATAGCAATCTTGATGCCTTGGGTGTTTCCATACGGATCCCAGTTTGCCACGATGTTATACCAGGCATACAGCGAGGGAATAACGCACACGCCTAGGGTAACCACCAGGGCGACGGGGTTCACAAGCAGTCGCTTAATGTCGCGCTTAAATATCGCAAAGGACACCTTTGCATTGGATAGTTTGCTGCCGAGACTCACGCTTGGACCATCCATCCTGTCGTTAAATCGAATCGTACTATCGACAACCATTGTAGTAGGCGCTTTAACGTCTCAAAGCACAATGGTGTTGAGTTTTGCGGGTAGCAATATACTACGAAGATGAGTTAACGTACAGATGTACAGTATCCTAAATTTCAGCAGGTCACAAAACCACAACCCGCACAAATTAGCAATTCAAATAGTCATCGGGGACGTTCTTAAACGACTAGTCAAACAAAAACGTCCCCAATGACTACTTAGGACCACGGCAACGTCGATGTTTTGGCAATGCCAGCGAGCGGGCGCCAGAGCGAACAAATTGGCATGAAAAGAGGACGGCATAGACCTTCTGGTCATGCCGTCCTCTTTGAATGACAAGTTGTCGCTCTGGCGCCCGCGCAGCGTCGACTGGTCCGCCGTTCGTTAGAACGGCGGAACTGAGGGCAGCGTCGAGCCGTTACGCGGTTCGTAGAACCGCGTAACTACCTAACTACATCAAGTTGCAAACAGCCGCCGCGAAGGCTACGGGGTCCTCGGGGAGGATGCCCTCGACCAGCAGAGCCTGGTCATAGAGCAGACCGGAGTACTGCTTGATCTTGTCGGCGTCGCCTGCCTTCTGGGCAGCGACAAGCTTGTCAAAGACCGGGTGCTTGGCGTTGAGCTCGAGCACGCGCTGGCTCTTGGGCATACCGTCGGGCGCGCCCTCGGGACCCTTCTGGAGCACCTTCTCCATCTCGAGCGAAAGCGGGCCCTCGGTGGTGATGCAAGCGGGGGCATCGGTCAGGCGCGCGGAGACGGCAACTTTCTCGACCTTGTCACCGAGCGCCTCCTTCATAGCGCTGAAGAGGTCCTCGTTTTCCTTGGTGGCGTCCTCGGCCTCCTTCTTCTCGTCCTCGGTCGCCAGGTCAAGATCACCGGTCGCGACGTTCTTGAGCTCCAGATGACGATCCTCGACCTCGGGCTCGGCACCGTCGGCCACAGCCTTCTCGGCAGCCTCGCGGGCAGCATCGTCCTCGTAGATCTTGGGCATATCGGCGGCAACGTACTCACGCATAGCCTGGAACGTGAACTCATCCACATCCTGCGTCAGCAGCAGCACGTCATAGCCGCGGTCGAGCACGCCCTTTACCACGGGCATCTTGGCCAAGCGCTCACGCGAGTCGCCGGCGGCGTAGTAGATGGCCTTCTGATCCTCAGGCATGCCCTTGGCATACTCGGCCAGGGTAATCATCTTCTGTTCCTTGGCAGACCAGAACAGCAACAGGTCGGCGAGCTCATCGGCCTTCATGCCATAGCTCGAGTAGATGCCGTACTTAAGACCGCGGCCAAAGTTCTCAAAGAACTTCTCGTAGGCCTCGCGGTCGTTGTCACGCATATCCTCAAGGTCGGCGGTAATCTTCTTTTCCACACGCTTGGCGATGGCCTTGAGCTGACGGTTCTGCTGCAGCGTCTCGCGTGAGATGTTGAGCGACACGTCGGCGGAATCCACGACGCCGCGGACAAAGTTGTAGTAGTCGGGCAGCAGGTCGTCGCACTTCTCCATGATCAGGACGTTGGAGCTGTAGAGCGCCAGACCCTTCTCGTAGTCCTTGCTGTACAGATCGAACGGCGCGCGTCCCGGCACAAACAGCAGGGCGTCATACTCGAGCGTGCCCTCGGCGTGGAAGCTGATGGTGCGCGCAGGATCGTCAAAGTCGTGGAACGTGGACTTGTAGAACTCGTCGTAGTCCTTCTGCTCGACATCGGAGCTGCGCTTCTTCCAGATCGGTGTCATGGAATTGACGGTCTCGAGCTCCTGGTAGTCCTCGTACTCGGGCTTGTAATCATCCGGCGCGTCCTCGGGCTTGGGTTTCTGGCGGCTCTTGGACACCATCATCTGGATCGGGTAGCGCACATAGTTACTGTACTGCTGAATCAGGCTCTTGAGACCCCACTCGGTCAGGAAGCGATCGTAGGTCTCGGCCTCGCCGTCGGTATCGAGCTTCTCGTTCTCGCGCAGCGTCAGGATGACATCGGTACCGTGCTCGGCACGCTCGCCGTCCTCGATGGTGTAGCCCTCAAGACCGTCGGATTCCCACACATGGGCGACATCCTCGCCGTAGGCGCGGCTGACGACCTTCACATGGCTGGCGACCATAAAAGCCGAGTAGAAGCCCACGCCAAACTGGCCGATGATGTCGACATCCGAACCCTGCTGCTCGGCGTTCTCGGTCTTAAACTCCTCGGAGCCGGAATGGGCGATGGTGCCCAGATTGCGCTCGAGCTCCTCGGCGGTCATGCCAATGCCGTTATCCGAGATGGTAATGGTGCGGGCGTCTTTATCAAAGGAGACGCGAATGGCCAGGTCGCTCTGGTCGATCTTGACGCTCGGGTCCTGCAGGCTCTTAAAGTTGAGCTTGTCGACGGCGTCGCTCGCGTTAGAGATAAGCTCGCGCAGGAAGATTTCCTTATTGGTGTAGATGGAGTTGATCATGAGGTCGAGCAGTTTTTTGCTCTCGGTCTTAAATTGACGCATGTGCAGTCCTTTCGCGCTACCCCCGTCCGCAAAAACGGCCCGGTTGCCCGAGCCGCATCGCAGACCTGCTATGTTCAGACTTAGATTTTATAACCCATTAGCGCTCATATATACATACGGAATCGAAAAACTGTATGTCTAAGCGCTCCGATGCGCCAATTGCCAAGGAGTGTCCCCAGCTGCCGGCAGAAAAGGAACGTCCCTATCTGCCATCTACGCGCTTGGCCATCCAAACATGGGGCTGGCCCTCGTCTTCGTAGTCTACCGGGGCAATTTGCGTGTAGCCCGCCTTTACATAGAGCGGCAGCACGTATTCCTGCGCATGCAGTTTTATGAGCTTGGCACCGGCATCACGCGCGGCGGCATCACTGGCCTCGACGATCTTGCTCGCCAGACCGCGACGGCGCATGCTCGGCAGCACAGCCACGCGCCCCATAATATAGGTCTCCCCCGCTGCGACGCCTTCGTCCAAATCGCACGACGGCGAAACCGGAGCCTCTGAATCTGCCGCGCGCTCAAGCTCTTCGGGAAACACGCGCGAGCAACCGGCAAGCTCGCCGTCTACATAGAGCGTCACATGAATGCAGCTCTGATCCTCGTCGATAGCGTCGAACTCATTCTCGTAGCCCTGCTCGTCTATAAAAACGACGCGGCGCACCAACGCCGCGTCATCAAAGCATCCCGTCTTAAGTTGGATATCCATGGCTGCCCTTTCATTCAATGCGAACGTTAGGGACAGATATTAGCGAAAATGAGCTCCGCGTACGCTAAACTTCGCGCGAGCCTTCGCCAGGCAGTCGTAATGACCCACGTTATGGGCATCGCTCGCGATGAAGCTGTACAGGTTCTGATCGAACAGGCGCTGTGCCGGCTTTTTCTCGCGACCAAAGCGACCGCCGGCAATAAAGTCCGCCGAAGCCTGCAGCTTGCAGCCCATATCGACCAGGCGCTCCGCCACGCTTACATCCTTTTGAACCGCACGATAGCGCTCAGGATGAGCGATGATCACCTGGTAGCCACGGCACTGCAAATCGTAAATCGTGTTCTCGTACTCTCTAAACGCATACGCATCGGCATGTGTCGAAAGCTCGAGCAGAAACTCGTTGGTTCCATCGAAATGCAAGTGCTCCGCGGCATCGATACCAAGTTCAACGAGCTTTCGATGGTTGACCTCGAAGCCCATCTGGAGCGGAAAACCGTCAGCGTTATCACGCAGCAGCTCAAAGGCATCCCACATCTTGTCGTAATCAAAATAGGGATCACGGCAGTGAGGAGTGCAAACGATTCTGGTTACACCGGCCCGCTTGGCAGCCTCGAGCATCGCCAAGCTCTCATCGAGATCGGCGGCGCCGTCGTCTACACCCGGCAAGATATGGCAATGAATGTCACGCATAGGTCAGCCTTAATCAACTAAACGTTTGCTCGGTTGGTGAAGATGCCCTTTTTGGAAGTCCCCTGATCGTTGGAGCCCTTCTTAACCTTCTTACCGTCCTTGGTGTAGTAGGAGTAGTAGTACTCGCTGGTCTCGGTCTCGCAGTAGTTCATGACGGTACCGATGAGCTTGACCTTCTCGGACTTCTTAAGCTGGCCGATAGCGTTGAGTGCCTCCTCGCGCTTGGTGAAGTCCTCGCGCACCACGAACAGCGTGCCGTCGGTCAGGCTGGCAATCTCGGCAGCATCGATGAAGGTGCCGACCGGGGGAGCATCAAAGATGACGTACTGGAACTTGGCGGACAGTGCCTTTACCAGCTTGGCAAAGCGGTGAGAGACGATGATGTCGGCAGGATTGGGAATATGCGGCTCGGCATCGAGGAAGTAGAAGTTCTTCTGACCCGTCTCGACAATTGCCTGGTCAATGGAGATCTGCTCGGAAAGGACCGCATAGAGTCCGCCGCGCGAACGAACGCCGAGCATATCGGAAAGGGACCTGCGGCGCATATCGGCCTCGACCAGGAGCACGGACTTGCCGCTCGTGGCGACAGCCTGGGCAAGGTTGATGGAAACCGTAGACTTGCCCTCGTTGGGAATCGAGGACGTGACGGTAATGGTGCGAATGGGGTCGTCCACGCTCGCAAAGCGGATGTTGGCCAGAAGGGTCTTGGCGGCATTCTGTACAACGAGCTTATCGGTGTTCTTTGCCTTAGCCATGCCTATTTACCACCTTTCATAGCCGGAATTCGGCCAACAACGGGAATGCCCAGGAGCTCTTCTGCCTCTTCGGCACCGCGGATGCGGGTATTGAGCATGTCTGCCAAAACGACATAGGCAACTGCGATAAAGATACCGGCGAGGAACGCGACAGCAACGTACAGCATACGCTTGGGACCGCTGGGGGCTTCGGGGGTCTTAGCCTCGTCGATAACGTTGATGCTCTGGGCAGCGCCGACGTTCTGAGCGACCGTACTCACCGAGCTGGCCATGGCCTTTGCGACCTTAGCCGTCTCCTTGGCATCGGTGCCGGTAACCGAAAGCGTAATGACACGCGTGGTGGTCTCGGAGGAAACAGACACCTTGTAGTCATCCAGATCGGTGAGGCCCAGTTCATTGGCTGCGCCGCTCTTAACGCTATCGCTATCCAGCAGCGTGGCGATATCGTTGGAAAGCATCTGGCTCGCCGAGAGATCGTTGTAGCTCATCTGACCGCTATCGTCGGTCTTGGCGAGAATGTACATGCTCGTCGTCGCGGTATAGGTGTTGTCCATCGCAACGAAGGACACGATGCCCATGGCGATCGCGCAGACCACCGGAAGGGTGATGACCAGCTGAAGGTGCTTCTTCAGCAGCTGGAACAGTTCGAGAAGGGTCATGCAGCTTGCCTTTCATTTCCCCAGTTCGGATTGACAAAACTGTTCGTATGTTATCGCATCTTTTTACCGAGACCAAACTCTATACATAAGAAACAGGCTCTCCTGTAAAAATGTCGGAAGCAATCGTAAAATTGCACAACAACGCCGCACCCGAAAGTCAAATGCGGCGTCTGCATCAATATCTATGTTATATCGCTATGCGAATGGCTCGTCCTGCTGTATGGGAAACGTCACCGTAATGGTGGTTCCCACGCCCAACTCGCTCGACAGATCGAGCGTGGCGTGATGATACAGGGCCGCATGCTTGACAATGGCAAGCCCCAGACCGGTTCCGCCGCGTGCCTTGGACCTACTCTTGTCCACGCGATAGAACCGCTCAAATACCTTGCCCTGTTCTTCAGGCGCGATACCGATTCCCGTGTCGGCGACCGCAAGGAACGGATGGCCTTCGTCGTTGGTGCCGCACTGCAGCGTAACCGTACCGCCGGGTCGATTGTAGCGGATGGCGTTGCTTGCCAGATTATAGATGAGCTCGTCGATCAAGCGCGACACGCCTTCGATGACCACAGGCTTGGTCTCATGACTTATCGTCACATTCGCCTGACGGGCGACCTGTTCAAGACGCTGCTCAACCGCATAGACGGCGCGCGAGAGCTCAATAGGCTCCGTGGACCCAATGGGCACCGCCTCGCCCTCAGTTGCGCGCTCGGCCTCGTCCAAGTTAGACAGCGTAAGGATGTCGTTGACGAGCGCTGCCAAGCGGCCTGCCTCACGATAGATGCGACCGCCAAAGTTGCGCAGGTCGTCCTCGCCCTCGACCATGCCATTTGCGATGAGCTCGGCATAGCCCGAAATCGCCGTAAGCGGCGTCTTGAGCTCATGGGTGATATTCGCCGTGAACTCGCGGCGCATACGGTCGTTGTCCGCTAGCACCGCCATTTGGCGCTTGAGTTTCTGGCGCTGCGACTCGATACGCTCAAGCATGGGGACCATCTCGGCATAGGCGTGCTCATAGCTACGGCGTGGGTGGTCCAAATCCACCTCTTGCAACGGCGCGATGATGGCACGGGACTCGCGACGCGCCATAAAAAACGAGAGTACCGCACCCGCTGCTGCGATAAGCAGCATCGGCGCCACCATCGACAGCAAAATCGCCGTAACGCCAGGCTGGGCCTGCGCCAAGCGGACAACCTGGCCGTTATCAAGGGCGACGGCGCGATACAGCATAATCTCGTCGAGCGTAGAGCTTGCGCGCTCCGCGGAACCCAAACCACTCTCAAAGGCCTCGATGACCTCGGGGCGATCGCCATGGTTGGGCAGTGTGGAAGGCGACGCCTCGTTGTCGTAGGCAACCGATCCATCCTTGTTAATCAGCGTGATTCGCAAGTCCTCGCGATCAAGGCTACGCAAGAACGGGATGGGCTCCTGCTGTTCGTCGAGAGCGGCAGCAATGAGCTCGGTTTCCTGCGCCAGGTTGGCACTCGTGGCATCCGCCAAGGTGTTTTGCACAAAGAACGCACCCAGCACCGTAAACGCCACGATAACCGCCATGGCGCAGACAAAGATCGTCACAAAAACGCGGTGCGACAGCGTATGTTTTCCCTGGGGGGCGAAGACCACGGGTTACTCCTCCGATGCGGTGGCCGCGGTGTCGTCACCTTCGGCACCATCACCGGCAGAAGGCTCGGCCAAGCGGTAGCCCACGCCGCGCACGGTCTCGATGGCGCCGGCATGCTCGCCCAGTTTTTGGCGAAGCGTCTGCACGTGCACGTCAACGGTGCGCGAACCGCCGTCGAAGTCCCAGCCCCACACGCTCTGCAGCAACGACTCGCGGGTAAAGACCACGCCGGGCTTGCGCATGAGGTACTCGAGCAGGTCGAACTCGCGCAGGGTGAGCTTAAGCGGCTCGCCGGCAACGGTCACCTCGCGATGGCTGGGCGAGAGCACGATGTCGCCCACGCTGAGCACATCGCTCGCCTGCTTGACCATGCCGCCGCGACGCAGCAGTGCGCGGCAGCGGCTGGCGAGCTCCATGAGCGAGAAGGGTTTAGTCAGGTAATCGTCGGCACCGCCATCGAGCGCCATCACCTTGTCGAGCTCGGTATCCTTGGCGGTAAGCATCATGATGGGCACCGTCGCCGTCAGGCGATCGGCACGCAGACGACGCATAATCGCCAAGCCATCGGTATCGGGCAGCATGATATCGAGCAGTACAGCATCGGGCACCCGTCGCGCCACGGCAGCTTTAAACTCACCATCGCACGAAAAGCCTTCGGCCTCGATCCCCTGCTTGCGCAGTGCATAGACCGTCAAATCCCTGATGTTGTCATCGTCCTCGACGTAATAGATCATGTTGAACCCCTTTGCGGCCGGCATGACCGCATCTTAACCCTAAAGGTACCTTTACTAGATGGTATCAGCCAAAACGCCCCGTCAAATAATCCGCCGTGCGCGGATCGGTCGGATTCTTGAAGAGTTGCGCGGTGGGCGCGTGCTCCACCAGCTCACCCAGCAAAAAGAATGCGACCGAATCGGAGATACGCGCCGCCTGCTGCATATTGTGCGTAACGACCACGAGCGTGCAGGTCTCTTTGAGCTCGCAGGCCAGCTGCTCCACCACCAGCGTCGACACAGGGTCGAGTGCCGAGGTCGGCTCGTCCATCAGCAGAATGTCGGGCTGCACGGCAAGTGCGCGGGCGATGCACAGACGCTGCTGCTGGCCGCCCGAAAGACCCAGACCCGACTCTTTGAGCTTGTCCTTGACCTCATCCCATAGCGCAGCGCGACGCAGGGAATCCTCGACCAGCTCGTCGAGCACGACGCGGTCGCGCACTCCCATGCCGCGAGGACCGTAGGCGACGTTGTCGTAGATGCTCATGGGAAACGGGTTGGGGCGCTGGAACACCATGCCCACGCGCTGGCGCAAGCGGCAGATGTCGTAGTCGCCCAGGATATCTTGACCATCGAGCGCAATCTTGCCCTCGATGCGGCAATCCTTGATGCCGTCGTTCATACGGTTAAAGCAGCGCAGCAACGTGGACTTTCCGCAGCCCGAAGGCCCGATGAACGAGGTGATCTGCTTGTCGCGGATCTTGATATTCACGTCCTTGAGCGCATGATGGTCGCCATAGAACAGGTCGAGGCCCTCGACATCGATGCGCGTCGGCGAGGCGGCAAGATCCTCTGCCGTGGGGCGAGTCGCATCCCCAACCTCGCGCTCGCGCGCGGCCTCGGCCTGCGCTTTCATGAGTTCTTCAAGCTCCGTGGGCTCCACAGCCGCAGCAGCCGTCATACCGCATACCTCCACATCGATATCAATTCAGCAGTATCGATAGTAGGAATCGCGGCTCATATGCACGTGAGCGCATTGTCAAGTGTTTGTAAGGGCACACTGGCTATGCGGCGGGCAGCTCGATGGTGAATATCGTGTGTTCGGGCGTCGATTCACATGCAACGGTACCGCCGTGCGCGCATACGATCTCCTTGGCGATGGCAAGCCCCAGTCCAGCGCCGCCGCGATTGGTCGCACGCGCCGCATCCAGGCGATAGAACTTCTCAAAGATCACCTTGAGCTTTGCCTCAGGGATGGGATCGCCCTGATTGATAAAGCGCACGCGCACGCCACCGCCGTCCCGGCGTCTGGCCTCGATCGTGATGGTCGAGCCCTCATAGCTATAGGCAACGGCGTTTTTCATGATGTTGTTGAACACGCGAGCCATCTTGTCGCCATCCACGAGCACCGTCAGGTCCTCGCGAATATCAACTTGGGCTTCCTTATGCTGCTCGTTGAGGATGGGATAGAACTCGTCAGCCACCTGAGCCAGCAGCAACCCCAGATCAACATAGCCGCGCGTGAGCACGATATCGTGGAAGTCAAAGCGCGTGATATCGAAGAACTCTTCGATGAGCGCATCGAGCCGGTGCGCTTTGTCGAGAGCCACGCCCGTAAAGTGCGCACGTTGCTCAACCGGCAGCTCAGGAGCCTCTTGCAGCAGCGAAAGATAGCCCACCACACTGGCAAGCGGGGTGCGTAGGTCATGTGCCAAGTACGTGACCAGATCGTCCTTGCGATGCGACTCGTCACGCAGAGCTTGCTGCACCTTGCGCTCACGGTCACGCACGCGGTTAAGGGCGCCCTCGACCTCCAAGAAGTCGCCGTCGATGTTATCCCAGGTGTCGGGGTGATCGATCAGGCGATCTTGAATACGAGCGGCCAGCACACAATCGGCATGCTGCTCGCCCTGCTCGTAGCCCTGGTAGTACAGGGCGCGGCCACACAAGAACAGCACGCACGCGGCAAGCGCCAGCACAAAGCCAAGCATGTTGAATACAAAGCCGGCATCGAACAGCACCGGCCCTTCGATGCCGCCGAGCGCCATGGCGCCAATCGCCAACGTCATGGCCCACGCGGCGCCGCCAATCACCACGCAGCGGCACACGATCTCAAATCGATCGATCAGCAAAAAGCCGACAAGCAGCACCGCCAAGATTCCGACGATGTTGTCGATGCCAATCAGCAGCAGGCTCAGCAAAAAGAGCAGCACCGTTGCAAGCGCGCGGTTGTCGACGACCAACCTCACGTATTCAAAGAGCCGATCGGGCACCTCGAACGCTTGCCTATCGTCTTTTGTCATATCAAGATCCTCACAAGCGAAAAGCGTTATTCGATGATGTAGCCGACGCCCCAGACGTTTTTGATAAAGCGTGGCTTTTGTGCGTCGTCGCCGATCTTTTCGCGCAAGTGGCGAATATGCACCATCACCGTATTGTTGGAGCCGGGCATAAAGTCCTCGTTCCACACCGCGCGGAACAGGTCCTCCACGGCCACCACGCTGCCGCGATGCTCGACCAGATACAGCAAGATTGAATACTCGGTGGGCGTGAGGCGAACCGGTGAACCGTCCACTGTCACGGAACGAGCATCGCGGTTGATCTCCAAGCCGTCGAGCTGAATGGTCGGCGACTCAGCCGCCTGTGCACGGCTACCGTAGCTGGTGTAGCGGCGAAGCTGAGCGTGCACGCGCGCGATGAGCTCCAGCGGACGGAACGGCTTAACCACGTAATCGTCCGCGCCAAGCGAAAGGCCCCCGATCTTGTCTTGCTGGGCATCGCGCGCCGTCAGCATGATCACGGGATAGGTATGGCTGGAACGGATCGTACGCAGCAGCTCAAACCCATCGATATCGGGCAGCATGACATCAAGCAGCGCCAGATCGAACTCCTGCTCCAAAATCGCCTTGGCAGCATCGGCCCCGCTATAGGCAATCTGGACATCAAAGCCCTCTTTTGTAAGGTAGATGCCAACCAAGTCGGCGATGGCCTTCTCGTCATCAACTACCAAAATGCGCTCGTTCATGCGTGCTCCTCTCGCGCTCCATTATGCCTGAGGCGACGCACGCCACACACAACAAGCGTGGGTGATTAAGTCGGCCTTAAGCACCCTTGTGCCCGTTCGGGCGCGGATGTGGGCCAAGCGCGCACGCGATGATCGCCGACGCCGGCAAACGATATACTCTAGTTTCAGAAGAGACCATCCCGTCGAAAGCGAAATCTGTGAAGTCCCTCACCTCTTTTGCAAAGCGCTCAGCCCAGCTTGCCGCCGGCTTTGTCTGCGCTATCGCCCTTGCCGCTGGCGCGCCCACCGTCGCCGGCGCCCAAGTGCTCACGACCGACAATGTTTGCGGCAAAACCGCCGATGCGCGCGGCATCACGGCCGAAAACCTGCCCGATATCGATGCGACCAATGCCCTCGTCATGGGCAAAGACGGCACCGTCTACTATGGGCGCGGCGCCGATGAGCAGGTCAAGATTGCCTCGATCACCAAGGTCATGACCGCAATCCTAACCGTCGAGAATTGCAAGATGGACGAGAAGGTCACGGTGAGCAACGCCGCAGCCACCGTGGGTAATTCGACCGCCGGCTTGCTCGAAGGCGACGAGCTTACCGTGGAGCAGGCACTGCGCGGCCTGATGATTCCCTCGGGCAACGACGCCGCCATCGTGCTCGCCGAATATGTGGGCAAGAAGATCGACCCTAAGACCAAAGACGCCGAGGCCACATTTGTGAAGGCCATGAACGAGCGCGCTAAGAAGCTCGGCTGCACCGGTACGCTTTTTGAAAACCCGCATGGTCTGGACTTTGATGAGTGGGCTGGCGATATGCACTCAACCGCACACGACGTAGCGCTGATGATGCAGGAGGCCATGAAAAACGACACGATCCGCGAGGTCGTAGCGAGCGAGGATTCCTGGATCGAGGTCACGGGCGCCGACGGCACCGACCATTCGCATTCCATGGACACGCATAACTATTTGCTGGGCCAAGATGGCAACATCGGTGGCAAGACCGGCACCACCGACGATGCAGGCTATTGCTTTACGAGCGCCTACAACCGCGACGGCGACGAGATCTACACCGTCGTTTTGAACTCCACCACCACCGACCAGCGCTTTACCGATACCGCAACCCTTGCCAATTGGTACTACGGTCACAAGGCGGCGGTCGCAATCGCCAACACGCAGGAAAAGACTGCCAACGGCAACCCGCTTATGGCGCGCATTAGTCAAACCGACTGGACGGATAAGACGATCGACGCCACGCTCGCCGATCCTACGGCGCAAGCGACCGTGTTTTCCCTTGCCGGCGAGGTGACCGAAAAGGTTAGCTACGACGATCTTTCGGGCACGGTGCATGTGGGCGACAAGGTGGGCAGCGTTACGCTCAAGCAGGACGGCACCAAGATCGCCGTCATGGACCTGGTTGCTGACGAGGAAGGCGCAGGGCCGAATCCCATTGAGTGGCTCCTTGTGAAGCTCGACCGCCTGGGCCGCCGCATCGACAACCGCCCGCTCACAGCTGAGAGCGAGACCGTAGCCAAGGCTCCTGAGGTGTAAGCCGGAGCGATATCACATCGAACCAAATGAGGCGTCCAACTGGGCGCCTCATTTTTTGAGGGTTCGAATCCCCAGCCGCCATTCTTGATAATAAAAAAGGGCCCCAAATGGGACCCTTCTTCAAATTCGTACTGGCGGAGAGCTGGGGATATCCGGGCATGCTGCGCATGCCCTCCGGCTTCAAAGCCTGGCGGCTTTTCGCCCACGGGCTACAAACGCTTTCGCGTTTGCTTAACGCCCGTGCCCTCTCGGGTTCGAATCCCCAGCTAACGTTCTCCATACCAAAAAGGGCCCCTTACGGAGCCCTTCTTCAAATTCGTACTGGCGGAGAGCTGGGGATTCGAACCCCAGATGCCCTTTTGGGGCATACTCGCTTAGCAGGCGAGCACCTTCGGCCTCTCGGTCAGCTCTCCGTAACAGCCGTTCTATAGTAACCAAACAGTCGAAGATGGGCAAGTGGGATTTTCAAATTGCCCAGCAGCCTCTCCTCCTTGCAAGCTTCGCCTACCCCAGCGAGCGGTTGAGGGAGCCGAGCTCATCATTGCCCATGGTGCGCCACATTTGATAGATGCAGCCGCGCGCCAAGAAAAAGAAGCCGTTATCGACGAGTTGCACGGCGGCATCTGCGAGTTGATTGGTCACGGCGGGCACCGGCGGCAGCTCAAGACCTGCCTTGCGGATGGTCTCGACAGCCTCCTCAAACGTGGGCGGTTTGATGACGCCCATCTCGTTCATAAGGCCCTGCATTTCCTCCCGCGCACTGCCGCCCGACTCCTCGCCGCGCGGCACCAGGCGATAACATGCCAGCGCCAGCTCGAGCTGGTCGCAGTTCCAGTAGGCGAATGCCAGGCGATAGAACAGGTAGCCGATTGCAGAACGATCGCTGGCAATACGTAGGCCGTGGCGCGCCACCTCGATAATCTCGTCAAAGCGCTCCAGACGCGCAAGCACGTTGATGAGCGCAAAGTGCGATTGCATGGACGAGCGTGCCAGATCGTAAAGATGGCGCACCTCGGGCAGTGCTCGTTCAAAGTCCTCTTGCTCGGCGTAAAAGCTGCAGATCTCGTGCTGGGCAAAGTACAGCGCATCGGGCGCACGAAGGATTCGCACAGAGCGGTCTTCTTCCAACACCGGTAGCACCATGCGTACCAGCTGGTTATCGCAAAACTGCGTTTGAACCGGACCTGTCGCCAAAAGCTCGGCGACGGCGCACTTAGCCTCCAACTCCTCGACAAGACGGGAAAAGCCTTCAAAGGCATCTGTACGGTCGACTTTTGCCTGCTCGCGCAATTCAACAACGCGGGCCACGTATGGGTCGTCATCCTCTTCCATGACCTCCAACTCGTCAGCCGTATCGGCAAGCAGCAGATCGCGCAGCGCCGGCGGCAGTGTGCGATGGTCATCACGCGGACGAGCATGAACCTCCGCAGGCTCAATCGTCTCCGGAGCGGTTGACTCATACGCCTCAAGCACACGCTTGCACGGCATATCGTCCATGTCCATGCTCTCAAGATCCTTGGCGACAGGCACGCAATCGGCCAGATAGGCCGCGCGCCCAAAGAAATACGTTGCGACAACGCGCTCGCCCTGCTCACTGTCGGGAGCAGCAATCTGCACATAGCAGCGCGTGATGCAGGTGCCCGCGGCAAAACACGCTGCCGCAAGCGTAAGTGCCACGCGCGCATCGTGCTCCGCGGCCCAGATCGCGCGCATGTCCTCGTCCAGCTCGCGCCAGGCGTCATCCTGAGCGTCGTATTCACGTTGTGGCATGGCATCCACGACAGACCGCCCAAACCGAACGAGCATAATCCCCTCGGCAACGTTTGCCCGATAGGTATAGTCGAGCCGTGTGACCACGTTAAGCGCCTCGACAATACGCGCGAAGCGGGTACGCACATCCCACTCACCGCCCGGCTGGCAAGCCACCGTACCCGGTTTGCCCCACGGGTTATCGCTCGAGGCCGTATCGAGCAGTCGGGGAACATCGTTGGTCGTCTTGGCGATATGCCACGCATCAAAGAGCGCGCAGCCCTCAAGGCTCGGCGAGGATGCCGCAGGGGCCAATCCGGCCCCGATGCGCTCGAGGATGCCAGAGAGGCGGTTGAGACGGCACTCGATGGCAAGCAGCATGTCAATCTCGTCCTGGTCCAGCAGGCTACGATCAAAATTGAGATAGAAAAGCTTTGAGCGATCGATGCGAGCCAGGCTCATCTCGGACTTGGCGGCGATGGTGCGCAGTCGGGGCAAGTCAATTTCGCTCATAAGGGCGGCCGCATAACGCTCGATACCGCTCGGATTCTCGGCATGGTCGACACGGTAGAGCAGCGTCTCGATAGCGTCAGGTAGCGGTGCCGTGTTAAAGCCCAAAAACACCTCGACCGGCTCGGGCAACTTTACGAGCTTTATTTTGTCGACAACGTTTTGCATGTCCGCATCGAGACCGTCGACGCCCGCCGTGTTCGCAATAGCGCTTTCGGAGTTGGCAAATATCACGTAGCGCAAGAACATCGAGGCCATGAACTCGCCGTAAGGAAGGGCGCGGGTCGAATTCCATGTCTCGTGGTCGGACTGCTCGCGCATGGGGCCTTCGGGAGAGCCGACGGTTCGCGCGCACGCGCGCATTGCACCGCTGGCTTCCCTTACCATAATCTCACCAATACTGGAATCCGACTCGTCAAGGACCAGCTCCATGTCGGGATCGTTGGGCAGCGGAGCCTCGCTAACGGGGCGGTCCACCTTGTACACCTCACCCGAAACGCTTACGTAGCCCAAAAGCGACACATGGCTTTTGCCAACGAATTCGACGACATAACAAGATTCATGCTGGTCCTCGCCAAAGAGTTTCCAGACCACGCCATATGAGCGCCCCGCAGGCTGCTCGGGCATCGCCGGAAAGCGCTTCTTGGGATCGAGAAACCTGAGCTTGTATGTCGGACGCTCTGCCACGAAGTATCACCCTGATCGGTCGCTTGAAGAAGGAGTGGTCACGGATGGGCCGCGACACCTACTCGAAATCTTACACGAGTCGACAGGAAATAGTCCGCTTTACGCCCGCGCCTCGACCGAGGTTCGAATCCATGCAGTGCTTACGTAAAAGAAAAGCCCCCGTTGCCGGGAGCTTTAATCTCAAATGGTGCGGCGTATAGGATTCGAACCTATGACGTTCTGATTCGTAGTCAGACCCTCTATCCAGCTGAGGTAACGCCGCAAC
>CATVYG010000006.1 GCA_958348225.1 uncultured Collinsella sp.
GACGCCGCCCTCTCAAGGCGGAGATCACCAGTTCGAATCTGGTACGGGCTACCACGCATTTGATACCCGGGCTTCCCATGGAAGGCCGGGTTTTTTTATTTTCAAACAACCGTCTGCAATTCCCGTTTGAACCAGAGCTTTGCGTTCTGTCTATGGTCCTTGCGGGTACAATATCCAAGATATTTTGACTGTTAGAAGGAGTCTCATGACGGAGTCCTCTCAGCATACGTCTAAGCCCCAGGTCGAAGTTGAGGCCTCGGGCGGAGATGACAATAAGAGCGCACGCCGCGGCGCCATCTTTATCGGCGTCGTGCTGGTGGGTTATATCGTCTATCTGGTGGTAACCGGGCAGATGGGGCAGTTCTGGGCCGCTATGTCGAGCGTCCAGGCGTCATGGCTCGTTGTCGCGTGTCTCTGCATGTTCATGTATCTTTTCTTTGGCATTGTGGCCTATGCGATCGCCGTCTGGCTCGACCCATATTCACCCGTCGGCATCCGCGACCTGATTTCGGTCGAGGCGAGCGGCATCTTCTTTGGCAACCTGACGCCCATGATGATGGGCTCGACTCCCGCCCAGATCTACCGCCTGACCAAGGCGGGCCAAAATGTCGGCGAGGCTGGCGCCACGCAGTTCACGCGCTTTATCGTGTATCAGTTTGGCCTCGTTGCCTGGGGCGCTATCCTACTGCTTGCTCGCATGCCGTTTTTTGCCGAGCGCTATGGCGACATGACGCTGCTGTGCGTCTTTAGCTTTGGTGGGCACTGCTGCATCTTGCTGGGCATCTTCGCCGTCGCTCTCATGCCTAAGACCGTCACGCGCGTCGCCCATTGCATCATCAATTGGCTCGAGCGCATTGGTGTCTCGGCCACTAAGATCGAGGGATGGCGCACGTTTGTCGATGGCGAGATCTACTCCTTCTCCGAGAAGTTCAAGCTTTCAGCCGGACATTTTTCTTCCATGCTGCTCACGGTGGTCATCACCATGCTGCAACTCGCGTTTTTCTACCTCGTGCCGTATTTCCTGATGCTTGCCTTTGGCCACCACGAGGTCGACTTTTTCTCGGTCATGGCCGCGAGCGCCTTTGTCCAGCTGCTGAGCTCTGCGGTCCCCCTGCCCGGTGGAACTGGTGGCGCTGAGGGCGGCTTTGCATTGTTCTTGGGTCATTTCTTTGGGTCGGCTTCGACCGCCGGCTATCTGCTGTGGCGCCTCATTACGTTTATTGCGCCGACCATTTTGGCTGCGCCCCTGCTGGGCCTTAAGAGCGCCCACAACGAGAGCATCCATGCGCGCTGGGATCGTGTGATGCGCAAGCTTGGCCGCACGCCTCAAACGCCCTCTGCGCCCACAAAGCCCCACCCCACGAATGCTGTTACCGTTGATCCCAAGAAGCAGGCTCAGAAGGCTTCTGGGACCGCTAAGCCGGCTCATAAAGCCTATGTGCGCCAGACAGGCGACGGTATTCGCGTATCTCCGTCGGCACTCAATAAGAAGAAGCACCCTAAGTCGCAGTAGGGCAGTCGTGCGTTCTTCATGATGCGGGGCATATTTGTGCTGTATGGGGGATAATCCTCTTACGTAGATTATCTCTCATCTGTTGATGAATGCTCGCATATCGAAGGGACAAGCCCATGGCAACCAGCAAACCGCGTCTTGACCGCCGCATTGTTCGCAGCCGTAATGCCATCCTTTCCGCTTTCGAGCGCCTGCTCATGGAAAAGCCGCTGGCAGACATTACGGTGAGTGCCATCGCGCGCGAGGCCAATGTCGACCGCAAGACCTTTTACGTTCACTTTGGTACGGTTGACGGCCTGCTCGATGCCATTGCCGTCGATGTGGTGGAGATGATTGTCGACTCGGTCGAGAAAACGCTTGCTTCTATGGACGGTGACACCAGCGAGCGCGCCCTGGGCGCGGCGGCGACCTTCTTTAAAACCGTTAACGAGGCGCTGTGCAACAACCTCGTGCTCAATCGTCAGCTGATCGAGAATATTCCGCTCGATGATTTCATGGCTCGTCTTCGTGCGCCGCTCGAACATGAGATTGCCGAGCGCGATCTGCTGCCCCAAGGTCTCAAGGACGAGATGTTCGACTATTATCTGGCGTTTTTGCTGTCGGGTATTATCGGTATCTATCGCACGTGGGCACTGTCTGACGGCTCGGTTCCTATCGAGCGTGTCTCTGAGGTCGCCAACGACCTAACTCTCAATGGTCTGTCGAGTCTGGAATCTCGCTTGGAATAGCATTGATAATTCAACAACTTAAAGAAGTTGCGGTGGAATAGGGATCGTTTTGGCTATTGGAAGGCCGATCTAGCCCCTATTTCACCGCAACTTAGGAAAACTGTTTTGATGGTAAGGCGGAGCAGCCTCGAAGATGAGCTTCGAGGCTGCTCCGCTTCATTTCAGAGCGTTTGTCGTGTGAAGCGGCATTAATCGCCGTTTTTGAGTGTGCGGCCCTGTTTTTCGAACTTGTGCATGTCGCTATCGGCCATACCTTGTGACTTATCCTCGTGACGCTTGGTGTATAGCGGATCGTCGGAGTCGTTCCAGATGCGGTCGGCGACAGGTGACCATGCCTCGGCGGCAGCCTGGGTCTTTTCGCGCAGCTGCTCGGGTGACTCCTTCTCGATGAGATCGGTGCTCGTTGCGCCACTCTCGGCGACCAGTTTGGGCAGCACGTCGGGATTCTCGAGCATGGGGCATGGCTTGAGGTAGTTGTCGTTAAACGGCATGTTCTCGTAGTACTTCATAAAGAGGGGAGAGCGCAGCGCGTCGAGTAAGCTCACATCGTGGATGTTGGCGTTTGAGTAGTGGATGAACACGCACGGCTCCACGTCTCCGGCGGCGTTGATGTGCAGGTAGCGGCGGCCGCCGGCGATACATCCGCCTACAAACTCGCCGTCGTTTTGGAAGTCGAGCGTAAACAGCGGCTTCTTCTCACGCATTTCGCGGATAAAGTGATACATGTGCTCGCGCTGCTCGGGCGTGGGCATGAGCTCGGGGGTTGCATTGCGGCCAACCGGCATAAAGTGGAAGTACCAGCAGAAGAGTGCTCCCTCGCCGATCATCCAGTCCATGTTCTCCTCGGTAGCAACCGTCTCGGCATTGGCGCTGGTCCAACAGGTGGAGATACCAAACGGCAAGTCGCGCTCGCGCAGGAGTTTCATGGCGTGCTCGATCTTTGCGTAGGTACCCTCGCCGCGACGGGCGTCGGTGGTGTGCTCATTGCCCTCTGCGCTGATGGCGGGGACAAAATTACCTACGCGAATCATATCGTCGCAGAAGGCCTCGTCGATCAGCGTGGAGTTGGTAAAGCAGAGAAACACGCAGTCCTGATGTTTTTCGCAAATTCTGATCAGGTCGTGCTTGCGGACGAGCGGCTCGCCGCCGGTATAGATGTAGATATGCGTACCGAGCTCTTTGCCCTGCGTAACGATAGAGTCGATGTCTTCGAACGAGAGATTCTGCTTGTAGCCGTACTCGGCGGCCCAGCAGCCCGTGCAATGCAGGTTGCAGGCGCTCGTGGGATCGAGCAGGATGGCCCACGGAACGTTGCACTGGTACTTTTCGCGGTTCTTTTCCTGCTCTGGCCAAGCAAGCAGGTTGGCGTCGACAATGAGGGTCTTAAGCAGTTTGGTTCGCATCTGGGGATTAAGGCTGAACACACGCATGATTAGGTCATACCAATTGCCGCGGCTCTTGATGACATTGGTGAATGCCTCTCGCTGTACAGGAAATACGCGATTGGGGACCAGCTTGTTCACGAGGTCCATGATTTTGTCGATGTTTTCTTGCGGGTTGTCGTCGAGATAATCGATGAGCTTGTTAAGCGCTGCACGCTCTGCTGACTGTGTAAGCGACATGGGTATATCCTTTCACGTGTGCTTAATGTGTGATAATACCCACTTGTAGATTAAACGAAGTCTAAAGATTTGGAATGTGTCTATTCAACGAATCAATTTAATTTGGGGTGAAGCGTTATACGCCGACACCTTCTAAGTTGCGGTGAAATAGTGTCAGATGGGGATGCGGACGATTTCTTGGGCCGCGCCTAGGCGTATCCATTGGAATCTTCCGATGCGCCTTCGCACGCTTGCATGACCTCGATACCATGCGATCGTGCGAACTTGACGAGCTCTGCGTTGCGGGCGTTTATGGTGCCGAAGGCAGCGGGGCACACGATAAGGCGCGCGCAGTGGACGAGGAGCTCTTTGGCGCGGGCTATGGTTTTATCCCCGATCGGCTCGAAGGCGCGCTCGGCCACGCATTCCGTCGCCAGGTCGCGCGCGAGCTCGCAGTCGATGTCCCCTTCGTGCAGAATGCCCGCGTAGAACGCCTTGCCCTGCCGGATGAGCTGGCGAAACACAGCTGACCCCGTACCTGCGCCGGCGATGACGAACGTGTGCGCATCGCCGTGTGGGCGCCCAATTTCCACGCTGCCGAAGTGCTCGTTGAAGGTGCCATGTTGAAGGCCGTAGAGCTCGCCAATCGTCTCGCGCGTGAATATGTCCTCGGGTGCGCCGGCGCGGAAGACCCGACCGTCCTTCACGCAAATCACCTTGTCGGCGCTTTTCTGCGCGAGCTCGAGTTCGTGGATGGACATGATGACAGCCACATTCCGCGATTTCGCAAGGTGGCGAAGTATTCGCAGCAGGTCGATCTGGTAGCGGATATCGAGATACGATGTGGGCTCGTCGAGCACGAGCACACGCGGATCCTGCGCGATGGCGCGTGCGAGCATGACGCGCTGGCGTTGCCCGTCGCTTATCTGCATGAAGTCGCGCTCGGCGAGCTCTTCCACATGTGCGGTTTTCATGGCCTCGTCGACCCGACTATGGTCGTCAGGCGAAAGTGTTCCCATTCGCCCGGTGTAGGGATGCCTTCCCGCCTCTACGATATCGCGGCAGGTGAGGAGCTCGGTCCGGGGTCGATCTGTCAGCATAACGGCAAGGTTCCTTGCGAATTCCGCCGTCTTCCATCGGGAAATCTCCCGCCCGTCGAGCTCGACCGCGCCGGCAAGCGGTGCCAGATGGCGCGTGATGGTTTTCAAGATGGTCGACTTGCCCGAGCCGTTCGGCCCGATGAGCGCCACGACGTCGCCCGCGCGAACCTCCAGATCGACGCCTTCGACTACGACCTTCTTGTCGTAGCCCGCCGACAGGTCGCTTATGCGGAAAAGCGGCGCTCCGTCAGCCTGCGTTTCGACCGGGGTTTCGAGGTTCGACTCCGCTCGGAGGAGGCGTTCCGCGTGCAGTTCCGCACGAGCCGAAAGTGCCTTCTGGCGCTTTCGTGCGAGCTTAGGACTGTCTAAGCACGGAATGTCCCTTCCGAGCGTTTTGGGCTGCGGCACGAATTTCCCCATCTACCTCACCCGCTTCTTCAACATGAGTGCGATAACCACCGGCGCGCCGAAGATGGCGGTGACGGCGCTGATGGAAAGCTCGACGGGGGAGAACAGCGTGCGCGCGATCAAATCGCAGCCCGCGCAGAAGATGGCGCCTCCCAAGAAGCACGCAGGAATCACGCGGATGGGCTTCGACGACTTCAGCGCCGACTTAACGAGATGCGGAACCGCGATGCCTACGAACGACACCGGACCAGCGAACGCGGTCACGCAGGCGGAGAGCATGCTCGCTAGAAGGACGAGCACCACGCGGAAGCGTGCGACGTTCACGCCGACGCTTTTCGCGTAGGCTTCTCCCAGCTGGAAGGCGGAAAGGGGCTTCGATATCGCGAATACGCATGCGCTCACGGTGATCACCACGACCGCGATGACCGCGATGTCGTCCCAGCTCGAACCCGAGAAGCTACCCAAAGACCAGTTGTGCAGGTTCACGATGGACTGGTCGTCGGCGAAGGCGATGAGAAAGTTCGTCGCCGCCGAGCAGATGTATCCCACCATGACGCCCGCCACGATGAGCATGGCCATGGAACTTATGCGCCGTGCGATGAGGAGCACGAAGCCGATGGTGATAAGCGATCCCAGAAACGCTGCGGCCACCATGGCCGGCGAGGACATGGCCTGGTTCGCGCCCAGAAGCACGATCATCGTAAGCGCGACGACGAACTTTGCGCCCGAGGAGACGCCCAAGATGAACGGGTCGGCGATGGGGTTGTTGAAAAACGTCTGCAGCAGGAACCCGGAGAGCGAAAGTGCCCCGCCGAGAAGCACGGCTGAAAGCACGCGCGGCAGGCGAATCTCCCAGATGACTTGGCTTTCCATGGAATTGGCCGCGCCGCCCGAAAGGATGCCGGGGATGTGGTCTGCGGGCACGAGCACGCTCCCGATGCACAGGTTGGCCCCGACGAGCACGATGAGGGCAACAGCGAGCAGCGCCGTCACGACGCGACACCGCGCGGCGCGCCCCGATTCGTCGTATGCCATGGTAAGCCGGCTTCTCATGGCGCTAGCCGAGCTTCCTCAGATAATGGAAGTCACTCGTGTCATCGCCGGTGAACGCCCCGTGCAGCTCGTCGATAATGTCGGCGGTAGAAGTCATCTGCTGGTACATGTCGGCGCTTGTGACCCAGACGTTGCCGTTCTTCACGGCTTTGAACTGCGACAATAGCGCGTTTTTGCTTACGAAGTCGCTCAAGGTGGCAACCGATTCGTCGATGGTGCCGTTGTAGACGATGATGTCGGCATCCTTCGCCGTCGCGTAGAAGCGCTCCATTTCGAGCGTTACTGACGAACCTGACGTCGACGCCGTCTGCGCGTCATCGAGCGCGTAGCTGCCGCCTGCAAGCTCGATCATCTGCGCCACGTAGTCGCCCGCCCGCCGCGTGACGGCGGCCCCGTTCGAGTTAATGTAGAAATACGCCACGTTTTTACCTGACGACGCGAGCCTCGACGTTTGCTCGACGCGGGCCTTCTGCTCGTTGAACAGGTGCGCGGCCTCGTCTTCCTTGTCGAACAGGACGCCGAAAAGCTTAATCCACTCGACGCGCCCGAGTGCTTCGGGCTCGCTCGACGACTGTTCGGTGAGCACGACGAGCCCGAGCTTCTGCAGCTTTTCCTTCACATCGGGCGTGTGGTTGATCATGGTGTTCTCGATGGCGAGCGTGCAGCCCGAGGCCGATATTCGCTCGTAGTCGGGCGCGCTGTACTTGCCGCCGTAGGCGATCGCCCCACTTTCGAGCGCGCTTTTGAAGCCCGCGACCGAGCAATCGTCGGCCTTCGTGCCCGACATGAGGATATTGTCGTTCGCATCGAGCGCGTCGACCAGGCACATCGTCGCCGACGACACGAGGTACACCTTGTCGGCGGGGCGCTTTATGACCGCGATGTCGGAGCTCAACCCATCAGGTACCTTTGCATTTTGCGGCACCACGAGGAAGCGCTCCCCGTTCGAAATGCAGATAAGCCGCAGGCCGCCTTCGTACTCGTCGACAGTGAAGTGCTCGGCGTATTCAAGCTGAAGCGTCCCCGTCGGCTTCCAGCCGCAGCCCAAATCGGCGTTGTGGAAGTCGGCCGCGGCGTTTGAAGCCGTTCCCGCAGGGGAGCCGCCGCTTGCTTCGTCGCCCGATTTCTCCTTCATGGTGGATGAATCGAAGTGGAGCGTGTAGTCGATGGTGTGAGGCGTTGACATGGCGACGGTCTCGGCCGACACGGCGATGTCCTCGTCGAGCGTGACGGGTATCTCGAACGTGGAGTTGCCGCCGTCGTTTACGGGCGCGTAGTCCACGCCGTTGACGGTCATTTTGTCGTAGTTCGAACTCGACCAGGTGATGGTCGCGGTGTAGGTGTCGCCATCCTTCACAATTGTGGTGGGTGAGGTGATGCTTGCGCGCCCTGACCCGCCGGAAAGCGAGACGCTCACAGTGTATTCCTGAGAGCCTGCCGTGCCACCGGTCGCGTTCGGGCTCGCACTGCACCCCGCGAAGGGAAGCGTGAGCAGGGCGACGAGAACGCAGGCGATCGCGCGCGCCGCGATGCTGCGGCGCTTTCTGCTTTCCCCCTTGGGAAGAATCGACCGCATGGCGTTACTTCAGTGCGTCGGCGCGCAGATCGACGCCGGCGGATTCGAATACGAGCGTGCGGTCGTACCACCGCTCCCTTTTAATGCTCCACGCGGCGCAGGCGGTGTCCTCGTCGAGCGCATCAACGGGCACGTCGTAGGTGTACTTGCCTTCCGCGTTTTCCACATAGGGGATGAAGTCGGCCTCGCTCGCGGCGGCAGCCTCGTCGCCCGTGCCCATGAAGAGCTTGCCGTAGCCCGTGCCGGAAAGCGTCATCACGCAGTGCATGGAGCCGTTTTCCACGATGAGCTGGGCGTCCACAATCCTGAACATGTTCGAGCTGGAATCTACGGTGATCGGATAGGTGCCGTCGGCCACCTTGTCGGCGGTGATGGGGGCAGCGCTTGCGCCCTCGGGCGCATCGGCCGCCTGTTCGGTCTTTTCCTGGGAATCGGCATCGCTTGCCTTTGCGCTGTCGATTGAATTTCCGCCGCAGCCGGCGAGCGAGAACGCGAAAAGCGCCGCTGACAGGGCAAAGGCGAGGGTTTTCTTCAACATGGAGGGGGTTCCTTTCAATCGCTTCGACCGCCCGCGCCGTGCGGTGGGCGGGCGGGATGCGAATGCAACGGGCATGCGCCGTCAGTCGGGGAAGGCGCATGCCCGTTGCACGGGGACGCGACCGGCGCCCCCGTGCGCGGCGAGTTTACAGCTTGGCGATGGCGTCGTCCACGTGCGAGACGTAGATGTCGTCGACCGCGACGTTCTGTCCCAGACCCTGGAGCAGGCACGTCACTTCGAAGCCGGCGGCCACGAACTTCGCAGCCCAGCTGTCAGGGTCGGTCTCGTCTGCCATGTCGTTATTCGCGTGGTCGCCCGCGACCACCATGAACGGCGCGAGCACGGCCTTCTTGTAGCCTGCTGCGCTCGCGGCGGCGATAACATCCTCGCAGGTCGGTTCAGCCTCGACGGTGCCGACGAAGAACTGCGTCAAGCCCTCGTTCTTAAACACTTCCTGCATCTTGGCATAGTCGGCGTTGGAATCGGCTTCGGTGCCGTGGCCCATGAGGCACAGCGCCGTCTTGCCGTCGTCGAAGGACGCCATGTTCTCCTTAATGGCCGCGGCCACCTTCTTGTAGTCGTCGTCGGAGGTGAGCAGCGGGTCGCCGAGCGAGATCTTGTCGAACTTGTCGGCGTACTTGTCGAGCTCGTCTTTCACGTCGGTGTATTCCAGGCCACCCATGAGATGCGTCGGCTGCACGACAATTTCCTTCACGCCGTCTTCCACGCAGCGGTCGAGCGCCTCGGTCATGTTGTCGATCGTGATGCCGTCGCGCTTCTTCAGCTTGTCGATGATGATCTGCGCGGTGAAGGCGCGGCGGATGTCGTAGTCCTGCCAGTACTTCTCGCGGATAGCGTCTTCGATGGCGCCGATGGTGATGTGGCGCGAGTCGTTGTAGCTCGTGCCGAAGCTCGTGACGAGGATGACCGGCTTCACGGCCTTCTCCTTTTCACTCGATTTCTCGGAACTCGCGGAGGTGTTGGAGCAGCCCGCGAGCGCGACTCCGGCGAGCGCGACGGCTCCGGTTGCTGCGGCGCCCATGAAGCCGCGGCGTGACATCTGGTCGGACATGGTTTTTCCTTTCCTCGGTTTGCCGGTCCCCCGGCGACAGTTGCTTGTCGGCACAAGCGAAAGAAAAGCGCACCCCTCGGGGTTCACAAGGAGCTAACGCCACGGCGATGCCGTGAGGAAAAGGCGAAGCAGTCTGGCTTGGGGCGCGAGGCGGTTCGCCCGCGCGTCCTATACAGTAATGTCCCTTGCCCAGGATTCCCACCTGGTTCCCTCCGCAAGCCAGCGCGGGCTGTGCGGGCGCCGCGCCGGTCATTTCCTTTTATCCGATTGTCATATGCTCGTTGCCGAATCTTTTACTATGATAGTGGGCACTTGTGAACGTGTCAAAGCCAGGGCGGGCGGCATTGCGCCTCCTGCCTGCGTATTTGCGCCGATTGTCGCCGCAGGCGCCGTGTTTTGCCCGCTGCGCGAATGGCGGCGTAAACAGTTGCGATGAGAAACGGGAAGGGAAGGCTCGGATGATTCATATCGTTGGCGCAGGCTCGGGCGCCGCCGACCTTATCACGCTGCGCGGGGCGCGCCTTCTGCGCGCGGCCGACGTGGTCGTTTGGGCGGGAAGCCTTGTGAACCCCGAGCTGCTCGCTGAGTGCAAGGAATCCTGCATCGTCTACGACAGCGCGCACATGACCTTGGAGGAAGTGCTCGACGTGATGTGCGCGGCAGATGCGCGGGGCGAGGAAGTGGTGCGCCTGCACACGGGCGACCCGTGCCTGTACGGCGCCATCCAGGAGCAGATAGACGCGCTCGACGCGCGCGGTGTGGACTACGAGTTGGTGCCCGGCGTATCGAGCTTTTGCGGTGCCGCGGCGGCGCTTCGCCAGGAATACACGCTGCCGGGAATCAGCCAGTCGGTCGTGATCACGCGGCTTTCCGGACGTACCCCCATGCCCGCGGGCGAGGACATGCGCACCATGGCGGAAAGCGGCTCGACTATGGTCATCTTCCTGAGCTCGGGTATGCTCGCCGAGCTTTCCGCCGAGCTTTTGGCCGCGGGCCGCAGCTCCGACGAGCCGGCGGCGCTCGTGTACAAGGCGACCTGGCCTGAGGAGCGCGTGGTGCGCTGCACAGTGGGCACGCTCGCCGATGCGGGCGCGCGAGAGGGCATCGACCGCACGGCGCTCGTGGTGGTGGGCCGCGTGCTCGGAGCTCGCGGCGGGCTTGCGCACGACGGCGCGCAAGCGGAGTCGTACGAGCGCAGCAAGCTTTACGACCCTTCGTTTGCCACGGGGTATCGGAAGGCGAGCAGCTAGCGTGGCCTTCGAGCACTACATATATACCGGGACGACCCGCCTGCGCTGTGGCTACACCACGGGGAGCTGTGCCGCGCTCGCGGCGAAGGCGGCCTGCGAGATGCTCTTGTCACGAAAGCCCGTCGGCCGCGTGTCGATCGTCACCCCCGGCGGGCTGCCCGTCGAGACGGACGTGGTCGACGCATGCATCGGCGAGGGGTGCGCCCAGTGCGCCGTGCGAAAGGACGCAGGCGACGACGCCGATGTGACCGACGGTGTGCTCGTGTACGCGCGCGTGGAACATGCGGGGTCGGGCACGGGCGCTGCGGGCAGCAAGGGCGTGCCCACGCGCGAATCGGACGTTTCCGTCGATGGCGGCGTGGGCGTGGGGCGCGTGACGTTGCCCGGGCTCGAGCAGCCGGTGGGGGCGGCCGCCATCAACGCGACGCCGCGCGCGATGATCACTTCGGCGGTGCGCGAGGTGTGCGCCGCGCACGGCTTTTCTGGAAATATTGCTGTGACGATTTCGGTACCCGAGGGCGTTTCCCTTGCCGAAAAGACCTTCAACCCGCACCTGGGGATAGAGGGCGGCATCTCCATCCTGGGCACGACGGGCATCGTCGAGCCGCGTAGCCTCGCTGCCTTGCGCGACAGCATCGAGCTCGAGATCCGGCAGCATGCGGCTATGGGGCGGCGCGGAGTCGTGCTCACGCCCGGCAACTACGGCGGGCAGTTCATCTCGGGGCATTTCCACCTAAACGGTGCGCCGGTGGTCTTCATCTCCAACTTTGTGGGCGATGCGATTGATTGCTGCGTTCGCGAGGGATTCACCAATGTCCTTCTTGTGGGACACATCGGCAAGCTGGTGAAGGTCGCTGGCGGCATCATGGACACCCATTCGCGTACCGCCGACTGCCGCGCGGAGATTCTGGCCGCCCACGCGGCCTTGGCCGGCGCGGGCGCGAAGACCGTGCGCGAGATCATGTCGTCGGTCACGACTACGGCGGCGCTCGAGGTAATCGAGGCCGCCGGCGTGGGGGACGCTGCGCGCGCCTCGCTCGCTGCGGCAATCGAGGACAGGTTGCGCCGCCGCGCGGCGGGCGCATGCGACATCGCCGCGGTCGTGTTCGACGCCGAGCGCCGCGAGCTTTTCCGCACGTCGGGCGCCAATGCAGTTATCGGGGAATTGGGGGCGACGTATGAGTAAAGGCGTGCTGTACGGGGTGCGCCGCGCAATCGGCTGGCCGGGGACGAAGGTGGTCATGAAGGCGCGCCGCTCGCTTGCGGACACGAAGCGCATCCTTCGCGAGGAGGGCACCTTCGACGGTGCCGAGCTCGTAGAGGACTGTGGGCTTCCGGGCGAGTGCGTGTACCGCTCGCTCGACGATGTGCCCGATCGGGGCAGCTACTTCTCGACGATGGTGGTGCGCTAGATGAGGGTTTCCTGCATAGCGTTCACTGAGAGGGGGTATGCGTTGGCGGAGCGCACCGCACACGCGCTTTCCGATTGCGCGCAGACAGGTGAAGACGACCCTGGCTGGGATGTTTCCGTTTCGCGCGGGTTCGGCGAGGGGAAGGCCGACCTGCGCGCATGGACGGCGCTCGCGTGGGAAGCGTCGGACGCGCTTCTGTTCGTGGGCGCGGCGGGCATCGCCGTGCGGGCGATCGCGCCGCATGTCGCCTCGAAGGCAACCGATTCCGCGGTTGTGGCGATCGACGAGGCGGGGCGCTTTGCCGTCCCGCTTTTGTCGGGGCATTTGGGCGGTGCGAACGAGCTTGCGCAAACTGTGGCACGCGCGGCAGGGGCCATCCCCGTCATCACCACGGCGACCGACGTCCGCGGCGTGTGGGCGGTGGATACGTGGGCGCGCTGTGCGGGGCTCGCCGTTTCGAATCCCGAGGCCATCAAGCGAGTGTCGGCGCGGCTGCTTTCGGGCGGGCGCGTGGCGCTCTATTCCGACATGCCGATTTCGGGACAGCCGCCTGAGGGGGTTGACATTGCGTCCGACCGCGCTCGGGCCGATATCGTCGTGTCGCCGTTTGCTGGCGCGAATGAAGGTGCGTCCGTTTGCGCGGCGGAGACAACGGGCAAGTTCGTGCGCGCCGGTGAGACGGGGAAGCCGGCGGGCGTGCGGGCGCAGGCGCCTGCGCCCGAGCCACTTCGCCTTGTCGTGCCCTGCATCGTTGCGGGTATAGGGTGCCGTCGCGGTGCGTGCGCCGAAGCGATTGAGGAGGCGTTTTTTCTCGCGTGCGGGCAGGCGGATATCTCGCCTTCGGCCGTGCGCGAGGCGGCGACGATCGACGTGAAGGCGCACGAGGAGGGTCTGCTCGCTTTCTGCCGCGCGCGGAATATCCCGCTCGCGACGTATTCCGCAGAGGAGTTGTCGCAGGTCGAAGGCAGCGTTTCGCCATCTGATTTCGTGCGCGCGACGGTGGGGGTCGACAACGTGTGCGAGCGTGCGGCGCTCGCGGACGGGGGCAAACTTATCTTCCCGAAGCTCGCTCACGGCGGCGTGACCGTCGCGTTTTCCAAGGTAACTATCAAACTTTCGTTTAAGGAGCGGTGATGGGAAAGCTCTTCGTGGTGGGGATCGGCCCGGGCGGCCCCGACGGCATGACGATTGCGGTTCGGCGCGCGCTCGAGGCGGCCGACATCGTTGTGGGGTACACGAAATACGTGGAGCTCGCGCTCGCCGCCGTGCCCGACGCGGCGCATCTCGCGACGCCGATGATGCACGAGGTCGAACGGTGCCGCCTGGCGCTTTCGCGCGCGCAGAGCGGAGAAGCCGTGGCACTCGTGTGCAGCGGTGACGCGGGCGTGTACGGCATGGCGAGCCCCGTGCTGGAGCTTGCGGAGGACTACCCCGATGTAGACGTGGAAGTTATCGCCGGGGCCACCGCGGCTCAGAGCGGGTCGGCGGTGCTCGGCGCCCCGCTTGCCCACGACTTCGCGGTCGTGTCGCTCTCCGACTTGCTCACGCCGTGGGAGGTCATCGAGCGCAGACTCGCCGCCGTGGCGAGCGCCGACTTCTGCATCTGTTTGTACAACCCACGCAGCAGAAAGCGCGCCGACAGGCTCTCGCGCGCGGCGAAGATTATGCTCGAATGGAAGGCCCCCGACACGCTCTGCGGCTGGGTACGCAACATCGGGCGCGAGGGGCAGCAGTCGGGCATGTGCAGGCTCTCCGAGCTGGGGGAGCTCGATGCTGACATGTTCACCACCGTGTTCGTCGGCAACGCGGGCACGAAGCGCGTAGGCGGCCGTATGGTCACGCCGCGCGGGTATCGGGAGATTCCATGCGAAAGGTAACGATCATCGGGGCGGGTCCCGGAAACCCCGACTTGCTCTCGCGCGCGGCGCTCGACGCGATCGACATCGCCGACGTGGTCATCGGCGCTCATCGCGCGCTTGTCGGCATCGACGTGCCGCCCGACGTGGTGAGATGCGAGCTCGTGAAGACGGCGGACATCGTCGCCGCGCTCACCGATGCGGCGTCGTGGCAGCGCGCCGTGGTCGTGATGACGGGCGATGTGGGGCTGTTCAGCGGCGCGCGCCGCCTGGTGGAGGCGCTCTCCGGCGGCGCGCAGGTGGACGCGCGCATCATTCCCGGCATAAGCTCAGCGTCGTATCTCGCCGCGCGCCTCGCGCGTCCATGGCAGGATTGGCGCTTCGCGAGCGCTCACGGCGTGGCGTGCGACATCGTGGCCGAGGCCGAGCGCGCAGGTGAGCTCTTTCTCGTCACGTCGGGCGGGGAAGACCCCTCGCGGCTTTCGGGCGAGCTTGTGCAGGCGGGCTTCGGGGACGCGCGCGTGACGGTGGCCGAGCGCCTGTCGTACCCCGACGAGCGCATCACCTGCGCGACCGCAAGTGAAATTGCAGGTCAGACGTTCGACGACTTGAACGTGATGCTTATCGAGTTCGCAGGCGGCGCCGCGAGCTCCCGCTGGCCGTACGCTTCCTCGGGCATTCCCGACGAGCTCTTCATCCGCGGCGACGTTCCCATGACCAAGCTGGAGGTGCGCGCCGTCGCGCTCGCAAAGCTGCGCCTTACCGCAACCGACACCGTGTGGGACGTCGGCGCCGGCACGGGGAGCGTGTCGATCGAGGCGGCGCTCGTCGCGCGAGCGGGGTCGGTATGGGCGGTCGAGCGCAACGCGGCCGGCGTGCGGCTCATCCGAGAGAACGCGGATGCATTCGGGTGCGGCAACGTGCATGCTGTCCCCGGTGTCGCCCCCGAAGCGCTCGCGAAACTGCCCGTCCCCGACGCCGTGTTCGTCGGCGGGAGCGCGGGCGAGCTTCCCTCCATCGTGGAGGCGGCGCTCGAGAAGAACTCGCAGGTTCGCCTGTGCGTGCCATGCGTCACCGTTGAGACGCTCACCGAGGCGTGCGCGCTCCTCTCGGGTTCGCGCTTTAAGGGGTTCGAGGCGTGCCAGGTGTCGGCCGCCCGTGCCGAGGCTGTAGGCTCGCACCATCTTATGAAGGCGCAAAACCCCGTGTTCCTCGTCAGTGCGCATGGTACAGGTTGGGAAGGCGGCGCCCGGTGAGCACGTCCATCCCGCGCTTCATGGTCGCTGCGCCCTCGAGCGGGAGCGGCAAGACGGTCGTTACGTGCGCGCTCCTGCGCGCGCTCGCGCGCCGCGGCCTCGCATGCGCGGCCTTCAAATGCGGCCCCGACTACATCGACCCGCTCTTTCACCACCGCGTCGTGGGTGCGCGCTCGGGCAACTTAGACGGCTTCTTCACCGACGTCCCGACGCTGCGCGCCCTGCTCGCACGCGGCGCCGCGGGCGCGGATGTCGCGGTACTCGAGGGGGTTATGGGCTTCTACGACGGCATGGCGCCCGGCGTGGCCGACGCGAGTAGCTACCAGGTTGCGCGCGACACGGAAACGCCGGTCGTTTTAGTGGTGAACGGGCGCGGGGCGTCTTTATCGCTCGCCGCCGTAATCCACGGCATCGCCGAGTTCCTGCCTTGTGCGAACGTGCGCGGCGTCGTGCTGAACAAGACGAGCGCCGCTGCCTGCGCCTACGCGGCGCCTGCGATCGAGAAGCACACGGGCGTCGCGGTTTTGGGGAATATCCCCGCCGCCGAGGCGTTCTCGCTCGAAAGCCGGCATCTGGGGCTTGTGACCGCCGACGAGGTCGAGCAGCTCTCCGCGCGCATCGACAAGATGGCCGAGCTGGTGGAAAAGAGCGTCGACGTCGACCGCTTGCTCGAAATAGCTGCGACGGCCCCCGATATCCGCGAGGAACCTTACCGGTTGGAGCCGATCGCGGGAGCGCGGCCCATCGTCGGCGTCGCGCGTGACGAGGCGTTCTCGTTCTACTACGAGGAGAACCTGCGCGCGCTCGAGGACCTTGGTTGCGAGCTGGCCTTTTTCAGCCCCCTGTGTGATAGCGAGTTGCCCCGGGGGACAAGCGCCCTCTATCTGGGGGGCGGCTACCCGGAGCTCCATGCGCGGCAGCTCTCCGAGAACGCGCCGATGCGCGAGGCGGTGCGGCGCGCGGTGGAATCCGGCATGCCGACGGTCGCCGAATGCGGTGGGTTTCTGTACCTGCAGCGCGAAATCGCCGATAGCGAGGGGCGGCGCTGGCCTGTTGCGGGCGCCCTTGAGGGCGCAAGCGAGAACGGGGGAAGGCTGTCCCATTTCGGGTACGTGGAGCTCACTTCCCAACGCGACGGGCTCTACGGGCCGCGCGGCACACGCATCCGCGCGCACGAGTTCCACTACTGGCAGTCCACCTGCCCGGGCGGCGACTTCTGGGCGCAGAAGCCCCGGCGCGACAAGGGCTGGCCGTGCATGACGACCATCCCGTCCCTGGTGGCGGGCTTCCCGCATGTGTACTATCCCGCGAACCCCGACGTTGTGCGCGCGTTCGCATCTGCCGCGGCGTCGTTCGCAGAGAGGAGACGGCATGGCTGAAACAATCGAAACCGCGCTTGCCTGCATTCGCGAGGAAGTTGAGCGCGCGTTCTCGTCGGCGCCGGGCGCCGTGCTCGAAGCCGCGCTTTCCCGGATCGCGCCTGCAGACGAATGCGCCCGCGCCGCCGCGTACGCCGCGTGGGACTCCATCGCGCACCCCTTGGGGGGATTGGGCGACTTTGAAGACGCCGTCGCGCGTATCGCCGCAGCTCAGGGGAGCGCCGAGGTGGCCGAGTTCCCCCGCGCGCTCGCGGTATTCTTCTCCGACAACGGGGTCGTTGCCGAAGGCGTGTCGCAAAGCGGGCAAGACGTGACGCGAGCCGTCGCGCACAACATGTGCGAGGGGGCCACGAGCGCCTGCCGCATGGCGGCGTTCGCGGGTGCCGAGGTCGTGCCCGTCGACGTGGGTATGGCCCGGGGCATAGAAGACGCGCGCATGGTGCGCGCGAACGTGCGGCGGGGGAGCGGCAACATCGCGCACGGCACCGCTATGTCTCGCGATGGGGCCGTGCGCGCGATCGAGGTCGGAATCGCCGTCGCGTGCGGGCTCGCCCGCGCCGGCGTGCGCCTTCTCGCCGCGGGCGAGATGGGCATCGGCAACACGACCACCTCGGCGGCGGTGGCCGCAGTGCTCATCCGGGCGGACGCGCGGAGCCTCGTCGGGCGCGGCGCGGGGCTCTCGGACGCCTCGCTCGCGCGCAAGCGCGACGTGGTCGAGTGCGCTATCGACGCGAACTCGCCCGATCCCGCCGACCCGATCGACGTGCTCTCGAAGGTGGGCGGCTTCGACATCGCGGCGATGTGCGGCTTCTACCTGGGGGCCGCGGCCTCGAAGGCGCCGGCGCTCCTCGACGGGGTCATATCCTGCACGGCGGCCCTGTGCGCGGCGCGCCTGTGCCCCAACGCCTTGGGCTACCTTGTGGGCACCCACGCATCAAGCGAACCCGCTAGCCAGGAGCTCCTTCGCGAGCTCGGCATAAAGGCACCCCTCGTCGCAGGCATGCACTTGGGCGAGGGCGCGGGCGCCATGGCGTATCTGCCCCTTCTGGATTCGGCGCTGCGCGTGTACCGGGATGGGAAGACGTTCACGGCGACTGGCATGGCTGCTTACGAACATTTCGAGGCCGGGATATGACGGTGACGCTCGTTATCGGCGCCGCCGCGAGCGGCAAGAGCGCCTACGCTGAGTCCCTGTGCCTCGGGCACGACGGCCCTCGCGTGTACCTGGCAACGATGGAGTCCTTCGGGGAAGAGGGCGCCCGCCGCATCGCGCGCCATCGGGCGCTGCGCGAGGGCAAGGGGTTTTCCACCCTCGAGCGCACGCGTGACGTGGGCGCCGCAGCGCCCGGGCTTCCGCGCGGCTGCACGCTTCTTTTGGAGGACGTGGGCAACCTGGTTGCGAACGAGCTCTTCGCGGAAGGCGGCTTGTCCCCACGTGACCCCGACGCTGCGGCGCGCGAGGTGCTCGGAGGCATCGAACGGCTCGCTCAGGCCGCTGCGTATACGGTGGTGGTCACCGTCGACGTGTTCGCCGATGGGATGCGCTACGATGAAGGGACCGAGGCATGGAGGCGCGCGCTCGCGCGCGTGAACGCGGGCGTGGCGGCGCTGGCAGACCGCGCAGTCGAAGTGGTATGCGGGATTCCCGTGTGGATGAAAGGCGAAGGACCTACAAGGTGAAGATAGTAGAGGCAATCTGCGCGGCGTTCGGAACGTTCTCGCGCATCCCCGTCCCGAAATCGGCTTGGACCGATTTCGGGTCAACCCATGCTCTTGCCGCGTTTCCCCTGGTGGGCCTTGCGGAAGGCTTACTCATGACGGCGTGGGGGCACGTGGCGAACCTGCTCGGCGTGCCCGCGACCATCGTCGCGGCTGTGCTCGTGGCGCTGCCTGTGGCGGTGACGGGAGGCATCCACCTAGACGGGCTCTGCGACACCTCCGATGCGCTTGCAAGTTGGGCCCCGCGCGAACGAAAGCTCGAGATCATGCACGACCCGCGGGCGGGCGCCTTCGGGGTCATCGGTGTTGTCGTGTACCTTATTCTGCAGTTTTCCCTGTTCACCGCGCTGCCGCTTACGGCGGGGACGTTCCTCGCGCTTCTGTGCTCGCTCGTGTTCTCCCGCGCGCTTTCGGGGCTCGCCGTTGAATGCTGGCCTGCCGCGCGGGCGGACGGCATGGCCGCGGGGCTCTCGCCTTCGAAGAAGCGCGCGGCGATCGTTGTGCCGCTTTGCGCTTTCGCTGCGGCTTCGGCTGCAGGGATGGTCGCGTGCGCTCAGGCCGTCGGCGCCCTTATGGCGGTGGCGGGGCTTTTGGCGCTCGCGTGGTACCGCCATGTTGCCCTGTCCCGCTTCGGCGGGGTGACGGGGGATTTGGCCGGATGGTTTCTGCAATGGGCCGAGCTCGCGATGCTTGCCATGCTGGTGGCGGGGGGCATGCTCCTATGATGCTCGTGGTAGGTGGCGCGCATTCGGGGAAGAGGACCTTCGTGCGCGAAAAGCTCGGGTTCGCGGCGGACGATTACGTCGACGCGGCGCAGTTTGCGGAGGGCGGCGTGCCTGCGGCTTTTGCCGGCCGTGTCGCGTACCGTGTTGAGGATCTCGTACGCGCGCTCGACGCTGACCGGGCCCTCGAGCGGCTGATCGGCTTCGACGTAGTGATTCTGCCCTTGGTCGGCTCGGGGGTCGTCCCTATGCGTGCGGAAGACGCCCAATGGCGCGAGCGCGCGGGGCGCCTGGGATGCGCGCTCGCTGCGCGCGCCGACGTCGTCGTGCGCATGACGTGCGGGATACCCCAGGTCATCAAAGGAAACCTTGCCGATGCGCCTCGAGGGACGCAGGGCGCGGGCGCGCCTTTGGAAGTCGTCTTCGTGCGCCATGGTGCCACGGCGGGCACGGAAGACCATCGCTACAGCGGGGCGGGCACCGACGAGCCCCTGTCGAGCGCGGGCGAGCGCGCTTTGCGCGACCTCGCGTGCTATCGTGACGTGTTCCGTGTTATCACGAGCGGCATGGCCCGCACCGACCAGACGGCGCGCATCCTCTTCCCGAACGCGGAGCTTATGGCGTGCCCCGGTCTGCGCGAGATGGATTTCGGCGACTTCGAGGGGCGAAGCGCCGCCGAGCTTAAAGAGGATGCGCGCTACCGCGCCTGGGTAGACTCCTGGTGCGAGTCGCGCTGCCCGCATGGCGAGGGCAAGAGCGATTTCACCCGCCGCGTCGTCGCGGCGTTTAAGGAGGCGTGCGAATCGGAGCGCGCCCAGGGGAGTGGGCGCGCCGTCTTCGTCGTTCACGCGGGTACCGTGAAAGCGCTGCTCTCCGAGCTAGCTGTCCCGAAAATGGGATACTTCGACGTGCATACCGAGCCGGGCGGCGCATGGGCCGCCACCTGGGATGGGCACTGCCTTCGCGACGTTCGCCCCGCTTCGGGGGGCGATGCCCGGTGATGACGATTCTTGCCGTCGCCGTCGGGTTCGCGGCCGACCTTGCCTTCGGCGACCCGCGCTGGCTTCCCCATCCCGTCGTTGTCATGGGGCGCGCGATCACGTGGGCCGAAGGCCGCCTGCGGGGCGCATTCCCGCAAACGTCCGCGGGCACGCGCGCCGCAGGGCTTGTGCTCGCTGTGGCGCTTCCGCTTGCGTGTGGGCTTTTGACCTGGGGAATCCTGCATCTTTGCGGCATGGTTCACTCCGGCTTGCGCTTCGTGGTCGAGGCATGGGCGAGCTATCAGATTCTCGCGGCATGCGAGCTACGCCGCCAGAGCCTGACCGTGGCCCGCGCGTTCTCGAAGGGCGGCCTTGTCGCGGCGCGCGAAGCCGTCGGGCTCATCGTGGGACGCGACACGTCTGTTCTCGACGAGCAGGGCGTCGCGCGCGCCGCCGTGGAAACGGTGGCGGAGAACGCGAGCGACGGCGTCATCGCGCCGCTTTTCTACCTTATGATCGGGGGTGCGCCCTTGGGTATGGCGTACAAGGCGGTGAACACGCTCGACAGCATGGTGGGCTACAAAAACGAGCGCTACATCGACTTCGGCTGCGCCTCGGCGCGCCTCGACGATGCGGCGAACTGGATTCCCTCGCGCTTATCGGCCTTGCTCATGATCGCCGTGTGCCCGATCGTCGGTCTCGACGCGCGCGGGGCGGCGCGCATCTGGCGCCGCGACAGGCGTCGCCATGCGAGCCCGAACGCGGCGCAGACCGAGTCAGCGTGCGCGGGCGCGCTCGGGCTGCGTCTGGCAGGACCCGCGGTGTATTTCGGCAAGCTCGTTGAGAAACCGACGATAGGCGACGCGTCCCGCGAAATCGAGTGGGGCGACATCGCCCGGGCGACAAGGCTCATGCTCGCCGCGTCCGTATGCGCGCTCGTCGTCTTCGGTGCCGCGCGTGCGGCGGTCGTGCTCGCCGTGGGGGCGATGGCATGAGGGAAGACCACGCCGCGCCCCGGGTTGCCGGGGGAATCCTGCGCGCCCGTGCGCATGGGGGTAGCACGCAATCGCTCGGCATCGCTTGCGAAGGGGGCGCCTCCGACCTCATTGACTTCTCGGTGAACGTGAATCCGGCAGGGCCCTCGCCGCGCGCCCTCGCCGCAGCTTGCAAGGCGCTTTCTCGAATCGACGCCTACCCCGATAGGGAAAGCCTCGCCCTCGTTCGCGCCCTAGCGCGCGCCCAGGGCATACCCGAAGATACTATCGTCTGCGGCGCGGGCGCGTCCGACATCATCTGGCGGCTCGCCGCGGCGGTGCGCCCGAAACGCATCGTCGTGTGCGCGCCGACGTTTTCTGAATATGCGGAGGCGGCATCGTACTACGGCGCATGCGTGCAGGAGTTCCCGCTCTCCGAAGCGGACGACTTCGACGTGCCCGCCTCCTTCGCCCGCGCGATTGGGGGGCCGGGAGACGTGGCGTACCTCTGCAATCCGAACAACCCGACGGGGCGCCTCGTCGACCCCAGCGTGATCGATGCCGCGGCTTGCCGCTGCGAGCAGGTGGGCGCGCTGCTCGTCGTGGACGAGTGCTTCCTCGGATTTGCGCCCGACGCCCGCGAAAGGAGCGTGGCTGCACGCGCCGCGTGTTCGCGCCATGTGGCCGTGCTCTCCGCGTTCACCAAGCTCTACGGAATGGCGGGGTTGCGGTTGGGATATCTGATCAGCGGAAACGCCCAACTCATCGAGGGGATTCGCCGGGCTGGGCAGGCGTGGCCCGTCTCCTCGGTCGCCGAGGCCGCGGGCATCGCCGCCCTGGAAGACGTTGAATACGTCTCGCGCACGCGCGATGTATTGGCAGGCGAGCGAGCGTGGCTTTCCCACGAGCTCTCCTCGCTCGGGCTTTCCGTCGTGCCGTCGGATGCGAACTTCCTTTTAGTCCGCACGCCGGCGAAAGACATCCCCGAGCGCCTGTATAAACAGGGGGTTTTGGTCCGCACGTGCGACTCGTTTTCGGTACTGTCCCGTTTCTGGTGCCGCGTCGCGGTGCGCACGCGCAAGGAGAATGCCCGGCTTGCGATGGCGTTCAGCCGCGTGCTTCGGGCGGAAGGCGCATCGGGCGAAGGCGAACCCGACGAACGGGGCGGTGCTTCTTGCGGCGGCGCTATGGCGGGCGCGGATGGCCGAGGCTCGGCGAAGGAGGTCGATACCCGTGGGTAGGGCGAAGCCCATCATGATCCAGGGCACCATGTCGAACGCGGGGAAGAGCCTGCTTGCGGCGGGACTGTGCCGTGTGCTTTCGCAGGACGGCCTGCGCGTGGCTCCCTTCAAGAGCCAGAACATGGCGCTCAACAGCGGTGTCACGGCCGACGGGCTAGAGATGGGGCGCGCCCAGATCATGCAGGCCGAGGCGTGCGGCATCGCGCCCGACGTGCGCATGAACCCCATTCTGCTCAAGCCCGAAAGCGACCACCGAAGCCAGCTCATCGTGGCCGGCAAGGCGCAGGGAGCCTTCGCTGCGAGGGACTACTTCGCGCGAAAGAAGGCGCTCATGCCGCAGATTTTGGAGGCGTTCGATTCGCTCGCGGAGGATAACGACGTCATCGTTATCGAGGGCGCCGGCAGCCCCGCCGAAATCAACCTTTCCGAAAACGACATCGTCAACATGGGGCTCGCGCGCGCCGTGTCCTCCCCCGTGTTGCTCGCGGGCGACATCGACCCAGGCGGGGTGTTTGCCCAGCTCTACGGTACGGTCGCGCTCTTTGCGCCCGAGGATCGCGCGCTTTTGCGGGGACTTGTGGTGAACAAGTTCCGCGGCGATGTGGAAATCCTGCGCCCGGGTTTGGCCCCGCTCGAGAAGATGTGCGGGGTTCCCGTCGTGGGTGTCGTGCCGTATCTTACGCTCGACCTGGACGACGAGGACTCGCTCGCGCCGCGCCTATCTGCCCGCGAGGCGCGCGGTGTCATCGACGTCGCCGTCGTGCGTCTTCCGCATCTGTCGAACTTCACCGACTTCGACCCGCTTTCGCGCGTGCCCGGCGTGGGCGTGCGCTATGTTTCCTCGACGACCGATCTGGGCCGACCCGACCTGGTGGTGCTTCCCGGCTCAAAGACCACGCTCGACGACGCGCGCTGGCTTGCGGCTAGCGGCATCGGAGCCTGTGTACGCGCGCTTTCGGGCGCGGGCACACCGGTGCTCGGCATATGCGGAGGCTACCAGCTCTTGGGAGACGAGCTTTCCGATCCGCACGGCAGGGAAGGCGCTGGCACCGCGCGCGGGCTCGGGCTCATCCCTGCAAGTACGGTGTTCAAGGAGGAAAAGCGCCTCGCCCAGTCGGAGCTGCGCATCACGGGCGCCCAAGGCGCGTTCTCGGTGTGGAACGGCATGACGGCGCGCGGGTACGAGATTCACGACGGCGAAACGACCGTCTCCTGCGCCCCTGCGGGCACGATTGGCGGCAAACCAGAAGGCGCGGCCTGCGGAAACGTGTTCGGAACCTATCTCCACGGCCTGTTCGACGAACCGGGGGTGGCGCTCGCCCTCGCGCGCTCGCTTGCGCGTATACGCGGCCTGCCCGAGAGCGTCGTGGGTGCTGCGGGCGCGGCGTCCGCGGCCGATCACCGTGCGCGCGAGTTCGACCGCCTGGCCGACGGCGTGCGCGGGGCGCTCGACATGGAGTATGTCTACCGCATTATCGAGGAGGGCGTATGATCCACGTGTATCATGGCGACGGCAAAGGCAAGACCACGGCGGCGATGGGCCTCGCCCTTCGCATGCTCGCCGCAGGCCGCCGCGTCGTCGTCGTGCAGTTCCTGAAAGACGGCGAAAGCGGGGAGGCGCGACTGCTCGCCGGGCATTTCGGCGTGCCCGTGTTCGCGGGGAAGGTGTCGGAAAAGTTTACCTGGTCCATGACGTCGGAAGAACTTGCCGCGACGTGCGAGCTGCACGATGGGAACCTTGCTTCCGCGCTCGCCGAGCTCGAGGGCGCGCAGGAGGGGCTGCTCGTGCTCGACGAGGCGCTCGACGCGCTTTCGAAGGGGCTTGTCGACGAGGAGCTCGTGGACCGCGCGCTCGATATGTCCGCGCGCGGCGTCGAAGTAGCGCTCACCGGGCGCGCGCCTTCCCGCAAGATCGTGGAGAAGGCCGACTACATAACCGAGATGCGGTGCGAGAAACACCCCTACGCTCAGGGGATATGTGCAAGGGAAGGAGTGGAGTACTAGATGGATTCCAAGGAGATGGCGCCTGGCGACATCGAGCGGCGCAGCTTCGAGATCATCACCGAAGAGCTCGGCGGCCGCTCGTTCCCGCCGCTCGAAGAGCCCGTCGTGAAGCGCGTCATCCATACCACTGCCGACTTCTCGTACGCCGATTCCCTCGTGTTCACCCATGACGCCGCGCACTGTGCGCTCGACGCACTGCGCGCAGGGGCCACGGTGCTCACCGACACGAACATGGCGCTCGCAGGCATAAGCAAGCCCGCACTCGCGAAGATCGGCTGCAAGGCCGTGTGCTACATGGCCGACCCTGATGTCGCCGCGGCTGCGCGCGCCGCGGGTACGACTCGCGCCGTTGCGAGCATGGACAAAGCTTGCGACATCGAGGGTCCGCTCATCGTGGCCGTCGGCAACGCTCCCACAGCACTTCTGCGCCTCGCCGAGCTCATGGACGCGGGGAAGATCGCGCCCGCGCTCGTCGTTGGGGTGCCGGTCGGGTTTGTGAACGTGGTCGAGGCGAAAGAGGAGCTACTCGCGCGACGCGTGCCGGCCATCGTCGCGAGGGGTCGCAAGGGCGGCTCTACCGTGGCGGCCGCCATTATGAATGCGCTGCTCTACCAGATCACGCGCCCAGGCGGCCCGAAGTGACGGCGCCCGCATCCGCGCCGGCGCTGCGCATCTTCGCCGGCACCACCGAGGGCCGCCTTCTGTGCGAATGGGCGAGCGGTGCGGGCATCCCCGCCCGTGCCTACGCGGCAACCGAGTACGGAGGCGAGCTTTTGGGCGAGCTTCCGGGCATCGAGGTGCAGGCGGGCAGGCTCGACGAGGCCGACATGGAGCGCGAGCTTTCCGGCGCACGCATCGTCGTCGATGCCACGCACCCCTTCGCTACGCTCGCAAGCGGCAACATCCGGGCCGCTTCGCTCGCCGTTGGTGCACGATGCCTGCGCCTTGCGCGCCCGGCCGAGGCGCTGCCCAAAGGCGTCGTGCCGGTCGCATCGATCGCCTGCGCGGCGCGCTTTCTCTCCGAGAACCCGGGTCGCGCGCTTCTCACGACGGGGAGCAAGGAGCTTGCTCCCTACACGCGCGTCGCCGATTTCGCGGAGCGCTTCTTCGTGCGTGTGCTCCCGCTGCCCGGTGCTATAACGAAGTGCATCGACGCGGGGTTTTCGCCGTCGCACGTCATCGGCATGCAGGGGCCCTTCACCCGCGAGCTCAACGAGGCGATGCTTCGGCAGGTGGGCGCCCAGTGGCTTGTGACCAAGGACTCGGGAACCGTAGGCGGCACGGCCGAGAAGATCGCCTCCGCGCGCGACGTGGGAGCGCGCTGTATCGTGGTCGCCCGTCCCGCCGAGGGAGGCGGGACTCTTTCGCTTCGGGAAGTGGAAGACGCACTCTTACGGGAGTTCGCGCGCTAGGCGCTCGCCGCGCCTAGGGCCCTTCAATAAGTTGCGGTGAAATAGTGTCTGTTTTTGCTGCTAGATAGCATATTCAGTCCCCAATTCACCGCAACTTGTTGGTGGTGGCTTACTGGTAGCGTAGGCACTCCACCGGGTCGAGCTTTGCCGCGCGTCGAGCGGGGTAGAAGCCAAAGATTACGCCGATGCCGACGGAGACGGCGAAGGCCAGCAATACCGTGGCGATTGAAAAGCTCGGTGTGATTTGCCCGCTGGCACCGAGCTCGCCAAGAATCCCGGATCCGGAGGCAAACATCGCAAGAGCCCAGGCCAGCAGATAGCCAATCAGGACACCCAACAGTCCGCCGGTGACGCACAGCGCCGAGGACTCGGCCAAAAACTGCGCGGTGATATCGCGACGACTGGCGCCCAGAGCACGGCGGATGCCGATCTCGCGGATGCGTTCAGATACGTTGGTGAGCATCATATTCATAATGCCGATACCGCCGACAAGCAGCGAGATGCTGGCGACAGCGCCCATGATGAGCGAGAACGCGCCCATAAAGGAGTTGAGTGTATCGATGGCGCTTTTCATGGATGTTGCCGATACGCTGTCGTACTCATCCTCCTCCTCGATGCCCTTCATCGCGCGCACCTTGGACTCGATGGTCTTACAAAGCTCATCCATGTCCGTGCCCTCGGCGGCAAGTGCCATCACGCTGGGGAATGAGGGATTCTCGTCGCCAAACAGGCCTGAGATGGTTTCGCGTGACATATACAGCGTGAGCGAGCCCATGGAGTCGCTGCCGCCATCAATCACGCCGACAATCTGCACCTCGCCGTTGGACACCTTGATGGTTTTCCCCAGCGCATCCTGTTCGTTGCCGTAAAGCTGATCGGCGCCGCCGCGGCTGATGAGCGCCACGCGCGAGCCTGATTGGGACTCGGCCTGGGAATAGGTGCGCCCCGCAACGAGCTTGCTGGCCCCCACGGCGTCGAGCATGTCGCTATCGACACCCTGTGCCATGACGGTATAGCTTTTATCGCCGGTCTTGTACTCGGTGTACGCGCTGTCGACAATGCCGATCTGCTCTATCTGCGGCACCAGTTTTTGAAGCTTCTCGATGTCGGACTCGGTGAGTTCTTGCGACGAATAGATTTGCACCATGCGTGCCGCATTGAGGCCCAGACTGTTGACCAGGCTGTTTTGGATGCCGCCGATGAGCGAAGTCATGGCGATAACCGAGGCGATGCCGATGACAATGCCCAGGATGGTGAGCAGGCTGCGCCCCTTGTTGGCTTCGAGCGAGTGAAGGGCTTCCTGGATGAGATCGCGGGCGCTCATGCCATCTCTCCTTTCGGCGGGTTGGCGGAGGCGGAAATCCTGGGCAGGCTATCCACGGCGCTGCGCAGGGTCCGCGGTGCATGTGGAATATACGCGCCATCGTGAATGCGACCGTCGCGGATGGTCACGGCACGGTCGGCCTCGGCGGCGATGCCGGGGTCGTGTGTGATAAGCACGATGGTTTTGCCGCGCTTCTGGAACTTATGGAAGGTTTCCATCACAAGCGCTCCGGTAGCGGAGTCCAGGTTTCCCGTCGGCTCGTCGGCCAGAATGATGGGCGGGTCATTGACGAGGGCGCGCGCGATTGCGACGCGCTGCATCTGGCCGCCCGAGAGCTCGGATATGCGGTGGTCCCAGTGGTCGACGGGCAGCGTGACAGCCTGCAGCGCGTGCACGGCGCGCATCTCGCGCTGGCTACGGGGCACATTGGTGTAGGCCAGCGGCAACATGACGTTTTCGATAACCGACAGGCGCGGCAGCAGGTTGAAGCTCTGAAAGACAAAGCCAATGCTCAGGGCGCGGACTTCGGTGAGCTCGTCATCGTCAAGCTCGGCCACGTTGAGCCCTTGCAGGTAGTAGTCGCCCGCCGTCGGTTTGTCCAGGCAGCCTAGGATGTTCATTAGCGTTGATTTGCCCGAGCCCGAGGGGCCGGTGATAGCGACGAATTCGCCGGGTTCTACCGCCAGGCTCACGTTGTGCAGGATGTGGGCGCAACCCGCCTCGCTCTCAAAGATGCGGTGTACGTTGCGGATGTCGATAACGGGACGCATTACATGCCCTCATCGTCAGACATACTGCCCGAATCCGCGCTGTAGCCGCCGTCAGCCGTTGCGTTCGCTCCGGTGTCCATGACGAGGGTGTCGCCATCGCGCAGCTTGGTAACCGGCACGTTGGGGTTGATCTCGTTGCCCCGGTCGTCGCGCTTGACCTGTGTCTTGCCGACTACGGCTTCGTTGTCGTTTTGCGTCACGACAGTCACCTTCACGCGACGGGTTTGCTTGCCCTCGTCATCGGTCGCCACGTTGACGTAATAATGTTCGCCGTCTTCGGTCATGAGCGCCATCGTCGACACCATCACCACGTCGTCGAGCTGCTCGGTCACCACCGATACCTCGGCCGTCATGCCCGGCTTCAGGCGCGCGTCGGGCGCCTCTATGAGAATGTCGACGTTAAAGGTTACGCTGCCGCCGCCACCGTTGGCGGCGTCGGAGTTTGCCACCGAGGCGATGGCCGTGACCGTTCCCTGGCTTACGATATCGGGAAACGCGGGATACGTGACGTTGGCACTCTGCCCAACGGCGATCTTGGCGATGTCCTTTTCGCCCACCTGCACGGTCACCTTCATCTTAGATAGGTCGGCGATCTGCATGCACTGCTTGCCGCCGCTCGTATCGCTTTCGCCCATGATCATGCCGCCTGTTACCGTGGCGCCCACCTTGGCGTTGAGCTCCACGATACTGCCCGAGCTCGGGGCCGTGACCGTACGACTGGCCGCCTTGGCGTTCGCCTGATCGAGGTTTGCCTGGGCCGATGCGAGGCTGCGCTGCGCGGCCGATACGGCGTTCGTGTCCGCCGATGCGGCGGAGACGCCAGCCGCTGCGGAAGCTCCATCGACGTCCGTCATTGGGGTGGCCTGAGCGGCAGCTGCGGCTTTCTTCGCATTAGCGAGGTCTTCTTGAGCGGCAGCAACTGCACGCTGCGCCTCGGCAACGTTGCGATCGAGCTCGTCGTTTTTAATGGTCATAAGCATGTCGCCCTCGTTGACGGATTGGCCCGCCTGCACGTTGATCGAATCGACCGTACCGTCGACAGAAGGGGAGACCACTGAGGACGAAATGGGTTTGAGCTGGCCTTTCGCCTCGACCGTTGTGGTAAACGTGCCCTCGGTCACCATGTCGGTCACCGGCCCGTTGTTGCCTGCGGGCCGTGCGTTGATGGCTAAGGTCACGACAACGGCGATGAGCACAATGGCGGCCACGACGCCGGCCGCAATGCCGCGTCGGATGAGCTTTTTGCGTCGACGTTCGGCACGTTTTGCCTTGAGCTTGGCATATGCCTCTTCATCGGAAATCTCGGTCGCATCGTTCGCGCGTCCGCTCTGCTTATCGGCATGTACGTTTGTAATCAGAGGAATCGTTTCGGTGACATCTTCGAGCGTGTGCTCGGTATCATCCGGGCCCGGGGTGGTCGTGGGGACATTCGGCATAGCGTCTCCTTTATAGAAAGTACCTCGATAAGTATATGCGCCCACCGGTTGGGGTGGGCGCATAGAACGGTTTCTTTCGGAACTGTTAGATTGGTCGCAGCGGTTCCACGTTGTAGGAATGCGCGCGTTGCACTACGAGTGGACAACCACGCATAGGCCGACTTTGATGCAGTCGTGAAGTGCCTTGGCGTCTGCCAGGCGCAGGTTGATGCAGCCGTGGCTGCCGCACCATTTGTACGACTCGGCGTTATCGAAGCTCTTGTCGTTTTGCCAGGTGGCATCATGGAAGCCGATCATGTTGCCCTCAAACGGCATCCAGTAGCTCACCGGACTCTCGTATTTGGGCTTGCCGGTCTCGGGGTCCTTGGCACCGATGAGTTTGCTGGCGCCGTCGTTGCTGTTGATCTGCCAGACGCCCTCGGGCGTGGCGTCCTCGCCCGGCTTTCCCGAGATAAAGTTGGCCTCCCACACGATATTGCCGCTCTCGTCGTAGTAGCGCGCGTGCTGCTCGGACAGGTCGACGTCGATATACGCCTTCCAGTCGGGCTCTCCCTTTGCGGTAAAGGTGTCGGCCTTCTGGGAGTACTTGATCTCGATCTCGCCGGTCTGCTTGTTGTTAATGGCGTCCTCGACCTGCTTGGCGAGCGAGCTGCTGTCGATGGACCAACCAAAGTCACCGCCTTCGACGGCGCATTGCTTGCCATCGGCGCGCGTCCACCAGCGAGTGGAGCCCACGGTATTAAAGCCGTTGGCGAGCTCGGCTGCCCAGCTGCTGATCTGCGTTGTATCGAGCGTGGGGTTGGCGGGATCGGCAAAGCTGATCCACTGCAATACGGAGCCGCCATCAACCTTGCCGGCATCCTCGCCGTTGAGCTTAAGGGTCACGTTGACGCCCAGGAAGTTGTTGGCGGCATCGCATGCGGCCTGAATCTGATCATCGGTCAGCGTTCCATTGAGCGGTTCATAGGCATCGTTGCCGAGCTTGGAAAGATCTACGGTTTCGGCCAGCGAGGCAAGCTCGAGCTCGGCATACTTAATGACATGCTCGCGGTTGAGTTTTTCGTTGGAGCGCGCCTTCTCGACGGTAAACTTGCCGGCCTGCTCGTCATAGGAGCTATTGGCCTCGAACGCGCCCGAACGGCCCTCGTTAAACTCGTCGATGGCGGCGCCCAGATCCTTCTCAAACTGCTTTTGGTCAAAGGTGTCGGAGAGCATGGACAGGTCGACGTCTTGATCAAGATCGACTTCGTTGGAGCTAGCGGTTGTTTTGGTCTTGCCGCTTAGGGATTCTACAAGGCGGACAGGCCATACAAAAGCTTCGTTGTGGTTGATGATCTCTTTTGCGGCAGCTTCGCCGTCTACGATGGGCTCATCGGACTCGGGCTGATAGGTCCAGCTAAAGTCATCGCCTGTCACGGTGAGCTTATAGTGCTTCCAAGCCGAGTTGACCTTGGTGGCGGCAGACGAAGCGTTGGAGAACGAGACGTCGACGCCGGCGATGGTGGTGTTGGGGTAGGCTACCTGCGAAAACGCTACGACGCCTACGATATAGACAATGACGATAAGACCCAGGACGACAAAGAGCGTCGTCTTTTTGCCCGACTTATTGTTCTTGGCGGGTTTGCGCGCGGGACCGCGATCGCCTCGACCGTGCGTGGGGGGCTGCTTGGGCGCATTACCGTTTGCCTGGCGCTGCTGACGCTGCTGGTTCGGGCGTTGGGAAGCGTTTGCCGCACCACGCTGCTGACCGTGGCTTGGCGCGATAGGACGCGGTGACTGAACGCCGCCGGTGTGCCTGCTCGGCTGCTGCGGATCGGGAATCAGTTGAGTTCGATCGTTTTGCGACATCGTATGCATATCCTTCGAATTTCGCCTTATGGCTCATCGTGTTTTTACTGGGCTTGCATTATAGCGATTGCCCTGCTGTTTGTGGTACGGAAACGGTGGCATTCAAAAGAGGTGGGACATTTGTCCCACCTTTGAGTCGTCCTTTGTCGTTATCCGCACACACCGCATTTTGCACAGGCCGAAAGCGCGGCCGGAGCCTGCGCGATGCCGCCCTTTGCCGTCTCGCGCAGCGTGGCCGGCAACGCGTGGCCCACCGAGAGCATGACATGTGCCATCTGGTCAAACGGCACCAGGCTCTTAATGCCGGCGAGGGCGAGTTGTGCCGAGCTAAAGGCCGCCGCCACGCCGATGGCGTTGCGGTTTTGGCAGGGCACCTCCACGAGGCCGCCGACGGGGTCGCAAACGAGGCCCAGCAGATTACTCAGCGCGATGGAACTGGCGTCGAGCGCCTGCTCGGGTGTGCCGCCGAGCATCTGCACCAGTGCGGCGGCAGCCATGGCGGCCGCGCTTCCTACCTCAGCCTGGCAGCCGCCCTCGGCGCCGGCAACGCAGGCGCTCGTGGTGAGGTTGAGGCCGATGGCGGCGGCGCAATAAAGGGCATCCATGACCTGCTCGTCGTCGAGCTGAAGGTGATCGGCGAGCGCCAGCACGCAGCCGGGCACGACACCCGCGGAGCCTGCCGTGGGGGCAGCGACGATCACACCCATCGTGGCTGAGCGCTCGAGCACGGCCATGGCTCGAGCCACGGCGTCGGTCTGGACGGCGCCCATTAAGTTGGAGCTCAGGTCGTTGCTGCCGGTGGCATCGACAAGCTTTGCCTCGCCGCCGATGAGGCCGCCGAGCGAGCGCTGTGGATTGGAAATGGGGGCTGTGGTCTCTTCGCGCATGACGTCGAGTACGCGGCGCATGGCGGCGATAGCGTGTGCCTCGCCGGTCAGACGTGCCTCGCGCACGGCCATGACGGCGCCGATGTTGAGCCCCAGTTCCTCGCACGCATCGAGCAGCTGCTCGCCGTCGTCGAAGATTTCCTTTGCCGAGACGCCGGGGGAGAGCGACGAGGCAGAACCGGGGAGCTCGATAAAGGTCGCGTAATCGACATTGTCGAGCTTGCGGAGCATGGGGATAACGGTGTCGTCGGGGGCGCCATCGGTCTCAAAGACGGAGTATGCCTGGCCGCCCACTTCGGTGCGGTAGGTGCGGCAGAAAGCGATGTTCACATGGGCGTAGGCGAGCAGGTTGGTGAGCGCTGCGAGCACGCCGGGGACGTCCTGGTGTGCCACAAACAGCGTGGAATACATGCCCGAGATGTCGACGCCGACGCCGTTAATGCGGCTGATGCGCATCTTGCCGCCGCCCAGGCTCTCACCGCGGACCTGTGCCGTGGCGCCCGTGTCGTCGACCATGTCGATGTCGACGGTGTTGGGATGGATGGAGGCGTCGTCGCCCTTAATTTCAAAGTGATATTCGAGGCCCTGCTCGCGTGCGAGGTCGAAGGCCTGCTTGATGTTCTCGTCATCGGTGTCGAGGCCCAGGATGCCCGCGACGAGCGCACGGTCGGTGCCGTGGCCGCGGTAGGTGTGGGCGAAGGAGTTCCACAGGCCAAAGGAGACTTTGGTGATGCGGCCTTCCAGCAGACTGGCGGCAACTTGGGCGCAGCGCAGGGCGCCGGCGGTGTGCGATGAGCTGGGGCCGACCATGACGGGGCCCAAGATCTCGAATGCCGAGGTCGTAGCTAGTGTTTGCGGCTTGCCTGCCATGGGTGCTCCTTCTCTATCCCGTCGTTCCGAGGGCTTTGGTATTTGGTCGCCTGCTCTACAGTCCTGGCTCGCACGGAGGCCACATTAAGTGGCCTCCGGCTCGTGCGGAACTCGCGATCGACCAAATACCAAAGCCCTCGGAACTTAGGATACATGGTAGAGGCGCTCATGCTGCAAAATCCATCAGCTGGAGACCTATTCTGTGCTCCATGTCGACTCATCTTCACCACCGATTAAATAAAAAAGAGGTACCGGTTGTTTCGGTACCTCTTTTTGGTGCGTTTCTATTTGGCTGTAGCTTTAGCCGCGTGCTTACAGGCCGCAGGCTGCTTTGAGTTCTTCGACTCGGTCGGTTTTCTCCCAGGTGAAGTCGGCGTCTTCGCGGCCGAAGTGACCGTAGGCTGCCGTCTTTTCGTAAATCGGGCGACGCAGGTCTAGGTCGCGGATGATTGCGCCCGGGCGCAGGTCGAAGGTCTTCTCTACGGCCTCGACGATCTTGTCCTCGGCAACATGTGCGGTGCCAAAGGTGTCGACCATGATCGACAGCGGCTTGGACACGCCGATGGCGTAGGCAAGCTCGACTTCGCAGCGGTCGGCCAGACCGGCGGCGACCACGTTCTTGGCGACCCAGCGCGCGGCATACGCGGCGGAGCGGTCAACCTTGGTGCAGTCCTTGCCGCTAAAGGCGCCGCCGCCGTGACGGCCGTAGCCGCCGTAGGTGTCGACGATGATCTTGCGGCCGGTGAGGCCCGTGTCGCCCATGGGGCCGCCCACGACAAAGCGACCGGTGGGGTTCACGTAGATGTCCGCGTTGTCCCACGGCATGTTCTCAGCTGCCATGACCGGGGTGATGACGTGCTCGATGAGGTTGGCCTTGATCTTGCCCATGTCTTCGATCTCGGCGGCGTGCTGCGTGGAGATGACGATGGTTGTGACCTCGACGGGCTTGCCTTCCTCGTAGCGCACGGTGACCTGGGTCTTGCCGTCGGGACGCAGATAGGCGAGGGCGCCGTCGTGGCGCACGGCGGCCAGGCGCTCGGCCAGGCGGCTTGCCAGGTAGTGCGGCATGGGCATGAGGGTCTTGGTCTCGTTGGAGGCATAACCGAACATCATACCCTGGTCGCCGGCGCCGATCAGGTCGATCGGGTCGGTGGTAGCGCCGGTCTGGGTCTCAAAGGACTCGTCGACGCCCTGGGCGATATCGGGCGACTGCTCGTGGATGAGGCTCATGACGCCGCAGGTGTCGCAGTCAAAACCGAACTTGGCACGGTTGTAGCCAATGCGGCGGATAACGCCGCGGGCGATTTCCTGTACGTCGACGTAGGCCTGGGTGCGAATCTCGCCGGCGACGATGACGGTGCCGGTGGTCACGAGGGTCTCGCAGGCGCAGCGGACGTTCTCCACGTTGGCAGGCACGCCGTTGGGGGCGATGTAGCCCTGCTCCTGGAGTTCTATTTCTTTGGCGAGGATTGCGTCGAGGACGGCGTCGCTGATCTGGTCAGCGATCTTATCGGGATGACCTTCGGTCACCGACTCCGACGTAAAAACAAAGGACCCGTGTTGGGGTGGGATGGAACGAAGTTCTTCTGACATGATTGTCCTTTCAAAAACGTGTCCCGGCGACCGTTACCATTCCGCCGGGCTCTCTATGCAAGGGCACATCATAGCGCGTAAATCAAACATTCACACCCTTTCCGCACCCACTCATTGGGGACAGACTTAAATGACCAGCCTTAAACTAAGAATGTCCCCATCGACTGGTCATTTAAGTCTGTTCCCAATGAGTGGGTCGGTGCCCTTTGTGCGGAGGTTGCATTGTTGCTTTATACTGATGCGGTTAGACATCCATCCTGCAATCGAGGAGATTTCCATGGCATCAGACGTTCGCGTCCGCTTTGCACCCTCACCGACGGGCAAGCTGCACATCGGCGGCGCCCGCACCGCTATCTATAACTGGGCTTTCGCCCGAGCAAACGGTGGCACGTTCATCCTGCGCATCGACGACACCGATCCCACCCGTTCCACCGACGAGAACACGCAGATCATCCTGCGCGCCATGCGTTGGCTGGGCCTGGACTGGGACGAGGGTCCCGAGGTGGGCGGCGACTTTGGCCCCTATGCCCAGACCGAGCGCCTGGACCTGTACAAGCAGGCCGCTCAGAAGCTTTGGGACGAGGGCAAGGCCTATCCCTGCTTCTGCACCAAGGAGCAGCTCGACGCCGACCGCAAGGCCGCGCAGGAGCGCAAAGACCCCTTCCAGGGCTATCAGCGCCGCTGCCGCGATCTTGATCCCGAGGAGGCACGCCGCCGCATCGAGGCCGGCGAGCCCTACGTCCTGCGCATCAAGGTGCCCGCGGACCGCGGCGACGTCGTCATCCACGACGCCGTCCACGGCGAGGTGACCTTCGACGCCAAGGAGCTCGACGACTTCGTCATCTTCCGCTCCGATGGCACGCCCACGTATAACTTCGCGACCGTCGTCGACGATGCCATGATGAAGATTACCCACGTCATCCGCGGCGATGACCATCTGTCCAACACCCCGCGCCAGGTCATGGTCTACGAGGCCCTCGGCGCGCCCGTGCCCACGTTCGCCCACATCTCCATGATCTTGGGTGCCGACGGCAAAAAGCTTTCCAAGCGCCACGGCGCCACCTCGGTGGAGGAGTACCGCGACGCCGGTTACTTGTCCGACGCCTTTGTCAACTATCTGGCGCTGCTCGGCTGGTCGCTCGACGGCGAGACCACGATCATCCCGCGCGATGTCCTGGCCAGCAAGTTCTCGCTCGACCGCATCTCCAAGAACCCGGCGACCTTCGACCCCAAAAAGCTCGACTGGGTCAACGCCGAGTACATCAATGGTATGTCCGATGCTCAGTTTGCCGATGAGATCATGGTCCCTGAGCTGCACGAGGCGGGTCTCATCGAGGGTAATGTCGAATACGGCGAGGATTGGATCGACGCGCTTGCCGCCATTGTCAAGCCGCGCACCAAGATGCCGGCCGACGCCGTGACCGTCGCCGCCCCCATCTTTGCTACGGCTGAGACGCTCGAGTATGACGAGAAGTCCGTCAACAAGGGCCTGGCCAAGGAGGGCATGGGTGCCATTCTGGATGCCGCCAAGGCCGCGCTCGAGGGCGTGGACGAGTGGACGGATGCCAACATCGACGCCGCGCTTGAGCCGCTGCCCGAGCAGATGGACCTTAAGAAGCGCGTGGTGTTCCAAGCCGTGCGCGTCGCCGTCTGCGGCAACATGGTGAGCCCTCCGCTGGGCGAGACCATGGCGCTCATCGGCCGCGACGACTGCCTGGCGCGCATCGACCGCGCCCGCACGATGGCGCTGTAATCGCTGCGCAAACGTTTGTATCCGAGCCCCGTTCACTCAGAGCGGGGCTCTTGTTTCTGTAGACGTATGGGATAGGAGGTGCTGGGGCCATGGCCGAGCAACTTTCGCTGTTTGGTTCTCCGGAACCGGAGCAAGCTCCGAACTCCGCGGCTCCTGCCGCCGTCCCGGCGCAGCCCGAGCCCGCACCCGAACCCGTCGCCGCCTATGCGAGCGTAGTCCTCGACATCCCGACGCGTGCACTGTCCGAGCCGTTTGCTTACGGCATTCCGCAGTCACTCGCCAACGATGTTCAGATCGGCTCCACCGTCCTAGTTCATTTTGGCAACCGTGCGGCCGCGGGCTATATCGTTGACATTGCGTGTGAGCTCGGCGACCTGCAAGGCAACATCGCCCTCGACCCCGCACGCATCAAGCCCATCGAGGCCATCCTCAGCAAACCGCTCTTTACCGCCGAGGCTGCCCGCATCGCGCGCTGGATGAGCCGCGAGTACGTCGCGACCCTTTCCGAGTGCCTGCGCCTGTTTTTGCCTCCGGGCGGCAGCCCGCGCGTGGTCAAGGGCAATGACGGCGCATGGTCGGTTGAGCGCCCCGCCGTCAAGCCTATCCAAAATCGCTGGGTCATGCTCACGCCCGAGGGTTTCGACTACACGCCGCCCAAGACCGCGGTTCGCCAGCGTCAGCTCATCGAGGCGCTCCAATGCGGCCCGGTCACGACGCGCGATCTCAACCTGCTCTACAACAACATGTCGGCGACCATCAAGGCGCTCGAAAAGCGCGGCGTCGTGGTGGTGGAGGAGCGTCGCGCCTGGCGTGGCTGCAGCGAGCAGACCACGCTGTCCTCGGCAAGCGGCAAGGCACCAGTCGCTCTCACGAACGGCCAGCAGCAGGCGCTCGCGCAGATTGAGCGCGCCCGTCTGGACGCTCATGGCGACGTGGTGCTGGTCGACGGCGTCACTGGCTCCGGCAAAACCGAGGTCTACCTCTCGGCGATTGAGCGCGTGCTGGCGGCCGGCCGTTCGGCCTGCGTGCTCGTGCCCGAGATCTCGCTGACGGCCCAGACCGTCGGCCGCTTTCGCTCGCGCTTTGGCGAGACGGTCGCCGTGTTCCATTCGCGCCTCTCGGCCGGCGAGCGCCTGGACCAGTGGGATATGGTCGCCAGCGGTGCCGCGCGCGTGGTCGTGGGCGCCCGCTCGGCGCTCTTTTGCCCGCTCAGCGACTTGGGCCTCATCATCATCGACGAGGAGCACGAGACCAGCTACAAGCAGGGCTCCAGCCCGCGCTACCACGCGCGCGAGGTGGCGGCCGAGATGGCGCGCCGCTACCGCTGCCCGCTCGTGTTGGGCTCCGCCACGCCCTCGGCCGAGGCCCTCGATCGCTGCCGCCGTGGCACGTATAACGGTGCCACCTGGACGCGCGTCGAGATGCCCGAGCGCCCGGGACACGCCGTGCTGCCCACGGTCCGCATTGCCGACCTGCGCCGCGAGTTTTCGCACGGCAGCCGCTCCATGTTTTCAAAACCGCTGATGGAAGGCTTGGAACGCGTGGTCGAGCGCCGCGAGAAGGCAGTGCTACTACATAACCGCCGCGGCTTTGCGCCGTTCCTGATGTGCCGCGAGTGCGGCTGCGTCCCCACCTGCAACCACTGCTCCACCGCGCTTACGTATCACGAGCGTACGCACACGCTGCAGTGTCACACATGCGGTTCGTCGTGGCGCGTGCAGCCCTATCCCGCGCCCACAAGCCGTTGCCCCAAATGTGGAAGTCGCTACCTGGCAAAAATGGGTCTGGGCACGCAGCAGATCGAGGACGCACTGCACCAGATGCTTCCCGAGGACGTCGCCATTATTCGCATGGATGCCGATTCCACGCGCGGAAAGGACGCACACAAAAAGCTGCTTGAGCAGTTCGATGCCGCCGATTGCGCGGTGCTGCTGGGCACCCAAATGATCGCAAAGGGCCTCGACTTTCCCGAGGTCACGCTCGTGGGCGTGGTCAATGCCGACTTCGCCCTCAAGCTGCCGGACTTCCGCGCAGGGGAGCGCGCCTACGATCTGCTGGAGCAAGTCGCCGGCCGTGCCGGTCGTGGTGATCGCCCCGGCGAGGTCATCATCCAGACCTACCTGCCCGAGGACCCGGTCATTCGCGCCGTCGCTGAGCATGACCGTTCGATCTTTACCGACTACGACCTGGACCAGCGCCGCGACGCGCTGTACCCGCCGTTTGTTCGCCTGGTCAACATCTTGGTGTGGTCGGCGAACCGAGACGAAGCGCAAGACTACATCGGTCGCATCGCGAAACTCCTCAAGCGCCGCTGGCATGCCGCCGCGCCCGACTTTTTGCGGGCGGGGAGTGCCGTGCCGCAGGTGCTGGGCCCGGCTTCGTGTGTAATCGAGAGAGCCAAGGACCGTTATCGCTTCCACCTGCTTGTGAAGTCGCCCGTAGGGTACCATGTCTCTGATGATATCGACGCCTGCCTCAAAGAGGTGGGCTCCGTGCGCGGCGTGAGCGTGAGCGTTGACGTCGACGCCTATGACCTGATGTAACAACCCGAAAGGATGGCCATGGAAGCCAACGGAATCGTACTGTCGCCCGACCCTCGTCTGCGCCAGGAGTGCGCCGTCATCGAGGAGATCACCCCGGCGATCGAGGCGCTTGCCGAGAAGATGAAGAAGATGATGTTCGAGAACGGCGGTTGCGGCCTAGCTGCCCCGCAGATCGGCGAGCTCATTCAGCTCGTCACCATCGACTGCGACTACAGCGACAAAAGCGACTACGACCCGTACGTGCTCATCAATCCCGTCATTGTTGAGCAGAGTGACCATCTGGTGCCGTTTAGCGAGGGCTGCTTGTCCATCCCCGGCATTAGCTGCGAGATTGAGCGTCCCGACCATGTCGTTGTCGAGGCGTACGACTTGGATGCCAACCTGATCCGCTATGAGGCCACGGGCGACCTGTTCTGCGTGTGCCTGCAGCACGAGATCGATCACCTGCACGGCAACACCATGTTCGAGCGACTGAAGCCCATGCAGAGGATCAAGGCCGTCAAGGAGTACCAGGACGCCCTGGCCCGTGGCGCTCGACCGGGCGAGACGGAGTAGGTCCCACCGTCCCCGGTGCTGAGCGCCCACATATCATCCCGTGCTCAAACATTCTCGCTTCGCTGCGAAACTGCGCGCGGGACGATATGTGGGCGCTCAGCACCGGGGACTGCGTTGTTCTAGCTCGGTTCGCCCGGGTGCCGTCGGGCCGGGGAAGGGCGTCTTTGCTGATAGGTGCTTTGTTGGGAGGGCTGCTTTTATGCGGCTCTTTCTTTGTTTTTGGGTATATTTGTCTTTGTTGAACTGTTCTTGCGGCTGGGTGCGCTTGCGACCTGGAACGCTTTTTTGTAGCCGTCTCGGCTCGTTATTGAGAGGAGACTAACTTTTATGCGTATTGTGTTTATGGGTACGCCCGATTTTGCTGTGCCTTCGCTGACTTCGCTTGTTGAGGCTGGGAATGAGATTGCGCTTGTTATTACTCGCCCTGATGCTGTTCGTGGGCGTGGTAAGAAGCTTGAACCGTCCCCTGTTAAGGCTAAGGCGCTTGAGCTGGGGTTGCCGGTTGTTGAGGCTAATCGTATGACGCCTGAGGTTGTTGAGGCGCTTCAAGCTGCCCAGGCTGACATTTTCTGTGTGGCTGCTTATGGTTGCATTTTGCCTGATGAGGTGCTGCATATGGCGCCGCTCGGCATTGTGAATGTTCATGCGTCCTTGCTGCCGCGTTGGCGTGGCGCTGCTCCTATTCAGCGTGCCATTCTTGCTGGTGATGAGGTTGCTGGTGTTTCCATTATGCGTATTGGGCATGGCGTTGATACCGGCGTTTATTGTGCCCAGGCTTCCACGTCGGTTGCCGGTAAGCATGCCGAGGCTTTGACTATGGAGCTTGGCGTGCTTGGCGGCAAACTGCTGGCTGATACGCTTCCCTCGCTTGTCGATGGCTCGGCTGTTTGGACTGAGCAGGATGAGTCGCTCGTCACTCATGCTGCTAAGATTTCCAAGCAGGAGATGCGTCTGGATCCGCAAATGGCGGCGCTTGATTGCGTGCGTCATGTGCTGGCCTCGTCCGATACCGCGCCTGCTCGTTGCGTGATTGCCGGAAAGACCGCGCGCGTGCTCGATGCTGCGCCGGCTGATGTGTCGCTTGGCGAGGGTCAGGTTCTCGTAAAGGCCAAGCGTGTTTACCTGGGTCTTTCCGATGGCTCGGTTGAGTTGCTCGAGGTTAAGCCTGATGGCAAACGTGCCATGGCTGCTTCTGCTTGGGCTGCTGGCCTGCAGGGTGCCGATCTTTCGTGGGGTGTTCTGTCATGAGCAAACTGTCTCCCGCGCGCAAGCTTGCGCTCGATGTGCTGATGGAGGCCGATCGCCGCGGCATGTATGCGCGCGACGTGCTGTCCTCTCGCGCATCGGCCAAGGCTATTGACCAGCGCGATTCCGCTTTTGCCGCCCGCTTGGCGCTGGGTGTGGCCGCTACGCAGGGCATTTTGGACGAGTTGCTCGATCAGTTTCTCGATAAGCCTAAAAAGGTTGCGCCGCGTGTTCGCATGGCACTTCGCATCTCGGCCTTCGAGATGCTCTATCTGCATACGCCTGGCCGCGTTGCGGTGAGTCAGGGCGTTGAGCTGGTGCGCTGCGGCGCTAAGTCTGCCGCCGGTTTGGCCAATGCCGTGCTGCATAAGGTCGCGGACAACGTTGAGGACTTTGCCACTGCGTCCGATGTAGACGAATCTGAGCGACGCTTGGTTCGTCTGTCGCGCCTGATGGGTCTGCCGCGTTGGCTGTGCGCTCGTATTATGGCGTCGTTTGACACGCCCGAGGGTGCGCTTAACTTTGCCGGCAATCTGGCCCCCGCGCCGCTGGCCCTGCATGAGAACGCCTTTGCGACTAAGCCCGATCCGTATATCTCGCAGCTCGTCGCGCCTGTCTTCCCGGGCTGCCATGCTCCGGTTGATGCCCAGGTCACCGTTGCGTCGGGCGTGTTTGAGCGTGCTGCCGCGGTAGCATCTGATCTCAACGCACAGCTTATCGCCACGGCAGCCACACGTCCTGGAAGCTGCCTTGAGATTGGTGCCGGTCGTGGCACCAAGACCTATGTGATGATGTGCCAGGCCAAACGCGCGGGCTATGAGCGTCAGCATACGGCGCTCGATCTGCATGATCGCAAGTGCGATCTGAATCTCGCTCGCCTGCATAAGGCCGGTATTCAGGGCGTTCGTACGGTTTCGGGTGATGCCTGCGAGCTTGATGAGGTGCTCACATCGTTTGATGCCATGCTTGGCGAGCCGGTTAAGTTCGACACGGTTTTTATCGATGCGCCGTGCTCGGGCACCGGCACCATGCGCCGTCATCCCGAGATCCCTTGGCGACTGACCGAAAAGGACGTGACGGTTGAGCTGCCCAAACTGCAGCTGACGATGCTCAAGGAAGCTGCCGCGCGCGTGGGTGCCGCGGGCGAGCTCATCTATGCGACGTGCTCGGTCTTCGACGAGGAGAACACACAGGTGGTGGACGCGTTCCTTGCTTCTCCCGAGGGTGCCGGCTTTAGCGTGGCGCCGCTTTCCGAAGCACAGATTCTGCAACTCCCTGAGTTCGATCAGGCCAAGAAACTCGTATCCGTACGCCAGAACGATCAAGGCCTCTTCCAAAGCGTGCCGGTAAACGCCGACTCCTACGACGGCCACTTCTGCGCCCGCCTGATTCGCAAGTAACTACTAAGTTGCGGTGAAATAGGGATTGAATAGCGGCATCTACCCGCCAAACAGTCCTTATTTCACCGCAACTCAGAAGGAAACCTGGGTAGCTTAATTAACTACCCATAGAGCAAAGAAATAGCCCCGTGATCGGCGTTGATCGCGGGGCCGCGTTGTTCCTAGTGACTGTGCGGGCAGTTGGCGCAGCAGCCACTGGTGGCGTTGGTGCTGGAGCCGCCGCTTCGCTGGTCGGTGTTGTAGAAACCGCTGCCCTCAAACTTGATGCCGCTGGCCGAGAACGTCTTGGATGCCGGGGCGCCGCAGTTGGGGCATACGACCTCGGGCGTCTCGGACATGGGGTGCTCAACCTCAAACACGTTGCCGCAGCTCGTGCACTTGTAATCGTAGCGTGCCATAATACTTCCTTTTCAGCACAAAGCGGGCAGATCGCTCTGCCCGCAAAAATTCAAACAGCTGTAACTGTACCCTATATCGGGGGTTTTATCACGCTTCGCCCCAGAATCTATGAGTGTTGCGCAGGAGCTTCGCAGTTTTCTCCTCGGCTGCCGCAACGTCGGCCTCGTCAGCCTGCCATGTCCAGTTGCCCGTGGCCACGCCCGGTACGTTCATACGTGCATCGTCGCCCAGCCCTAGCACGTCCTGCAGAGGCATCATAACGAGCGGAGCATCGCTGGCCAAGGCGTTGTCCATGAGCTCGCCTGCCAATGCAATGCCGCTCGGCTCGTCGCCGCCCGCAAAGGAGCGCGTGCACCAGCCGGCAAGCGTCGAGGTGTCGTGCGTCGAGGTGTACAGGATCTTGCCCGGTGTGGGATGAATTCCGCAGCGAACGTCGTAGTTGCTAAACTCCAGTACGTCCATGCCGGGGAAGCCACAGGTCGAAGCCATCGCGCGAACACCAGGCGTCAAATAGCCCAGGTCCTCGGCAATAAAGTTGAGCGGACCCAGCTCGTCGTAGGCCGTTTGGAACAGGTCCTTGCCCGGGCCAGCCAGCCAGCGGCCGTCGGCACAGGCCTTGCCGGCAGGGATGCTAAAGTAGCTGTGGAAACCCAGGAAGTGGTCCAGGCGCACACGGTCGTAGAGCGCGAACGCACGACGCAGGCGATCCATCCACCAGCGATAGCCGTTCTTCTTCATGTGATCCCAGCGGAAGGTGGGGTTGCCCCAGGCCTGGCCCTCGGGTGCAAAGTTGTCGGGCGGCGCGCCCGAAATCTCAATCGCCTTGCCGGTGTCGGACAGCCAGAAGTTCTCGGGCTCGCTCCACGCGTCGGCCGAATCGTCCGAAACATACATCGGAATATCGCCGATGACCTCGATGCCCTTCTTGTGTGCATAGTTCATAAGCTCGCACCAGGCCAAGTCAAAACGATACTGCATGTACGCCTGCAGTTCGGCCTCGTCGTGGAAGCGCTTGTCATCGATCAGGTGCTCGTTGTAGCGCGCGACATCCGCAGGCCAATCGTGGCGCGACTCGCCCTCAAAGTGCTTCTTTACCGCCATGTAGACGCAGTACTTCTCGAGCCAGTCGGCGTTGCGATGTTTAAACGCCGTGTACAGCGGGTCGGCATCCTCGCCGCCGTGGGCCTTCCATGCAGCAAAGTCGGCGGCCAGCTCCTCGTGGCTCTCGGGCAGCAGGTCGATATTGCCTGCAAAGGCCGAGGGGCCGGCGTAGGGGGAGCGGAAGAAGTCCGTCGGGTTGACGGGCAGGACCTGCCAGTAGCGCATGCCCATGGCGGCCAGGTGGTCGATAAAACGACGCGTGGGCGCACCGATTGTGCCGGGCTTGCCGTCATCGGTCGGCACCGAGGTAATGTGGCACACGACGCCTGCGCCATGGTCGAGCGGCTCCTGCAGGCGCTTCTCGGCATGGTGATAGATGATCGAAGAGCCCAACGGGTACAGGTCGAGCGTAACCGTGCGGTTGTGGATCTCGCATTCGTGGCCGCTGATCACGTCGCTTGCACATTCACCGAGCGCTGGAATCGTCACGCAGTGCGAATTGCGCAGACTGCGGTTGATGATAACCGTTGCGGCTTCACCATCTTTGCCCGTGCGGGTGTAGGCGAGTACCTCGTCGTTGAGCGCGAAGGCCTTGATTTCGCCGTCAACCATAAACGGTAGAGCACGGCGCACGGCCGAGGCGTTTTTAAGGATGGCGAGTGTATCGAAGTCGTGCAATTGGTCCTTGGTCGGCATCGTGCGGCGGTTGCCCGGATCGGTGAGGCCCTCCAGGCCGTACTCATCGCCATAATAGATCGAGGGCACACCCGGGAAGGTCATCTGCATGAGCGTCGCCAACCAAAAGCGGCTCTTGGCCAGGCCCATGGAATTCTCGTCCAGTCGCCACTTGCTGCGCTCGCTCTCGGGCAGCTGCGACTCGTCGGGACCACCGCCGAGCACCGAGATGATGCGCGGACGGTCGTGGCTCGAAAGCAGATTGAGTGCGCAGGCCAGTGCCTCGCGCGGGTAGTTCTCGCGCAGGGTTTCGATATCCTCGGCTGCCTGGTAGGCGTTTTTGTAGCCCATCAAAAAGCCGATGACCATGTCGCGGAAGGGGTAATCCATAGCAGAGTCAAGCTCGGAGCCCTGCAGGTAGCGGCGCAGATGGCCATAGCTGATCTTGTTGGAGGCGTCTTCCCAGACTTCGCCGAGCAGCAGCGCGTCGGGCTTCTCGGCGAGCACGGCTTTTTTGATCTCGGCCAGGAAGTCGTCGGAAAGCTCGTCGGCCACGTCCAGACGCCAGCCGTGAGCACCGGCGCGCAGCCATTTGCGAATCACGCCGTCCTTGCCCAGGAGCCGCTCGCGTACCAGCTCGGAGCTCTCGTTGATGGCGGGCATGTTGCCCACGCCCCACCAGCAGTCATACGAACCGTCCTCATGGAAGTAAAACGCATCGCGCCACGGCGAGTCCTTGCTCTGCCATGCGCCCACGCCGGGGTAGTTGCCGTAGCGGTTGAAGTAGATCGAGTCGTCGCCCGTATGGTTGAAGACGCCATCCAGGATGATGGAAATGCCGAGCTTCTCGGCCGCCTCGCACAGCTCCGTAAAGTCCTGCTCGGTGCCCAGGATCGGGTCGATCTTGGTGTAATCGGCCGTGTCGTAGCGGTGGTTGCTCGCGGCCTCAAAGATCGGGTTGAGGTAGATGGCCGTAAAGCCCAGCTCGGCAATGCGGGGCAGGTCATTTTGGATACCCTTGAGCGAGCCGCCGTAAAAATCCCAGGTCTTGATGGAGCCGTCTTCGGCACGCTCGTACTCGGGCGGTTCGTTCCAGTCCTCGACCATGCGGCGCTGGATTCCGTTGCGCGGTTTTTCGACCACGGCCAGCGTGCGCTCGCGCCAGTTTTCGTCGCGGGCATAGCGATCGGGGAAGATCTGGTAGACCATGCCGCGCTCGTACCACTCGGGACGCACTTCGCGGTGCTTGTAAACGGTGATCTGGAAGGACGGAACCTCGGCGTAGTCGTAGGTTACGCCCTCGCCACCGGTGCGATCCTGCGGCGCGCCCAGGCGAACCTCGGGCTGGCCCTCGATGTTGCAGATAAAGCTGTACCAGATAAGACAGGGCTCAGTGCACTCAAGCTCTACGGTAAATATGCCGTCGCCCTCGTGCGTCATGGGATACAGAGACTCACCGATTTCATCGACCCAGGTACGCAGGGTAAGCGTTGCCTGGTTGGGGTCGGCATCCTCCAAAATCACCGATAGCGAAACGGAAGTTCCAGTGGTCACAGCGCCAAACGGAGTACGAAACTGCGGCAGACGGCTGTTGTGAATCAATCTCATAATACGGTCCAGTTCAATAGAATCACGGCCTGCGGGCCATGGGCTTTACGCACAGGATATAAGTATATCTGTTGTACACAGGCTGTATAAACAACATCCGTTTACCATCGGCGAACGGTTGTCCTAGAAAATCGTTTTACCTCATCTATAGAACAAGGGGTGTCGCACTAAACGACACCCCTTGTTTATTGAGGATTAGATTGTGGATCGTCCGGACTAGCGGCGCTTGCGGGTGGCCGTTGCCTTGCGGACGGAGGTCTTCTTGGTCGGAGCCTTTTCCTCGGTCGAAGCGGAGGGGGAGACCGGGGCCTCCTTGGCAGGCTCGGCCTTTGCCGTAGCCTTCGGAGCGGTCTTGACCTCAGCGGCCTTCGGTGCCGGCTTGGGCTTTACCTCGGGCTTGGGCTCCTCTTTGATGGCGGCGGGCTTAGCCTCTGCCTTGGGAGCAGTAACCTTGGTCGTGGACTTCTTGGCCGTCGTCGTTGCGCGCTTGCGCGTGGTGGTCTTGGCGGTCGGTTTGGCCTCGACAGCTGCCTCGGCCTTGGGCTCTACGGCTGCCTCCTCGACCTTGACGGCGGGCTTTGCGGCAGCCTTCGGAGCGGCCTTGGTCGCAGTGGCCTTGGCGGCCGTCGACTTCGTTGCCGTGGTCTTCTTGGCTGCCGTTGCCTTCTTGGCGGTCGTGGTCGTCTTCTTGGCAGTGGTCTTTGCCGGAGCCTTGGCGGCCGGCTTGGCCTCTGCGACCTCGGCCTTTACCTCGTGAGTAGCCTCGGCCTCGGCGGCCTTCTTGGCAGCGGCGGTCGTGCGCTTGCGCGTGGTCGTTCCCTTGGCAGCCGTCGTTTTAGTCGCGGCGGCCTTGGTCGTCGTCTTGCGGGTCGTAGTCTTCTTAGCTGCGGGCTTTGCAGCGGGCTTGACCTCGGCCTCTGCCTCAGGAACAACCTCAGCCTTCCCCTCAGGCTTGGCCTTTGCGGGCTCAGCCTCAACCGGCTTCTCCTCGACCTTGGGCTCCTCTGCGGCCACCGGCTCTGCAACAGCCTCAGGCTCGTCGACAACAGCTGCCGGCCTCTCAATCTCCGGATGCATAAAGAAGTACAGATCCAGATACTTATCGGCCGAGCGTGTCCAGCTAAAGTCCTGGCTCATGGCCTGCGTGACCAGCTGGTTCCAGGCGTCACGGTTATCCCAGAACAGACGCGCCGCGCGGAATACCGCATCGCCCATCTCGTCGCCGTTAAAGTTGCTAAACGAAAAGCCCGTGCCCTCGCCGGTAAACTCGTTATACGGGATCACGGTGTCCTTCAGGCCACCGGTCTCGCGCACGATGGGCAGGGTGCCGTAGCGCATGGCGATGATCTGCGACAGGCCGCAGGGCTCAAACTTCGAAGGCATGAGGAACATGTCGGCGGCAGCATACATGCGCTGTGACAGCGCCGGATCGAACTCGATGCGTGCGGCCATGGTGCCGGGGTACTTGTCCTGGAAGTAGCGCAGGCCGTCCTCGTAGTCGCGGTCGCCGGTGCCCAGCACCGCCACTTGCACGCCACCGGCCAAGATGCGGTCGAGAGCGTACATGACCAGGTCCAAGCCTTTCTGGCGCGTCAGACGCGTGACCATGACCATAAGCGGACGGTCGTCGCGAACCTCGAGCCCCAGCTCTTCCTGCAGCTTTGCCTTGCACACGGCCTTGCCAGAACGGTCCTCCACGGTGTAGTTGGCGGCAATGCGCTTGTCGGTTGCCGGGTCAAAGCCCGCGACGTCGATGCCATTCAAAATGCCCTGCAGCGCGTATGAACGCTCGCGCAGCACACCGTCCAGGCCCTCGCCAAACTCGGGCGTCTGAATCTCGTTGGCATAGGTGGGGCTCACCGTGGTGATGGCGTCGGCATAGCGCAGGGCGCCCAGCATGTAGTTGATGCTGCAGGCGTCGCAACGCAGCTGCGAGGCGGCCGCCGGAATATGTGCCACACCCAGGATGTCCTCCATTACGGTGTCGCTAAACTGGCCCTGGAACGCCACGTTGTGGATCGAGAACACGGTCTTGACGCGGTCGTACAGCGGCAGGCCCTGGTAGAACTCGCGCAAAAACACGGGCGCCAGCGCTGTCTGCCAGTCGTTGCAGTGCAGGATGTCGCACTCAAAGCCCTCGGGCAGGTGCTGCAGGCTCTCGGTAATAGCCTTGGAGAAGAACGCAAAGCGCTCGCCGTCATCAAAGAAGCCGTACGGATAGTCGCGCGCAAAGTAGCGCTCGTTGTCGATGAACATATAGGTGACGCCGTCGTGCTCGAGCTTCTCCAGCCCGCAGTACTCGTTGCGCCAGCCCAGACTCACGTAAAAGTCGGAGAAGTGCTCCATCTGCGCCTTGTACTCGTCCTTGATGGTGGCGTACTTGGGCACCATCACGATGACTTCGGCGCCGGCGCGCACGAGCGCCGCAGGCAGCGAGCCCGCCACGTCACCCAGGCCACCGGTCTTAACAAACGGTGCGCACTCGGCCGAGGCAAACACGATCTGCATCTTTTTGCTGGAATCAGCCATATTGTCTCCCTGTTGCAATTCGAGAATAGCCGCCTGGTGCAAACCGGGCGGCTATTCTACGTGTTACGAGCGATGTTGCGGTGCCAAAGCTAGCTCGCGTTGGTGATATCAGAAGTTAACGGGGCCTTTCCCAGCACCAGGATGTTCTCGGGCGTGCCGCGAAGCTCGGTGTTGGTGGGAACCACGTTGTTCTTGTCCAGAATGGCATTCTCGACGCGGGCGCCGCTCTTGATGACGCAGCTCTGGTTGATGATCGAGTTGGTCACCGAGGCGCCTTCCTCAACCACAACGCCGCGCGACAGGATCGAGTTGCGCACGGTACCCTTGATGATGCAGCCGGCCGAGATGATCGAGTTGCAGGCGTGGCTGCCGGTCGCGTAACGCGAAGGCGGCACGTCGTGGGCCTTGGTCAGGATCGGACGCTCGGGGTCGAAGAGCTGGTCGGCCACGGTCTGGTCGAGCAGGTCCATACTGCGACGATACAGCGACTTCTCGCTAAACACGCCCACGACCTCGCCCTTGTACTCATAGCTGCACACGTCGATGTTGCCAAAGTCGCCCTGGAGTGCCTCGAGCAGGTCCAGATAGTCGGCGGCCTGGTAGTGGTCGATGATCTCGAGCAGCGTCTCGCGGTTGACGATGCAGCAGTCCATAGAGGCGTTGTCGCCGTACACGACGCCGGCGCTCACGCCCGTCAGGCGACCGTTCTCGTTAATCTCGAGCTTGGTCTCGTCATCGACGTTGCGCGTGGCCTTGCAGTACACCACGGTCATCTGGGCACCGGAGTTCTCGTGCGCCTCGATGATGGTGTTGAGGTCCATGTTAAAGATGATGTTGGTGCCCATCATCACGACATAGGGCTTCTCCGAGCGCTGGAACAGCGTCTTGTTGGAAATGATGTCGCGCAGCAGGAAGCGCATGCCGCCCTTGGTGGTGCCATACGCGTTGCCGGGCACCATGAACAGGCCGCCCTTCTTGCGGTCCAGGCCCCAGTCCTTGCCAGAGCCCACGTGGTCGATCAACGAACGGTAGTTGCCCGGCATGACGACGCCGACGGTCTTGATGCCGGCATTCATCATGTTAGACAGCGGGAAGTCGATCAGGCGGTAGCGGCCCAAAAACGGAACGGACGCGATGGGGCGATCCTTGAGCAGCACGCTGCCGTAGGTCGAAGAGTAGTTAGCGGTGATATAACCGATGGCCTTGCGATTGATCATCGGATCATTCCCCCTTCCCGATAACGACGTCATTTCCAACGACGGCCGTATCCTTGGTGGTATCGACAGAGCCGAGCTTCACGCCCTCTTCGACCGTGGAGTTCTCGCCCAAAATAGCGCGGCAGATGTGCGCGCCGCTCTTAACGTGCGCACCCGGCAGCAGCACGGAGTCCTCGACCACGGCGCGCTCCTCGATGATGACATCGGTCGAAAGGATCGAGTGGCGAGCGGTGCCGTAGATCTTGCAGCCGTTGGAGACCAGGCAGTCGTCCAGGCGGCCGTCCGGGCCAATGTAGTGCGGCGGACGCGTGGTGATGTTGGACATGATGGGGAAGTGCTTGTCAAACAGATCGAACTCGGGGTTGTTGCCCAGCAGGTCCATCGAGGTCTCGTGGAAGCTGGCGATGGTGCCAACATCCTTCCAAAAGCCGTGGAACTCGTAGCTGTACAGGCGCTTGTTCTCACCGAGCAGCTTGGGGATGATGTCCTTGCCAAAGTCGTGGCTCGAGCGCTGGTCCAGAGCATCCTCCTCGAGCGCCTTGATCAGCACGTCGGCCGAGAAGATGTAGATGCCCATGGACGCGAGGTTCGAATCGGGCTTATCGGGCTTCTCGGTGAACTTGGTGATGCGGCCGTCCTCGGGGTCGGTGGTCAGGATGCCAAAGCGGCTGGCCTCCTCCCACGGCACGGGCATAACGCTCACCGTGAGGTCGGCGTTGTTCTCAATGTGCGTCTTGAGCATCTTGCGGTAATCCATGCGATACAGGTGATCGCCCGAAAGAATCAGGACGTACTTGGGGTCGTTGGCCTTGATGTAGTCCAGATTCTGCGTGATGGCGTCGGCCGTGCCCGCATACCAGGCGCCGCCGGTCTGCGTCTCGTACGGCGGCAGGATCGACACGCCGCCGTCGCGGCTGTCCAGATCCCACGCCTCGCCGGAGCCCACGTAGGCATGCAGCAGGTAGGGTCGATACTGCGTCAGAACACCCACCGTGTCGATGCCCGAGTTGGAGCAGTTGGAGAGCGAAAAGTCGATAATGCGGAACTTGCCACCAAAGCTAACCGCCGGCTTAGCGATCTTTTGGGTGAGTGCCCCCAATCGGCTGCCCTGTCCTCCTGCGAGGAGCATCGCGATGCATTCTTTCTTACTCATCGATTTCTCCTTCTGTCATCGATGTTCCTAAACCCATTAGCGACGGGCGCGGCGCAACGTCACGCCCGTCGAGTAATGCCGTGCTGGCATAGGGGAGCTCGCGGCCTTTACGCGTGCCAGATCTCGTCGCGGTACTCCCGAATGGTGCGGTCGCTTGAGAACCAGCCCGAGGAGGCGGTGTTGAGCAGCGCCTTGCGGTTCCAGGTCTCCTGGTCGCCGTAGCTGCCCGTGAGCTTTTCCCATGCATCGACGTAGCTGCGGAAGTCGGCCATGACAAGGTCGGGGTCGTTATTGTTCATGAGCTCGTTGTAGATGCTCTCGAAGTTGCCCGAAAGACCCGCAAAGGTGTTGTCCTTGAGCTCGTCCATCACGCGGCCCAGGCGCTCGCGGTCGCCATTGAGGGTATCCCACGCAAAGTAGCTGTTGGATGCCCAGAGCTGCTCGACCTCGGGGGCGGTCAGGCCAAAGATGGCCTCGTTCTCACGGCCGGCCAGGTCGGCGATCTCGATGTTGGCGCCGTCGAGGGTGCCCAGCGTAATGGCGCCGTTCATCATGAGCTTCATGTTGGACGTGCCCGAGGCCTCCTTGCCGGCCGTGGAGATCTGCTCCGAGATCTCGGCGGCAGGGTAGATGAGCTGGGCGTTACTTACGCGGAAGTTAGGGATGAAGCAGACCTTCATGACCTCGTTGACGCGCGGGTCGTTGTTGATGACGTCGGCCACGGAGTTAATGAGGCGGATGGTCTCCTTGGCGAAGGTGTAGCTCGAGGCAGCCTTGCCGCTAAAGATGAAGGTCGTCGGCGTCACGTGGAAGTTGGGGTCGGCGATGCGACGGTTGTAGACGTCCATCACCTTCATGATGTTCATAAGCTGACGCTTGTAGGCGTGGAAGCGCTTCACCTGAACATCGAAGACGGTGTTGGGGTCAATGACCAGACCGGTCTCGGCCTTAACGTAGGCGGCCAGACGCTCCTTGTTGGCGCGCTTGGAGGCACCCACGGCCTTCAGGAACTCGCTGTCGTCCTTAAACTCCTTGAGCTTCTCAAGCTCAAAGGCGTCCTTGAGCCAGCCGTCGCCAATGGCCTCGGTCACGAGCTTGGCATAGGTGGGGTTGGCCTCGGCAAAGAAGCGACGGTGCGAGATGCCGTTGGTCTTGTTGTTGAACTTCTCGGGCGTCAGGGCATAGAAGTCCTTGAGCACGATGTTCTTGATGATGTCGGAGTGGATCTTGGCCACGCCGTTGACGCTGTGGCTGCAGATCACGGACAGGTTGGCCATGCGAATCTCGCCGTCCCACAGAATGGCGGTCTGGCGCAGACGCTCCTGCCAGCCCTCCTGCGTGGTGTCGAACGACTCGTGCCAACGACGACTGATCTCGTCGATGATCTGGTACACGCGGGGGAGCAGCTTGGAGAACGTGCCGATGGGCCACTTCTCCAGAGCCTCGGGCAGGATGGTGTGGTTGGTGTAGCTCACGACCTGCGTCACGATGTTCCAGGCGTCGTCCCACTCGAGCTTTTTCTCGTCGATGAGGATACGCATGAGCTCGGGGCCGCACATGGCGGGGTGGGTATCGTTGGTGTGGATGGCCACAAACTGCGGCAGCAGCTCCCAGTTCGCGCCGTGCTCCTTCTCAAAGGTGTCGAGCAGGCTGTAGATGCCGGCCGAGACAAACAGGTACTCCTGCTTCAGGCGCAGCAGACGACCGTGCTCGCCGGCGTCGTTGGGGTAGAGGATGGCGCTGATGGCCTCGGCCTCGGCGCGCTCGGCATCGGCCAGGGCGTAGTCGCCGCGGTTGAAGGCCTCCAGATCGAAGTGCTCCTCGACCGGCTCGGCGGCCCAGACGCGCAGCTTGTTGACGGTCTCGCCGGCATAGCCCACAACGGGGATGTCATATGGGACGGCCAGGATGTCCTGCGTGTCCACCGTGCGGTAGAACGTGCGGCCGTTCTCCTCAAAGCCCTCGACGTGGCCACCAAACTTAATGGTCACGGCCTTGTCCTGGCGGCGGACCTCCCAGGGATAGCCGTGGGTGAGCCACTCGTCGGTGGCCTCGACCTGGCTGCCGTTGACGATCTCCTGCTTAAACAGGCCGTAACGGTAGCGCATGCCGTTGCCGTAGCCGGCGATGCCCTCGGCTGCCATGGAATCCAGGAAGCATGCGGCCAGTCGGCCCAGGCCACCGTTGCCCAGTGCCGGATCGGGCTCCTGGTTCTCGATGACGGAAAGGTCAAAGCCCATGTCGTCGAGCGCCTCGGCGACCATATCGCGCACGCCAAAGTTGAGCAGGTAGTTGTCGAGCAGGCGGCCGATCAAAAACTCGATCGAGAAGTAGTACACGCGCTTCTTGCCCTCGGCGGTGGCGCGGGCGTCGCTCTTGGTGGCAACGGTGCGGGCTTTCTCGGCCACGAGCTTGGCCAGGGCGTTAAAGCGATCGAGGTCGCTGGCGGCCTCGACGCTCTTGCCGCTGATGCTCATGACGGCATCGCGATAGAGCTCGGTAAATTCCTGCTTGTTGTCGAAGATCTTATTCATACGTTCCTTTCCCCCGGGGATGTTTCTCCCGGAACGGTTATGACATGTATCCTACGCCCCCGCGGGGCGGGTAATTACAGTGGTAACGCCTTTGTTACGCTTTCTTGGCAGGAGCCTTAACAGCAGCTGCCTTGGCCTTGGGAGCAGCCTTTTTGGTGGCTGCCTTCTTGGCCGTGGTGGACTTGGCCGAAGCCTTGGCAGCGGGCTTGGCAGCCTTCGCCTTGGCCGGAGCCTTCTTAGCAGCCGCGGCCTTGGGCTTCACGGTAGACGAGCGCTTGCGCATAGCCTTCTTGGGCTTCTCGACCACGGGCGGCTTGTAGCTGCTGGGACCGCGGCGCTTAAGCACCACGCCTGCCAGGCCGGGCACCTTTATCTCAATGGAGTCCATCTGCCCGTTCCAGGGATAGGGCTCGCTCGAGCAGGTGTAGGGCTCCTCACCGGCGTATCCGCTGCCACCGAACTCGGGACGGTCGGAATCAAAGATGACCTCCCAGTCACCCTCGCGCGGCACGCCCACGCGGAAGCTCTCGTAGCTCGCCGGGTCAAAGTTGATCAGAATCACCAGGTCGTCATCGACGTCCTCGCCCTGACGCACAAAGCTCACGATGGACTGCTTGGAGTTATCCGCGTCGATCCAGGTAAAGCCGTCGTCGGTGTAGCCGCGCTCGTACAGGGCGGGCTCGGCGGTGTACAGGTGGTTGAGCGCCTTGATAAACGCCTGATGATGACGATGGGTCTCGTATTCCTCGGTCAGGAACCACTGGATGGACTCGTAGTAGCGCCACTCAATAAACTGGCCGATCTCGTTGCCCATAAAGTTGAGCTTGGCACCGGGATGCGTCATCTGGTAGAAAGCCAGCGTGCGCAGGCCGGCAAACTGGCGCCACCAGTCGCCCGGCATGCGGCCGATGAGCGAGCACTTGCCGTGCACGACCTCGTCGTGGCTCAGCGGGCAGATAAAGTTCTCGGTAAAGGCATACATGATGGAGAACGTGAGCAGCCCGTGGTTGCCGGGGCGCCACGGAAAATCGGTCTGCATGTAGTGCAGGGTATCGTTCATCCAGCCCATGTCCCACTTGTAGTGGAAGCCCAGGCCGCCGTCCTGCGGCGGGTAGGTCACGAGCGGCCACGCGGTGGACTCCTCGGCCATCATCATCACGTCGGGGAAGTGAGCCTCAACGGCGCAGTTGACCTGGCGAATGAACGCGCTGGCGTCCAGGTCCTCCTCGGTACCGTACTTGTTGAACTTCTTTTGACCCGGATCGTCGATGCCAAAGTTGAGGTACAGCATACTGGACACGCCGTCCATGCGAATGCCGTCAACGTGGAAGTTCTCGAGCCAGTACAGCACGTTGGAGACCAGGAAGGAGCGGACCTCGCCGCGAGCGAAGTCAAACTTGTGCGTGCCCCAGTTGGGGTGAATCTCGTGCTCAAACAGCATGTGGCCGTTAAAGGTGGCAAGGCCGTGGGAGTCGGCACAAAAGCCGCCGGGCACCCAATCCATGATCACGCCGATGCCCGCCTCGTGGCACGCGTCGATAAAGTGCATGAGCTGCTGCGGGTTGCCGTAGCGCGACGTGGCGGCAAAGTAGCCGGTCGTCTGGTAGCCCCAGGAGCCATCGAATGGGTGCTCCATAAGCGGCATGACCTCGATATGCGTATAGCCCATGTCGCGCACGTAGTCCACAAGCTCCACCGACAGGTCGTCGTAGGTGTAGAACTCGCCGCGCTGCGCGGGGAAGGGATCCATGGGACCGGGGTAGTTGCCGTACTCGTCCGGCTCGCCCTGTGGCGCGTCGCCGTGGCGCTTCCACGAGCCAATATGCACCTCGTAGATGTTGAGCGGCTGCGACATGTGGTTGTGGCCGGCGCGGCGCTTGAGCCACGCGGCGTCGTTCCACTTGTAGCCATCCAGGGTCCACAGCACGCTGGCAGTACCCGGAGGGCACTCGGCCTTAAAGGCGTACGGATCGGCCTTGTAGAGCTTTTCGCCCTCGTTGGTCTCGATGAGATATTTATAGAGCTGGCCCTGCTCGGCGCCAGGAATAAAACCTTCCCAGATAGCGCTCGTATGCACGGGCACCAGCGGGTTGGCTTGTTCATCCCAATTGTTGAATTCACCGATAACGTGGACGCTCTTGACGTCGGGCGCCCAAACGCAAAAGCGCCAGCCGCGCGTACGGTTCTGCGTGTCGGGATGCGCGCCCATCTTTTCCCAGCTGCGCTCCCACATTCCAATGCCAAACAGGTAGACATCGTCCTTGGAGAGCTCCGGTGCGTGCGGAGCCGGTTTGCGGGTTGCGGGCTTTTTAGCCGTTGGCTTTAGCTTTGTATCGCTCACGTTTGATCCCATCATGACGCGGCAGCGTGTTGCCTTGGTGACTAGATGCGAAAGGTCCAAGGCTGCACGAATCGAAGGGACGGCGAAGTTTCTGTGATTCGTTCCACCTCGCGTGCTCGGTGGAACTTTCGGCAGAAACTACGATAACACCTGTGCGTTAGTTTTATGGACGAAAGCGGATTTGCGGGGGCGTTTAATCGGTAAGCGACATGTTTATACCACTGGCAGAATTGCCGTGGTAAAACTCTTGACAGTTTTACCAATTAGGGTTTCAAAAATGTTAGGCTGACGTTTGGTAAAACGTTTTTAGCAGGTTGTTTACCATTTGACATCGAAAGGTACGTTTATGTCCCATACCGCCGCTCCCAAGGTTGCTTTTATTTTCGATTGCGACGGCACGCTGGTTAATAGCACCCCCGTTTGGGGCTACGCCCAGCCCGAATTATTGCACCGCCACGGAGTTGACGTAACCGTGGATGACTTTGCCCAATTTGAGCACCTGTCGCTGGAGGACGAGTGCCAGGCCTACCACGACACGTGGGGCATTGGCGCGAATGGCGAGGAGCTGTATCGCGAGCTGAGCGACATTCTGATCGATGGCTACTCCAAGGTGCCGCCGCGCGAGGGGCTCCTGGCGTTTTTGGAGCAGGCGAAGGCGGCAGGCATTGCCATGTGCGTTGCCACTTCCACGCCGGCCGAGCTTGTTGGGTCTGCGCTTGCGGGAGCCGGGCTCGACGCTTACATGGAGTTTGTTACCACGACGGGCGAGGCGGGACGCTCCAAACAGTTCCCCGACGTATACGAGCTGGCGCTGCGCCGTTCTGAGGAGCGCCATGGGCACAAGTTCGAACGCGCATGGGTGTTTGAGGACGCCGTCTTTGGCCTTAAGAGCTCTGGCACCGCCGGCTTTAAGCGTGTAGGTATTTATGACCCGCACGGCCGTATGAAGCGCGATGATGTGCGCGCCAACTGCGATATCTTTATCGACAGCTACGAGGAGCTGGATTTGGATCGCGTTCTTGCGTACGAAGGTTAGGCGAGGGCGTTGTCCGAGAAAGTATTAATTGTATGTGGCTCACCGGTAGTGGCGAGCCACGAGCTACTGCGCAAGCTGGCAGGGGAGTGCAACCACGTCGTTGCTGTAGACCGCGGCTTGGACGCCCTGCTGGGTGCTGGCCTGGGCTGCGACGTATATGTGGGGGATGCCGACACGGTGAGCGACGCGGGCCGAGCGTTGGTCGATGCCGCCACCGACTTTGAAGTTGAGCGCCATGACCCGTACAAGGACTATACCGATCTAGCTCTGGCGCTCGATTCCGTCCGCCATCGCTGGCCGGGTGCCGAAGTGGTTGCGACCTGCGCCACGGGCGGCCGTCCCGACATGGCCCTTTCCGTGCTGGGGTTGCTCGCAGGCTACGAGGATGCCCCTATCTGGATCGCCGAGGACAAGGTGGTAGCTCGCATCCTTCGCGCAGGCGAATCGTGGACCATCGAAGGTGCCGAAGGCAAGACGTTCTCCATCATCGCCATAGCCCCTGGGACGGTGGTAAGCGAACATGGCTTGGAGTGGGAACTAGATCACAGCCCCCTGGGCTTGTTGGCCGACACGGGCATCAGCAATGTGGTCAGGTCAACAGCCGCGATCCAAGTCCACACCGGCACCGCCATCGCTTACCTATACGAGTAAGGTCTATCGCATCAGGGTTTTATCCCGTCCCAGGAAAACCCGTAAGAAAAAGTTTCAACAAAAACCTCTTGCATCCCCGCAAACATTCCCCTATAGTATCTCCCCGTCACGGGGGCGTAGCTCAGCTGGGAGAGCGCTTGACTGGCAGTCAAGAGGTCAGGGGTTCGATTCCCCTCGTCTCCACCATCGTGAATGCAAAGGCCTTCGGAATTCCGAAGGCCTTTTTTCATGCCAAAACACCACGCGCTGCAAACCCCACCTACGCAACAAAAAGTTGCACAATTTATTTCCCATGTCTGTACATAGTTTGTTGGACAAACGCAATTACCAGTACGCCTCACTGGTCAATTCGGGCTTCAGGAGCATCCATAACCTCCGCTAGCACCCCAATATCCTGCGCCAATGTGAGCAACATCCCAAAACAACCCCCTTGAACACGCTAAATGAACGATATGTTGTCCACCACAAGCCAAATCAGTTTCGCTACCAGCTTGTGCTAGGATACCTAACGTTACATGAGTTCAACTGTGCTCGCGGCTCCAGCAAGTCGCAAAACGCAGGGTCGATCAGCATCCGGCCGTAACGGCGGTGTTAGAAAAACCACGAGCTCCAATATTGATTGCCATGCACGTTTTGTTCTTGCTTTTGCGTCTAATTAATTAGTTCGCTTTAGGTAGTGCAATAAGTTGCTTTGGCAAACCACAGCAGTCCAACAGCTGTTTGCGTGCGGTCCAGTTTCGTACCTGCTTGACTGGCTCGCACGCAGCCAACTGGGACGCGGTCATTTTGCGATATACGTCCGCTCCTCTAGCAACTGCATTTGTACATACCGTTCACGGTGGGGCAGAGCCACGTGCTTGTCTGACTGGGCTCAGGGTTTGAATATGGAGCGCCTTTGCGCACAAGCGCCCTGGCGAAGCCATACCCAAACCCCGTGAGCCACACGTAAGACAGAAAGGGGGTGGTGCTCGTGTGGTATGTGATCCAAGTCATTAACGGTCGCGAAGACGTAATGCGCGAGCGCATTGAGCGCATGGTGCCGGTTGGTGCCATGCAAGAGCTCTTTTATCCCCAATATCAAACCGAGATCAAGGTACACGGCGAATGGGTCAACACGACCAAGCCTCTGTTCCCCGGTTATCTCATCTGCGATACGTCAGACCCTCGCACCGTGCAACAGTATCTGCTGCGCATGGACGACTTTGCCCGGGTGCTTGCCCAGGACGGTCAGTTTGTGCCGCTGGCAAAAGAAGAGGCCCAACTCATAAGCAGCTTTACGCATAGGGGAGACCGCGTAGTGCCCATGAGTGAGGCCCTAAAAAACGGCGACCAGGTCGTAGTAACGGCTGGTCCACTGCTGGGCCACGAAGGCCTTATCAAAACCATTAATAGACGCAAGTGCACTGCTTATTTGGAGCTCGACCTGTGCGGCCGGCGCGTAACCACCCGCGTTGGCCTTGCCGTTCTTTCAAACGAGCAGCGCGTCATGCGCAACTTTAAAAAGGCGATCGCCTAGCTGCAGACGGTCGCTACACAGAACAGGGAGGATCCCCGACCCGGGGACGAAGTGTTGGAAGAGAACGTGTCGGATAAAACTGAATATATAACTGATGTTCCTTGTGGTACGTCAATGATCGGTCAAGTCATTGATCGGCAGAATGGCTCTCATGCTCCTGTGGCGACGGAATTTCCGCCTCCCGTCGAGAACCCTGCTCCGGCGCAAGGTTTCGTAGCGACAGGAAGCTATAAGGCACCCGCTGCCGATCCCAATGCTGCTGCTCCCAAGAAAGGTGGGGCAGGCTACTTTGCCTTCAAGCGAGCCTTTGACATCGTGTTCTCTGCTGGCGTCTGTGTGGTATTGGCTATCCCCGTCGTAGCCGCATGCATCGCCATAGAGATTGACTCTCCCGGCAAGCCGTTTTTTTGCCAAAAGCGAGTCGGTAAGGGCGGCAAGCCTATCTATATCTTCAAACTCCGAACCATGGTCTCTGATGCTCACGAGCATCCTGAGAAGTACATGACTCCCGAGCAGTTGGCGCAATGGCAGCGCGAACAAAAGGTTGACGATGACCCTCGCATTACGCGCGTCGGTCGTTTTCTACGTCACACTTCGCTCGACGAATTGCCGCAGTTCATCAACGTTCTTATAGGGGATTTATCCGTTATTGGACCAAGGCCTGTGACGCTTGAAGAAACCTACGAGTACGGTGACGCTCGCGACGAAGTTCTTGCTTGTAAGCCGGGCATTACTGGCTGGTGGGCCGCAACGGATCGCAATGACTCAACTTGGGGGAGTGGTCAGCGACAGGCCCGTGAACTCTTCTACGTTCGTCATCAGTCGCTTGGACTTGACGCCCGCGTGTTCGTCAAAACGTTCAAGGCGATGAGGAGGGGAAAATAATAATGCAATACCCTGCCTATACCGTACTTATGAGCCTGTATGCTAAGGAGCGCCCAGAGTACCTTAAAGAGTCGATTGACAGCATGCTTGCTCAGACCGTGCCGCCGACTGAAATTGTCATGGTCAAAGATGGTCCATTGACGGACGAACTGGAAGCCGTGCTTCTGGATTATGACTCCGCACACCCCAAATTGTTCAACTTCGTTTCGTACGCTAAGAACCGCGGTCTCGGATATGCGCTGCAGCAGGGCATGCTCGCCTGCTCCAACGAGATTGTCGCTCGCATGGACACCGATGACGTTGCCCGACCCGACCGCATGGAGAAGCAGCTCGCTGCCCTAGATGGCGGTCTCGACATGGTCGGCAGCGATGTTTCCGAGTTCATTGATTCGCCCGACAAGCCCGTAGCCACAACCGAACTACCTAAAGGCTTAGATGCAATCCTTGCCTACTCCAAGAGACGCAATCCCTTTCGTCACCCTCCCATGACGTTTAGAAAGTCAAAGGTGATGGAAGCGGGCAACTACAGTTCAGACTTCCTCTATTTTGAGGACTGGGATCTCTTCAACAGAATGCTCGCGTGCGGCTGCCGTGCGGACAATTTGGGTGAGCCCTTAGTTGCCATGCGCGTAAGCGAGGACTTCTACGCCCGCAGGGGCGGAGTTCAGTACCTCAAGTACGCCAAGGCCTTCAAGAGAGCGCAGGTAGAGCGGGGCTATTTCACTGAACGCGACTATGTCTGCTCATATGTGCCGCACGCGCTGGTCTGCCTTATGCCCAATTCGCTGAGGTCGCTGATCTATCGAATTCTTCTACGGAGGGCGTAGCAAAATGGCTTCCGAAGTCGATTACCCTCTGGTAAGCATTATCGTCCCCATGTACAACGTGGGGAAGTTCGCACTTCCTTGTGTGAGGTCGCTGCTCAGTCAGACGTATCCGAACATCGAGATTCTTATCGTAGACGATGGCTGCACAGATAATACTATAGATTTGATTGAAGACACCGTCGGAGACGACCCACGCGTTGTGATTCACCATAAGGAGAACGGGGGTCTCTCTTCCGCTCGCAATTATGGCACGCAACGATGCCGCGGCAACTATCTCATGTATGTTGACGGAGACGACCTCATCGACCCGCGAACCATTAAGCTTATGGTTGAAGCTGCCCTGAAATACCAGGTGACTCTTGTTGCAGGGTCTTTCGCCAAGACGCCTCTTCTCGAGAACTACGAGATTGAGCAGGCTGCTGAGTTCAAGGTGGAGTCCGGTGCTGAGCGTTTTAGGAAGCTGCTTTTATTCAACGGGGAGAGTGGCTCATCGTGCGGCAAGCTCTTCGCCCGGTCCCTGATCCCTTACCTTGCCTTTCCCGAGGGGCAGCTTTTCGAAGACATGGGCGTGATCGCCTCTATCTGTTCGCGTGTCGGGGAGATTGCCTTTTCTGATGCTCCTTTCTACGCGTATGTAACGAGACCCGGCTCCATCACCACGTTTAAGAAGCAGGGCCCCAAGCACGCGCAAGACATGGATAAGACTATCGAGACCGTGCGACTAATTGCCGGGGGCGGCTTTAAAGACGAGTTTGAGTGCTTTCGAGCTTACTGTACGCTGCGCGTCGCTATGCGCGTCGACCTTGATGCCTTTGGCGACAGGGCTGAAGGGCGGTCGTATCTGAAGCGTGCTCGCGAGCTTGTGGGGCGAGCTTCACGGAGCCCTTTGGCGTCCCGTACCTGGAGGCTGCGGTGCATGCTCTTCGCGATCTCCCCAAAGGCGCACAACGCCTTCTATGCCTTCTACGCCGCAGTCTCGGGCAAAGCAATTGGATAAACCCCAAGAAATTAAGGGTTGATAAGGTGAGATTTTGTGCAATCGTTCCCGAATGCAACGTCGAGAACTTTTTTGGCGAGTGCTTGGCTAGCATCGCACGTCAGGACCACTTTGAGTACGAGGTCGTCATTGTCGACGACGGATCGACTAACGGCATCTCTGAGGGCTATGTACAACTTGCTGAGCAGGTGCAGTGATGCAGATCTATCTAGTTGCGTTTGCATTCCATATTGCTTTGCTTTATCTCTCAGCGCGCATCGGTGATAAGCGAGTTGGGCTTGTCCTCGCGATAATATCGGTTCTGCCCCTTTGTGTAGTGGCGGGCGCTAGAGATATAACCGTTGGAACAGATACTTCGGCATATCCTCTAAGCTGTTTTAATGCGTCTCAAGTTTATTCGCCTATAGGAGCCCTCAGCGCTTGCTCGGATCAAGAGCCGATTTTTGTGCTTTTATTCTGGTTTCTAGGGAGATTGACTGGCGATTTCAACGCAGTGCTTTTCTTCTGTGAGGTAATTATTTTTCTTCCTTATGTTCTGGTTGCAAAAAAACAATTTCCTCAAGGGTATCCTGTCATTGGATTCTTTCTTTGTTTCATTGTCTTTGGATACACGCTAAACATACTCAGGCAGTGCCTAGCAACAAGCATGCTCGTCTTGATGGTTTATGAGCTGATTCACGGGAAAAATCTACCTGCTTTTGTTTTTTTGGCGATTGCCGTTGGTTTTCATAAGATGTCAATTGTGGGCATTTTTGTTTGGGTTATCTACATTGCTTGTTGCGAGAGCAGGGGTGTTCGCTCATCCAAAACTCTTGCTATGTTGTTTTGCTTCGGTATTGCCGTCTGTGCTGTCAGTGCAGTTTTGATTGGGCCAGATTTAATGGATCTGGTCTCGTCCTTTACGTCGTCATATTCGTTTCAAGTGAAACATGCTGGAATGGGTTCACTGAACAATACGATGTTAATTTACCTGCTTTTTTGTATGATTATGTTGTTTTTGGGCCATAAAAGTTCAATGGGACCTGCTAATCGGGAGATGCTTAATTTTTACATCTGCTGCGGCGTATCCTCGGCTGTGTTCGCTCAGTTTGCAAGCATAAGTCCCGAGTTGATTAGACTCAGTTTCCCATTTCTTTTTATCTCGGGATTCCTCTATCCATTTTTATCGGAGAACCTTGGTAACGAGCGTTTGCTATCCGGGGTACTTGCAATTACTTTTTGCGTGCTCTATTTCGCTATCACATTCGTATTTGGCGGCAGCTGCAATCTTTTCCCGTATTCCTCAGCGCTTTTAGGAGTCTTTTATGCTTGATGTGAAGCCCGATATTTCCATTATCGTGCCTGTCTACAATACCGAAAGCTTCCTACCAGCCTGCTTGGAGTCTATTGATGCCCAAGGGCGAGGAGCGTATGAGGTTATCCTTGTTGACGATGGCTCAACTGATGGGTCACCTAAGATATGTGACGATTATTGCAAAGGGAACAAAAAGGCCTTCGCAATCCACAAGGATAACGAAGGCTTATTAGCCGCGCGGCGGGACGGCCTTCGTAGGGCGAAGGGGCGCTATGTCCTCGCTCTTGATTCTGACGATTGTCTTCTGGCGGGATGTCTCAAGAAAGTCTGCTCTGCCATCACATCGTCAAATGCGGATATCATTTCTTTCGATTTCACCATGAAACTAGATCCTGTTCGGCCATCGTTGAAGGCCTGCATTTCTCCTGGGATACATGTTGGCGGAGATTTTGATGCCATTAGAAGTATGTTATGCGGCTGCGATTTCAACAGCGTTTGGAATAAGGTTATTCGCACCGATTTGTTCCCTGGATATGATTGGTATACAAACCGGATTGGCCTTATGCACGGAGAGGACCTTTGTCAGTTGCTTCCCGTCTTCGATAAGGCGCGTAGCCTCTTTCATATTGATGAGCCCCTCTATTATTACCGACAGCATGACTCTAACAGTACGAAAGTATTCCAAGAAAAGCAGGTGGCCGATTGGGGCCGAGTGTGCGATGAAATGCTTCAGTACGCGGCGAGATGGTCGAAAAGCGCGCATCTAAATGCAAGGCGCGGCATTTGTCAGCATTATTGCGATCTCGATGAGATCCTGTGGCGTTGCGATCTGGATGATGAGGCAAAAAATACATTCGATAAAATGATCAAACTTGAGTATCGTAAGCGCGTTAGCGGCTTCCCTGATTTAGTTCATAGCATGGTTTTGTCGAATAACGTCATTGTTTCTTCAACTTCCCGCAAGGCGCTTGGCGTTTTCAAGGCTATTCGGCGGAGTTCTATATAGTGCGCCTTGCATCTTTATTGCCTTCTTTCTGCGGGGCTATTGCATTTAGGTATTTCATCCCCCTCTTCAAGTCCATTGGAGTTGCGAAATTGCGGTTTTCTATCCGTCGATTCTATTTTAATAGACTGGCTAACGTCTCCTTCGTCTTTAAAGGAGGATGCTGTCGGTGAAGCACAATACATTCTACAAGAACACGCTTTGGCAGTATGGCCTTCAGATACTCAAGTATCTCTTTCCGCTGCTGCTTATTCCCTATCTTACTCGCATCCTCGGGACTGAGGGCTATGCCGTTTACGCCTATGTTCTCTCCTTCATGGGCGTGGTCCAAACCATCGCCGATTTCGGCTTTACACTCTCTGGTACCAAGAAGGTAGTTGATCTCAGGGGGGACACTGCAGCTCTCTCCCGCCTCGTGGGGGCGATAACGGTCGCACGCCTCATGTTGCTCTGCGGCCTTTTCTTCTGTGTCTTGGTAGTAACACGCTTTATTCCTATTATGGCCGAGAATACGGTCTACGTCATCTGGGCGTTCTTTGCAACGGCAGGTCGCACAGTGCTGCCCGACTTCATCTTTCAGGGAAATGAGCGTATGGGGCCTTTGACGACCCGATATTTCGCATCCAAGGGGGTGCAGGTCGCGCTTACGATCCTTCTCGTACGCGGGCCGGGGGACCTTATCCTCGTTGCCGTAGCTGACGTACTGTCGGAGATCGTCGACATCGCATGGAGCTATCGCGCCCAGAAGCGCTTGTTCGGCGTCGGTATAGCAAGGCCCACCTTTAAGGAGAGCTTCGAGGAACTACGCGTCTCCGCTATCTATTGCGTTTCGAACGTCAGCTCCTCTCTTTTCTCTGGATTCACAACGGTGATTATCGGGTTAGCGATCACAAGCAAGACGGACATCGCCTTTTGGTCGCTTACGCTCACGACTGTGAATGCCGTGCAGTCGCTCTACACGCCTATTGCTAACAGCCTTTACCCCCATATGATCAAGAACAGAGACTTCGGGTTCGCACGAAAGTTGGCGCTGGTTGCGTTGCCTGTTCTCGTCCTAGGTATCGTTGCGTATTGCAATCTCTCTAAGCCTATCATGCTCGTCCTCGGAGGACCCGAGTACGTTGGCGGTGCCCATGTTATGTGGATGATCTCGCCGATCTTTATCTTCTCATTTTACGGAATTCTGATTGGCTGGCCGGTTCTGGGCGCCATGGGGCATGTAAAGGAGCTGACCGTCTCGACGTTATTCACTGGGATCGTTAATGTGGTCTCGCTTCTGGCACTTTACCTTGCCGGGTTGATAACCCTTGATGTTATCTGTGTTGCTCGCTGGGGTTGCGATGCCTTGTTGTTGCTAGTAAGAGTTTTCATGCTCTGGCGCGCGGCGCGGTCGAAGACAGACTTTCATAAGAATCCTAAGGAGTAATGATGCAGTACCTTCCCACAATGGAAATCCAAAAACTCTTGCTTGCTATGCTCGTCGATTTTGACAGGATGACAAACGAGCATGGGCTTCGTTATTCACTTGATGGAGGCACGCTTCTAGGTGCCGTGAGACACAGAGGATTCATTCCTTGGGATGACGATATCGACGTCATTATGCCCAGGCCTGATTTCGATGAACTTGCATCACATCCCGAGTGGGTGCCTGCTGGGTTGACTGCCAATATTCCTGGACGCAAGGGGTACATCTATCCCTTCATGAAACTGACCAACCCTTCATGGAGGGCGCAGGAACCGCACTTAGAAGAGGTGATCGAAGAGTTTCTCTGGATCGACATTTTTCCCGCTGATGCCATGCCTGACGAAAATACTGAGAAAGCGACCCTAATGGCGGCTCAGGAAAAGACATTCTTTAGGGCATTGCGGTCATACGTAAACATCAAAACATCTACTTCAAATCCGTTGAAAAAGGTCGCAAAACATGTCCTATTTCCGATTCATAGGGCGTTGTTTCCTGCGGAAAAGCAGTTTTCCGAGCTAGGGGAGAGGGCTCGTGGTCTTCAGTTCGGAGATACGCATGAAGCGGGGGATGTTGTTTGGGGGCCCTACAAGCCTGATAAGCCAGGTTTTCCCACCGAGGACTTCGACAACTTGATCGATATGGAGTTCGAGAGTCGTACTTTCAAGGCGTGTCCGCACTGGGACGCGTACCTAAGGGGGCTCTACGGCGACTATATGCGGCTTCCGCCTGAGGACCAGCGGGTCACTCATGGGATGAAGGTATGGAAGGTAAATTCCGGGGAAGGAGAATAATTCATGAACGTGGCAATCATCATCGCGGGCGGTGTAGGCTCGCGTATGGGGCAAGAGATCCCCAAACAGTTCATCAATGTTGGCGAGAAGCCCGTCATCGTCTATACTCTCGAGGCTTTTCAGGAGCACCCGCTTGTGGATGCCATTGAGGTCGTATGCCTAGCCGGCTGGGAGCAGGTCTTACGCGCCTATGCAAGGCAGTACAAAATTGACAAGCTGAAGTGGGTAGTCAAAGGCGGTGCCTCTGGTCAGGAGTCTATCCGCAACGGCGTGTACAACTTTGAGGGTGTGCTTGCCGAAGATGACATTTGCATCGTTCACGACGGCGTGCGCCCCATGCTCGACCCAGAGGTTATCACCGACGTCGTCCGCGTGGCTAAGGAGCGCGGCAACGCCGTCACAAGCATGCCTTACAACGAGCAGATTTTCCTTGTGGACAAGAAGGATTCCGCCACCACTACGCAGTACATCCCCCGCGAGACGCTTCGTCGTGTGTCTACACCGCAGGCCTACCGTTTTGGGCTCCTCGACTCCAAATATCACGAGGCTTTTGAGAAAGGTGTCGGAATCGACGGCTCCAACTACACGAACACAATGATGGTCCAGCTGGGCGTGAGGCTCAACTTCGCCGTCGGGTCGGACCGCAACATCAAGCTCACCACGCCGGAAAACCTCGAGTTCTTCCGCGCATGGGCGACGGAGAGGGATGCCCGCGATGAATAGGCTCAAATGCCCAGAGTATATCGCCGACGTTGACAAAGTTTGCTCGCTTCCCCTGCCATGGGAGAAGCTCGCGAATAAAACGGTCGTCATCTCCGGTGCGACCGGTTTGATCGGGACCTTCCTCGTCGACGTTCTGATGCGCAAGAACGACATTGATGGGGCGCGGTGTAGCGTCATCGCTTTGGGGCGCAACATCGAGAAAGCGCGCTCGAGACTGCCGTACTTCGGTCGAGACCACTTCTCGTTTGAGGAGGGCTCCGTTGCTGCAATAGGTTACAGCCCTGCCGCCCCCGCGGACTACGTTTTGCACCTAGCGAGCTCCACTCACCCGCGCCAGTACGCTACCGATCCCATCGGCACCATCCGAGCCAACGTGGACGGCTTACAGAATCTCCTCAGCTATTCAGCCGAATGCGGTGCTAGGCTACTCTTTGCCTCTTCGGTCGAGATTTATGGCCAGAACCGCGGTGACGTGGAACGTTATGATGAAAAGTACTGCGGGAACATCGACTGCAACACTCTTCGCGCCTGCTATAACGAATCAAAACGACTGGGCGAGGCTATGTGTCAAGCTTACCGTTCGCAGAAGGGGGTCGAGGCCGTTATCGCGCGCATCGCGCGCGTCTACGGGCCCACACTACTGCCCGATGATTCCAAGGCACTCTCCCAGTTCCTGCATCGCTCGCTTGCCGGCGAGGACGTTGTGCTCAAGAGCGAGGGGACGCAGAAGTTCTCTTACCTGCACGTCGCAGACGCCGTGTCTGGTCTGCTTCATATACTGCTCCTTGGTATCGACGGGGAAGCCTACAACCTCGCAGATAGGGGATCCGATGTAATGTTGAAGGATCTTGCGGGACTTGTAGCTAAAGCCAGTGGTGTTAAAGTTGTATTCAGATTTCCTGACGCTCAGGAGGCGGCAGGGTACTCTAAGGCCACGCTTGCGCTGATGGATGGAAACAAGGCACGTAACGAACTTGGTTGGTCTGCGCGCATGGGCATCTCCGAAGGCATATCAAGAACGCTTTGTGTTCTCCGCTCACTCAATAATCCCGGGGGATGCTGATGGGCGCAAAGACGATTTGGCATGGCTTCAGAAATATGGTTTTCGGAAGGTACGATGACGATAAGTTTTGGAGAAGGCGACACGCCCTTCTTACCGGAAGTGCCCGGGGTATCCGCAAAACTTATTATTCGTTGTATGTTCACCACGAGATGCGCAGGAGCTGTGCGGATATCATGCCTGGATGGAGCGACGATGCTTCATGCGTGTGCGAGAATTTTTTGGCGCCACCCAATATCACTGCGCACGGCATCAACGGTATAGTCATTGCGGGGGGGGCAACCATAGGGCGAAATGTGACCATCTTTCACCAAGTAACTATAGGACGCAGCAGAGGGAAAGCTCCCGTTATTGGTGATAATGTCTTCATCGGTCCCGGCGCCAAGATTTTCGGAGGAATTCGCGTTGGTAATAACGTCAAGATCGGAGCAAACTGCGTTGTGTTCCAAGACGTACCCGATAACTCGACGGTTGTTCTCGATAAACCGCGAATTATTGAACATAAGCAGCCTTCACCTTATATCGTTGCCGAGGAAGGCGAGTATAAACCTCGCGAGTGGTAGACATATGGAAGTTTGTATACCAATGCCAACTCGCTCCGATGCGACTGGGGACAAACACGCTTTCCTTGTTATGGCTCATAAGGACAATGAGGTTCTTCACACCCTGATGAGAGCCCTCGATGATGAACGAAACGGCATCTTCATCCATATGGATGCAAAAAAGCGGATGGAAAGAAAATCGCTTGTTGGCTTCTGTCAGTAAGACGGGGATCTTTTTAATTCCTCGTATCAGAGTCACTTGGGGCGCGTATTCGCAAATCGCCTGTGAACTCAGCTTTCTCAACTCCGCAGTTGCAAAGGGACACTATTCCTATTCTCACCTTTTGAGCGGTCAAGATCTTTCTATTTAAAGTCAGGACCAGATTCACTCATTCTTTGACTCTTGTGGAAATAAAGCGTCCATTCGCTTCGAAAACCACAACAGGGACTATCGGAGAAGAATCGGTGAGCATGTTATCTAGAATACTTTCGGGATAAGCAAAGGCTCTGTTAGACCAGGATTGACATTCCGCCCCGTCATCTTCTTGCGATTGCACAATGGTCGCCCCTTGTCGAATCTGAATCCGGCAAGGGGCGATGCGCCCGAGACCGGACGAGTTGCTCGCCTGGCCCTGCCGTTTCATGCCGACCTGCCGGCTAACTCGCCGTCTCCTCGTCGGGCGCCGGCGTCTTGACCCTCATCTCGAACGGCATCCCGCCCTCTCGGACGAGCGCCCTGAGGAACGCGTTGACGGCGGTGGACATGGACAGGCCGAGCTCGTCCAGGATGGCCGTGGCCTCCCTCTTGACCTCCGGGTCGATGCTGGATTGGCTACACTGATGTGGACAGTTCCGGGAGGGGCGCAGGAGACGGGAG
>CATVYG010000007.1 GCA_958348225.1 uncultured Collinsella sp.
CGAACCTCCAGTCCGGACCGCCCCGCGGTCCAACTTTCTGTCCGCACCCCCTTCTGCCGCAAACAGGAACTATTCCACCGCAAGTTATAAAAGGGGCATCAGAGATGCGGGCCACCGAGCACTACGGCTACGGGCGCCGGCGTCATGATCCCTCACGCGTCAGCGCCAGGTCCTAGAGGGCTAGACGGATTGCATCGATAATGCGCGCGCAGCGCTGTGTGGCGGCAAGGGGCATGACGGGACTCTCGAGTTTCCCCGCCCGGATGAGCTGGGTCGCATGCTGGATTTCGCCGTAGAAATCATCGACCTCAAACGGGGCATTTACTTCGAGCATTCGTCCGTCGGAGTACCTCACATGGGCGAGCTCGGGGCGATGGAGGCGCTCGATTTCCAACGAGCCCCGCTCGCAGGCAATCATTAAGCGGCTTTCATATGCTGCTTTGCCGTCACACGCCATATGAATGGGTATACCGCCGACACTCATATGGATCTCATCGGCCCAATCCACGCGGCCGCCCGATACGTCACGCCAGCGAACTTCACGAGACGAAACATCGCACGCGCCCGCAAGCAGATCCTCAAACCACCCGACTGCATAGCAGCCCATGTCATATAGACAGCCACCCTGCAACGGATCGAGTAGATAACTCGAAGGGGACTCACCATAATCGAGTTTTTGCACGCTTTCGATCGAAACGATACGGCCGAGCTCGCCCGACGCAAGCAAGCCCTTCACGCGAGTACGCATCGGACAAAACCGATTTTTCATCGCCTCCATAAACGGCACACCGCACTCACGGGAAACGGAGGCGATCGCATGGGCCTCTTCTTCATTCAAAACGGCCGGCTTTTCGCACAGTACGGCCTTTCCCGCGCGCAGTGCGCGACAGGCCCAACGCGTATGCATGCCATGCGGAAGAGCCAAGTAGATTGCGTCGACATCGGGATCGGCAATCAGCGCATCATAAGCCGCATCGCCGCTATCGTCAGCCGTGGCATAACTGCGCGCGGCGTCAATCGAAAACGCCCTGCAAAACTCCTCAACATGCGAAGGAGTGCGACCGGCGGCAGCCACAAGCCGTGCCCCGTCCACCTCCTTGAGCGACGATGCGAATCGATGCGAAATGTGTCCAGCGCCCAAAACGCCCCAGCGAACATCACGCAAACCATCACATGAATCCCGATAGCCCACGACAGCCCCCTTCAGTTGCGGTGAAATAGTTCCTGCTTGGCCCCTATTCTGCCGCAAACAGGAACTATTCCACCGCAAGTTATAAAAGGGGCATCAGGAGCGCGTTTTGCAAAAGGCTTTAAGCGCGGCCGTTACGGGACCAGGCTGGAAACGTCGGCGCACATCGTCGAGACGCTCGGGAATATCAATGTGCTGCGGGCAGTGACGTGCGCATTTGCCGCACTTGACGCAATTACTCACCAGCTTGGGCTCGTTCGTCCGCACCGCGCTCGCCGTAAAGTATTGAGACAGCCCCGTAAACCAACTATGCGCATAGCTCGCGTTGTAGGCGCCAAAGCAGCCGGGAATATTGATACCCTTGGGGCACGGCATGCAGTAGCCGCACCCCGTACAGGGCACGCGATTCGATTTCTCAAACTCTCCCAGCACGCGTGCGATGGTATCGAGCTGCTCTGTCGTCATCGAATCCGGCAGTGCGCGATCCGCCAATGCCGCGTTCTCGTCCACCTGCGCGGTATCGGTCATGCCCGAAAGCAGCATCGTGACTTGAGGATGGTTCCACACCCACGAAAGGCCCCAAGCAGCCGGCGTCTTCAGGTACGGATCGCGTACGTCATCGAGCACGGCGCGGGCCCGCGGAGGCAGCTTGCCCGCCAGGCGTCCACCCAAAAGCGGTTCCATCACAAACACCGCGAGCCCGCGCTCGGCGGCTGCCATGAGTCCCGCCGTTCCCGCTTGGTAGCGCTCTCCGGCATAGTTGTACTGGATCTGGCAAAAATCCCAGTCATACGCGTCAAGCATCATGAGGAAATCCGCCGCACCGCCGTGGTACGAAAAACCTATCTGGCGAATACGCCCCGCAGCCTTTTGGTGCGCAATCCAGTCCTCGATACCCAAAGCTGCCACGCGCTCCCACTGCGCGGGCGAGGTGATGTTGTGCATGAGGTAGTAGTCGATATGGTCAGTCCGCAAACGGCGCAGCTGCTCGTCAAAAAAGCGGTCGAAATCCTCCGCACATTTGCACGAAGCGTGCGGCAACTTGGTCGCGAGCAAAATCTGGTCGCGCAGACCCAGGCGCTCAAGCGAAGCTCCCACACAAGCTTCGTTACCGGGGTAGAGATAGGCCGTGTCCAGATAGGTTATCCCTTGCTCCACCGCACGGGAAATGATGGCATCGGCCGTCTTCGCATCGGGATGTCCCGGCGCACCGGGAAACCTCATGCAGCCCAGACCCAGAGCGGATATTCGGTTACCACTTTTGGGGTCAACACGGTATTGCACGGCCCCTCCCTTCGCCATCAGCGCCCCGGCAAGGCGAAACACAATGGTCACGCAGCCGAAACATCGTGGAATCGCAATCGAGAATGTATCGTAACGTAGCAGAAATCGAGCCGTCACGACACCGCTTTAACATCAGCAAAAAGCCCGATGAAAGGAAGCGACCGTGACCACACGTGAGGACGCCTACCCCTACCCCGGCGAGCAGTACATCCTCTCGGTCGACCGCTATCAGATCGAGGTCATGGACCATCTGGACGAGCTTCCCGCCACAGGCGCCGTCATCTTCTGCACCTTCCCCAAGGTGCGCGATGGCGTTGGATATCCCGCACGCGTTTTCGCGGTCTGCCCCGCAGCGTAAGCTCCACGCGTCCATTCATTTAAAAATCGCCACCCTGCATGCACAAGGTGCGCTGGCGGCATACAATCCATCAGGCGCCCCTTACGCGGGCACCTTTTATATGGGGAGATAATTCACATGCAGATCAACAAGGTCACCTTTATCGGCAAGGGCGGCGTCGGGCTACTCTACGGCAGTATGATCGCCCAGGCACTCGGTAACGACGCCGTCGAATACGTTATGGATGACGCCCGTTTTGAGCGTCACGCGGGCGATGCGCTCACCGTCAATGGCAAGCCCTGTGCGCTCAAGTCCGTCCGCGCCAGCGAGGCAACGCCCGCCGATCTGGTCATTCTCACGGTCAAGACGACTGGACTCAACCAAGCACTCAAGACTATGGAGCGCGTCGTGGGACCCAATACGCTCATCGCCTCGCTGTGTAACGGCATTACGAGCGAGCAGAAGATTGCCGAGCGCTTTGGCTGGGAGCATACCGTTCTTGGTATTTGCCAGGGCATGGACGCCGTGTTCCTCAACGGAGAGCTCACCTTTACCAATGCGGGCGAAATCCGCTTTGGCGCGGCGGCCGGCACTGAGCTCGCAACCGTCACCGCCATCGACGAGCTCTACACGCGCTGCGGCATCGCCCATACCGTCGAGAGCGACGTTACGCACCGCATGTGGGCCAAACTCATGCTCAACGACGGCATCAACCAGACGTGCATGGCCTACGGCGGGACCTACGGAAGCGCCACGGAGCCGGGCTCCGAGCAGCGTCGCTGCTTTGTTTCTGCCATGCGCGAAACGCTTGCGGTCGCCAACGCCGAGGGCATTGAGCTGACCGAGGCAGACCTGACGCAGATGGTGCACCTCATCGAGGGAATCGACCCCGCCGGTATGCCCTCAATGGCGCAGGACCGCATCGCACAACGAAAAACCGAAGTCGAGGAGTTCGCGGGCACCATTTGCCGCCTGGCCGTCAAACACGATATCCAAGTGCCGCAAAACGATTGGCTCTATCAGCGCATCCGCGATATCGAGAAAAGCTGGTAGCGCCCGGCTCACCACGTCAACAGCCTCAACAGCAAAGCCGCCACAAGGAGCACTCCCCTTACGGCGGCTTTCATCTTCATCTATAACCAGTAGTCGATGTCCCGACGGTTAGAGCTGCGACTCCGACGCCTGGTCCTCATCGTCGCGACAAAGGACTACACCCGCACTTCCCAGCAGTGCGGCCGCGATCAACGCACTGACCACGATAGAGGCAGCCCCACAAGACCCCTGCATGCCCACAACGAGCGCGGCCGTAGGACCAAGGCAGCCAAGCACCAATGCGACGGCGGCAATAGCAATATCTCGAGCGTTCACAAGACCACTTCCTCCACGAGAAAGACCTTATTTCTCATGAACTAGTGTGCCCCGCGCCCATATGCGCGGCGTACTGCCACGGTAAGCGCTCTGTTAACTCAAACGCATACATAGAACGGGCGTCCTTACGTTGCCCTAAAGCTCGGTAAAGACGCCCGTCCGTCAAATATCCGTGATGCAGAAAAATTACCAGCCAGTGTAGTAATCGGTGGTTCCGGCAGCGCAGCCGGAGTCATAGACCTTGCACTCGCCCTTGGACCCGGTAAACGTGGAGCCCTGGGCCTTATCGCCCGCGGCAACGACGTAGTAGCCATCGGAATCGCGCCAAAAGCCCTCGGCGTCCTGCGTCCATTCGCCCGTGCGGTGGTGATACAACACGTTGCTGCTGTAATAAGTCTCGCGGCGGCCGTTATAGTTATTGACGCCGCTCGAGCGCGTCAGGCCCGAGCCGTTCGCGTAATACGCAGCAGACGCGTAAGACGAGCCGGAGCCGGCGTTGTAATACGAAGCCTGAACGGCCTCAGCGGCCTCGGCTTCGGCTGCGGCAGCCTCGAGCGCCTCGCGCTTGGCATCCTCTAGCGTAGAGCGAAGCTCGTCGAGCTCGGTCGACTTGGCGTCGACCTCCCCCATCGTCAACAGGCTACTCGCGCCGTCGATGCAGCCCTGCAACACAGCGCGCTCGTCATCGGTAGCATAGTCGCCATACATATTCATAATGATCTGAGCGCGCATCTCCAGGGAATCGCGCTTCGCCCCCATCGAGGCGTTCCACTCCTGCATAGAGCCGTAACCGTCACCGCGGTAGTCGACGGGCTGCACCAGCGTCGCCTCGGACGGCGTAGATCCGACCGTATCGGATAGTGTTGCCGCGTGGGCATCAGTTGCGCCGACGCCCGCCAAAAGTGCCACGGTCAGAGCGGCGGAAAGGGCGGCGGCTTTCGGTTTTCGTGAATCGATCCTCATGTAGCTGGAAACCTCCGTAGTGTGTTTTTGCTGCGTTTGGGCTGCGTGTGATTCGATCGCGCTGCATAGTACCCCGAGCAAATCGCGACCTGCGGTTTTACTCAAAAGGCGCACGTCAATTGCGTAAAACTCACATCCTCTCAACAGGAGTTTTCCACAACTCAAATGCATAAATCGTATCAAAAACCCTGTTTTTGCACCCTCTCTATGCAAAAAAGGCGCCTGTGCAACCATTGTTCGCACAGGCGCCTTGAGCAGGCATTTTATGCAGTTATACCTATCGAGTCGCAAGGGGTCCTTGCACAAGTCGCCTTACTCGTCCAGCGCGGCGAAGGCCTGCTTCAGATCCCAAATGATATCCTCGGCGTTCTCGGTACCGATGGAAAGACGGATCGTGGAGGGCGTGATGTTCTGCTCGGCGAGCTCCTCGGCAGAGAGCTGGGAGTGCGTGGTGGTAGCCGGGTGCACGACGAGCGACTTGACGTCGGCCACGTTGGCGAGCAGCGAGAACACCTGCAGATGATCGATGAACTTCCAAGCTGCCTCCTGGCCACCCTTAATCTCAAAGGTAAAGATCGAGGCACCGCCACGGGGGAAGTACTTCTGATAGAGCTCGTGATCGGGGTGCTCAGGCAGGCTCGGGTGGTTCACCTTGGCGACGTGGCTGTCACCGGTCAGGAACTCAACGACCTTCTTGGTGTTCTCGACATGACGGTCAACGCGCAGCGACAGAGTCTCGGTGCCCTGGAGCAGGACCCAGGCGTTGAACGGGCTGATGCAGGCGCCCTCGTCACGCAGCAGGATAGCGCGGACATAGGTTGCGAAGGCAGCGGGACCGGCAGCCTCGGCAAACGAAACACCGTGGTAGGAGGGGTTGGGCTCAGCGATCTGGGCGTACTTTCCGCTCGCCTTCCAATCGAAGTTACCGCCGTCGACGATCACACCGCCCAGCGAGGTGCCGTGGCCGCCGATGAACTTGGTTGCAGAGTGGACGACGATGTTGGCACCATGCTCCAGCGGACGGAACAGATACGGGGTGCCGAAGGTGTTGTCGACAACAACCGGCAGACCGTGCTTCTTGGCGACCTCGGAGGTGGCGTCAATGTTGGGGATGTCGGAGTTGGGGTTGCCGAGCGTCTCAAGGTAAATGACCGTGGTGTTGTCCTTGATGGCACCCTCGACCTCTTCCAGGTTATGGGCATCGACAAACGTGGTCTCGACACCAAACTGGGAGAGCGTATGCTCCAGCAGGTTGTAGGAACCACCGTAGATGGTCTTCTGAGCCACCACGTGGTCACCGGCCTGGGCAAGAGCCTGCAGGGTATAGGTGATAGCAGCAGCACCGGAGGCGACGGCAAGACCTGCCACGCCACCCTCGAGGGCGGCGATACGGTCCTCGAAGACGCCCTGGGTGGAGTTGGTCAGACGGCCGTAGATGTTACCGGCGTCGGCAAGACCAAAGCGGTCGGCGGCGTGTTGGGAGTTGCGGAACACATAGCTCGTGGTCTGGTAGATAGGCACGGCACGGGAGTCGGATGCAGGATCGGCGCTCTCCTGACCAACGTGCAGCTGCAGGGTATCGAAACCAAAGGTGTGCTCGGGGTTGTTGATGAACTGGCTCATGATGATCTCCTTGATCAAATAAAAGTAAATAAATAAGAGAGAAGTAAGTCGCTGTCTCCTGATCACGCCGACGGGCGCAAACAGGAGCCCGGCATTCGTCTTGGTAAGCAATTCATATGCGGGCTCCTTTCGCATCCCGGTTCCGTGGTTGGCTTAATTACCTACCGCCTTTGTGTGTTTTGAATAGTACGGACATTGTTTCCCTCGGTCAATCACTTAAAAGCGCTAACCTGTTATCGGTTTTATAGATAGCTATCGAAAGGACGGGCGCCGATGACCCTCCAGCAGCTTCGCTTTTTGATCGCCGTGGCAGAGTCCGGCTCAATCAACGCCGCAGCTCAGCGCCTCTATACCGCTCAGTCCAACATCTCAAACGCCGTCAAAAGCCTGGAACAGGAACTTCATATCGAAATCTTTACGCGCTCTTGCCGCGGTGTTGCACTCACCAACGACGGCACCGAGCTTTTGGGTTATGCACGCCAGGTCGTAGAGCAGGCCGATATGCTCGAGGCGCGCTACGAGGACGGCGGCACCCCGCAAGCCCGCCTTGCTATCTCGGCCCAACACTACGCCTTTTCGGTCGAGGCCTTTGTCAACGTGGTCGAGCGCTGCCGCGACAGCAAGTTCGAGTTCATCATGCGCGAGACCACCACAGCGCAGATCATCGACGACGTGCGCGCGTTTCGCAGCGACATCGGCATCCTCTATCTGGACGACTTTAATACCCGTGTCTTGCAGAAGGCCTTTACCGATGCCCGAGCGAGCTTTCATCCCCTCTTTGATGCGAAAGTCCACGTGTTCGTTAGCGAGCGTCACCCGCTCGCACGCCGCCCTCAGCTGTCCCTTGCCGACCTCACGCCCTATACGCGCTACAGCTTTGAGCAGGGAACCTCGAACTCCTTCTATTACGCCGAGGAACCTTTTAGCTATATCCCTTGCGACCGCAACATACGAATCTCGGACCGTGGAACACTTACCAACTTACTTATCACGTCGAACGGTTACACCCTGTCGACCGGTGTCCTCTCCAATGAAATGCAATGGGGTATGGCATCGATCCCGTTAGCAGACGCCCCAACGATGCACGTAGGCTATATCATGCACGACGAGCGCAAGCCCTCTCCCCTCTTGCAGCAATACCTCGACGAACTTAACCGCATCATCCATGCCAACTAACTGTCAGAAGACGGGGTAGAAATCGTAGATTGCTAGCCCCCGGCGGGCATGGCGCTACAATGGTCACTCACACGAAACGTACCCAATGAAAGGAAGCCCGTGAAGGTCATCATCTATACCGACGGCTCGGCCCGATCAAATCCGGGACGCGGCGGCTACGGCGCCGTGCTCAAATACACCAACCCCGCCGGCAAGACCTTCACCTCCGAGCTTTCGCGCGGTTACGCCAAGACCACCAACAACCGCATGGAGCTCATGGCGGTCATCGTGGCGCTCGAGGCACTCAACCGCCCCTGCGACGTCGAAGTCCATTCCGATTCGCAGTACGTCGTCAACGCCTTCAACAAGCACTGGATTGACGGATGGAAAAAACGCGGATGGAAAACCGCCAACAAGCAGCCCGTCAAGAACCGCGACCTGTGGGAGCGCCTGCTCGCCGCCAAGAGCAAGCACAAGGTTGAGTTCATCTGGGTTAAGGGTCACGCCGGTCACGAGCTCAACGAGCGCTGCGATGAGCTCGCCACCACGGCGGCCGACGGCAGCAACCTCGATATCGACACCGGCTTCAACGAGAGCGACCTGTAATAGCGTTTTCGCGCAGCTTTATATCCCCACGCGCTACACTCATCCTGTAGACCAAACAACGCAAGGGGGACGTATGCTGCGCATCGCGACCATCGGCACATCCATGATTACCGACGACTTTATCCAGGTCGTCAACGCCAACGACCAAGCCGCGTTTGTGGGCACGCTCTCGCGCAATGCAGATCGCGGTGCTGCCTTTACCGCCGAGCGCGGCGGCGAGCGTAACTTCACCGCACTTGACGAGCTTGCGTCCGCCGACGACGTCGACGCCGTCTACATCGGCAGCCCCAATGCGCTCCACTACGAGCAGGCGCTCGCCTGTATCGCCGGCGGCAAGCACGTCATCGTCGAGAAGCCCTTCTGCGCAACCGAAGCGCAGGCGCTGGAAGTCTTCCGCGCTGCCGAGGCAGCAGGTGTCGTAGCCCTCGAGGCCATGCGCCCCCTCCACGATCCCGCCTTCCACGCCATCGAGGACGCCCTGGGCGAGATCGTCCCCATCCGCCGCGCCTCATTGCGCTTTGGCAAATATTCCTCGCGCTACAACGAGATTCTCGCGGGACGCGCCACCAATATCTTCGACTGCAACATGGCATCGGGTTCCCTCATGGATATTGGCGTCTACACCGTCGAGCCCATGGTCGAGATTTTCGGCATGCCCTCCGGCCTTACGAGCATGACTACTCTGCTCGACCCCACCACGCGACAGCTCACGCACGGCCCCATCGACGGCTGCGGTTCCATCCTCGCCAGCTACGGCGGTGGCCGTATCTCCGTCGAGCTCGCGCACTCCAAAATTACGAATGACCTGCTGCCCTCGCAGATCGAAGGCGAGCGTGGCACTATCCAGATCGACCATCTGTCCACGCCCCGCAACGTCCGCATCGACTATCGCGGCGATGTCGTACGCGGCTCGGCGACCGAGGCACCACGCGAACAGGGCGACAACAGCCTCGTGCTCGACCTACCCAAATCGAGCAACACTATGGAATACGAACTCACAGACTTTATCACCGCCATCGGCGGCATCGATAACGTTAAGGAAGAGATTTGGGAGACCCCGGCGGGACGCCACGAGCTTGGCCACTACCGCGATGTCACGCTCGTGTCGCTGCGTATCATGGATGCCGTGCGACAGCAGGCGGGTATCGCCTTCCCCGCTGACTCTAACAAGCAGGCATAGCGATGGGTTTTTTCGACAAGCTTTTCTCGGGCGTCACCGGCGGCAGCCGCGAACCCCAAAAGCCCTCTGGCGTCGAGCTTGAGCTGCGCCGTAGGCTCACCGTGCTCGCAAGCGACGAGGCCACTCAAGACGCCCCGCAGCGCTATTTCCTGCGGTGGGAGGGGCAGGTCCAGGGCGTCGGTTTCCGCTTCACCAACACCAACCTCGCACAGGCGCGCTCCCTCACCGGCTGGGTGCGTAACATGGAAGACGGCTCAGTCGAGATGGAGATACAGGGAGCTCCGGCAAACATCCTATCTCATCTCGAGACGCTTCATGCCTCCTACGAGCGCATGGGAACGCGTTTTCGCCTCGTAGACGCCCAGGCCCGAGCCCCACTTGCCAATGAAGACGGTTTCACTCCTCATTATTAGTATTGTGTGCTAAATACGGTATCATTTACCTACGACCGTTGATAGAAAAGAGGCGAGGCGCATGGCGGTGCAAAGAAGGAATACCAAGCAGCGAAAGCTGGTTCTTGACGCCGTACGCCAAAGCTATAACCATCCCACCGCCGACGAAATCTACAACGTCGTGCGCGCGCAGGATGACAAAATCAGCCGCGGTACGGTCTACCGCAATCTCAATCTCTTGGCCGACGCCGGCGAGATCCTCTCCATCAAGACACCGGGCGGCAGTCGCTTCGATCGCACCATCGAGCCGCACGCGCATATCATCTGCACCTCGTGCAGCCGCGTCATCGACGTACCGCTCCCCTTCGATGCCCAGCTCGACGCCAAAGCGTCCGAGCAAATCGGCTGGCACGTCACGTCGCACTACACCATCTTCGAGGGTCTCTGCCCCGACTGCCGATAGATGTTTGGGACATGCCTTAAAATCCACCTTTCCGCACTCTGCAGCAAAAAGTAGATTTCTAGACATGTCCCAAATGTCTACTCAGCAAGTAGACGACGCAGCTCTTCTTCGACCGTGCGCACGTAGCGGACGCGGTCGTTGATGCCACGCATAGAGGGATTGCAGCTCTCCATCAGATAGGGATGGCCCACGACGTTAAGCATGTCGCGATCGTTCTCATTGTCGCCAAACGCCATCATCTCATCGGGCGAAATACCCAGGGCACGACCGTAATCGGCAAGCGCGGAGCCCTTGCCCGAACCGAAACCGATAAAGTCCGTCCATTCGGTTCCCGACGTCATCACGTCGACACGGTCGCTGAAGAGGCGCTCAAAATGCTCCAGCGCCGCCGGCTGATCAACCTCGGGCGTCTGGAAGGCAATCTTAATGACGTCCTCGTCGATGTCCTCGGGACGGTCGACCACCGCCACATCGCAGTGGACCTCATAGCGCAAATGGTCGACGAACGCATCATTGCCGCTCATGGTGTAGAGGTGCCCCTCGCACGAAAGGGTCACGTCGGCATGGGGATACGCAACCACGGCATTCGCGATATCCATAGCAAGGCTGCGCTCCATGGAACGCTTGACAACGGCACGTCCCTCGCTCATCACCAGGGCTCCGTTTTCGCATACATATGCGAGCTCATCGGCCACCGGGGCAAACAGGTGGCGCAAGCTCGCATATTGACGGCCGCTCGCCGGCATAAACACGATACCGCGACGATGCAGCTCGTCGATAAGCTCAAAGGCCTCGGAACGCGGCTCGCGCTCCCCCGGATGCAGCAAAGTGCCGTCCAAATCGCATGCAATCAGCTTGATTCCCTCAAGACCCATATGCTTTCCCCCAAAGCACCTCATCAACAGCAAGACGGACTTTGATTGGTCGCCCCTCAAAGCCCGTCTTGCGCATACGTGCGCTTAGCCGCGCGTCTTTTTTACGATGGTAAAGTCGGGAGCCATGCTCACGACGACCTCCGCCGCACTCGACGCAAAGCGTCGGCTGGCATCGAGCTCGCGCGTGACCACCGAGAGCCGAACACCCTCGACACCCCGGAGCATGCGGCCCAAAACAGGCTGCACCGGCGTATACATGCGCACGATATGCTCGTCCGAGTCGCCCCGGAAGAGCGGCGCATGCATGTTGCCGATCTCCCAGCACGCATGCGCGAGTGCAATCGGATCCATGCGGTCGACTTCGACCAAATAAACCTCGGCGCTGCGCAGGCGCACAATAACCGCCACAGGCACCACGCCCGAACGGTCAATGGCGAGCACGTCGCCGTCGGCGAGACGTTCTCCGCCAGCGCCATCCAGCCGAACATCGACCGTGCGCCCTAGCTCCGTTACGCCCGCAAATGTGCGGGCATCGGCCTGGTCCCAATCGAGCAGCAGCTCGTCAACCTCAAAGATGCCGCCCAGCTCCCGGCGAAGCAGGAGTTCATAGGACGGGTCGTTGAGATTTCCCAAGCATGTCGTCGAAACCAAGCGTTCAGGCATACTCTAACCCTCGACCTCGACGAGCTCGATATCAAAGTTGAGGTCCTTGCCGGCAAGCTCGTGGTTGGCATCGAGCGTCACGGCCTCGGGCGTCACGTCGATGACCACGGCGGGGACGGGCATGCCGCTGGCCGTGGACAGGAAGAGCTTCATGCCCTTCTCGATCTGCTCGATGTTGGGAACCTGCTCGGCCGGGAAGGTAATAACCATCTCGGGATTGTGCTCGCCGTAGGCATCGGCAGCAGGAATGTGCACGGTCTTCTTCTCGCCCACCTGCATGTCGACAACAGCGGCGTCGAAGCCCTTGATCATCTGGCCGGCGCCGCAGGTGAACTCCAGCGGCTCGCCGCGATCGTAGGAGCTATCGAACTGCGTGCCGTCGTCGAGCGTGCCGCGATAATGAGTCTTGACCTTCTTGCCCTGGTTGGACATGGTAACCTCCGTGATAAGGGCGGCGCACAACGCGGGCCGCCGTGAACATATGGCGCTAACTATACCCTAGTCATACAATTCAAAGACAGTTTGCAAAGAAACGCTGCAACCGGAGGATCCATGGCATATCCCGTATTTGACTTACACTGCGACACCGCCGACCGCATCGGCTGGGCCACGCTCGATCTCGACCTGCGCTTTACCGCCGGCACCGACGGTTATTTCCCCGGCGACGAAACGCATCCGCAAGATTTCGACCTCATCGAGGGCAACGCCTGCGCCATCTCGCTCGCAAAGATCGACAACACGCCGTGGGCACAGTGCTTCGCCACGTTTGTCCCCGACGAGATTCCCACCGCCCACGCCGCGCGCTTCCAAGCACAGATCATGGCGCACATGAGCGGCCAGGCAATGCTCAACCACGACCGCATGGTCAACGTACGCAGCGCCGCTGACATTCGCCCTGTGCTCAAAGACGGCAAGGTCGCCTGCATCCACACCATCGAAAACGCCACGTTCTTTGCCGAGGACCCCGCGCTGATCGAGGTGCTCAAGAGCCTGGGCGTACTCATGTCATCGCTCAGTTGGAACGCGCAGGGACCGCTCGCGAGCGGCCACGACACCCACGCCGGCCTCACCGCCGCCGGCATCGAGGCACTTACGCAGATGGAGCACGCCGGCATGATACTCGACGTCTCCCACCTCAACGATGAGTGCTTTGACGAGGTTGTCGCCCACGCCACGCGCCCCTTCGTCGCCAGCCACTCCAACTCCCGTGCGGTTTGCGGCGTCAAGCGCAACCTCACCGACGACCAGTTCCGTACCATTCGCGACATGGGCGGTATCGTCGGCCTCAACTACTGCAGCGAGTTCCTTTCCAACGACGCAACCGACAAGACCGCCGCAGACGTCACCTTCGACCAGCTGGCGGCACATATCGAGCACTGGCTCGACCTGGGCGGCGAGGACGTCATCGCGCTCGGCGGCGACTGGGACGGCGCCACTGTGCCCGCTTTCCTCTCCGATGCCAGCATGATGCCCGAGTTCCAGAACATGCTCTCCAAGCACTTTGGCAAGACCGTGATGCAAAAACTCTGCAGCGACAACGCGCTTGCCTTCTTTGAGCGTTATTGATTTCACATCCCTTGAGCGGGCCGGCATGTCGAACGGTCGGTATGCCGGCCCGTCCCCAATCTGAAGGACCGCTTTTGACGCAGCAATTTACGATTTCCGTACCCCGACCGGATGGGACGCCCATCCCCGTCGTCGTTACCAAAAAGCGCGTCAAGAACTTCAACCTACGCGTCACATCGAGCGGCGAGGTCCACGCCAGCGCACCGCTCGGCGCCAGCCGCGAGCGTATCGAAACATTTGTGAAGCGCAACAGCGACTGGATTATCAGCCGACTTGCCCAGCGCGAGCAACGTCAGGCGACGGTGCGAGAGCCGCTCAGCCCCCACTCGATCATTGCGCTTTGGGGCAAGCCCATCACGGTACAGGACGCACTCGACCACAACTTTGCATCACCCGCACCGCGACCCAAACAGGCCACCTTCGCAAGTTTTATGGGTACCGACGAGCCAGACGAACGTCCACAGGCCAAGTGGCATGCGACCCTCGACGGCTTAACGCCCAGTGAGATCCAAGCCCATATCGACCAGCTCTATACGTCCGAGGTCACATCGGCGCTGCACGATATTGTGCACGCATACGAAAGCGCAATGGGTGTCGCCGTTTCCCGCGTTTCCGTACGCAGCATGAAAACGCGCTGGGGCTCGTGCACACCCAAAACCGGCGCCATTCGCATCGCACGAGAACTTGCCACCTACCCCGTCGAATGTCTCGACATGGTTGTCGCCCACGAGCTCGTCCACTTGCTCGAGCCAAGCCACAACCAACGGTTCCACGCCCTGCTCGACACATACTGCCCCAACAATAGAGCTCTGTCGCAGCGGCTCAAAAAACCGCCCGCCAACGAGCTCTAGCGTCGGCTAGCGCACGCGCTCAATCTCGACGCCGCAGCTTGCCAGGGAAAGACCGACGGGCGCCCAAGGCTTATCGAGCTTAACACGCACGCCAAGCAGCAAGGGGTAACGACGTAGCAGCATCTGGGCCACACCCTCGGCTGCAGCCTCGATGAGCTTAAACGTATGCTCGCGCAGATAGCCATCGACATCGTGGCACACCGAGCCGTAATCAATCGAGGCATCCAAGTTGTCGTGCTCCCCCGCCGCGCGCAGGTCGGCATAGAGCACCAAGGACACGACAAACTTCTGCCCCAGGGCGTTCTCCTCGGGATACACACCGTGGTTGGCAAAGACCTCGAGACCGTCGATGGTAATGCGGTCGGCATGGCGCAGGTCGTCATAGCTCACGTGGGACACCGCCGTAGCAGCAGAAATGTCGCCTCTACCGCGGCGGGCAAGCTCGGCACCCTCGGTCTTGGTTGCATTCTCGGGCAGCTTTTTGTTAGTCATCGCGATCGTCTCCTTCGTTTAGAACCCCGACCACGCATACCGACTACACGCGAATCGACAGGTTCTTTTTATCATCGCTCCAGTTGCAGGCATTGCGCGCAGGGCATGCAAAGCAGGCGCGCGACGCTTTGTCGGCTGCATAAAGCAGACGCTCAAGCGGCTGGCTGTTCACGCGCAACTTTCGATGGCCCAGGATGGCCGTCTTAATGGCTGCGGCATCTGCCGGCTTAAACGCCACGTCTTCGGGCATGCCGCCGAGAATCGCATCAGCGACGCGTTCGCTTGCAACATCATGGGATATACCCGATTCATACTGTTCATCTTTGCCGATATCGTGAAGAAGTGCCGTGGCATAGATGACCTCGCGGTCAAATTCGAGTTGCTCCTCAAGATTCTTGATCCACATGATGCGCGCGACATCCAGCAGATGGTCAATACCGTGGCGGCAAAAGATGCGCCCCGATTCCAACTGCGCAATGTTGCCCAGATGCCGCCGGAACAGCCCGTTGGCACAGATGTAGTCAATGCGAGGCATGGCACCAAAGGGGGTCAGGCCCGAAGCCATAAAGCCACGACGCGGCGTTCCCTCATCGGTCTTCGATGCAAAGTCGTTGACGACCCTCATGGTTAGCGGCCCAGCATCCTAAAGAATCGCTCCTCGAGCGACGGATCAGTCTCAAAGACACCGCGACGAGCAAGCGTTACGGTCTTGGTGCCGGGCTTTTGCACGCCGCGCATGGTCATGCACATATGCTCAGCCTCCATCATCACAATCGCTCCTTGGGGAGTAAGATATTCCATGAGGGCGTCGGCAACCTGTGCACACAGCTGCTCCTGCAGCTGCAGACGACGGGCATAGACCTCAACCGTGCGAGCGAGCTTAGACAAACCCGCCACGCGACCGTTGGGGATATAGCCGATCGCAGCCTTGCCATAAAACGGCAGCAGATGGTGCTCGCACAGCGAGTAAAACGTAATGTCGCGCTCGATAACCAAATCGTTCGAAGCGACGGCAAAGGTTTTGGACAGGTGCTCCTCGGCGCTCTGATCCATGCCGCCGGCAATCTCACCATACATACGGGCGACGCGTGCCGGCGTCTCCAGCAGGCCCTCACGAGTTGGGTCCTCGCCTATGCCCTCAAGCAACAGCTTTATGGCGGCCTCGACTTTTTCCTGATCGACCATCTGGGCCTCACTCTTCCGATTTTGCGTTCGCGCTATGGTACCACGCCCTCCGGCATCGGCCACAAGCTACATAGTATGGGTCGAATAGACCGGATCGTCTCGCCAAAGCTCCACAACATCGCAAAGCGCAACGTCCTCACGCGCAGCACGAGCGCGCGTGGCGTTCATGTCGATCACACGCTGATTACTCGATCCCCTAAAGCGCAACGAGATATCGTACAGATCTTGAACAAACGGGCCGTCCACCAGCATGTCGAGGCAGGCAAGGATACGGTCCGTCACCTCGGTATGGTGACGACCGCCCGGCATAAGCTCCTCGAGCACGTCACCGGTAAAGCACCAAATGGTCTTCCCCGACTCCACAGGATAGGTCGCACGCACGCGTTCGATAAAGTCAACGAGACCCGCCTGATTTTCGGGCTCCATAGGCTCGCCGCCCAGAATCGTCAGGCCATCAATAAAGGGATGGTCAAGACTCTCGATAATTTTGTCCTCGACGGCACGATCGAACGGCTCACCCGCGGCAAAGTCCCACGCGACGGAGTTAAAGCAATTCTTGCACCCGCGACGGCACCCGCTCACAAACAGAGAAGTACGAACACCTTCCCCATCAGCAATGTCGAAATACTTAATGTTCGCGTAGTTCATAGGTAACTCTCCCGGGAGGCCGGGACATATCATCCCGTCCTCAAACATTCTCGGCCTGCGGCCTGCGAAACTGCGGGCGGGACGATATGTCCCGGCCTCATGCAAAGGGTAACTCAATGAACGAAGCGAACATTGAGTATAGGGTTCGCGGTCTAATAAAAACTTTGTTGCAGCTCAACTGCCATCACAAGTAAATCGCAGCTGCAGCTCGAATTATTTCCGCTAAGAACTTCGAGGAGTGAGCAGGCCTCATGCTGCATCTCAGCTACGTCAACTTGGCTGAACCGAGAGGGCCGCTTGGGCTTTTGCTCGATATGAGTTCCGCACGCAAAGAAGGCCACTTAATGTGGCCTTCGTCTTGCGCAGGACTGTCCGAAATAGCGAGTAAATGCCCAAGCGGCCCTCTCGGTTCAGCCCCGGAGCGGTATTAGAGATGCAGCACGCGGTCGCGGATCTCCTCGGTTCGACCCTGGTTCCAGAATTGGGTACCGATGTAGCCGCACGTACGACGGGCGACGTTCATCTTCTCCTGGTCGCGGTTGCCGCAGTTGGGGCACTCCCACACCAGCTTGCCGTCATCCTCGACAATCTTGATCTCGCCGTCGTAGCCGCACACCTGGCAGTAATCGCTCTTGGTGTTGAGCTCGGCGTACATGATGTTGTCGTAGATGTACTGCATCACGCGAACGACAGCCTTAAGGTTGTCCTGCATGTTGGGAACCTCGACGTAGGAAATGGCCCCGCCCGGCGAAAGCTGCTGGAACATGCCCTCAAACTTGAGCTTGTCGAAGGCATCAATTTCCTCGGACACGTGGACGTGGTAGCTGTTGGTAATGTAGCCCTTGTCCGTCACGCCCGGAATAATGCCAAAACGACGCTGCAGGCACTTGGCGAACTTGTAGGTCGTCGACTCCAACGGCGTGCCGTACAGCGAGAAATCGATATCGCTCGCGGCTTTCCACTCCGCACACTTGTCGTTCATGCGCTGCATGACCGCCATGGCAAAGGGCGTGCCCTCCTTCTCGGTGTGGCTGTGGCCCGTCATGTACTTGACGCACTCATACAGACCGGCATACCCCAGGCTGATGGTGGAATAGCCGCCCACGAGCAGTTTGTCGATCGTCTCGCCCTTCTTAAGGCGCGCCAGGGCGCCGTACTGCCAAAGAATCGGCGCGGCATCCGAAAGCGTGCCCATCAGGCGCTCATGACGGCACAACAGGGCACGATGGCACAGTTCAAGGCGCTCATCGAAGATCTTCCAGAACTTGTCCATATCCTGGTGCGAGCTCAGCGCGACATCAGGCAGGTTAATGGTCACAACGCCCTGGTTAAAGCGACCATAGTACTTAGGCTTGCTCGGGTCATAGTTCAGCGCGTTGGCGACGTTGTTAAAGCCGTTGCCCGAACGGTCGGGCGTCAGGAAACTGCGGCAACCCATACAGGTGTAGCAATCGCCGTTGCCGGCGGTCTCGCCCTTAGACAGTTTGAGCTCGCGCATCTTCTTCTCAGAGATGTAGTCGGGCACCATGCGCTTGGCGGTGCACTTCGCAGCCAGCTGAGTCAGGTAGAAGTACGGGGAATCCTCGTAAACGTTATCGTCCTCGAGCACATAGATAAGTTTGGGGAACGCCGGGGTGATCCACACGCCGGCTTCGTTCTTAACGCCCTCATAGCGCTGACGAAGCGTCTCCTCCACAATCATGGCAAGGTCGTGCTTCTCCTGAGGCGTACGGGCCTCGTTAAGATACATAAAGACCGTCACGAACGGCGCCTGGCCGTTCGTGGTCATAAGCGTCACGACCTGATACTGGATCGTCTGGACGCCGCGACGAATCTCATCGCGCAGGCGATCCTCCACGACCTCGCGGACCTTTTCGGGAGATGCGGAAACGCCGAGCTCCTCAAGCTCGCGAGCAACCTCGCCGCGAATCTTTTGACGGCTCACCTCGACGAACGGGGCGAGATGAGTCAGCGAAATCGACTGGCCGCCGTACTGGGAGGAAGCAACCTGGGCGATGATCTGCGTCGCGATGTTGCAGGCCGTCGAGAAGCTATGCGGCTTCTCAATCAGCGTACCCGAGATAACAGTACCGTTCTGGAGCATATCCTCCAGGTTCACCAGGTCGCAGTTATGCATGTGCTGGGCAAAGTAGTCCGAATCGTGGAAGTGAATCAGGCCCTCGTTGTGAGCATCCACGATCTCCTGGGGCAGCAGTACGCGCTGCGTCAGGTCCTTGGAAATCTCGCCGGCCATGTAGTCGCGCTGAACGGAGTTGACGGTCGGGTTCTTGTTAGAGTTCTCCTGCTTGACCTCTTCGTTGTTGCATTCGATCAGCGACAGGATCTTGTCGTCGGTCGTGTTCTTTTGGCGCTTTAGGCTCTGAACATATCGATAGATGATGTAGTGGCGAGCGACCTCGTAGCAGTCGAGACGCATAATCTCGTCCTCGACCAAATCCTGGATCTCCTCGACCGATACGGTGTGACCGGCCTTCTCACATGCCTCGGCGACGTTTTGTGCCGCATAGATCACCTGGCGGTCGGTAAGGCGAGAGCCTTCCTCGACCTCCAAGTTTGCGGCGCGGATCGCATTGACGATCTTATCGATGTCAAAGGTAACCTCGGTGCCGCTGCGCTTGATGATCTTCATCCTCTTGCCTCTTTCGCATCGTAGCCTCATTGCGCTTCAGAGCCAAACGATGCCCGGCAGGGCTTACCCTGTCTTGCGGCGCCGTCGCGCAATCTGTGTTTTCGATAACCATAGGCCCTCATGCGGACAATCCTCGCAGCCAATCAAGGGGCTCAAAGATCCATCCAAATGGGGCGAATAAGGTCCTCGTTCTCTGTCCGCCATCTATCATACGACAAAGAGGCATCTATATCCTGTATTCTTTTTTTAGGTCAAACACAATATATAGTGTTTCAGCAGGTCAAAGCAATTAGTCATTTTGCAGACGCATTAATTATGAGGGGTTCTTGGCAAGTCGGTAAAACGTTATCAACACGACTACCTGCATGGCAGTTATAAAACCCCCTCAACCGAGCCACCGCCAAATAGGACCAAAACCAAGCCGCTCACGCCAAAAGAATCCAAAAGATTATGCTTGACCAACATGTTGCGGTCACGATCGGCCAGGACGTATGCAATCTGCCGGCAGCCCTACGGGATGCGAAAACCATTGCGTACAGACCTTGGATCAATATTTGGTGGCTTATTTGGCGGCGTGCTTGGTGGCAAAAAAACAGCCCAGAGGACATAGCCTCTGGGCTGTGAACATTTGGTGGGCGTTAGAAGATTTGAACTTCTGACCTCTTCCGTGTCAGGGAAGCGCTCTCCCCCTGAGCTAAACGCCCAAATGGAGCGGACAACGGGGCTCGAACCCGCGACCCCAACCTTGGCAAGGTTGTGCTCTACCAACTGAGCCATGTCCGCTTACGAGGACTAATCTTACGTGATACCCGCATCCTATGCAAGAACTTTTTTGAAAAGTTTTGCGACGCCCTCGCGAACCTCGCGAAGACATCAGCCACCACGGAAGGTGTAGGCAAACGCAAACTCGCCGCAAGAGGCCCCCTACACCTCACCGAGCATGATCCAGGCAGAGCTGTCCTGCGCGAGCCTGCCGTCTGCAAGCGGTGATGGGGTGAGCAGGACCCTGCCCGCCGGCAGCTCCACGGGTGCTGCGCCGAAGTTCGTCACACACGCCCAGCCGTTGTCGCGGCGATAGGCGATGACGCCGCCCTCGGCGCCGTCGGCGCCATCCGCAAGACCGGTGCGCCCGTCAAGATCGAGCCACGCAAGATCGTTGGCGCACCCGCGCAGCTTGCGCCGCAGCCAGAGGGCGTCACGATAGAGCGCAAGCATCGATGTCGGGTCCGCTTCTTCCCTATCGGCAGCGTAATCGGAAAACCATGCAGGCTGCGGCAGATGGGGCGCCGCATCGGCGTCCGCCGGTGAAAACCCAAACGATCCGCCTTGCGCGGGATCGTCCGCCGCCACCCACGGCAGGGGCACGCGACAGCCGTCGCGCCCCTTCTCGCTCTTCGGTCCGTGCGTATTGGTCGCAGTAGGATCTTCGAGTGCAGCCCACGGGATGTCAGCCACCTCAAAAAGGCCGAGCTCCTCACCCTGGTACACGTATGCCGAGCCCGGAAGCGCCAGCTCAAGCAAAAGGGCTGCCCGCGCGCGGCGCTCGCCGAGTTCACGGTCCTCGTCATAAGACGACCCGTCACGTAAGAGCCAGTCGAGCGCAATCTGATGGTAGCGCGTCGCCTTGATTTGCGGCAGGGCATAACGTGTCGCCACGCGCGGCACGTCGTGGTTGGAGAGTACCCAGGTCGAGGCGGAATCGGATTCGACGGCTGCCTTCAAGCCCTTCTCGATTGCAGTGCGCATGTCATCATAGGTCCAAGTGGCCTTGGCAAACTCAAAGTTGAATGTCTGGCCAAGCTCGCTGGGACGCGCGTAGAGATACTGGCGCTCGGGCAACACCCACGCCTCGGCAACGGCACTGCGCGGCGGATTATAGCGGTCGAACACGCGGCGCCACTCGCGATAGATCTCGTGGACCTCATTGCGGTCCCACAGCGGATGGGTGCCGTCGTCAACCATGTCATCGCCCTCGGCGAGATGCCACCGGTCGAGGTCATCGCGGTCGAGATCCTTGGCGAGACCCTGCGCCACATCAATGCGAAAACCGTCGACGCCTCGATCGCTCCAAAACGCCAGGACGTCGCAAAAGAGCGCGTGAACCTCAGGGCATGACCAGTCAAAGTCCGGCTGCTCGGGCGTAAACATGTGCAGATACCACTGGCCGTCCGCAACACGCGTCCATGCGGGGCCGCCAAAGTTGGCATTCCAATTGGTGGGAGGCAGCTCGCCATGCTCGCCGCGACCATCGCGGAAGATATAACGGGCGCGCTCGGGCGATCCGGGGCCGGCGGCAAGAGCGGCTTCGAACCAGGGGTGCTGGTTGGATGAATGGTTGGGCACGATGTCGACGATGACCTTGATGCCGCGCGCGTGAGCCGCAGCGATCATGTCATCGAAGTCGTCAAGTGAGCCGAGACGTGGGTCGACATCGCAGTAGTCCGCAACATCATAGCCGCCATCGACAAGAGGCGATGGGTAAAACGGGCTCAGCCAGATGGCCTCGATACCCAGCCGCTCAAGATAGTCCATCTGCTGGGTAATGCCCGCGATATCGCCCAGACCCGAACCAGTCGAATCCTTAAACGAACGCGGATAGATCTGATAGATCGCGGCATCAGACATCCATGAGCGCGAAGAGGACTTTTCTGTGGCCATGGGGTGTGTCTCCCTTGCAACGAGGTTTTGCGAGATGCCCACGATGATACGCCCAAAGCTGACATCCGCGGCAAACAACGCAACAGCCACGTCCCAAAACGCTCGCTCCCTCTCGGGTTCGAGCCCAGGCGATGGATACGAAAAAGCCCGGCTACCGTAGTAGTCGGGCTGTTGCGCTTGGAGCGGACAACGGGGCGTCCGCGTATCCGCTTCGCGGATCCGCACCGGCTTCGGCCGCCTACCGGCGACCTCGCCAGCTCGCTACAAACGCTCCGCGTTTGCTTAACGCTCGCTCCCTCTCGGGTTCGAGCCCAGGCGATGGATACGAAAAAGCCCGGCTACCGTAGTAGTCGGGCTGTTGCGCCTGGAGCGGACAACGGGGCTCGAACCCGCGACCCCAACCTTGGCAAGGTTGTGCTCTACCAACTGAGCCATGTCCGCATATGTAAAACAAAACGGGCGCCGGAGCGCCCGGATGTTGCCTGGAGGCGAAGCCCGGATTCGAACCGGGGGTAAAGGCTTTGCAGGCCTCTGCCTTACCACTTGGCCACTTCGCCAAAAAAGACCGCCTAAACGGTCCGAAAATGCAATGGAGCGGACAACGGGGCTCGAACCCGCGACCCCAACCTTGGCAAGGTTGTGCTCTACCAACTGAGCCATGTCCGCTTGCGGGTTATTAATTTACGCGAGTTATCCAAAAGACGCAAGTACTTTTTTCAAAAAAGTTGCTCAAAGCAAGTTCACGCAGGGAAATCATGTCAACCCAAGGCGCTAAGCGCACGATTCCAATGCCGGGCTAAACAGCTTCACCATCCGAACGCGCGTGCCGACGCCATCCGTACGACGGGCAACTTCCACATTATCGACGAGCATGCGCATAAGTTTGATACCGCGCCCGCGTTCCTCGGATGCCACCGGCTCGCTCGCCCCATCGATAGAATAGCCAGCGCCCCGATCAAGCACCTCGAGCACAACACGGTCCCCATAGGCCTGAACCGTCAGGATGCACCCAACACCGCCCGCATGGTCATACGCGTTACCCAATGCCTCCCCCAGCGCCAATGCGACGTCATAACGCTCATCACGCCTCAGGGGAAGCGATTCGAGAAGCTCGGCCACACGGTGCCGATAATACGGGAGGTTCTCTATGCCTCGCCGCACTTCGACGCTCTTGCTCCATCGTGGCAACTCTCCCACCGGAATGGCGGGAATCGACTCACGCGCCGGACCCGCAACATGAAGGATGTCGACAAGTCGGGCAATCTCCAAAAAGCGAATGACCTCATCGGAGGCGTTAACGAGCGAAAGCAGGCCCTCTCGTCTCATGAGCTCTCTGGCACGTGTAAGCAAAAACGCCAAACCCGTCGAGTCGATAAAGCTCACGGCTTGGCAATTGATGACAACACGACGCACGCCCCGGTCGATCAGATTATCCAACCGTGGGCGCAGCACGGACACCGAGGCGATGTCGACATCACCCGGTGGCGTCAAAACCGCTATGTCATTCCACTCATTCATACGACCATGGTTCCCCAAAAGGGCTCGCTCGATGCATACGTATCCGTAACTGCGAAGATTTTGCCCGTCGAGCGTCGCGGTCTACGATCGACCTCGTAAAAATTCAAGGGAGACCAGCGCGATGTCATCGTCCAACGCCGACTCGGTAAAGCGGTCAAGCTCGCCCAAGACCTTACCGCAGATTCCCGATACGCCCTCACCCGAGACAGAGAGCAGAAGGTCACGAAGGCGCTGCTCGCCAAAGAAAGCACCCGAGCGATCACGTGCTTCGATTGTTCCGTCGGTATACATAAATAGCATGTCACCAGGAGCGAACGTAAACACGCCCGTCTCGTACACCATGCTCTCAAAGGCACCGATCACACCCGATTGGCACCCAAGGAGCTCCACTTCTCCCCCGCAGGTCTCACCGCCGCCAAGCGGCGTCGACGAGGGTCTAATGACCATAGTGGGAGGATGCCCCGCAGAGCAATAGGTAGCGCGACCCGCTTTAAGATCAATCTTGGCGATAAACACCGTCACAAACGTCTCGACCCTCGAAAAGCCCATGAGCATGCTATTGAGCGAGCGGGCCATGCGGGCGGGCCCCGCACCCTCCCAGGCATAGGCCGTCAATGCCGTCTTGACGAGTGCTGACATTGACGCCGCCTCGATTCCTTTGCCGGATACATCGCCCAAAATCATTACGGCGCAATCGTCGGGAAGACGGACAAGCGTATAAAAGTCGCCGCCGACTAACGCCGAATTCGTTGCCGAAAGGTATACCGAATCGGTCGCGATACCCGGAACGTCACCAAGCGAATTTCTCATGCCAATCTGAAGCGTCTGAGCAATATGACGTTCTTCGCGCTTTTGAGACTCACCCTCGTAGATCAGCTCAAAGTCGTGCGCCAAGTGTACCAAGTAGTCATATTCAAGGTCATCAATCGGCTCTTGACTACCGTCACGAAGCAGCAGCGCGCGCGTCGTCGGGCCCTTCGCAACAGAAGCAGGAACAATCGCGTCGTTGCTGTGCTTGCCATCACCCTCAGAGCGCGGGCGCCCCGCCTCGATGCCGGTGTCGACGTAGAGGCCCTGGCAAGGCAGACCATGCGCCCTAAGCCAGCCTCCCATAGGCATCGATTCGTCAACGCGAGTTATACGGACGTGTTTAAGATCCTCGGCACTCGTGCCGCCCAAAACAGACGCCTCAAAGCCATCAGGGCCAGCCCCCAAACGTGCCGCCGGCGCCGTCGTGGAAAAGAAAAGCTTCTCGGGATCGTCCGGCAAAGCAACGCGACTGCCGCCTTCAAAATCTATGACATAGGAGTCCAAACTAGCATCATACTCAACAGGGCAAAAATGGCAGTTGAGCATATTGCAGATCTCGGACGATACAGCCTGGGTAGCCGCGGCGGAATCGTCTAGAAAGGTAAACAACTCATCACGTAAGACATTGAGCGAGCGGCCAAGCTCGGCCGTGCGACGAGAGCGAAGGCTCGATGCCATGCCGACCAGCTGGATAGACAGGTAATCACAAATGACCTCGAGTACGTTAACGTCATAGGCGAGCGGTGCCTGAGGGCGCTTCCAACCAACTTCCAGCACGCCAAGGATCTGCGTACCGTAAAAAACGGGAAGACAGATCTCGCTGCGGTACGGGGGCATATCCTGCACGCGCAGCAGGTGCTTAGAACGATTGTCCAGGTCCATGAACATACCGGAGGCGGCTCTATCGCCCTCAAGGTCCTGTTGAATCGACAAGCGACAGGCGCGCGACTCGCGAAGAACATACGTCGGAATGCCAGCGCCATAGGGCAAAAACTCGGGCAGGTAGCTGTCGTGCAGCTCCTTGGAAACACCGCGAAGCTTAAAACCGCCGCTCTCAGAAAAATAGATAGCGGCACCCGAAGCATCGAGCGTTCCTACAAGCTGGTTCAAAACGGTATCTAACAAACTAGGCAGCTCGTCGGAGCCCACCGTGCTCATAATGACCGACAATGTACCCGAGAGACGCTTATTCGCCACTCTAAGCTCCGAAAGCGCACGCTTGAGCTGGCGGTCGTGCGAATACTGCTCTTCGATGCTATGAAGTGCCACCAGAACACGCGGCGCACGGCGTCCAAAGATGCGAGGCGGTGTAACCGAGCCGGCACAAACCAAGACGGGGATGAAGGAGCCGTCGCTCAGCTTGAGCATCAACTCGCTCTTTGTTCCATTGGTCTCAAAAGGAAGCCGATGCTCTGTCGCGCGTTCAAATGCCGACGAGTACAGGAGGTCTTTAACATCTCCGTCGATCACATCGGAACGTTCCTCGCACATCAAACCAAGTAAGCGATTATTCACATGCAGAATGGTTCCGTCGAGCTCGCAGATGATGACAGCATCGCTCGTGATCTCGACCAATTGGGCAACGTCTGCCCACTCATTGCGCTCAAGCGTTTCCATCGTGAACCTCACCGTCTATCGGTAACAAAAAAGCCTCCGAAGAGGCTTCTCAAATGCGATGGTGTCGGAGGCGGGACTTGAACCCGCATGACCAAAAAGCGGTCACTAGCACCTCAAGCTAGCGCGTCTGCCAATTCCGCCACTCCGACATGCTATGTTGTTGAGTCGCGGTTCGTTTTGTTGGACCCGCGCGTTCAACGAGGAAGATAATAACCTATGTTTTGAGAACTGTGCAAGCACTTTTTTGAAAAAAGTTTACGAATTTGTAAATGCGCAGGTAGATTCGTGTATCCGGCCCCGAATCGCACATGCCCCCCGGCGCGCCGGGGGGCATGTGCTATATATGGCCGCGCCTGTGGTGCTCAAAAATAGCGCCCCCCCGGGGGAAGGCGCCGGGAGGCAACACCGATTCGGGGCCTGCAAATACGTACTCCATGCACAGTTCTCAAACATGTTCTGGAGGCTGATGCAAATTTGGCGGCTCGGCTTTGCCGAGCCCTTATACGGGGAGGCCGGAGCCAACGCTCCGGCCTCACTCAATTTCTTATTAGATTAAGTGAGCGATCAGGGAATCGCACTCTCCCTGCCGAGTTACCGCAGGGCCCGCCCTGAAGTTACTTTTCAGAACATTCCGCAGGACGCAAGAAACCCCCGCCGCACGAAGTGCGTAGCGGGGGTTTCTTGCATGTCCGAGGACGTTCTGAAAAGTAACTTCAGGGCGGGGCCGGACGAGTACAACCGACTAGAGGTCGATGTGCGATTCCTTGATCGGGAACGGCTCCGCGAAGTGGCAGGCGCAGCAGTGACCCGGTGCGACCTCCTTAAGCTCGGGAAGCTTCTCAGAGCAGATACCCTGCGCGATCGGGCAACGGGTGTGGAAACGGCAACCGGTCGGCGGATCCAGCGGTGACGGCGGATCGCCGGCAAGGATGATGCGCTTACGGGTCTTCTGGATATCCGGATCGGGAACCGGCACAGCAGACAACAGCGACTGCGTGTACGGATGATGAGGCTCGCTATAGAGCGTCTTCCAGTCCGAAACCTCGACCATCTTGCCCAGATACATAACGGCAACGCGATCGGAGATGTGCTGCACGACGGACAGGTCGTGGGCGATAAACAGATACGCGGTACCGAACTTGTCCTGCAGTTCCTTGAGCAAGTTCAAAACCTGGGCCTGAATGGACACATCCAGAGCGGAAACCGGCTCGTCGCAGATAATCAGCTTGGGCTTCAGCGCAAAAGCGCGGGCAATGCCGACACGCTGACGCTGGCCGCCCGAGAACTCATGCGGATAGCGGTTGATGTGCTCGGGGTTGAGTCCGACGACGTCGAGAAGCTCGCGAACACGCTCGATGCGCTCCTCCTTGGTACCCACGCCGTGAATGGTCATGGGCTCGGAAACGATCTCGCCGATGGTCATACGAGGATTCAGCGAAGCATAGGGATCCTGGAAGATGAACTGCATCTCGCGACGCATGTCCTTGATCTCATGCTTGCTCATCTCGGCAACGTCTTTGCCCTGGAAGAACACCTTACCGGCAGTCGGCTTGGTCAGACGCATGATGGTGCGGCCCGTCGTGGACTTCCCGCAACCAGACTCGCCAACCAGACCAAAGGTCTCGCCAGGATAAATCTCAAAAGAGATGTCATTTACAGCAGAGACGACGCGCTTGGAAAAACGCTTGGCGAACATGCCGGACTCTGCGGGGAACTCCTTGGAAAGGTGCTCGACCTTCAGCAGCGGAGTACGCTCGTTATTGTCTGCCATTTACGCCTCGCCTCCCTTCTTGGAATCCTTGCGCGTACGGGACGTATCAGGAGCGTTCTTGAGGAACTCGGAGTCACCGGAATAATGGCACGCAGAATAGTGGCCGGACTCGGTGACAACGCGCTCGGGGCGCTGCTTGCGGCACTTATCGGTCGCATAGGGGCAACGAGGCGAGAACACGCAGCCCTCGGGCAGGTTCATGAGCGAAGGCGGGTTACCGTGAATCGGCGTAAGCGGCTTCTTCTCATCGATGGCCTGCTCCGGGATGGAGCGGATAAGGCCCCAGGTGTAGGGGTGACGGCTCTCGTAGAAGATTTCCTCAGCAGTACCGAACTCGACGGGACGGCCGGCGTACATAACCATGATCTTGTCGGCCATATCGGCGACAACACCCAGGTCATGGGTAATCATGATGATGGCGTTGCCGTTCTTCTCCTGCATTTCCTGCATAAGCTCAATAATCTGAGCCTGAATGGTAACGTCCAGGGCAGTCGTGGGCTCGTCGGCAATCAGAATATCGGGATCGCAGGCAAGAGCCATAGCAATCATGACGCGCTGACGCATACCGCCAGAGAACTGGTGCGGATACTCATTGACGCGCTTCTCGGGCTCAGGAATGCCAACGAGGTCCAAAAGCTCGGTGGCGCGCTTGAGCGCCTCCTGCTTGGAGTAGCCACGGTGCAGACGAAGCCCCTCGCCCACCTGCTTGCCGATCTTGTAGACCGGGTTCAAGGAGGTCATAGGATCCTGGAAGATCATCGCGATGTCGTTACCGCGAATGTGCTGCATCTCTTCCTCGGTCATCTCGAGGATGGAGCGGCCGCGATAGCGAACATCACCGCCCTCGATCTTTCCCGGAGGCATCGAGATAAGGCCCATAATGGTCATGGCGGTCACGGACTTACCGGAGCCGGACTCACCGACGACGCCCAGGGTTTCGCCACGATCGAGCGTGTAGGAGACACCGTCGACAGCGCGAACGACGCCATCCTCGGTGTGGAAATACATCTTAAGGTCGTCGACCTCGAGCAGATGCTGGCCCTCGGGAACCGGCTGGTCCTTCAGGTCCACATAGTTCTTGTTCTTCTTCATCCTTATGCGTCCTTCATCTTGACGTCGAGGGCGTCGCGCAAACCGTCACCCAGCAGGGTGAAGGCGAGCACCGTCGAGAGAATTGCCAGACCGGGCATGATCATCATCCAGGGAGCAGTCAGAAGATACTGCTGACCGTCCTGAATCATGGAGCCCCACGAAGGCGTAGGCGGAATAACGCCCATGCCGAGGAAGGACAGAGCGGACTCGGTCAGAATGGCGCCACCAATGTTCATGGTCGCGTAAACCACGATGGAGGCGACGGAGTTCGGGAAGATGTGACGCACGACGATACGAGCATCAGATGCACCCATCGCGCGCGCAGCGTCAACATAGTCGTTTTCCTTGACCGTCAAGATTGCAGAGCGGAAGACGCGCGCAATCGAAGGCCAGCCGAGAATACCGATGGCGATAAAGACGTTCTGAAGACCACGGCCGATAACGGCGATCATGGCGACAACAAACAGCACGTACGGGAAGGCCAGGAAGATATCCGCACAGCGCATGATGATCGTATCCCAGATGCCGCCGTAGAAACCGGCCAGAGCACCCATGACCAGACCAATCACCGTGGAGATCGCAGTGGCCATAATACCGACGGACAGCGAAACGCGTGCACCGTAGATAACGCGGACGAGAATGTCACGACCAAGGGCGTCGGTGCCAAACGGGTGCTCTGCACACGGAGCCAGCAGCGACGTCTGGGCCATGGTAGTCGAGTCGGAAGCCGTCGGCGAACCGAGCCAGGGCTTAGCCCACAGATCTGCGGTCAGGGCAACCACAACGACGATGATGATCCAGCAGACACCGATAACGGCGAGCTTGTTCTTACGAAGACGCTTGAAAGCGTCGCCCCACAGCGTGCGGGACTTGGCGGGAGCAGATGCGGCCTTGGTGGCGGTAGCCTGCTCCTGAGACTGAGAATCAGTTTCCTGCATGAGACGTACCTCCCTTAGGCCTTATCCGACGGACCGCCAAGGCGGATGCGCGGGTCGAGGAATGCATAGCTAATGTCGACGAGCAGGTTGATCACCATGACGACAACGACGATGAGCGTAACGCCGCCCATAACGATGGGCCAGTCACGCATGCTAATGGCGCGATAGACCTCATAGCCAATACCGGGCCAGTTAAAGACCGTCTCGGTCAGGATGGCGCCCGAAAGCATGCCGCCAAAGTCGACACCAATATAGGTAACGACGGGGATGAGTGCATTCTTAAGCGCATGCTTGATGATGATCGCGCGATTGGAGAGACCCTTGGCCTTTGCAGTGCGGATGTAATCCTGGTTCATGACGTCAAGCAGCTGCGAGCGCATAATGCGGGCGGCGTAAGCGGTCGAAACCGAAGCCAGCGTAATGGTCGGGAGCACATAGTGCATCCAATCCTGATACTGAGAGCTGGAACCACCGGCACCCGAGATCGGCATGGAGAATGCACCGCCCGTGGCGTCCTTGAGAATGACGCCAAAGAACAGTTGCAGCAACATACCGAGCCAGAAGGCCGGGACGGCAACGAGGATCGACGTGGTGAGCGTTACCAAAATATCCCAGAAGGAATAACGCTTTACCGCCGAAATGATACCCGCACCGATACCCATGATTGCCTCGAGCACGATGGCGCACGCGGCAAGTTTGACCGTATACGGATACTTCTGGGCAAAGATTTCCGTAACCGGCAGCTTACGCTGATACGAATTGCCCAGATCGCCATGAAGCAGGCCGTTCATGTAATACAAATAACGGTCCACGAGCGACGTTTGAACGGGATCGCCGTTCTCGTCAAGAATCGCGTTGCCGTCCTCGTCCGACTGGACCAGGTGATAGCGGACGCGAAGCTGAAGCTCCACCTCGGGGGACAGAGCCTTGTCTCCACCGATCAGCTTGATCGGATCTCCCGGCACGATATTCTGGAGGGCGAACAGAATCAGCGTAACGCCCAAAAACACCGGGATGAACTGAAGCACACGTTTAACGATGTACTTACCCATACCACTCCCCTATCTAGGGATTAACCTAAATGGGATGCCGATCGCCAGACCGGCATCCCAAAATTACCATCAGCCAGTTTACCCCAGGTTAGGGAGAACTGTATGTTTCCCATGAGGTCTACGTAAATACTTGACCCTCACGGAAGCTGCAAACTCTTAGGCGAGCTCAGCGGTACCCAGATCGGCGTGCTTCTGCGGATCGACATAGAGGTGCTTGATGCGATCGGAGCCGGCGATGGTGTGCGTGTAGAACATAATCGGGATGACCGGGCAGTCGGCAGCGACCATTGCGTCGGCCTCCTGCATCTTAGCGACGCGCTCCTCGTCGTCAACAATAGTACGAGCCTCGTCGACCTTGGCGTCGAACTCGGGGTTGTTGTAACCGGAGCGGTTGTCGCCACCGAGGGAGTCGGAGTGGAACAGCGGATACAGGAAGTTGTCCATGATCGGGTAGTCGGCAATCCAACCCAGACGACCGAACTGATAGTTAAAGTTCTGATACTGCTCGAGCAGGGCAGACCACTCAGGGGTATCGGAGACAGCGGTAACGCCAACCTTGGCGAGGTCGCCGATGATGGACTCCATGATCTCCTTGTGACCGCCGTCCTGGTTGTAGGAAAGGGTCACGCTAATGCCACGATCCCCGTTAGCGCCAGCGGGAGCAACCTTGTCGAGGTACTCGTTAGCCTTGTCGACATCGTAGGCGCAGAACTCCCATGCGCCCTCCTTGTAGCCATCGATGCCCGGAGGAACAATGCCGTCGGCAGGGGTACGGGTACCCTTGAAGATGGTCTTGCAGATGGCCTCACGGTTGATGGCCAGGGAGATGCCCCTACGCAGGTCGGCGTTGTTGAACGGCTCGGCCGTGGTGTTGCAGGTCAGATAGTACGTGGAAGGCTCGGCGCCGAGCAGCATGCGCTCGCCGTCACCCATGGTGTAGCCGTCCTTAGACACGCCGCGATCCTTCTTGGCGGCATCGATCTGAGCAACGGGAACGTCGCAGACATCGAGGTTACCGGCCTGGAACTCCTTGTAAGCAGTCTCCATGTCCTTGATGACCTGGAAGTGGATGCCATCGATCTTGGCCTTGTCGCCATAGTAATCGTCGAACTTCTTGAGGTTGATCTCCTGACCATCCTCCCACTTGCCGTCCATCATGAACGGGCCGTTACCGACCGGTGCAAGATAGAAGCTCTTGACATCGGACTCGGCGCACTCGGGAACCGGGGCCAGAGCCGGGTGAGAGGCGACGAAGGGGAAGTCGGCGTAAGCGGAAGACAGCTTGACGACGAGGGTCTCATCGTCGGGGCAAGTAACACCGCTGAGCTCGGTAGCGTTACCGGCAAGCAGGTCGTCATAGCCCTCGACCATGGAAAGGTGATAGGAGACCTCGGAAGGGCCGTACTCGGTAGCGATGGCCGACTTGGTGTTGACCAGACGCTCCCAACCGAGCTTGAAGGACTTGGAGGTAACGTCGTCACCGTTGTGGAACTTGGCCTTCTTGATCTTGAAGGTGAACTCGGTGGCGTCGTCGTTGGCCTCAAAGGACTCGCAAGCCAGCGGAACGATCTCGCCCTTCTCGGCGTCATAAGAGGTCAGAGCATCAAAGAGCTGGTACTCGACCTGAGTGCCCTGGTCCTCCTGGACATTGTAGGGGTCGATGCAGACCGGGTTGTTGATGTAGAAGTTCAGCGTCGAACCGGACTCAGAACCGGAAGCGTCGCCGCCCTTCTTGCCGCATGCGGCAAGAAAAGCCATGGAGCTCGCAGCGAGGGTGCCGCCAACAAAGGCGCGACGACCCATAACGGGCTGGTGGAACATAGAATCAGCCATGCCATCCTCCTTATGAGATAGGACAAAGAAATGTTCAGTCGGACACATGTCGAGACAATCCGATCCGAACCATCAAAACGCCGCCCGCCGCTATGGCTGGTTATGCACAACGGACCAACGTTTCACAATACAGTAGCGCATTTTATGCACGATTTGGGGCTAATTCCGGTCAACGGTCGAGAATTTCTTTAGTTGGGCGAAGTATGTGGGGATATTTTGACTCTGTTACAAATATGTAAACAAAAAGGGTCCCGCACTTACGGAACCCTTTTCAAATAATTATGCGGCTCGTGCTTAGTAGCCGACGATGCCCTGCGGGAAGAAGAACATGCACAGGACGACGCACACGGCAAAAACGACGGCCATAATTACCGTCAGGCGATCGAGGTTCTGCTCCATGACGCCCGTGGCAGAGCTGGAGTTATACAGCGAGCTAGCGATCATATCCGAAACGCCGGTGCCCTTACCGGAATGCATCAGGACGAGAATCGTCAGCGCCACGGCAGAGACAGCCCAAACGACAAACAGAAGAATCTGGAACGGACCCATAGATAAGCTCCTTAATAGAACAATTCAAACTCCAGTACTGTACCACAACCCCCGACACTCCCCCACCTGCCATTTGGGGACGGGGCAGATATGGCAGAAATACCAAAAAAGGGGATTGCCCGAATATGGACAACCCCCTTCAAAGAAACGCTTGGCGTTTTCTCTTAGGCCTCGGTGGCGAGCACGCGACCCGTCATCTCGGCGGAAGGCTCAATACCAGCCATGGTGAGCATGGTCGGAGCGATATCGGAAAGACGGCCGTCCTCGATACCGGTGAGCTTGGCCTTCTCATCAACGATGATGAACGGGACGCGGTTGGTGGTGTGAGCCGTAAACGGATGCTTGGAACCGTCGGAAGCAACGTCAAACATGTGATCGGCGTTGCCGTGGTCGGCGGTAATCAGCGCAAAGCCGCCCTTGGCGAGAATCGCCGGGACAACCTTGGACAGGGCATCGTCAACAGCCTCGACGGCCTTAACGGCGGCGTCGAAGACACCGGTGTGACCAACCATGTCGCAGTTCGCGAAGTTCACGATGTAGAAATCAGCGCGATCCTCGTTGATGGCGGCGACAAGCTTCTCGGTAACCTCGGGAGCGCTCATCTCAGGCTGCAGATCGTAGGTAGCGACCTTGGGGGAAGCGACGAGCACGCGCTCCTCGCCCTCCTTGGGCTCCTCGATGCCGCCGTTGAGGAAGAACGTCACGTGAGCGTACTTCTCGGTCTCGGCGGTGTGCAGCTGCTTCAGGCCATTGGCGGCGATAACGTCGGCCAGGACGTTCTCGGGGAACGTCTTGGGGAAGGCGACCTCGACGTCAAACGTCGGGTCGTACTCGGTCATCGTCACAAAGTGCGAAAGCTTGATCTGCTCGCGCTCAAAGCCATCGAACTCCTTGTCCGTGAACACGCGGGTCATCTGACGGGCGCGGTCGGGACGGAAGTTGAAGAAGATGGCCGCGTCGCCCTCGTGGATGCCCTCGTTGTGGGCAGCGAAGGGCTCGACGAACTCGTCGCCGCGCGGATCCTTCTCGTAGTAGGCCTTGATACCGGCAACGGGGTCGGTATCGGCATCGGATGCGTTGACCATGACGTCGTAGGCGCGCTGGATGCGCTCCCAACGGTTATCGCGGTCCATGGCCCAGTAACGGCCCGAGACGGTGGCAACGCGAGCGTCGCAACCGGTCTCCTCGGAGATCTTGGCCAGGAAGGCGCAGAACTCGCTCATGTAGCCGGCACCGGACTGCGGGTCGACGTCGCGGCCATCCATAAAGGCGTGGACGCGAACGGTCTTAACGCCATGCTGGGCAGCCATCTTGACCAGAGCCTCGACGTGGTTCATGTGGGAATGAACACCGCCAGGGCTCATAAGGCCCATGAGATGGAGGGTCTTGCCCTCGGCCTTTACATCGTCCATAGCCTTGACGAAGACCTCGTTCTTGGCGATGGAGCCGTCCTTGATGGCGTTGTTGATGCGCGAAAGCTCCTGGAAGACGATGCGGCCGGCACCGATATTGAGGTGACCCACCTCGGAGTTGCCCATCTGGCCGTCGGGAAGGCCCACGTCCTCGCCCGAAGCGCCGAGCGTGGTGTGGGGGTACTTCTCGTACAGGCTATCAAGGAAGGGCGTCTTGGCAGCGGCGACGGCGTTCTCGCCATCGGCCGGAGCAAGGCCGCAACCATCCATGATGATCAGGAGTGCGGGAAGATGACGCTGTGCCATATGTCCTACTCGCCTGCCTTGACGACCATAGAAGCGAAGTCGGCAGCCTTGAGCGAAGCGCCGCCCACGAGGGCGCCGTCGACATCGGGCTTGGCGACGAGCTCGGCAATGTTGCCGGGCTTAGCAGAACCACCGTACAGAACGCGGATACCGTCGGCGAGTTCCTCGCCGAACATCTCCTTGAGGGTCTCACGGATAGCGCCGCAGACCTCCTGAGCGTCCTCAGCGGTAGCGGTCTTGCCGGTGCCGATGGCCCAGATGGGCTCGTAGGCGACGACGACCTGCTTGGGGCAGGTGATCTCAAGACCAGCAAGGCCAGCCTTGACCTGGTTCACGACGTGCTCGACATAGGTGCCGGCCTCGCGGACCTCGAGGGACTCGCCGCAGCAGAAGACGGGAACAAGACCGGCGGCAACGAGAGCCTTGGCCTTCTTGTTCTGATCCTCGTCGGTCTCGTGGAAGTAGTCGCGACGCTCGGAGTGACCGATGATGCAGTAGGTGCAGCCAGCGGACTTGAGCATGTCGCAAGAGGACTCACCGGTGAAGGCACCCTTGGCCTCCCAGTACACGTTCTGTGCACCGAGGGCGATGGGGGCAGCCTGAATGCGGTCATGAACCGTGGTGATGTCAATGGTCGGAGGGCAGACGAGCACCTCGACGCCAGCCGGAACCTCGGGCAGAGCCTGGGCCAGCTCGTCGGCGAGCTTGGCGGCCTCGGCGACGTCGTTGTTCATCTTCCAGTTACCAGCGATAAGAAGGGTGCGATTAGGCATCGAGAAGCGCCTCCACTCCGGGCAGGGCCTTACCCTCGACGAGCTCCATGGAAGCGCCACCGCCGGTGGAGATCCAGCTCATCTTGTCGGCCAGGTTGAACTTGTTGACAGCTGCGACGGAATCGCCACCACCGATGATCGAGGTGCAATCAGCCTCAGCAACAGCCTCGGCGATAGCCTGGGTGCCATGAGCGAAGTTGTCGAACTCGAAGACGCCCATGGGGCCGTTCCAGAACACGGTCTTGGCACCCTTGACGGCCTCGGCGTAGAGCTCCTCGGTCTTAGGACCGATGTCCATACCCTCACGATCGTCGGGGATAGCGTCGGAAGCGACAACCTCGGGGACAGCGTCCTCGCCAAAGTGATCGGCAACGCGGTTGTCGATGGGGAGCAGGATCTTGACGCCCTTCTCCTCGGCCTTCTTGAGCATCTCACCGGCGCGCTCGACCCAGTCCTCTTCCTTGAGGGACTGACCGACGGTCAGGCCCTGAGCCAGGAAGAAGGTGTAGGCCATACCGCCACCGATGATCAGGGTGTCAGCGGAGTCGATGAGGTGATCGAGAACGCCGATCTTGGAGGAAACCTTGGAACCACCGACGATAGCTACGAAGGGGCGCTCGGGCTCGGCGAAGATGCCGGTCAGCGTGTCGACCTCCTTCTCAAGCAGGAAGCCAGCGACGGCAGGCAGGTAAGCGGCGGGGCCCACGACGGAACCCTGGGCGCGGTGAGCGGTGCCGAAGGCATCGAGAACGAAGACGTCACCATAGGAAGCGAGCTTCTTGGCGATCTCGGGATCGTTCTTCTTCTCACGCTTATCGAAGCGGACGTTCTCGAGAACGAGGACCTTGCCCGGCTCGACAGCGGCGACAGCCTCAGCAGCCTTCTCGCCATACGTGTCGGCAACAAAAGCAACGTCAAGGCCAGAGAGCTCAGCGAGCTTCTTGGCGACGGGCTCGAGGGAAAGCTCGGGCTGGAAGCCGGTGCCATCGGGACGGCCGAGGTGGCTCATGAGGATGACGCGAGCGTTGTGCTCAACGAGATAGTTGATGGTGGGCAGGGCAGCCTTGATACGGGTGGTGTCGCCAACGACGCCATCCTTGATAGGCACGTTGAAGTCAACGCGGACGAGAACGCGCTTGCCGTCGACATCGATGTCGCGGACGGTCTTCTTGGTAAAGGCCATGTTTGCTTCTACCTTTCGTACGTGTCTGCCTCCCATTACGGCAGACGATTTCTTATAAAAAGGGCGCGACCCTAGGGTGTAAGCCCTACAAGGCCGCGCCCTTCTTTAGACGCTCAACGAGCTATTCGCTAAAAGCCAAATTAAGCAACGAACTTCTCGAAGTACTTGATGGTGCGGACCATCTGAGAGGTGTAGGAGTTCTCGTTGTCGTACCAAGAGGTGACCTGAACGAGGGTCTGGCCGTTGCCGAGGTCAGAGCACATGGTCTGAGTGGCGTCGAAGATGGAGCCATGGGTCTCGCCGATGATGTCGGTGGAGACGATGTCGTCCTCGTTGTAACCGAAGGTCTCGGAGATGGTGGCAGCGTAAGCCTTCATAGCGGCGTTGACCTCGTCGACGGTGACCTTCTTGTCAACGACAGCGTAGAGGTTGGTGATGGAGCCGGTCGGCGTCGGGACGCGCTGGGCGGCACCGATGAGCTTGCCGTTGAGCTCGGGGAGAACCAGGCCGATAGCCTTGGCAGCACCGGTGGTGTTGGGGACGATGTTAACGGCGCAGGCGCGGCTACGACGCTTGTTGCCCTTGCGCTGCGGGCCGTCGAGCGGCATCTGGTCGCCAGTCCAGGCGTGAATGGTGGTCATGATGCCGGACACGATGGGAGCGAAGTCGTTCAGACCCTTGGCCATCGGGGCGAGGCAGTTGGTGGTGCAGGAAGCAGCGGAGATGATGTTGTCCTCAGCGGTCAGCGTCTCATGGTTGACGTTGTACACGATGGTGGGCAGATCGCTGCCGGCCGGAGCGGAGATAACGACCTTCTTGGCGCCAGCGTTGATGTGGGCCTGAGCCTTAGCCTTGCTGGTGTAGAAGCCGGTGCACTCGAGAACGACGTCGACGTCGAGGTCGCCCCAAGGCAGGTTGTTGGCGTCGGCCTCCTTGTAGATCTTGATCTCCTTGCCGTCAACGGTGATGGAATCCTCGCCAGCAACGACCTCGTGATCGCGAGCATAGTTGCCCTGCGTGGAGTCGTACTTCAGCAGGTAAGCGAGCATATCGGGAGAGGTGAGGTCGTTGATAGCGACGATCTCGGAGCCCTCATGACCGAACATCTGACGGAAGGCCAGACGACCGATGCGACCGAAGCCGTTAATAGCAACCTTTACTGCCATTGTGTCTCCTTTCGTAAGGCCCCCGCAAGCTACAGCGCCCGCCGTTGAGGCCCACAAACTAACCACTCGCCTAATATACCTTTTTTTTGACTTGAATTTCACGAGAATGCTCGAAATTGAAAATCAAATTTGCGTTAAAACGCTTTAAAGCATAAAGCAGCAGTTCAACCGCCATAAAAGCTATTTCGTTAACCTACCTGCTTCCTTCAATGAGCTTTTCAAGGCGCAAAACACGGTGATACAAGGCCGACTTCGACAAAGGAGGGTCAGCCATTTCCCCCAAATCTCGCAGCGAGAGATCGGGGTAGCGCTCGCGTAAGTCACAAAAGACTGCCAGGGCGTCCGGCAGCGTTTCGCGCAAACCGCGCCGATCAAGCTCATCAATGAGCGCAAGCTGATGTTGGGCGGCACCGGCACTCCTGGTCTGGTTGGCAAGCTCTGCGTTCACGCGACGATTCACGTCGTTCTTCACCAGCTTAACCGCACGGGCCTCTTCAATCTCGGCAACGCTGCGCTTGGCGCCAATCAGCTGTAGCAGACGTTTAATCTCCTCGGCACTCTTGATGTACACGGCATACGAGCCGCGACGCGCATTGACGCGGGCGTGAACTCCAATCTGCTCCAGAAGATCGCAAAGTCCCTTTGCATACTCCTCGCCCTGAACCGCGATCTCCAAATGAAAATCGCCACGCGGGTCGGCAACAAATCCTCCGGCAATCAGCGCACCGCGAATATAGGCGAGCCTGCAGCAAGGACGGGCGACGATGTGGCGCGGCACACCTGCGACGAGCCCTCCCCTACGGTCGAGAATGCCCAACAGCACCAGAGCCTTATCCAAATCGGGCTGATCGGGCAAGGTGATGAGATAGTTTCGCACCTTGTGCAGGACCGACTTACGAACCGTGAATTCGGTCTTGAGCTTAAGGATGCGATGCGTCAGCGCAATCATCGTGCGCGCCACAGCACCCGTCTCGGTCGCGACCGTCAAGCGGTACCGTCCCGAGCCCGCCAACGAAAGCGTGCCGCTCACACGCGTTAGCGCAGCAAGCGTCGACAAGTCGCAGTATTCACATTCGGGTTCGCAGCGCGCAAGCTCGTCGCGCACCTCAGCGGTAAACGACATGCAGACCTATGCCTTCGTGTTGGCACGCGACAGGTCGCGGTGGGAGATGCTCACATGATACTGAGCACCCTCCAGGTAGCGAGCCGTGGCCTCGGCAATGGCGACGCTACGGTGCTGCCCGCCTGTGCAGCCGATGGCAATGGAAAGCTGCGGCTTACCCTCTGCGATATAACCTGGCATGACCGTATCGAGCAGCTGGGTCCAGGCCTTCCAGAACTCCTGGGTCTTGGGGTGGTCCAAGACAAAATCGGAGACCTTCTTATCGAGGCCGGTCATGGTGCGCATCTCGGGATCGTAAAAAGGATTGGGTAAGAAGCGAACATCAATCATGATGTCCGCCTCGACGGGCATGCCATGCTTAAAACCAAACGAGAACACGTGGACATCCATAAGTTGCTGGTCGGACAACTCGGAAAAAGCCATGCGCAGCTTGTTGCGCAAAGCAGAAGTGCGCAAGCGACTCGTGTCGATAATCATATCGGCTCGATCGCGAACGCCCTGCAGCTGCAGACGTTCACGCTGAATAGCGTCGGCTGTGGTCTCCCCCGGCTTTGCAATGGGATGGCGGCGACGGTTTTCGCTATACCGGCGAATCAGCACCTCGTCAGACGCCTCGAGAAACACGATGTCACAGCTCATCTCACGCTCTTCCAGTGCGGCAACAGCATCGAGCAGTTCATCGAACAAGCCCTGGCTACGAAGATCGCAGGTGACGGCAAGGTGCCTGCCCACGCCCGTATTGATGCCAACGAGCTCTGCAAGCTGGGCAATCAGGCGCGGGGGCAGGTTATCGATACAAAAATAGCCCATGTCCTCAAACACATGCATGGCTTGCGTTCGGCCCGAGCCGGACATTCCGGTGATGATAACGATATCGGGGATACGCTCCGAGCGCTCCGCCGCATCCATGGCATCTCCCTTTTGCATGTGTGCCTCCTAAAATAAGCGCGAGACCCGGCCAGCGGATCCCGCGCGATCAATTGCCTTTATTGAGTATACCGCCCCAAGCGGATACGAGGCCCGTCTTACGCCTCAAGCGCAGCCTTGAACCAACTTGTAATACTCGTGGGGTGCGTGATAGCGGTGCCGACGACAACGGCCCACGCGCCGGCATCGATTGCAGCGCGAGCCTCTTCGGGCGTATGTACGCGACCCTCGCAAATGATGGGAAGGCCGGGGAATTCCTCGGTCGCCTGACGCAGGAGCGGCAGGTCGGGGCCATCGGCCATAGTGCAGTCGATGGCTGCGACACCGTGAGAGAGCGTGGTGGACACCAGATCGAAGCCCATATCGACCGCGCGACGAATATCCTCGATAGTGGCGCAGTCCGCCATCAGAAGTACGCCCTCCTCGTGCAGCGGACGGAAAGTGTCCTCGAGCGACTTGCCATCGGGGCGCGGACGATCGGTGGCGTCAATCGCCACGATGTCGGCACCGGCAGCAACGCAGGCGCGAGCGTGACGCAGCGTCGGCGTGATGTAAACGCCCTCGTGTCCATCCTTCCACAGACCGATAACAGGAACCTCACAGCGACCCTTAATGGCGGCAATGTCGGCAAGACCTTGGCAGCGAATGGCGGCGGCGCCGCCGAGTTCGCAAGCACGAGACATTTGAGCCATAGTCTCGGGCGTACGAAGCGGCTCGCCCATATACGCCTGAACGCTCACGACGAGCTTACCCTTCAGGGATTGAATCAAAGGATCGACGGTCATAAAGCTGCAACCTTTCTCAGAACAGCCTCCCGAGGCGTGTTGTCTCGGGAGGCTCCTACAGCAAATACGTTTACTTTAACGAAGCAAGAAGATGCTCAGCGGCACCGATAAGCGGCGCATCGCCCTCCAGAGAGCCGATGAGAATCGGCGTGTCCTGAAGCGGGTCGAGTGCCTGGCTGGCATAGCCCTCGTGCACCGAATCCTTCCACGTCTGTGAACGCCAATCGGGACCTTGGTGAATCACGCCGCCCGAAAGCACGATGACCTCAGGGTCCAGGATGTTAGCAAGCGAGCCCAAGCTGGCACCCAGCGCAAAGCCAGCGTCATGGATGACCTCGGTCGCCTTTGCGTCGCCTGCGCGGCACAGGTCGTTCACGTCGCGACCGACCGAAGGACGGCTGGGGTCGACGCGGCCAAAGCGCTCATCGTACATGCGCCCGATCGAAGTTCCGGAAGCAACCGACTCAAGATGGCCGGAACGCCCGCAGGCGCAGGGAATGCCAGCGGCAGCCGAGCACTCGATGTGGCCCATATGGCCGGCAGCACCATGGAAGCCCTGCATCACGCGGCCGTTCTCGACATATGCGCCGCCGATACCCGTTCCGATGCCCAGGCACAAGACGGAGAACTTGCCCTTGCCGACGCCCCAGTGGGCCTCGCCCAGAGCATGAGCCTGCACGTCGCCCACAACGGCAACGGGAAGACCAAGGTCCTCGCGCAGACGCGGCCCCAACTGAACGCCGGACCAGCCGGGCATGATCTCATTGGCATACGCGATGGCGCCCGTCTTGGGATCGACGACGCCTGCGGCACCAATACCGACACCGAGGACCTCGACATCGGGATTCGCCTCGAGAGCGGCCTTGATGGACGCCTCGATACGCTGGAAGACGGACTCGCCGCCCTCTTGGGCCTCGGTGGGAACCTCAGCCTCAAATACGGGATGGGGCACACTACCGTCAGCCGGATACTCCATAATGGCAGTCGCAATTTTGGTGCCGCCGATATCGACGGAGCAAACGTACTTGTTCTCCATGTCGCTCTCCTTAGGAGATAAAAACAACTACAGGAAATGCGCCGTCAGGCTAGCCGTCACAGCGCGGTAAAGGTTTTCCAGGTGCCCGAGATCGCCGAGAAACCGTGTGGCCATCGACCTAATGGGTCATGGTCACACGGTTGAACGGCGAGGTCGGGTGCCTGGGAAAGCTTTAAAGGAGACCGTTGTCCTGGAGGACCTTGCGAATCGCCTCGACGTTCTCGCCGGTCATGGCCTTCACCGGGCGCGGCATGGTCGGGCTGTCGAAGATACCCATGAGATTCATAGCGGTCTTGAAGGCGCCGACGCCACCGGCATAGCCCTGAACGCCCGAGGTGACATCCCAGATGTGCGAAATCTCATTGAGGCGATCCTGCTCGGCCTTGACGGTAGCCCAGTCACCAGCCTGAGCGGCCTTCCACTGACGCACGTAGCCCTCGGGCTCAACGTTAGCGAGACCCGGGACGGAACCGTCGGCGCCACCGAGGTAAGCGCCGTCAACAACGACCTCGTGACCGGTGAGGATGCTCATCGGATGGCCGTTCTTCTCGTTCTCCTGAACGAGATAGCGGAACGAGATGTCATCGCCCGAGGAATCCTTGACGCCAGCCAGGACGCCCTCGGCGCCGAGCTTGGCAAGGAGCTTCCAGGGGAGCTTGGTGTGGACGCACACGGGGATGTCATAGGCAAAGATGGGCAGGTCGAGCTCCTCGTGCAGGATGCGGAAGTGCTCCTCGACCTCGGTCATGCCCTGCAGGGCATAGAACGGGCAGGTGGCGACGAGGGCATCGGCGCCCAGCTCCTGGGCAACCTTGCCGTGCTCGATCATGCGCTCGGTCTCGGTATCGATGATGCCGACCAGAACAGGCACGCGGTGATCGACGATGCGCACGGCCTCGGCGATAATCTGGCGACGGCGCTCGTCGGTGGAGAAGACGACCTCACCCGAAGAGCCCAAGAAGAACAGGCCATCGACGCCGGCGTCGATCATGCGGTTGATGCTGCGCTCAAAGGAGGCAACGTCGAGCTGGTGGTCTTCGGTATCGGGAACAACGACGGGAGGAATAACGCCGGTGAATTTCTGAGTTGCCACAAGAATCTCCTTAGTTGTCTGGCGGACGGCCCTATGCCATCCACTCTTGTTGGCAGTGTCCAGGCCGCCTAGGCCAAAGAACACGGGTAGAACGTTTGGTTAAAGAAGTCGACGACTTCGTTTTCGAACGCATTGATGCGCTCATGAGCGTATTTGGCATAGATGATATGCCTTCGGTCACACTCAAGGCCGTTGAATACAGCAAACTGACCCTTGGGATCGCTCACGGTATCCATAAGCGATGTGCCCATGAGCACCGATCCGCGCACCCGAGACGACAGCGCCTCGAGACCGCCGGGAATTGGATTGGCGACCGCCGTGCAGACAAGAGCCTGCTCGTCCAGAGCAGACACCGCCAGCGCGACACCGCCGCCAAGACCCTCACCCCATGCAAAAATGCGGTCGGGATCCATGCCATCAAGATTGCGCGCGACCTTCGCCAACGCGCAGCCCCAACGGACGCGCTCGACAAAAGCAGGCGAGGTAATCCCCTGCTGCAGATCGCTAGATCCAATCATTTCATCGTCCAGCGCAAGCACGGCATATCCCATGGCGGCAAACCTCGTCATGTGATGCCATCCCCGCACGGGTCGGTCGATGTCATGGAACATCAGGCATAGTGGCACAAGCTCGGATGCCCGGGCACGACCATAAGGCTCGATCAAACGACCGTGGACGACATCCCCACCGAGTTCAAAGGAAACCTCGGAGTAGCGCGCGAACGGATTGGCAAAATCAATCGCCGTAACAGTCAGCCCGCAAACGTGCGGGTTCAAAGCGGCTGTCTCTAACTCGGAAACATCCGCAGAAGTATCGCCGCGCCAACCCCGGAAATCAGATAGCCTTGACGAAACCGTCCCAGCAATTCCCGCAAGCTCGGGGACAATCAGCTCATTGACATTGCTCTCGCACTTAGACATGAGCCTCCCCTCCCTTGCAGAAAAACGGAATGATCAGATCGTCAAAATCCTGAATCTCCTCGTGGCCAAAGCCTTCAAAGAACTCATGACGCTTTTCACAGGTCAGGTTGTTGTAGACCGCAAACTGCGTCGCCGGTGGACAGACGATATCGGCCGTGCCCGTGCCAAACAGCACGGGGCATTTGACCATAGGGGCAAAGTTCTTGGAATCGAAGTACGCCAGCTTGGCATAGGCTTCGTCAATACGAGTCGAGTCCTCGTCAAACCAGCGAGACCAATAGCGCAGGCCCTCGTAGGCAATGTCGTCGGCATCCAAATCCCAGACCAGGCGGAAATCTGACAGGAAGGGATAGAGGATGGCGGCGCGATTGATAAGCTCGCTGTTAAGCGCGCAGGTCGCAATACCCAAACCGCCGCCCTGCGACGCGCCGTTCACAAACACACGGGCAAGATCGATGCCCTCGAGCTCGCGAACGATGCGGCACAGGATGCGAATATCTTGGTGCAAGCGGACGTAGTAGAGATTGGCCGGATCGCCGTCGATACCGGCGACGATATGGCCCGCGACCGTTGTGCCCTCAAATCCGCCAATGTCCTCGGAGGGTCCTCCTTGGCCAGGGCAATCGAGAGCAATCAGCGCCATGCCCATACCCGCAAACGACGCCTGCTCAAACCAGCTGCGGCTTGCGCCCGGATACCCATGGAACTGAAGCACCAATGGCACGGGCTCGTCCGAGACAGGTTTAAGGTACTTGGCGTGCAGACGAGCGCCACACATGCCGGTATACCAGAGATCGAAAAGCTGGCAGGTCGCAGCATCGGTGACCGATGCCGCCTCGATCGCATAGTCAAGCCCGACGGCGTCGGCCTCGGCCATGCGATCCTTCCAAAAGAGATCGAAATCTGATGGCGGGGGCTGGGCGCCGCGAAATACACCAAATTGCTGTTGGAGCTCCGGAGCAGGGGGCTTGGCGCGTTAACCCCACCTTGCGAAACCGCCCGGGTGGTGCGCCCGGCAAGTGAGCCGGGCGCACGGGAGGGAAAGCGAGGCTACTCGCCGAGCTTGGGATGCAGCAGCGACGGCGCAGCGCCGAGCAGCATCTTGGTGTAGGGGTCCTGAGGGTGCTGGAAGACCTGCTTGGCCTCGCCCTGCTCGACGATCTTGCCGCCATTCATAACGATGATGTCGTCAGAGATATAGCGGACCGTCTGGATGTCATGGCTGATAAACACCATGGCCAGGCCGAGCTCCTTCTTAAGGTCGGTCAGCAGGTTCAGAATCTGCGCGCGGACCGAAACGTCCAGAGCCGAGGTGGGCTCGTCGGCGATGATGGCATCGGGGTTCAGCGACAGGGCACGGGCAATTGCGACGCGCTGGCGCTGGCCGCCCGAAAGCTGACCGGGAAGAACCTCGGCGGCGGAGCTGGGCAGACCGGTGAGCTCCAGGAGCTCTTTGACGCGCTTCTCCTGCTCGGCCTCGGTACCCAGGTTGTGGACGCGCATGGGGTCGAGCAGTTGCTCGCGAACGACCATGCGGGGATTGAGCGCCGTGGCCGGGTTTTGGAACACGACCGAGATGACGCGACCCATGTGGCGACGGTCCTCGGCGGTACGTTTGGTAACGTCCTTGCCCTTAAAGTAGACCTTGCCGCTCGTGGGGGCCTGCAGGCCGCACATGACGTTGGCGGTGGTGGACTTACCGCAACCGGACTCGCCGACGATGCCGATCGTCTGACCGGGCATGAGCTTAATCGTTACACCCTGGACGGCGTGAACCAGGTTGGGGTGCAGAATCGAGCCGGTACGGGTCCTAAAGGTGACGTGGACGTCATCAAGGAAGATGATCGGCTCGACGCCGTTGACTGCGGTCTCGCTCATCTACATCACCTCCGCGTGAGGGGTCAAACCATTTGCCTTGAGCACCTCGTCGGGGAGCTCGGAATAGAAGTGCTCGGTACCGGGCACGCGCTTGAAGACCGGACGGGTGTCCAGGCCGATGCGCGGATGGCTCGAGCGGGGCGCGAAGCGATCGCCCTTGGGGAAATCGCGCGGGCTCGGAACGGCGCCGGGCACCTGGTGCAGACGGCCCGAACCGCTCTCGATGGACAGAACGGAGCCCAGAAGACCGCGGGTGTACTCGTGGATCGGGTTGGTGAGCAGTTCCTTGGTGGGCGCCTGTTCGATAACCTGACCGGCGTACATAACCGTGATGTTATGAGCGACCTCGGCGACCAGCGCCAGGTCGTGCGAAACGAAGATCATGGCAAAGCCGAGCTTGGCCTGAAGATCGTTGAGCAGCTTGATGACCTGCTTCTGGACGGTAACGTCCAGAGCGGTCGTGGGCTCGTCGCAGATGACCAGCTTGGGGTCGCGGGTAAGGGCCATAGCGATCAGGACACGCTGACGCTGGCCGCCGGAAAGCTCGTGCGGATAGCTCTCGAGCGTGCGCTTGGGATCGAGGCCGACGAGCTCCAGGAGCTCCTCGGCGCTACGGGTTCCGCCGCGCTTGGTGAGCTGCTTCATCTGGGCAGAGATGAGCATGGAGGGGTTGAGCGAGGACAGGGCGTCCTGATAGACCATAGCGATATCGGTACCGCGCAGGCCGAACCACTCCTTCTTGCTCATCTTGAGCAGGTCACGGCCCTCCCAGAGGACCTCGCCGGAAAGGTGCTCGTCCTCATCGGTCAGGCCCATGATGGCCAGCGTGGTGATGGACTTACCGCAACCGGACTCGCCCACCAGGCCCATGGTCTGACCAGGACGGACGTCAAAGTTGACATGGTCGACGACGTTGATATCACCGTGATGCTCAAACTGAATGCAGAAGTCACGGACCGAGAGAATCGGTTCAACAGACTCGTCGGGCACATGGCGATCGTCACGCTTGAGCTCGACATCGCGCAGGGCGCCAAGGCGAGCGGAGAGGGACTGGGCCTGCTCCTTGTAGGCGCGAACGGGGTCGGAGACCAGCAGGTCGGCCTCGCGACGCTTGGAGGAATCGGTCGGATCCAGGGCGGCGGAGGGGGCAGCGGCCATAGCGTCGGTAATGCCCTCGGAGAGGATGTTGAGCGCCAGGCAGGTGATCATGATGGCCAGGCCCGGGAACAGCGCCTGCCACCAACGGCCAGCGAGCACGCCGCCGCGGGCGTCGGCGAGGATGTTGCCCCAGGTAGCGGTGGGCTCCTGGATACCAGCGCCGATGAAGGTCAGCGAGGCCTCGAAGATGATGGCGTCGGCGACCAGGGTAACGGTGAAGACCATGATCGGGGCGATGCAGTTACGCAGAACATGCTTGATCAAAATCCACGGAGCCTTGGCGCCGGAAACGATGACCGCACGAACATAGTCCTCGCCGTACTCGGACACGATGTTGGCGCGCACGATACGGGCAATCTGCGGAGTGTACATAAAGCCAATGGCGAAGATGATCGACGGCACGGAGTTGCCCAGGATGGAGACGAAGACGGCCGCGAGGGCGATGCCTGGGATGGACATGATGATGTCCAAGATACGCATGATCGTCTCGGAGACGGCCTTGCGCGAAACCGCTGCAAGGGCGCCCACGACCGAGCCGCAGACCAGAGCCATGGCAGTGGCGCCAAAGCCGATAATCAGCGAGTAACGACCACCGTAGAGCATACGCGACAGAATGTCGCGACCCTTATCGTCGGTACCGAAGATAAATCCGTTGCCGGGAGCCTGGCGAGCCGTAAAGATCTCGACCGGGCTATAGGGGGCAAGAAGGGGCGCCAGAATCGCAGTCAGGGCGACCAGCACCAGCACGACGGCGGCAATCTTAGAAGACAGCGTCATCTTCTTCCAGCCACCGAGCTTGAGCCCCTTGGAGGCAGCCTTCTCGAGCTGCTCGGTTTGCTTCTCTCGAATCTTTACCATAATCTACACCGTCCTGATGCGCGGGTTGATGAGCAGGTAGAGCATGTCAACCACGATGTTGATGATGATGAAGGCGAGAGCAACGACGATGACGACGCCCTGAACCAGGTTCGCCTCGTTGCCCTGAACGCCCTGCAGAATCGCGGTGCCCATGCCGGGGAGGTTGAAGATAACCTCGATGACGACAGCGCCGCCCATGAGGTAACCGATCTTAAGACCGAGGGTGGTGACCGGGGTGATCAGCGCATTGCGAAGAACGTTGATGCCGACGACGACCTTCTCGGGAACGCCGGCGCCGCGAGCCATACGGACATAATCCTTGTCGAGCTCCTCGACCATGGCGGTACGCACGATACGAGTCATCTGGCCCGTCAGCGGAAATGCCAAGGCGATGGCGGGCATGATCATACGTCCCAGATAGCCAACCGGATTCGTGGTGAAGTGAGGCAGAGCACCCGATGCCGGGAGCACCTTAAGGTAGGAAGAGAACAGCAGGATCAACAGAACGGCAAGCCAGAACGACGGGGTTGCCAAGCCGGCGATGGAAAAGACGCGGATCACTTGGTCCGGCCATTTGTCGCGATACAGTGCCGCGATGACGCCGAGCAAAAACGAAACGACCGCACCGATGGCAAGACCGATGAAGGTCAGCTGCATCGTGACGGGCAGGGCCGTGGAGATGCGCTTGGCAACGGAGTTGCGAGCAGCGCCATAGGTGCCCATGTCGCCATGGATCAAATCGCCCATATAGCGCACGTAGCGCACGGGCCAGGGGTCGTCCAGACCATACTTCTCATGGTACTCGGCAACCGCCTCGGGCGAGGCACCGTCACCCAACGCCGTGTAGGCGGGGTCGGTCTTGGAGAACGACATAAGGAAGAACACCAGGACGGTGACGCCCAATGCCATGATCGGCAGCGCCACAAGACGCCTTCCAATCAAACGTAGCAAGTTGTTCACGTTCTCTCCCCTTTCTTTTGTCGGTAGGACCAACTGGTATATGAGTACGGATACTCATTACAAGACCCGAGCGACATCGTTGCCGCCCGGGTCTTTGTTTCAACTATGAGGATACGGTCCCAACGACCGACATCCTGCATACAGACTCAAGCGAGTCTTACGCCTTGACGGTCGCAACGCCCCTGAAGGACATGCTCGTCGTGCCGATGCCCTTGAAGCCATCGAGGGCCTCGCCGTTGGGCGCAGTGGACGGATCGTCCCAGGAAGCGGAGACGGTCTTGACGTGGACAACGGGGTACAGAACGGCGTTGTCGGCAATGATGTCGAAGCACTCGTTCCACTTCTTCTGCTGCTCGTCGCCCTCGGCGGCAAGAGCCTCGTCCATGAGACCGTGGAGCTTCTGCCACTCAGCGGACTCCTTCCACGGGCAACGGGTCTGCATCCAGACGTTGTCGCCGTACCACCAGTTGAGCAGCAGGTCGGGGTCGGCGCCGAAGCAGGAAGGATCGCCAGGGGCAAGGAGGATATCGTAGGCCTCGCCGCCGTCGATGGCAGCGTAGGTAGCCGGCGAGGTATCGGTCTGGATGGTCACATCGAAGCCGAGAGCGTCGAGGTCGTTCTTGACCTGGGCGGCCATGCCCTTAATCTGCTCGTTGTCGGTGGTGCGCAGGGTGATGGCACCCGGGGTGATGCCAGACTCCTCGATGAGCTTCTTAGCCTTCTTGGCGTCGGTCTTGTACACCGTGGAAGCCTCATGATAGTTGGTGAAGCTCTTGGGCAGGTAGCAGCTGGCAGCGGTGGCAAGGCCGGCGAAGGTGTTGCTGACCATCTTCTCGGTGTCGAGCGCATACATGACAGCCTGACGGACCTTGACGTTGTTCCAAGGCTCCTTGGCGACGTTGAACATGATGAAGCGGGTGCCGAAACCCTGAACGTTATCGATCTTGCAGCCGGCGCTCTCGAGCTGGTCGACGGCGTCAGCGGTAACGAGCTCCATGACGAGCGTGGAGCCCTCCTGCTGAGCGGTAACGCGAGCGGTGGGGTCGGTCAGGATGCTGTACTGGATCTTCTTATCCTCGGCAGCATACTCACCGTTGTACTCGGGGTTGGGAACCAGGGTAATCTCGGTATCGGAGATAGAGTCGTACATCCAGGGGCCGGAGCCGATCGGCTGCTTGGCGCGATCCTCCTCGGTCTGGGTGGCCGGGGTAACGCGGACGATGGCCAGACGATCCTTGAGCAGGGAGAAGTTGGGGACCTTGGTCTTGACCGTCACGGTGCTGGCGTCCTTGGCCTCGATGGACTCGAAGGGCTGGAAGAACGGAGCATAGGTAGCGGAAGCGGCGCAAGCGGTGTAGGAGGCAACGACATCGTCAGCGGTGACCTCGGTGCCATCGGAGAACTTGGCGCCCTTGCGGATGGTGACCTCGAAAGTCGTGTCGTCCACAGACTTGGGATCGTCGGTGGCGAGCTCGTTGAAGGTGCTGTAGTCGTGGTAATCGATGCCGTAGAGGCCCTCGACGACGTGCCAGTTAGCACCCAGGCCCACAGCGGAGCCGGTGCTGGCGGGATCGAAGCTGGACGGAGCGTAAGCGGAACCAGCGGTGATCACGCCGCCGCCACGGTTGGCGGAATCGGTGGAACCGGAAGCGGAACCCTCGTCGCTAGAGCTGCCGCCGCAGCCGGTGAGACCAAGCCCTGCGACAGCAGCGACGCTGCCGGTGAGGCCGAGGAACGAACGCCTGGACATACCCTTGTTGATGATGGCCATGTCTTCTCCTATCAATAGAGAATCTTACTCGGGAGCACCTAGACTTGCCCCCGCGCAACTTGCGGACGATATATACCTTACCTACCGACGTACCCAACTGAGGTGCCGCGCTCGGCGACCGATACATACATACGCTTGAACGGTATTTACTACCGTTCACCGAATTCATTGACAAACGATTCGTCAGACAGTATGTATCGACGAGGTGAGATATCAGTCTTCGTCAACCCGCAGGATAGCAGGGTTGTTCACCATGGCTAGTCAAACGTTTTAGCGTTAATAAAACCAGAAATCGGCTGGTAATCGCCGCGAAATAAATGATTGAAAATCGGCCAATCATGTATATCAGTTGTTTAGAAGCGCATTTAGTTTTCGGAACGGTTGGCCGATGTCTGGGCGCGCTCGGCATTCCATGCAACAAGTGCCTCGTGGACCGCTTTGGCGACATCGGCCGGAACGCCTCGAACTTCTGCAATCTCCTGCTCGCTTGCCGCACGCAAACGCTTCATCGAGCCAAAATGGCGCATAAGGGCACGTTTTCTGGTGGGTCCCACGCCTGGAACGTCATCGAGTACCGAAACCGTCATGGCTTTATCGCGCAATTCGCGATGGAACGTGATGGCAAAACGGTGCGATTCATCGCGCACCTGTTTAATTAGATAGAGCGACGCGGACCCGGTTGGAAGCACGACGGGAGTCTCGTCCCAAGGCACGAAAACCTCCTCATCGGCCTTTGCCAAGCCACAAACTGGTATATCGAGCCCAAGAGTTTCAAGTTGCTTGATCGCAGCGGTCAATTGCGGCTTACCGCCATCGACAACGAGCAAATCGGGGCGCGAGCCAAAGCGCTCGTCGGCCATGCGCTCGGGAGCATAGCGTCGTCCCAAAACCTCGGACATCGACACGAAGTCGTTTGCCTCGTCCAATTCGGCCTGAATTTTAAAACGGCGGTACTGGCTCTTGTCGGCGCGCCCGTTGGTAAACACCACCATCGAGGCGACCGTAAAGGTGCCATGCAGTGTAGAGATATCGAAGCACTCGATACGCATCGGCGGCGCCGGCAGCGCCAACGCGCTTTCGAGCTCCAGGAGCGCTTGATTGGTGCGGTCGTCAGCGTACCCCGTTCGCATCATATAGCGCATGAGGGCATGGCGCGCATTTTTGGATGCCATATCGAGCAGACGGTGCTTTTCGCCACGCTGCGGCCTATGGAGATGGCAGGAACGTTCACGCTTGCCCGCAAGCCACTCCCCCAGCGCCTCCGCATCCTCAAGCTCGACGGAAAGGTTGACCTCAGCTGGAATATCAGCCGTCTCGTCGTAATAGCGCTTAAGAAAGCCCGATTGAAGTTCCTCTTCGTCGACATCCAAACCCTTATCGAGAATAAACTCGCAGGTTCGAACCGTTCGACCCTCACGCACGACAAAGACGCAAGCGGCGGAGATGGTCTCCTCGCGATAGAAACCGATGACATCGATATCGACACTGGAGGGAAAAACGACTTGCTGACGATCGTCCAGACCCCTGATGACCTCCAAACGACGTTTGACGCGTGCCGCGCGCTCAAAGTCGAGCGCCTCGGCGGCATCCGTCATCTCGGAGGTCAGCTCATCGACGACATCCTTGCGATGGCCCGACAAAAAGCGCTCGACGCGCTTGACGTTCTTGGCATAGTCTGCCGGAGAAATCGCGCCGACACACGCACCCGGGCCGCGCCCGACATGGTAGTCAAAGCAGGGGCGCCCGTTTTGCGCGCAAATCATATTGACGATGTCTTCCTCGCCCTTGTGGGACTCGACGATACGACGACAACGACGCCACTCCGCACAAGAAGCCGAGCAGATCGGGATCACCTTGCGCAGCGTGTCAATGGTCTCACGCGCCGCGCGGCTGTCAGTATAGGGACCAAAATAACGCGTTCCCGGCTTATGGCGCTCACGCGTATATTTGATAGCGGGATACAGGTCGCCCTTTGTAATGGCGATAAAGGGGTAGCTCTTGTCATCCTTGAGGTCGACGTTAAAGTACGGATGGTACTGACCAATCAAATTGCGCTCGAGCACCAACGCCTCGTGCTCGGTCTCCACCACGATATAGTCAAAGCTCGCCACCAGCTGCATCATCAGCGGGATCTTTTGACGCTCATCCTGCAGTGTCACGTACTGGCGCATACGGGAACGCAGGTTTTTTGCCTTGCCAACGTAGATGACATCGCCCTTGGCATCTTTCCAAAGGTAACATCCGGGCTGCGTGGGAACGCGCGAAACCTGCTCGGCGAGTGTTGGAATGTTGTCGTGACCGGCCACACGCACCTACTTGCGACGAAGCAGCGCCGAGACCTCGGGCATCTTAAGGACGACGGCAAGGCCAAAGGTAACAGCAAGCGAGACGACACCCGCAACGCAAACGTAGCCAAGAGTAATCAGAATCGAGCCGCCAAGTGCCCCGACAAAGTGCTCAAGCGCCCACATGACGCCGGCGCCTGCGGCAGCACCCAGGCCACCGAGCAAAAGGCCAAAGAAACCGCCATGCAGGATAGATTTGACCTGAAGGCCACGCAGACGACGACGCAGCCACCATAGCGAACATCCGACCAAGATCACGTAGTCGACGACATACGAAAGCGCGATTGCCGGCATACCGAAGCCCAGCACAACGCCAAACAGCAGAACCGAGCCGGCCTGGCCGATGGCGGAATACAGGCAATAGCGGCTATAGGGCTTCATGTCGAGCAAGGCAGAGAAGCTCTTCTGCATCAATACGACCACGCCGTAGAGCGGCAGCGAGAACGCTAGGTAGACAAGGAACTCGGACACCAGCGCCACGCCGGACTCATCAAACTTGCCGGCACAGTAAATCATGTTGAGCGGACGCGCGAAGACAATCAGGTACAGCGCGAACGGAATCAGGAAGAACAGCATCTGGGCGACGCCACGCGAAATGCCCGTGCGAACGCTGTCGTAATCCTTCTCCTGTGCGTCGTGAGAGAGCTCGGTATAGAGCGCCGTCGAAAGCGAGGCGGCAATCAGCGCGTAGGGCAGCGTGTACCACAGGCGCGCATAGGCGATGACGGAAGGACCGGTCTCGGGCTGGACCACCAGCGCGGCAGCGTTGGTGATAGAAGTCGAGACAAACATGCACACCGTGGCGAGCAGCGTCGGGATACCGAGCGCAATCGTCTGGCGCAGCGCGGGGTCCTTAAAGTCGATATGGATATGGGGATGCACGCCGTGCTTGCCAAGCGCGGGGATCTGACATGCCATCTGAACAAAGACACCGAGGGTCGTACCGGCCGCAATCAAGATGATGCCGGCACGTTCACCAAACTGTGCGGACACGGGCGCAAAACCCATAAAGCTCGCAATGACGATCACATTGTTGAGGACCGGGGCAAACGTCGACCAGAAGTAGTCGCGGTGTGCGTTGAGAACGCCCGAAAACACCGAGCCCAAACCATAAAACAGAATCTGGATGGCAAAGAAACGGAACATGAACGCAGCGGTATCCATGCTGCCGCCGTCACCCGAAAGGAACGATTGCGTCCAGATAAAGCCCGGGGCGAACACGGTCCCCAGCAACGAAATGCCACCCAGCACCAAAAGCAGAATGCCAAGCAGGTTGCCCACGTACTCGTTCGAGGCCTCGCGACCCTGCTCACGCCTCACGCCCATGTACACGGGCAAAAACGCCGTCACGAGCATGCCGCCCATCACGAGTTCGTAGAGCATATTGGGCAGGTTGTTGGCGACCTGATAGGAGGACGAGAGTAGCGACATGCCGATAGCGGCCGCCATTGCCCACGTGCGGATAAAACCGGTAACGCGAGACACGATAGTCAGGATGGTCATAAGCCCGGCGGAACGACCAACCGTGGAGTAGTCCGACGAGCCCATGTCGTCAGTGTCATCTCGCGACGAAGAGACTTCGGATGAGGGTGTCTGAGGCGCAGATTCTTTTGCAAAATGAGCTCCGCACTTCAATTCTTCCTGCGGCATCGCTCAGTCCTCTCTCGTAATCGCGGCAACCGTCGCCCCGCAAAATGCAATTAAATCATCGGGTGCAAGCTCGAGCTGATAACCACGCTTGCCTCCCGAAATAAAAATGGTATCCCAAAGGACGCATGTCTCGTCAATGAGCGTCCGGTAGCGTTTTTTCATACCGACCGGGCTGCAGCCGCCGCGAACGTAGCCAGTCGCCGCAAGCAAATCCTTCACATGCATCATGGCCAAGGACTTCTCCCCCGCGGCACGCGCGGCGGACTTTAGATCGAGCTCGTCGGCAACAGGGATGCAGCACACGACATAGTCGTTGGACGGCGTCACGCAGACCAAAGTCTTAAATCCTTGACCGGGCTCCTCGCCAAGCTGCTCCGAAATCGCGACCCCCAGGCCCACCGACTCATCACCATCGTCTTCGTACGTATGTAGAACATAGGAAATGCCGGCACTTTCCAGCTCGCGCATCGCATTGGTTTTTGGCGTCTTTACAGCCTTTGCCATGACATATCCTTTCCCTCGCATTCGGACGCAAAGATTAAGTATATGTCCAATTCGGCTGCATACGTCACTTCGACACAGCAAGCGCCATCGAATCACGAGGAGTCGATGGCGCCCATAAACTGAATCGCCTATTTATTGAGCATCAAGTTGAGCCTGACGCTCCCGGTCACGCCTGAGCAACGGCGCCAAAAACTTGCCCGTATAACTCTGCGGACAGTCCGCAACCTGCTCCGGTGTGCCCGAAACCACGACGGTTCCGCCGCCGTTACCGCCCTCGGGACCCATATCGATCAGGCGGTCGGCAACCTTGATGACATCAAGGTTGTGCTCAATCACCAGCACCGTGTTGCCCGCATCGACCAAGCGCTGCAGCACATCGAGCAGCTGGCGGACGTCCTCAAAATGAAGACCGGTCGTCGGCTCGTCCAAAATATAGAACGTCTTGCCCGTCTGGCGTCGATGAAGCTCCTTGGCGAGCTTCACACGCTGCGCCTCGCCGCCCGAGAGCGTCGTGGCGGGCTGGCCCAGGCTCACGTAACCTAAGCCTACATCGTACAGCGTCTGGAGCTTGCGCTTAATCTGCGGGATATTCCCAAAGAAGGCCAGCGCCTCGGTGACGCTCATGTCGAGCACGTCCGAGATGGTCTTGCCACGGTAGGTGACCTCGAGTGTCTCGCGGTTGTAGCGTTTACCGCCGCAAACTTCGCAGGGAACGTAGATATCGGGAAGGAAGTGCATCTCGATCTTGATCTGCCCGTCGCCCTTGCACGCCTCACAGCGCCCGCCACTCACATTAAAGGAGAAACGACCCGGCGAGTAGCCGCGCGCCTTCGACTCCGGCGTACTCGCAAACAGCGCGCGAAGATCATCCCACAGGCCGATATAGGTAGCAGGGTTGGAACGCGGCGTGCGGCCAATCGGCGACTGGTCGATATCGATAACCTTATCGATACACTCGATGCCCTCGATTTTCTTATACGGACCCACGGGGCGCGTCGAGCGGTGAATGGCATTCGTAAGGGCAGGCGCAATGGTGTCGGTAACCAGGGAGCTCTTGCCCGATCCCGACACGCCGGTAACAACCGTAAGCGTACCAAACTCGATCTTGGCGGTAACGTTTTTGAGGTTGTTGGCTCGAGCGCCCGTAATTTTAAGGCAGCCGCGACCGGGCTTGCGCCGTTCATCAGGCACCCGGATCATTCGTTTGCCGGTCAGATAAGCGCCCGTCATCGACTCAGGACACGCCATGATATCGGCAGGCGTTCCCGCCGCGACTACGTGCCCGCCGTTGACACCGGCGCCGGGCCCCATGTCGATCACGTAGTCGGCGGCACGGATTGTATCCTCGTCGTGTTCGACAACGATAACGGTATTGCCGATATCGCGCAGGCGCTCGAGCGTCTTGATCAGGCGCTCGTTGTCACGCTGATGAAGACCGATCGAGGGCTCGTCCAGAATATAGAGCACGCCCATGAGACCCGCGCCGATCTGCGTTGCCAAGCGAATACGCTGTGCCTCGCCACCGGAAAGCGTCGCCGAGGCGCGATCGAGTGTCAGATAGTCGAGTCCAACATCGACCAGAAAACGCAGGCGCTCCAGAATTTCCTTGACGATACGGCCGCCGATAAACTGTTGGCGCTCGGTGAGTTCCAGGCCCTCAAAAAACTCGAGCGATTCACGGCACGACAGGCAACAAACTTCGTAAATGGACTTGCCGCCCACGGTGACGGCGAGCATCTCAGGGCGCAAACGAGCGCCGTGGCAGCTCGAGCACGGTTCCTCGCGAATGTACTTCTCCAGGCGCGTCTTGGTGTTCTCGTTCGTCGTCTCGGTATAGCGTTCGTACAGGATGTTGCGAACGCCCGAAAACTTGGTATCCCACTGGCTGCGACGTCCGTCGAGCTTTTGGTAGTCGACCGAGATCTTTGTATCGCCCAGGCCATCCAAGAATGCACGACGCACGCGAGGGGGCAAGTCCTCCCACGGCGTATCGGCGCTCACCTTAAAGTGTTTGCAGACCGCAGCAAAAATCTGCGGATAGTAGTTCGAATTGCCAAACAGGCTACCAAAGACTCCGTCGGCAATGGACTTCGAGGGGTCCTCAATCAGCGCCTCGGCATCGACCGTCTTCTTAAAGCCCAGGCCATCGCACTCGGGGCACGCGCCATAGGGCGCGTTGAACGAGAAATCACGCGGCTGCAGGTCATCGATGGAGTGTCCATGCTCCGGGCACGCTAACGCCAGCGAATACTCCAGCAACTCGCCTTCGGTCCCCTCGGGAGCGTCGCGGTCGGGCAGCAAGTATACGTTCACATTGCCGTGCGCCAGCGCAGTCGCCTGTTCAACGGACTCGGCAATACGGCCCAGCGAGTTCTCGCGAATCACGATGCGGTCGACCACGACCTCGATATCGTGCTTGAATTTCTTATCCAAATCGATAGGGTCATCAAGCGAGCGAACCTCGCCGTCGACACGCACGCGGCTAAAGCCCTCGGCGCGAAGGTCCTCAAACAGCTTGGTGTACTCGCCTTTTCGCCCGCGCACCACCGGTGCCAGCACAAACGCGCGGCGGCCCTCCCCCGCCGCCAAGACCTTGTCGGCAACCTGGTCGGTCGTCTGGCGCTCAATGACGCGGCCGCATTCGGGACAGTGCGGGGTGCCCACACGGGCGAACAGCAGGCGCAGATAGTCATAAATCTCGGTTACAGTGCCAACCGTCGAGCGAGGGTTTTTAGACGTCGTCTTTTGGTCGATCGACACCGCCGGCGAAAGGCCGTCGATTGAATCCAAGTCGGGTTTGTCCATCTGGCCCAAGAACTGGCGCGCATAGCTCGAAAGACTCTCGACGTATCGACGCTGGCCCTCGGCATAGATAGTGTCAAATGCCAGCGAACTCTTGCCCGAGCCAGAAAGACCGGTAATGACCACGAGTTGGTCACGCGGAATGGAAACATCGATATCACGGAGGTTGTGCTCACGAGCGCCGCGAATAACGATAGAAGAATCAGACATGGAAGCTCCTTGCCTCCTATTGCATCGAATCATACTGTCGATGAGTTTAGCGCACTCGACGCGCACAGATGTTCGTAATACAAGATTCGCAGACCTTTAGCTTTGCGTATCGGGCGCTTTGTTTCTCGAAATGCCGTGGAAAGGTTACAGTAATCTAATACTGAACTTAATTTGCCGTAACAGAGGAACGTCCATGACCGAAGATATCCCCCTTGAAATCACTTCGAGCGACATGGCCAATCTGCCCATATTCATCGCCGTCCTTATCGTGGCCATCGTCGTGGTGCGCGTATATTTTTCAATCAAACACAATGAAAAGCCGCCCATTGCCCGCGTCTTTTGGTGCGCGACGCTCCTCATCCCGCTCGGCATGGTAGCTGCATGGATTACGAATCAATTGCTCGTAAATGAGGACAATTCCCTATGGGTCCTTTCTTATTCGACGCTCGGTGCTACCGCCATCATACTTCTTGTCGAGCCCTTGGTTTCGGGACTTATCGACCAAACCGATCTTGCGACGGGAACGGTTGCCTGTATTTGCCGTGACATCCTTGTCATCGCCGCTGTTTCAGCGCTCTCGTTCGTTTCACTCGAAATTGCCTGTAACGAAACGTTCTATCGCATTCCCGCCAACTCATTCGGGTTTTCCGTCGGGCTGCTCGCGACGGTTCTGCTCTCCCTTTATTTGCTGGGACAGCGTCATGGAGGCGTCATGGCCCTCGTGCCCGTCGCCTGTTGCATCCTTGGCATTGCCGAGCACTTCGTCATAACGTTTAAAGGCGAGGCCATCCTGCCAAGCGATATCTTGGCCCTTGGCACCGCAATGGAAGTGAGCGAGGGATACGAGTTTACCTTTACCGCCGGAATCGTAACCTCTCTAGCCCTGCTGGAGATTTCCCTGGGGCTTCTTTCGCTTATCCGACCGCGCAAGCTCCGTACGTCCACCCATGTCTTCCCCGCAATCGCCGCTAACCTCTGCGCTTTTCTGCTAGTGACCGTTGTGGGGCTCTCGGGCTTTTCCAGCATCGACTTGGAGCAGGCGCTGGATTTTGGATTTGACCGTTGGCAGCCCATCACCACATATACGTCTCAGGGTTTTATCACTTCGTTCACCGAAATGGTCAACGAGTTGCCCATTGAGAAGCCCGAAGACTATACGCCCGATGAGGCGCAGAGCATCGAGCAGGAGCTCGCCGCCGCCTACGACAGCACGTATGGCTCAAGCGAGCAGCGCGCGGCTGCCGTTGCCCAGTTCAATGAAATCAAGCCGACGATTGTTGCCGTCATGAACGAGAGTTTTAGCGACCTTTCGTGCTTTGAGCAGCTCCAGGCGGCCGGGTACACCGGCCCCGCATTCTACAACTCGCTTCCCGACACACTTGTTCGCGGCACCATGCTCGCTTCGGTCGCCGGTGGCGGAACGGCAAACTCCGAATTCGAATTTTTGACCGGAGCGACAACGGCCTTTGTCGGATTAGGCAAGATCCCCTATCAGCTGTATCAGATGAATGGCGTCAACAGCCTGGCAAAGGACCTTAAAGAGCTTGGGTATACCGCTACCGCCATGCACCCGCAAAACCCCGTCAACTACCATCGAGATAAAATCTATCAGCAGCTGGGCTTTGGAGACTTTCTTTCAATCGGCGATTTCGAAGGTGCGCCCTGTTACCATGCCGGCGTATGCGACTACGCCACCTACGACAAGATACTCGACCTGCTTAGAACCGACGAAGCGCCGCAGTTCATCTTTGACGTCACGATGCAAAATCACGGCGGCTACGACTATGGCACCGTTCCCGCCGAAGAGCTGACAAACTATTGGGTCGAGGGAGCCAGCGAGGGTGCCAATAGCGCGCTCAACACCTATCTTACCTGCATCAACGCATCCGACCGGGACCTCGAGTACTTTATCAACGAGCTCCGCAATATCGGCAGACCGGTTGTCCTTGTCTTTTTTGGCGACCATCAGCCGAGCGCCGCAACGACTCTCAACGACGAGCTGTACCCTCAGGAAGATACGGCAAGCCACGCTTTCCGTATCTATCAGTCGACATATTTTGTCTGGGCTAACTATGAAATCGCCGGCAATACCGAGCTCAACGTCTACGACACCGTCGGGGCAAACGAGGTTGCAGCCATTACCCTTAATAAGATCGGCGCCCCGCTCACCGACTATCAAAAGGCTCTGCTTGCAACAAGGTCAGATGTGCCCACCATCAATGTCGCCGGCTACCTTGGTGCCGACGGGCTGCGCTACGACTTGGAATCTGAAGACAGCCCATACGCCTCGACGATCGACAAGCTGCAGCGCATGCAATACCTCGAGTTCGCCAGCAAAGTTCAGTAAGCCCGCCCATTCGCTTGGACCCATCGTATTGCAAGCACGCTCGGCCCAAATGCATCGTAAATGACTCCCGCTCGCAAACGAGGGTACAATGACGCTCGTGTCACATCACGGGGCCCCGGCCCCAACATATACAAAGGAGTCATACATGGGTTGCGAGCACGCACAGGCCGCCGGCGGACAAACGTCGCCGTCGCAATTTGAGGAGAATACGCTGTCCGAGGTCAAACGCGTCATCGCCGTGCTTTCCGGCAAGGGCGGTGTCGGCAAGTCGTTTGTCACCGGTGCCATCGCCACCGAGCTTGCCCGTCACGGCCACAAGGTCGGCGTCCTCGATGCCGACATCACCGGTCCCTCTATCCCCAAGATGTTCGGTATGAGCGGACGCCACGTCCATGCCCTTGGCAACCTCATGCTGCCTGAAATCTCCGAGCACGGCGTCAAGGTCATGAGCTCCAACCTTCTGCTCCAAAACGAGACCGACCCCGTCCTTTGGCGCGGTCCGGTCATCGCAGGCGCCATCAGGCAGTTCTGGAGCGAGACCTCGTGGGGCCCCATCGACTACCTGCTGGTCGACATGCCTCCGGGAACAGGCGACGTCGCGCTCACCGTCTTCCAGTCACTGCCCGTCGACGGCATCGTCATCGTCACGAGCCCGCAGGATCTGGTCTCGATGATCGTCGCCAAGGCGGTCAACATGGCCGAGAAGATGAACGTCCCCATTCTGGGCATCGTCGAGAACATGAGCTATATTGAGTGCCCCGACTGCGGCAAGAAGATCGAGGTCTTTGGCAAGAGCAAGCTCCCCGAGGTCGCAGAGCGCTATAACCTCGACATCTTGGGCACGCTTCCCATTAATCCGGCACTCGCCGAGGCCTGCGATAAGGGCGAGGTCGAGACCGCGCTGCCCGATGGCATGTTGCCCAAGGCAGTCTCTGCCGTCGAGGCTATTACCCCGCACGAGACCGACGAGGCCTAAGTGAACACGAGCGCCTTCTATGACGTCCTGGTAATCGGCGGCGGGGCTTCAGGCCTCGCCGCCGCCATTACGGCCGCACGTGCTGGCAAAAGCGTCTGCATCGTTGAGCGCGATGTCGCCTGCGGCCTTAAGCTCCTTGCGACCGGTAACGGCCGCTGCAACCTCTCCAACGAATCGATTGATCCTCAGCGGTATAACCACCCCGCATTCGTCGAATCTGTCATGGGCCCCCAACCCGAACAAGAGCTTATGGGTTTCTTCTCCTCGCTGGGCATCATGACAACCTCCGAGGAAGGCCGACTGTACCCGCGCTCCCTTCGCGCCGAATCGGTGCGCGACGCGCTTCTCAACGTTTGCGACCGCCTAGGTATCACCTTAATCTGCGGAGCCAACGTTGCCTCGGCGCACAAAGCTTCCGAAGGCTGGACACTCCAAATAGACCGTCCAGCGCGGGCACTCAAGGCAAAAAAGCACGACGACCGAAAATCGGAGCTCCGCTCGCTTCGGAAAGCGCTCGCCGATGTCCCTCGCAAGAACGAGGCCCTGCAGGCACATGCCGTAATTATCGCCACGGGTGGCAACCCCACTGGTATCGCCGATACGTTTCGCCTCCCCCTCACTTCGCTGCGCCCCATCCTCTGCCCCGTATCGGCAACGGTCGTCGGCGATCGGGCGGCACTCAAGACGTTGGATGGCCTGCGCGTCCGCGCCCGCTTGACGCTCGCCCGCAATCATAATGAGCTCTGGCACGAAGACGGTGAAGTCCTGTTTCGAACCTTCGGTATCTCGGGCGTCGCTGTCTTCAACCTCTCCCGTCGTATCCAGCACGGCGATACGATCCTGCTCGACGTTTTCCCCGACCTCTCCAAAGACGAGCTGCTCGATATGCTCAACCGGCGCGTTGAGCTGCTCGGCGGCTTTTCGCCCCGCGATCCCCGTTGGCTCGACGGCATGCTCGCCCCGCAACTCTCCCGCGTCGTCTGCACAGCGTTCGAGCAGTGCCATCCAGGCTCCAACGATGTCATCCACCTGGTCTCGATCCTCAAGCACTTTAAGTTGCTCGTCGAGGGAACAGCCGAGGAGCGCTCGGCGCAGGTCACGCGTGGTGGCGTATCTGTCGAGAGCATCTCAACACCCAGTCTACGCGCGAGCAGCGCTGTCGACGCCCCGCTTTACGTCTGCGGCGAAGCGCTCGACATCGACGCCGATTGTGGAGGCTTTAACCTTGCGTGGGCCTGGCTCTCGGGCATTCGCGCTGCAAGCAGCCTGTAGCCGCGCAGTCTATAATCAAAAACGCATTCGGGCCGTCTGGGATACCGGACGGCCTCTTTCTTGCCTCTAAGGAGACCTCGATGATCGAAATCACCCAAGTCAACGCATCACTCGATGAAGCCGGCGATGAAAATGCCTGCCTCAATGTTGGCAAGCGAGTCGCCAAGCGCGTCCTACGTTGCAAGGACTCCGAGATCAAGTCCATCGAGCTCCACCGCAAGTCAATCGACGCCCGCAAAAAACGAGACGTCCATTTTATCCTGAGCTTTCGTGTTGAGCTGACTAGTCCCCACCTCGAGCGAGAAGCGATCGACAGCATTGCCGAGCGTGACCGCTCGCGCGTACGCGCGATAGAAGACGATGGGTCTTCATTCCCCTCCCCCGTCTCCGACGCACCTCAAGAACGCCCTGTCGTTGTCGGCGCCGGATGCGCCGGCCTTTTCGCTGCGCTCACGCTCGCCAAAGCAGGTCTTAAGCCCTTGCTTATCGAGCGCGGCGACCCGGCATTTCGCCGCTCGCAGGCGATCGACCTCTTTCTAAAGGAGCGCATCCTCGACCCCGAGAGCAATATCCAGTTTGGTCTGGGCGGCGCGGGGACCTTCTCGGACGGCAAGCTCAATACGGGAACAAAAAATCCCGCCCATCGCCTTATCCTTGAAACCTTCGTCGAGGCGGGTGCGCCCCGCGATATTCTGTGGGATGCCAAGCCACACATTGGCTCCGACATCCTTCCCAAGGTTGTTACCGCTATATCCCAGCGCATCGAGCAGCTCGGAGGTGTCGTCCGTTATCGAACGAAGCTCGTCGACATTCGCATCGACGCGTCTGGCGCCATCACCGGTATTGATGTCCAATCGTCCCAAGACGCCGCTTACGAGCCAATCGAGACAAAGCACCTCATCCTCGCCTGCGGGCATTCTGCTCGCGATATTTTTGAGCTCCTTAAGGACCACAACGTGGCCCTCGCACAAAAGACCTTTGCCATGGGCGTTCGCATCGAGCATCCGCAACGCGACATCGACAGAGCCCAATATGGAGCCTCGGCGGGACATCCAACGCTCGGGGCGGCCCCCTACAAACTTGTTGCCCATCTTCCCAACGGCCGCAGCGTGTTCTCGTTTTGCATGTGCCCCGGCGGACAGGTTGTCGCCGCCTCTTCAGAACCGTGCCATCTGTGCGTCAACGGGGCCAGCCTCAATGCCCGCGACGGACGCAACGCAAATGCCGCCCTGCTCGTTAACGTCACGCCTGAGGACCTTCCCAACGATGACCCGCTCGCCGGCATCGAGCTCCAGCGTGCCTGCGAGGCGGCCGCCTATCGCCTGGGCGGTTCCAACTGGAACGCACCGGCACAACTCGTCGGAGATTTCCTCGCAGGACGCGCCAGCAAGGCGCCCGGAAAGGTAAAGCCCACCTATCCGCTCGGTGTGACCTGGACGGCAATTGACGAAGCCCTACCGCAGCATATCGTCGAGTCGCTCCGCCTGGGACTTCCCCTACTCGGAAAAAAGCTACGAGGCTACGACCGTCCCGATGCCGTTCTTACCGGTGTGGAGACTCGTTCGAGCTCACCGGTCACTGTCACCCGAGACCGAACGTGCCATGCCGTGTCGACCCCGGGCCTCTACCCTTGTGGTGAGGGAGCTGGATATGCCGGCGGCATCATGAGCGCGGCCACCGACGGCATCCGTTGTGCTGAAGCCCTGATCGCAGACCTCTAACGCACAAATTCCAGCGCGCAAAAGACATAGGCCCCGAGCTCCACAGGGAACTCGGGGCCTGTTCGCTATTTCTTAAACCGTGCACCCTGGCGTTTTCTGCCCGATGCGAACGTGGAACCCTTGCGGGCCTGCGAGCGTAAGCGCTCGATCGTCTCGTCCTCAGACGCACCCTCGAGCATCGCCCGAATCTGAACGACAGCATCGCGCAGGCGCGCCGCCTCCTCAAAGTCCATAGCGGCAGAAGCGTTACGCATATCCTCTTCCATGGTTTCGACGATCCGCACAAGCTCGTCATGCGGCAGTTCTTCCAACTGCTCCGCAAGTGTCTGCTCGGGCGCCACCGTTTCCGGCACACCGCCCTCGCCCGACTCATCGGGCGTATAGAATGCGCCATGGCCAAGAGAGTCGCCCTTCGAGCGTCCCTTGGAGCCCACGGTTTTTTCGGCCTCGGCAATAAAACTTGAGATGTCGTTGATGGCCTTGCGCACTGTCTTGGGCACAATGCCATGTTCTTCGTTATATGCCATCTGAATCTCACGACGGCGCTGCGTCTCCTCGATGGCCTCTTTCATCGAATCGGTCACAACGTCTGCATACATGATGACTTCGCCATCGGCGTTACGGGCCGCACGGCCAATCGTCTGAATCAGCGAACGGCGGTTGCGCAAGAAGCCTTCCTTATCGGCATCGAGAATTGCCACCAGTGAGACCTCGGGGAGATCCAAGCCCTCGCGAAGCAGGTTGATGCCAACGAGAACATCGATCTTGCCTTCGCGCAGCGTTCGCAGGATCTCGACACGGTCCATTGTCGCCGTATCAGAGTGCATGTAATTGACCTTAATGCCCGCGTCGAGCAGATGGTCGGTCAGGTCCTCGGCCATGCGCTTGGTCAACGTGGTCACCAGCACGCGCTCCTTGCGGGCAACGCGCTCGCGAATCTCGTCCTCAAGATCGTCAATCTGACCGCGAACTGGACGCACGTCAATCTTGGGGTCGAGCAGGCCGGTCGGACGAATAATCTGCTCCACGTCGTTTTGGCTCACCCGCAGCTCGTAGTCGCCCGGCGTGGCCGAAACATAGATAAACTGGGGGATCCTTGCCTCAAACTCATCGAAACGAAGCGGGCGGTTATCGAGCGCCGAGGGCAGGCGAAAACCGTGTTCCACCAGCGTCACCTTACGCGAGCGGTCACCTTCGTGCATGCCGCGAATCTGCGGCACCGTCACATGGCTCTCATCGATGATGCAGAGCATATCCTTGGGAAAGTAATCGATTAGGGTAAACGGCGGCTCGCCCGGTTTGCGACCGTCCAGATGACGCGAGTAGTTCTCGATGCCGTTGCAAAAGCCCATCGTCTCGAGCATCTCAAGATCATAATCGGTGCGCTGCTGCAGACGCTGCGCCTCGAGCAACTTGTCGGTCGCCCTGAGCTCTGCGACGCGCTTCTCGCACTCTTCGCTGATCGATTTCAGAGCCGCCTTGACCTTCGGCTTCTCGGTCACGTAGTGCGATGCCGGCCATACGGGGATGGCCTCGTACTCACGAAGCATCTCACCGGTGACCTCATCGATCTCGGCAATCAACTCGACCTCGTCGCCAAAAAACTCAAACCGCAACGGATGCTCGGCATAAGGCGGATACACGTCGACAACATCGCCGCGCACGCGGAACGTGCCGCGTGCCAGGTCATAGTCATTACGATCATATTGAATGTCGATAAGTGCATGGATAAAGTCATCGCGCTCGAGCGGCACCTTCTTGTCGACGTTTGGAGCTAGGCCCGCATAGTCCTCTGGAGAGCCAATGCCATAGATACACGAGACCGATGCAACGACGATCACATCGCGTCGAGAGAGCAGTGACGCGGTCGCCTGATGGCGCAGCATCTCGACCTCTTCGTTAATCGAGGAGTCTTTCTCGATATATGTATCGCTTTGCGGCACATACGCCTCGGGCTGATAGTAGTCATAGTACGAGACGAAGTAGACCACAGCGTTGTTGGGAAAGAACTCTTTGAGCTCGCTCGCAAGCTGAGCGGCGAGCGTTTTATTCGGAGCCATGACCAGCGTCGGCTTTCCCAGGGCCTCAATAGTCTTTGCCATCGTGAAGGTCTTGCCCGAACCAGTCACGCCCAGCAAAACCTGATAGCGGTCTCCGTCCCTCACGCCCTGCACAAGCGACTCAATGGCCTTAGGCTGGGAACCGGCAGGCTCATAGGGAGACACGACCTTAAACGGCACGTCAGAGCCTTCAACGCCAAAGCGCTTAAGTTCACCACCAACGCGTTCTACTTCAAATTCCGCCATGGATACTCCTAACTCATATATCTGCAGTATACGCAGGCGGCAGGCATAGTCCTATACGAACCGATCGGGATAGAGGGTCTTGTAGCGAGCCCAGGCATTATTGACACGAATCAGATACGCCTGCGTCTCGGGAAAGGTGATTGCATTATGAAGCGACGTACTCTGCTGCGCCCATCCGTCGACATTGCCCATGCCGGCGTTATAGGCGGCAATGGCACTGTCAGTCGACCCGTTAAAATACGCTAGAAGATACGAGAGATACGCACAGCCAAACTCGATATTCGTAGCCGGATCGTTAAGGTTGTCGGCCGAATACTCGCCACCGTCGACAAGGCCCTTGGCGATCATATCCTGGGCAGTCTCGGGCATCAGCTGCATCAATCCCTGAGCACCCTGATTCGACTCGGCCCCGGGATCCCAATTCGATTCAGACTTAATGACAGCGCACACCAGATACGGATCCAGATTATGCGAAATACTGGATTGCTTTACATACGCCTCGTAGTCAATCGGATACAGCGGCTTAAAGAAAGCGGCAGGAGCATACGAGTAAACGAATGAGATAAGGCCGAAGGCAAAAACGGCAGCTAGCGGTATAAGGCGATACCACGTAAGGAAACGTGTCTTAGGCATCGGCCTCCTCCTTATCCACTACATCCCCGAACCCATGGCATGCAAGCCATGAGTCAAGCTGCTCAAAGAGCGAATTATCGCCTGAGGCATTATCAATCACCGTTGTAGCGAGATTGCACAGCGCAGACTCATCGGGCTGACAAGCAGAACGGGCATCGAAATCAGATGGCTCCATGCCACGTTGAATAGCGCGCTCGCGACGAACTGACAAAGGGGCGCTGATGACCAAAATTTCATCAGCCAAGCCAAATGCATCCTCAAAACCAGTCGGAGCAGAAACCTCGACCACCGCAAAAGGATAACGGGGAGATGAAACAGTACAACAAACCGGATCGAGAATCCTAAGCGAAAGCTGTTCAATCAGAATGGGATGCACGATGTCATTGAGCCGTGCGACCGAATCAGGAGAAGCGAAAGCTCGAGAAGCGAGGATGCCGCGGCGAATGCCACCTTCCTCATCCAAAATGTCCCAACCGAATTCATCCGCGAGTGTATTGACGATATCAGAGCCCGGCACATACAGCGATTTTGCAAGCTCATCCAGATCGATAAGCATAGCGCCACGAGATTCGAAATAGCGGCAGGCAGTCGACTTACCCGAAGCAATATTGCCCAAGACAAATACGGTAAACATCAAGCCCTCCCTAACGCCAATGCGAGTAATTATCGCTCAAATACACTAGATGGACTCAAAATACAGCCAAACAGTAAGAGCACATACGGGGGAGCTAGGTCCCAAAGTACAACGTGTATACAACGCAAAAAGGGGGAGGCCGCGAGGCCTCCCCCTTCTCAGTTCAAGCGTACGGCTCGGT
>CATVYG010000008.1 GCA_958348225.1 uncultured Collinsella sp.
GGCAATACGCTTGAGGATCCTTAAAAGAAAGTCCAGTTTATCCTTCCCACTCCAGTAGTCGCTATTTGTTCAGTCCAAGTTTCGGGGCGCAGTTCACTGTCCCTTTGTGGTGGTTTCGACCGGTTAGCCTTCGAGCTGAGCCACCTTGTAGCGGTAGGCTGCGGCGATGACGTCCTTGCAGCCCTCGCGGCCCAGCTTGGCGCGGTTGACGACGATGTCCTTGCCGCTCGTCATCTTCCATTTTCCGGCACTGTAGCGCTTATAGAACGCCTCGCGCGCCTTCTGCTGCTGTTTGACCAGATTGGCGCCCTTCTTTTTGTTGAGGCCGCGCTTCTTGCGCACGATCTCGACGCGGTCCTCAAAAGGAGCGGTCACCAGCACGGCAATGTGATTGGGGTTGTTGCGCAGCAGGTAATCGGACAGACGGCCTTCGATAATGCAGCTCTCGGTCTCGCCCAGATCCAAAATCACCTGGCTCATCTTTTGGAACAACTTGTCCGAGTACGAACGCGCATCGTAGCGGTCGGGCAGAAACGCCATGTTCTCCACGGCCAGGCGCTCGTCGTAGGCAGCCATCTTGTCGAGCGACTCGCCCGCGCGCAGCGACGCACGCACCAGCAGCTCGTTATCGTACAGCGGAATCCCCAACTCATCGGCAAGGATACGGCCAATCTCGTGGCCCTCGGCACCAAAGTCGCGCGCGATGGTAATGACCACAGGACTCTTCTTATTCACCAGATCGCTCATCGCGATTCCTTTCTCTATGTGACAAAGGGGCTGTCCCTTTGCCACATTCTACGCTGCCACCATTCGCCTCTGATATGCCCTCACCAGCAGTGAGATACCAAAGTTGAGCACAAAGTACATCGCAAACACCAGGCCGTAGAGCATAAGCACCTGCGACAAGTCAATCGCGTGGGCCATCACGACATTTGCCGTGTACATGAGCTCGGCCACGTTAATGCCCGAAAGGTACGAACTGTCCTTAATGACGGTCGTGCACTGGCTAAACAACGCCGGAATGATCGTCTTAAACGTCTGCGGCAGAATGATGTAGCGCATGGTAGCAAAGAAGCCAAAGCCCTGGCTCTGCGCTGCCTCAAACTGGCCGCGCGGAATCGAGTTGAGGCCGCCGCGCACAATCTCGGCCATAACAGCACTGGTAAACAGCGTAAAGGCGATGGTCGAAATCACAATGTCCAAACCCTGCACCGTAAAGTAGATAAACAGGATCCACAGCAGGTTCGGCGTGCAGCGGAACAGCTCGATATAGGCGCTCACCAAAATACGGAACGGGCGGGGCGCATAGCTTTTAACGAGCGCCAGCACCGTGCCAAAGATGAGCGAGAAAAAGATCGACAGCGCCGAGATCTCGATTGTCTTAACAAAGCCGCCCCAAATGTAGAGCAGGTTGGTCGCGTTGAAGATTTCCATGCGCTAGGCCTCCTCTACGTTGTCGAGCCCCAGCTCGGCCAGGCTCACGCCGCGCGGACGCTCCTTGGAGCGGCGCTCGAGCCACTGCACCAGCATGGCGAGCGGAAAGCAGATGATGAAGTACATAAGGCAGCAGACGATGTATCCCTGCAGGTAACCGTACAGACTCACAAAGTTGTCGGAACGGTACATAAGGTCGCCGCCGGCCACAAGCGCCAGCACCGACGTATTCTTGACCAGGTTGAGCGCCTGGTTACACAGCGGCGGCAAAATGATCTTGAATGTCTGGGGCAGCACGATGTACCAGTACGCCTGCGCACGGGTGAAGCCCTGGCTCTGGGCCGCCTCCATCTGACCGCGCGGAACCGCCTCGATACCGGTGCGGATGACCTCCGAAATGTAGGCCGCGTGATACAGACCCACGCCCAAGAAGCCCAGCACGAACGGCGCGATGCGCACCGGCTGGTCGGCACCGGTTATGGCCTGCAAAAACTGCGGACCGGCCATGTACATAAAGAGCACCTGTACGGGCAACGGGGTGTTCTGGTAAAACTCCACGTACACGCGGCTTATGGCGCGCAGCACGCGCGAGCGAGTGGTAGAGAACACGCCCAGCAGTGTGCCCAGCACCAGTGACAGCAGCAGACCGGCAACGACCACCTGCAGCGTCACGCCAAAGCCCTCCCAGAAGGGCCCCATGTTTTGAAATGTCGTCGACCAACGGTCGGCGTCAAATAATCCTTCGAGCATTTGATTCCTTCCTTGGACGATGCGCCTATACAAGACCCCAGGTCTTGACCTCTTGGTCGAGCCAGCCGTCGGCCAGGCGATCGCAAATCACCTGATCGACCACGGCCGAAAGGTCGCAGCCCTTCTTGGTCGCCACGCCGTAGCCCTGCTCGCCAAACTTGACCTCGGGCTGCAGCAGCTCAACGGTCTCGTTCATATAACCGGCCAGCGTGGAGCGGTCCATGGCAAAGACGTCGATATTGCCGGCGTCGAGCGAACTCTTGATGATGGGGTAGCCGCTAAAGGCCCTAAACTCGGGCTTGCAGCTAAAGCCGTTGTCCTTGATCATCTGCTCGATCAGGCTCTGCGTGGTAGCACCCTGGCTCACGCCGATAATCTTGCCGTCCAGGTCCTCAATCGAGGTAAAACCCGAACGCTTCTTGACCATGAGTCCCACGTAGTCGGTGCGGTACGGCGTCGAGAAATCCCAGCTCTTTTTGCGCTCGTCGGTGATGGTGTAGGTCGCCGCGACCACGTCGAGTTGGCCGTTATCGATCAGCGGCCCGCGCGTCTTGGGCGTTACATCGGTAAACTCGACTAGCTCCTGGGCGCGAGCATCCTTGTAGCTCACACCAAAGACGGCAGCGGCGATCTGGTAGCACAAATCGACTTCCATGCCCTCAAAGCGGCCCTTGGCGGTGTCGTAATAGCCATAGCCGGGAACGTCCTTCTTAACGCCGGCATTCAGATGGCCACGCGACTTGATGGCCGCAAGCTTGGACCCCTTGTCGGAGCCCTCGCCGCTGGTGGAGTTGCCGCAACCGGTAAGCGCGGTCCCCGTCAGCGCAAGCATGCCGGCGCCAGCCAGCTGCAAAAAGTGACGGCGCGACACGGCCGCCCTCGTCATATCCGTCATGTCCATCACCGCGCCTAGTGCAGAATCTTGGACAGGAACTCACGGCAGCGCGGGTTCTCGGGGTTATCGAAGAAGTGCTCAGGCGTGCCCTCCTCCAGAATGCGGCCGTCCTCCATAAAGATGACGCGGTCGGCCACCTGGCGCGCAAAGCCCATCTCATGCGTCACGCAGATCATGGTGATATCCTCCTGCGCGAGCTCAATCATAACGTCCAGAACCTCCTGGACCATCTCGGGGTCGAGCGCCGAGGTCGGCTCGTCAAACAGGATGATGGGCTGCTTGGTGCACAGAGCACGGGCGATGGCGATGCGCTGTTGCTGACCACCCGAGAGATTCTGCGGATACTCGCCGGCCTTATGCGCCATGCCGACGCGCTTGAGCGCGGCGATGGCGATCTCGGTCGCCTCCTCCTTGCTCTTCTTTTGCAGCTTGATGGGCGCGAGCGTCAGGTTGCCCAGCACCGTCATGTTGGGATACAGGTTGAACTGCTGAAACACCATGGAGCTGTACTTACGAGCCATCTCCAGGTGATTCTTTTTGGTGAGCGGCGTACCGTCGATGACGACCTCGCCCGACGTGGGCTCCTCCAGATAATCGACGCAACGGATGAGCGTCGACTTACCCGAGCCGGAAGGCCCGATCATTACGAGCTTCTCGCCGCGCTTGACGGTGAGATTGATATCTTTGAGCACATGCAGGTCGCCAAAGTACTTGTTGAGATGCTTGATCTCGATCATGTCTGCCATGAATGTCCCTTCCCTGCGTTTACACGAGTTGCACTATTGTACGGAAAGAACCACGTTTCCGCAGCCCACACTACATTCCCGTAAAGAACCCGCAACCTTTAACCCACTCATTTAAGTCTGTCCCCAATGAGCACCCAACGACCAGCCAGGGGAGGTGCCCTTCATCAGGCCCGAAAATAATACAACCGCCCTTGTTGAGCATAAGTCAGCGAAAACCCGTACACGCGAGCAAGGTGACGTGAAATGAAAGGGCGCAGACCTTATGGTCGCGCCCTTGAAATTGAACGTCAGATTGCCGCGTGTACGGGTTTGCAGCGTCGAGCCGTTACGCGGTTTGGTAAAACCGCGTAACAAATTACGCGAGTTTGGCTCCGACGATCTTTGCCGCGGCCGGCTTATCGAAGTTACCGCCAGTGGCCTTGCCCAGAGCGCCCATGACCTGGCCCATCTGCTTCTTAGAGGTCGCGCCCAGCTCGGCGATGACTTGCTCGATCAGAGCCTCGAGCTCCTCGCCCGAAACCTGCGCGGGCAGCAGGCTCTCCAGAATCTTGACCTGCTCGGTCAGGTTGTCGGTACGCTCCTGGTCGGTACCGGCCTTAATGGACATCTCCAGCGTCTCGCTCGTCTGCTTAATCAGACGCTTGATCATGCTGTTGACGTCTTCCTCGGTCACGTCGCGGCGCTCGTTAACCTCGATATTCTTCACCTCGGCCTTGACCTGGCGAATGATGGACAGGCGAACCTTATCCTTGGCCTTCATGGCGGCGATCATTTCCTGCTGCAGCTCTTCGTTGGTCATCTGCAAATCCTCCTCAATAGTGTGGGCGACACTCGAGCGAGCGCCGCCCCATGATTACTCAGTCGTCGACGAATCGTCGGTCGAACTCTTGGTGACGCCCTTCAGGCTGACGTTGTACGGCACGTCTTTGGGCATGGGGTTAACGGTGATGTCGGCGTCCTTCTTGTACTGCTCCAGCCACTCGCTGTACGCGGTGCTTGCCGCCTGCGTCTTCACCACGTTGGAGACGTACTTCTTAATGTCCTTGGGCACCTGCTTAATGTCATCGACCTGGTTATCGACATGGAAGTAGTCGGTGCACTTGATGATGTGATAACCATAGGTCGACTCGACGACGTCGCTCACGTCGCCCTTGTTGAGCCCCTCGAGCGCCGCCTGGTAGCTGTCGACGAAGGTAGTGAGCTTATCCCAGCCCACATCGCCCTTCTTCTCCTTGGAGCCGGTATCGTCGGAGTACTGCTCCACGGCGTCCTCAAAGCTCAGCTCGCCGGAGTTAATCTTGTCCAGGCACTCCTGTGCCTTGGCCTTGGCGGCGGCCTTGTCCTCGTCGGATGCGTCGGAATCAACCTTAATCAGGATGTTCGACGAGCGGCGGGCATCGTTGTAGTTAGACAGGTTCTCGTTGATGTAATCGACGATCTCGCTGTCCTTGGGCTTGCTGGTGGGCGCCACGGCATCCTTGAGCTTCTGCTGCGCCAGGCTCTCCTTGAGCGAATCCTTGTAGGTGTCCTCGGTGTAGCCGTAGGTCTTAAGGGTCTTCTTAAAGGTCTTGGCACCGCCCGCGCTCTTGCACGCGTCCTTCCATGCCTTCTCGACCTCCTCGTCCGACACCGTCACGCCGTTTTCCTTCTGCGCCTGCTGAAGCAGAATCTGCTGCGTGTAGGAATCGATGAGCTGCTTGCGGTACTTCTTGGGCGTCAGATCGTTGTCGACCAGATACTGCGCCCAGTCCTTGTCCTTGGTGTAGCCGTAGGACGTGCGCATGCTCATGATTTGCTTGGTCACGGTATCCTCGGTGAGGTTGGTGCCATTGATGGTGGCAGCCACGCCACCAGTGAGCTTATAGCCCGAGCTGGCGCTTTCGGTCTGCGACATCAGGCCGGAGCACGCCATGGCCGAGACGGAAAGCAGCATTGCCAGCACGCCGATAACCACCAGGACGACCTTGACGGTCTTAGACACGTACGTCTTGCGCTGCTTCTTACGAGAGCTGGAGGCAGCACGAGTCTGCTGCTCGGGCGTCGGCGCGGCCTCGGAGTTCTTTTTCTTGTTTGCCATAGTTGGCCTTTCGCATCACGAATCGAACAAACGCCATTGTGTCACAACGCGGCCCCCGCGACACACCTGGTGTATGGGGGACAGGTTAATCTGCACCATTTTGGTGCAAAGGGGGTCTGTTCTGGCTGTTGGCAGTTAGAGACATTCCTTTTCTGTCGGCAGCTATGGACATTCCCCAAGCGCCGGCAGAAAAGGAATGTCCCCAAATGCCGGCTTAGCTCCACCTTAAAAGTGGCGGCGGATGGCGTCGACCATGCCCTGCGACGTGGTTTGGCCGAGTACATCGGCTGCGGCGTCGGCATCCATAAAGATATTCATGAGCGCTTGCAGGGCCTCGACCTGGCCGCCCGGCTCGGCAATACCCAGATTGATGATGATCCGCGCCGGCACGGGGGAACCCATGCCCGCCATAGCACTGAACGTCACGGGCGCGGCGGGCTTCACCACCGCGATATAGGGCTTAGCCACAAATCCGGGATCAGTATGTGGGATGGCGATGTCGGCCGCCGGCATGGCAAGACCCGTGGGATAGGCATCTTCGCGCGTGCGGACGGCGTCGAGCCAACCGGGCGCAATGTAGCCGCGAGGTGCAAGCTCGCCCTCGAGCCGCGCAAACACCTCATCCGGCGTCGCGCACTCCCAATCAAAAAACACCAGCTCAGGCGTAAACAGTGCTTCGTTATCCGCCATGCGCTCACCTCTCTCACCTAGTCACCTGAGACGTTCTTAAACGACTAGTCATTCAAACTAGTCATTCAAAAACGTCCCCGATGACTACCCAAAACAAAAGGTGGCCACGCGCGCCTTGGCGCCAATGACCACCCTGACCACTCAACTAAATTGTACTGTGCGCCGCTAGCCGCGAGGCGCATCAATTGCGACCTTGCCGTTCTCCAGCACGTGGACGCGGCCGTCGGCGAGCATCTGAACAACCTCGGGATACAGCACGTGCTCGATCGCGTGGATGTGCTCCTCGAGCGTGTCGACATCCCAACCTTCCTCGACAGCCAGCGCGCGCTGGGCGATGATGGGGCCGTTGTCGTAGATCTCGTTGGCAAAATGTACGGTCACACCGGTCACCTTGACGCCGCGTGCAAAGGCATCGTCGATCGCATGCGCGCCGGTAAAGCTCGGCAGCAGCGCCGGATGCAAGTTGACCACGCGGTTGGGAAACGCCGCCAGCAGCGGCGTATGCACCATGCGCATGTAACCGGCCATGACTACATATTCGCAGCCGCGCTCGAGCAGCTCGTGCGCGATGATCTCGTCGGCGGCGATGGGGTCGGCATAGACATCCTTGGACAGCGTAAGCGTCTGGATACCTGCACGCTCCGCACGCTGCAGACCCTTGGCCGAAGGACGACTCGACACCACGAGCTCAATCGAGGCATTGAGCTTATCCGCGGCGATCAGGTCGATCAGCGCCTGCAGATTGGTGCCGGAACCGCTGATGAGCACACCGATCTTGAGCGGCTCAGCCGTATCGGTACCGGTCGGACGGGTATAGGGCACAAAGTCCAGGCCCTCGGCGGCAGCCATCTGCTCGTTAGCGCTCATCGGAGTACACGACCTTACCGGAACCCTCGACGCACTCGCCCACGCGGAACGGCTTCTCGCCCAGCGCGACCAGGGCCTCGGTCACCGCGGCCTCGTCCTCGGGGGCAACGATCAGGCACAGGCCGACGCCCATGTTGAAGGTCTTGCACGCCTCGTTGGGCGCGAGCTCGGCCTGGCGCGACACATAGGTGATGACGGGCGGAACGTCCCAGCCCATCTCGGCACCGTTACGGGTGACCACGGCATCGACGTCGTCGGCAAGCGCGCGGTTGAGGTTCTCGGTGATACCGCCGCCGGTGATGTGGGCGATAGCGTGCACCGGAGCGCCGCCGCGCAGCAGCTCAAGAACCGGCTTGACGTAGATGCGCGTGGGGGCCAGCAGAGCGTCGGCCAGCGATGCGCCGCCGAGCTCCTCGAGCGGACGGCTCAGCTCTTCGGCCTTAGCGGCGGCCTCGGGCGTGCCCGGCTTGATGCCGTCGACGCCGATGACCTTACGCACCAGCGAGTAGCCGTTGGAGTGCACGCCGGTGGAGGGCAGGCCCAGGATGACATCGCCGGGACGGACGTTCGCGGGGTCGAGCATCTTGGGACGGTCGACGACGCCCACGGTAAATCCGGCAAGGTCGTAGTCGGCAGGAGCCATGACGCCGGGATGCTCGGCCATCTCGCCGCCCACGAGCGCGCAGCCCGCGAGCTTGCAGCCATCGGCCACGCCCTTGATGATCTTTGCCATGTGCTCGGCCTCAATGTGGCCGATGGCAACGTAGTCCAGGAAGAACAGCGGCTCGGCGCCCGAAGCCAAAATGTCGTTAACGCACATGGCGACCAGGTCCTGGCCCACCGTCTCGTGACGGTCCATAATCTGGGCGAGCACGAGCTTGGTGCCTACGCCGTCGGTACCGCTGATCAGAATCGGGTCTTCCATATCCTTAAGCGCGGCGGCCGAGAACAGGCCACCAAAGCCACCAATGCCGCCGATAACCTCGGGACGGTTGGTGTCCTTAACCATTTGCTTAATAGCGTCGACGGCGCGGCCGCCCTCAGCGGTATCGACGCCGGCATCCTCATACGTCACATGCTTGCTGTCGCTCATCTGAGCCTTCCTCTCCCACTACCGTCCGCCACCTGGGCGCCAAACGGTGCTCATAGTTGCCCTCGATTCGGCGCGCATCCTGACAACACGCGCCGTTCAATCAACAAAATAGCAGGTAAAACCTACCAAAATAAACCTGTCCCCAAATGGCAGGTTTTAGGCCTCGCCGTGCTTCTCTTCCCAGCTGCGGTCGTCGTATTTCTCGACCACGGCGTCGTCGTCAAAGTGCAGCGGCTTATCAAGGTTACGGGGCTTAAAGCCCTCCATAAACTTGTCGCGACCAAAGCTCTCGGGAATCGCCACGGGATAACGGCCGGTAAAGCACGCATCGCAGTAGCCGCCCTTGGGCATGACCTTCAGCAGGCCCTCAACCGAAAGGAAGGCCAGCGAATCGGCGCCGATATACTCGCAGATCTCCTCGACCGTCTTGTTGGCGCTGATGAGCTGCGACTGCACGTCGGTATCGATACCGTAGAAGCACGGCCAGATGACCTCGGGCGAGTTGATGCGGATGTGAATCTCCTTGGCGCCGGCATTGCGCAGCATCTTGACGAGCTGCACCATGGTGGTGCCGCGTACGATGGAGTCGTCGATCACGACCAGGCGCTTGCCCTCGATGTTGTCACGCAGCGGGTTGAGCTTCATGCGCACGCCCATGGCGCGCAGCTCCTGCGTGGGCTCGATAAACGTACGGCCCACATAGCGATTCTTGATGAGGCCCTCGCCAAAGGGAATGCCGCTCTCGTGCGAATAGCCCTCCGCGGGCGGCAGACCGGAGTCGGGCACGCCGATGACCAGATCGGCCTCGACGGGCTCTTCGTGTGCCAGCTGACGACCCATGTCGTAACGGCAGGCGTAGACGCTCTTGCCGTTCATGATGGAGTCAGGGCGGGCAAAGTAGACCTGCTCAAAGATGCAGTTGGCGGACTCTTCGGCTGCGGGCACGCCCTGCTCGGACACCAGGCCCTCGGCGCTGATGCGCAAGATCTCGCCGGGGCGGACATCACGGACATACTCGGCACCCACGATATCGAGTGCGCACGTCTCGGAAGCAACGACCCAGCCGCCGGCGCGCGTGACATGGACGGCGGAGTCGACCGTCGAGGCACCGTCTTGCGAGGGCAGCTGCGAAACAGAAGCGGCGTCGGCCTGGTCCAAACCCTCGTCCACGAGCTTGCCCAGCACCAGCGGACGAATGCCGTGCGGGTCGCGGAAGGCGTAGAGTGCCTGCTCGTTGATGAGTGTCATGGCGTAGCCGCCGCGCACGAGCTCCATGGTCTTGCGAATGCCCTCGCGCAGGTGGCCCGTACGCTGGGTGAAGTAGCCGATAAGCTTGGTCGCGACCTCGGAATCCGAATTGGAGAGGAACGGCACGCCCAGCTCGATCAGCTGACGGCGCAGCTCGTCGGTGTTGACCAGAGTGCCGTTGTGAGCAAGCGCGATGATGACGCTGTTGATGGTAGAAAGATGCGGCTGCGAGGCTTCCCAACTCTTGGCGCCGGCAGTGCCATAGCGCACGTGGCCCACGGCCAGCTGGCCGGAGAGCGTCGACAGGTCAGCGTTGGAGAACACGCGATCGAGCAGTCCCAGGTCTTTACGAACCATAACCGTGCCGCCATCGCCCACGGCGATTCCCGCCGATTCCTGGCCGCGATGCTGCAACGCGCGCAGACCAAAGTACGTCAGTCGAGCCACATCGCGATCGGGTGCCCACACACCAAAGATGCCACATTCCTCATGCAGCTGGTCGGAGTCCGGATCATACGTCGACATGGTCGTCACCTGTCCCGCGGCACGCTCGGCCGCGCGGATGGTTTCTTGAGACATGGCATCCCCTCAGAGCCTCGTTATTTGGCGTTACCCGCCCTATTATACGCACGGCAAGACAAGCACTCCCGCGCATGAGCAGCGCTTTTTAAAAGCCCACCGAGCTTATAATCCGTTTTGCGGCCAAACATTTTATTGGGCAACCCATGCTCGAGGCCGACGATCCCACGTACTTCCGTCGCGGCGCATCTCGCCCACCGTTAGGGCTTACATTGCTGCAATTGGGACGTTCGTCCTGTCTTTTAGCAGGTCGGCGGCGTATCCTGTAACCTAGGACAAAACGAGAAAGGTTCTGTATGGATCGAAACGAGCTCGACCCCAGCGTCCCCAGCGCCACGGAGGTCAAGAAGATCCCCCTCATCATTAAGGTGTACGCCGCCCTGTGCATCCTGTCCGGCGTGGGCACGCTCCCGTCGGTCGCCGCCTTTATGTGGCAGGTCATCACCGCGCTCATCAACGGCAACGCCGCCACCAAGCTCGGCGACAACACGCTCGTCGCGGTCGGCCTTATCGTCGCCGGCATCATGCTTTCGGCGGCGAGCGCGGTCATCTTAATCATCTTCGGCCTGGACCTTATCAAGAACCAGCGCCGCAACGCCGCGCGCCTGTCCTATATCCTTATCGCATTTACTGTCGTTGAGCTTTTGGTCGACGTGATGCTCCAGGGTATCGGGCCGTTCTTGCTGCGCCCCGCCATCCAGCTCGGCATCCTCATCGCGCTTTCGGCCACCGTTGACCCCACGCTTCGTCAGGAGCGCGAACTGCAGCGCCGCCTGCAGGAGATGCTCGATCGCGACGCCGCCGCCGAGGGTATGCTCGGCCGCGATGAGACCGGAGAAGGCTACATCAAGCTCAACTACTTCAACCTGTTCTGGGTATTCTTTGTCTGCTGCGTACTGGGCCTCATCCTGGAGGACATCTGGCATATGACGGTCGATGACCCGGGCGTCTACCAGAACCGCGCCGGCATGCTGTTTGGCCCCTTCAGTCCCATCTACGGATTTGGCGCCGTACTCATGACCATGGTGCTCAACCGCTTCTACAAAAAGAACCCCATCGTTATCTTTTTGGTGAGTGCCCTGCTTGGCGCAAGCTTTGAGGTGTTCGTGGGCTGGTTTATGCAGACCTCGTTCGGTGTGGTCTCGTGGAGCTACTCGCATATGAAGCTCTTTGGCATGCCCGATCCGCTCGCCGTGCTTACGGGCGGACGCACCTGCACGGGCTTCGCCTGCCTGTGGGGCCTGGGCGGACTCATCTGGATCAAGCTGCTGCTGCCCAGATTGCTCAAACTCATCAACATGATTCCCTGGAAGAGCCGCTACTCGGCCACCGTCATCTTTACCATCATCATGCTGGTCGACGGCGTCATGACGCTGCAATCGCTCGACTACTGGTACCAGCGTGTCAACGACACCGTCAACGATATTCCCGTTGCGCAGTTCTACGGCAAGTACTTCGACAATGAGTATATGGAAAATCGCTTCCAAAGTATGACCATGAGCCCCAAGGACGCCACACGCGTATAGCGCGGGCGACGGCGCAAACCGGTCTCAACGGATAAGTAAGCCCGCTGGCAGTTCAATCCTAACTGCCAGCGGGCTTTTGCTATAGATGGGCTCGAGTTGATCGCAAAGCCCTATGCCTCGCGCTCGACCTCATTCACGCATTCATTCTTGATGGTGCCGACAAGCGACTGCAGGGCATCGACCACATGCGGACGAATGTCTCCGCCAATGAGCACGAGCATGATGTCATCGCCCACGGAAAGCTCACCGCTCGCCAGCCACACGCGCACATAGCCGATACCCGGCATCGCTCGCGTCGCCTCGATGGCAGACCGCACCTTTTCGGCATCGTAGTCAAAGACCATGCCGCCCACCTTGTGGCCCGGCGCCACGCCATCGGTCTCGATTCCGCGCACCTCGGCCTTGGGCGTCGCGCGCACCACACCGTTATGTGTCAGATACATACCGCACGCAGGTGCCGACGAATCGGCCTTGGCCTCGCGCAGCCAAGCATCAACCGAAGGCATCATTTTGCCATTCTCGAGCATCATTTCTCCCTTACCGTCGTCGAGTAGCCAATTTGGAACGGGGCTTTTTTAGCTACTCTCGAACAACTTATTCCTCGACCGGCGTGAGCACCATGACAGCACGCGTGTTGCTCAGCGATAACGAACGACAGGTCACAAGCGTTACGACCTTGGTTGCCGAAGCAGCACGATCGGTGGCATCGCTCGCCACGGCAGAGGCACCGTCGAGCATCTCGGACAGGTAGTTCTTGAGCCCGTCGTCGCCCTCAAAATTGGGCGTGCGCGCCTTGGCATACGTGTCCTCGACAACTTTGGTCGCCAGTGGTCGCAGTTTATACGTAGCATCCCGTGTGATGTAGTACACATATTCAATGCTATCGAACGTTGCCTGGTCAGTCGTATCCGAAATCACGTTGAACATCGACCCATCGTTCATATGGTGTCCGTAGATCGTGGTCTGCTGGTCAACCATTCCCGGCGCGGTATCGTCGCTGTCCAAGAAGATCGCACCCGATGCATTGGACGTACCGTCAAACAGCGTGTTGAGGTATTTGGAGTTGTTATTGGTCTGCACCACGGGATAGTTGATGTTGGTTCCCGGCGCGTAAATCCAACCCACAACCTCGGGATTTGTCTGAGCAAGTGCATCGAAGTCAATAATCGGCACGCCGCTGGCGTCCTTATCGCTTACATATTGCTTCTCGATTTTCTGGTACGAATCGCTTGCCTGCTTATAGCCAATCTGCGCGTTGATAAAGATGGCAGCGGCGGCGACAATCAGGCCGATGCCGATGATGATGAGCAGAATGGGAATAATGGAGCGGCGCTTTTTGCGCGGCGGCTCGGTGTAATCCGACGGCGCGGCATGCGATGAAGACCGGGGCGGCTTCTTAGCGTTGCTATAAGATGAAGGTCGATATGCGGCTGGCGCGTCCTGTCGACGATGCGTCGCCGGCGTCACGGGGCGCGGCGCGCGCGGCTGCTGAGGAGAGGATGTCCGACCCTGCTGTGCCGCATGGGCAGCACCCGGCTTCGACGGATCGGGAATCTGAGAAGCCTTGAATCGTTTTCCCTGATAGTCGGACATGGCTCTCCTTATACTGCGGTGAAACGGCGGAACGCCTAGGCGTCGGCCATCTCCTGCTTCATCTTCTCGATAACCTTGCGGTACTCGGGGTCGCAAGCGCCCAGAATCTGCGTGGCGTAGATGGCGGCGTTCTTGGCGCCGTTGATGGCAACGCAGGCCACGGGCACGCCCGAAGGCATCTGCACCATCGACAGCAGCGAATCCATGCCGCCCAGGTCACTCGTCTTCATAGGCACGCCGATGACCGGCAGCGGCGTAAAGGCAGCCACGACACCACCCAGGTGAGCGGCCTTGCCGGCGGCAGCGATAATCACTTTGATGCCGCGATCGGCAGCAGTCGAAGCCCACTCGTGGACCTTCGCCGGTGTGCGGTGTGCGCTCGCAATGACAAGCTCATAGGGCACACCGAGCGCCTCGAGCTCGGCGGTGCAACCTTCCATAACGCCCAGATCGGACTTGGAGCCCATGATGATCCCGACAACCGGCTTTTGATCTGCCATAAACAAAGACCTCCTGTTGAGAGCGGTGACGCGGCCAATCCGCGACCCTTAACTACTGAGAGTAGTATAGCTGCTCCCGTCCCTGCGGTCCCCGGGTGCCCCGCGTCGGGCTGGGTTTTTATCTTCGCTCCCCTTGCTTCGCAAAGTCGCTCAGACAATAAACCCAGCCCGCCGCGGGGCACCCGGGGACCTACCGGGAATTGCCATGACGTACGTTGGCTGAATTATTAGTGTGGGCCCTGCCGTTCGAACGAACGGCAGGGCCCACACTCATTTTCTATTCAGCCCTAGTCATCGCGCAAAGCCCCTTCGGCAGCACACGGTGCAACCGAGTCACCGCAGGCCGGGGCGGGAGGCGGTCCTTTCTCTCGGAAAACTTCGCGAAGCCCAGTTTCCGAGAGAAAGTGTTCGTCTCCCGCCCCGGCCGGCCAGGTCAACTACACCGTGTACTGCGGCAGGTCCTGCAGGGCGATGACGTCCATGCCCATGTCGTTGGCGCTGCCGTGACCCTGCTGGTCCTCGCGCACGGCCTCGATGGCACTCACGTACGTGTTGGCTGCAGACATCGCGGTCACGCAGGTCACGCCGCGGCGCACCGCCTCGGTACGCAACAGATAGCCGTCGCCGCGCGAACCCGGACCATACGGCGTGTTGATGATTACCGCGATCTTGCCATCGGCGATGAGGTCGCCGATGTTGGGGCGCTCACCGTCGTGCGGGCCGCTGATCTTTTCCACGACCTCGCACGTCACGTTGCCTCCGCGCAGCACGCGCGCCGTACCCTCGGTGGAGCAGATATCAAAGCCCAGGTAGCGCAGGATACGAGCGACCGAAAGGATATGGCGCTTGTCGCGGTCGCACACGCTGATGAACACCTTGCCGCAGCTCGGATCGGGCAGCTTGTAGTCAATCGCCAGCTGCGTCTTGGCATATGCCTCGGGATAGCTCTTGGCGATACCCATGACCTCGCCCGTCGACTTCATCTCGGGCCCCAGGATAACGTCAGCACCGGGGAAACGACCCCAGGGCATAACGGCTTCCTTCATGCAGAACCAGTCCAGCTGACGCTCGTCGCTCGGCAGGCCCAGGCTGGCGATGGAATCGCCTGCCATGATACGCGCCGCGCACTTGGCCAGCGGCACGCCGGTGGCCTTGGAGATAAACGGCACGGTGCGGCTGGCACGCGGGTTGGCCTCGATCACGTAGACGGTCTCGCCCTTGATGGCGTACTGCACGTTGACCAGGCCGCGTACGCCCAGCGCCATCGCGATGCGGCGCGTGGTCTCGCGGAGCTTTGCCTGCAGGCTCTCGCTAAAGCTGAACGGCGGAATGCAAGTCGCAGAGTCGCCGGAGTGAATACCGGCCTCCTCGATATGCTCCAGAATGCCGCCGATGTAGACCTCTTCGCCATCGCACAGGGCGTCGACGTCGGACTCGATCGCACCCTCCAGGAAGCGGTCCAGATACACCGGGTAGTCGGGGCTAATGCGCGCGGCCTCGGCCATGTAATCGCGCAGGTGCTCGGCATCGTAGGCGATCATCATGCCGCGGCCGCCCAGCACGTAGCTCGGACGTACCAGCAGCGGGTAGCCAATGTGTGCGGCAACGGCCTCGGCCTCCTCAAACGAGGTGGCCTGACCCGCCGGCGGGTACATGATGCCCAGCTTGTCGAGCAGGGCGGCAAAGCGCTCGCGGTCCTCGGCAAAGTCGATGGCATCCGGCTTGGTGCCCATGATGTTGACGCCACCCTCCTCGAGCATGCGCGCCAGCTTAAGCGGGGTCTGGCCGCCAAGCGTCACCACGACGCCGTCGGGTCGCTCAACATCGATGACATCCATGACGTCCTCGTAGGTAAGCGGCTCAAAGTACAGACGGTCGGACGTGTCGTAGTCGGTCGAAACGGTCTCGGGATTGCAGTTGACCATGATGGTCTCGAAGCCGCGGGCCGCCAGCGCATAGCTCGCGTGCACGCAGCAGTAATCGAACTCGATACCCTGGCCAATGCGGTTGGGGCCGGCGCCCAGGATCATCGCCTTGGGCTTGTCCGCCGGCGTGGTCTCGTCGGGAGCCACGCACTTCTTGGCATCCGGGCTCGTGCGGTAGATGTTCTCGTACGTCTTGTAGTGGTACTCCGTGGCGCTCGAGAACTCCGCAGCGCAGGTATCGACCGTCTTCATGCTGGGAACCACGCCCAGACCCTTGCGATAGGCGCGCACAAAGCGCTCGTCCGAGCCGGTCAGCGCAGCGATCTCGGCATCGCTCGTGCCGTACTGCTTGAGCAGACGCATCGCGTCGGCGTCGATATCCTCCACACGCAGGCCGCGGATGCTCTCCTGAACCTGCACCATGTCGTTGATACGGTTGAGGTACCACGGATCGATACCGCAGATGCCATGGATACGCGCAACGTCCCAGCTGCGGCGCAGGGCCTCGACCACAAAGAAGATGCGATGCTCGGTCGGGGTTGCCACGGCCTGAGCGAGCTCATCGTCGCTCAGCTTGTCGGCACCCTCTTTGCCACCGGCGCAAATGCCCTGGTGGCCGTCCTCCAGCGAGCGCATAGCCTTGCCAAAGGCCTCCTCAAAGGTGCGGCCGATTGCCATGATCTCGCCCACGGCCTTCATGCGCGTGGTGAGCGTGGGGTCGGTACCCTTAAACTTCTCGAAGGCAAAGCGTGGCACCTTGACGACGCAGTAGTCGATTGTGGGCTCAAAGCAGGCGGGCGTTGCCTTGGTAATGTCGTTGACGATCTCGTCGAGCGTGTAGCCCACTGCCAGGCGCGCGGCGGCCTTGGCAATGGGGAAACCCGTGGCCTTGGAGGCCAGCGCGGACGAACGGCTCACGCGCGGGTTCATCTCGATGACGATCAGGCGGCCGGTGTTGGGGTTCACGGCAAACTGCACGTTGGAGCCGCCGGTCTCGACGCCGATCTTCTCCAAGATGGCGAGCGAGGCGACACGCATGCGCTGATACTCCAGGTCGGAGAGGGTCTGCGCCGGCGCCACGGTGATGGAGTCGCCGGTATGCACACCCATGGGGTCGAGGTTCTCGATGGAGCACACGATGATGCCGTTGCCGGCGTGGTCACGCATGACCTCCATCTCATACTCTTTCCAGCCCTCGATGGACTCCTCAACCAGCACCTCGTGGGCAGGTGAGAGCTCCAGGCCCTGGCTCACGATGGAGACGAGCTCCTCGTGAGTATGCGCGATGCCACCACCGGCGCCGCCGAGGGTAAAGCTCGGACGCAGCACGCAGGGATATCCCACGCGCTCGGCGATGGCCTCGGCGTCTGCCACGCTGTAGGCATAGCCCGAGCGCGCGACCTCCAGGCCGATCTCGGCCATGGCCTCGTTAAAGAGCTTGCGGTCCTCGCCGCGCTCGATGGCGGCAAGGTCGCAGCCGATCATCTCGACGCCGTACTTGTCGAGCGTGCCGTCCTTTGCCAGCTCGACGGCGGCGTTCAGACCGGTCTGGCCGCCCAGCGTGGGCAGCAGCGCGTCCGGGCGCTCTTTCTTGATTACGCGCTCGATAAACTCGGCAGTGATGGGCTCGACATAGGTGCGGTCGGCCAAGCCCGGGTCGGTCATGATGGTCGCCGGGTTGGAGTTGACCAGGATGACCTCAAAGCCATCCTCCTTGAGCACCTTGCAGGCCTGGGCACCGGAGTAGTCGAACTCACAGGCCTGGCCAATGACAATGGGGCCCGAGCCAATGACGAGGATGCGCTTGATGTCAGTACGTTTCGGCATGTTAGTTCTCCTCGGTCTCAGCGGTCTCGGACTCAGCAAAGTTCCAGCCGGCAAGGCGGTCCTTCGCGGTGTCGATGTCCAGGTAGTTCTCCTCGCCGTCCATGAGTCGCGTAAAGGCGGTAAAGAGATAGTGGGCATCGGTGGGGCCAGGCGAGGCCTCGGGGTGGTACTGGACCGAGAAGCACGGTGCGTCGAGCAGCTGGATGCCCTCGGCGGTGCCGTCGTTGAGGTTCACGTGCGTCAGGCGAATGCGACCAAAGCGCTCGTTCATCACGACCGGCGCGATTCCGCGGCGCACCCAGACGCGCAGATCTCCATCGGCCGCATGCTCGGTCTCGCCGCCGGAAAGCTCGGGGACAAGCTTGCCCAAGCTGGGGAACAGCAGGCCAAAGCCATGGTTTTGCGCGGTGATCTCCACACGGCGGCTTACCAGGTTCATAACCGGCTGGTTGCCACCGCGGTGACCGAACTTAAGCTTTTCCATCTGGGCGCCGCAGGCCAGGCTGATCATCTGGTGACCAAGACAAATACCAAAGACCGGCACCTTGCCGATCAGCTGCTGCACCTGCTCGTAGGTCTCCACCACGGCGTCGGGGTCGCCGGGGCCATTGGACAAAAAGACGCCGTCGGGATTCATGTCGAGCACCTCACTCGCGGGCGTGTCCCACGGCACGACGGTAAGGTCGCAGCCGGCGCGGACCAGCCCCTCCAGAATGCCGCGCTTCACACCGCAGTCGTAGGCGACCACGTTGTGACGGGCAGGAGCGGCAGCCGAAAGCGCAAAGTCATGCGTGGCAGGCAGGTCGGCAGCCACAAACTCATGAGGCGCGGGGCAACTTACGGTCTTGACCAGGTTCTCGCCTACCAGCGTGGGCGCTGCGGCCAGACGCTCGGCAAGCTCGTCGACGTCGAAGATCTCGGTCGAGATAATGCCCATCTTGGAACCATTGTCGCGCAGGTGGCGTACCAGAGCGCGGGTGTCGACGCCCTCGATAGCGACGATGCCGTGGGCGCGCAGATACTCCGGCACGCTGACGGCCGAGCGCCAGTTAGAAGGCGTGGCGCACATGTCGCGAACGATCATGCCGCGCATAGCCGGAGCGCTCGCAGGGCGCACGGCGTCGCCGGGGAAGGCCGACTGGACGTCGGTCTCGTCGATACCGTAGTTGCCAATCTGCGGATAGGTCATGGTTACGATTTGGCCGGCATAACTCGGGTCGGTCATGACCTCAAAGTAGCCCTCGAGCGAGGTATTGAAGCAGACTTCGCCGGTCGCGGTGCCCTCAGCGCCGCATGCACGTCCATAAAAAATGGTCCCATCCTCAAGATACAGGATGCAGGGACCGCAGGTGCCCTTGCTGGTTTTGGCCAGCATACGCTGGCAAAGCTCGCTGGGCGCGAAGGTGCGGGCGGCAGCGCCCGCGGTATGGTTGTTCGCCATAATTCTCCTTCCCGGTCTCACAGGACCGGCTTAAAGGTGTGTAGTTAGGCCTCGCGGTATTGTAACCGCAAGCATGCCTCATGGCGTTAATTTCATCGAAATGTTTACGAAATGATAATTATGACTTTCTATGCATAATGTTTTTTAATCCCCGTCCCAAAAAAATCATCCCGCGGGGCTTGTGGCTCACGCGGGATGATGGCGTCTTATTTTTTCTTGTCCTGCTCCAGCAGTTCGGACGGTGTGCGATCGGGCTTGCCGCCGCGGAAAATCTCGCGGCCATGCAGACGATGTTCCAGGTCACGCTCGGCCTTTTCCTCGTCAATCTTGGTCTGGCTCACCACCGGGTCCTCAATCAACGACGACACCGAGTTCACCTGTTTCTGAATGCGCTCGGCGATGGTGTCATCCATACTCACGATGCGCATCTTCCAGTCGATACTCGTGGCGTTGGATGAGCTCTTGGTCCACACGAACGTCAAAATGGCGCTCTGGTGGCCCCGCGCGGGGAACATGCCAAAGAAGGAATCGTGCTGAATGTTGCTATCCTCGTCGATATAGGCGTGAACGTTATACACCACGCGGTCGATCTTGTCGTTGAGCAGCGCGTTGGTCGCAAGCGCCGCGGCCTGGATCTGCCCGTTGGACAGCAGCTCGAGCTCGTTGGCAGACGATGTGTCCAACACCGTCACCTCGACCGTGCCCGTACGCTCATCGGCTTCATCGACGGTAAAGTCGATCGGGAACTGCGTAAAGCCGTTGCCCCACTCGAGTCCACCCTTGAGCGCGGTCGAGACAGTATCTACCGAAACGCTCTCGGAGAGGTTCGCGGTGTTCAGACGACGCATCACGCCGTAGCCAATTTGCATGCCCACGATCAGCACCAAAATGCCGATAACCACGACCATGGCAGTCTTCGTAATGGTATGGCTCACCTGCGAACCCGAAGGGTCGTCCTCGGACAGCGGGTCGATATGTTTTGCCTGGCTCGCGCGGTCCTCGCTGCGCAGCTGCGCTAGCGCCGCTTTGTCACCGCGCTTGGCCGCAGCCTCCTTCTCACGCATGCGCTCGGTGCGCTTTTTGGCGAGCGTGGGATCCAAGACGCCGGATGCATCGATTTCGGAGAATAACTCCGTCACTTCTTCCGGAGTCAAAGGGTTCTTGTCAGCCATAAACTTCCTGTCATATCAATCAGTCGAGCTCGTGCGCACGCGCACCTTCGAACTGCATTCGATAGTAACGGGCATAGGTGCCGCCACGGGCGAGAAGCTCCTCGTGCGTGCCACGCTCCACAACGCGACCATGCTCAACGGTCGCAATCTCATCGGCATGCTTAATGGTCGAAAGACGGTGGGCGATGATAATCGTGGTGCGGCCACGCGCCAGCTCTTCGAGTGACTCCTGCACCGCCTCCTCGCTCTCGTTATCCAAAGCACTCGTCGCCTCATCCAAAATAAGGATCTTGGGGTTCTTGAGAAACACACGCGCGATGGCAACGCGCTGCTTCTGTCCGCCCGAAAGACGGCTGCCGCGCTCGCCCACGACCGTGTCATAGCCCTGTGGAAGCGACTCGATAAAGGCATCGATATTGGCGCGACGGGCGGCGTCGGCGATCTCTTCCGCCGTAGCGTCCGGCTTGCCGTAGGCGATGTTCTCGCCAATCGTACCGTCAAACAGATAGACATCCTGCTGCACCAGGCCGATGGCGCGGCGCAGGCTCTGCTGCGTCACATCACGCACGTCCTGGCCGTCGATGCTAATGGATCCGGCAGCCACGTCATAAAAGCGCGGCAGCAGCGAACAGGTCGTGGACTTGCCGCCGCCCGAAGGGCCAACCAAAGCGATGGTCTGGCCGGGCTTGATAGACAGGTCCATGTGGTCGATAACAGGACGCTCGTCGGCATCGCCCTCGCCCAGCTCAACATCCTCGTAGTTAAAGCACACGTCGTGATACTCCACGGCGCCGGCAGTCACCTGCAGATCCGTAGCGCCCGGCTTGTCCTGGATATCCGGCGCCGTCGAGAGCACCTCGTCCATACGCTTAAAGCCGGCGATAGCCTTCTGATACGTTTCGGCCGAATTGACGAGCGTCTCAAGCGGCGTGCAGAACAGCGAAATATAGAGTGCAAAGGTCGCCATATCGACCGCCTGCAGCTGTCCCTGGGCGACCAGCCAGCCGCCCAGCAGCACCACGATCACATAGAGCACACCAGAGAGCAGGCCATACGTCGCGGTATAGACGCCCATGGCGTGATACATGTTCTCCTTGGACGAAAGATAGCGATTGTTGGAGGCGCGGAACTTGGCACGCTCGGTCTCCTCGTTGGCAAAGCTCTTGACCACGCGCATGCCCGCCAGCGAATCCTGCAGCTGCGCATTGATGCCGCTGATCTTTTTGCGGTTGTCGCTAAAGACCTCGCGCATACGCATGTTTTGCCAAAACATGATGACCGCAAACGCCGCCGTCACCACGGCCATGGCGAGCGCCAGCACCGGGGCGATGGTAAAGAGGATCACAAACGAGCCGATAATCTCGATGCCGCAGATGATGATCCACTCGGGCACGTGGTGCGCCGCCTCGCAGATATCGAACAGGTCGTTGACCACGCGGCTCATCATGTCGCCCGAGCTGTTGCGATCGAAGTACGCAAAGCTAAAGCGCTCATACTGGTCGAACAGGTCCTCGCGCATTTTGGACTCCATACGCGCGCCCATCACGTGACCCCAATAGCTCACAAAATAGCGGCAGGCGCAGCGGACGGCATACATCAGCACCAAGCCCACCGCGATCATGCCGAGCGCCTGCATAATGGCAGCCTGACCCTGAGTAAACAGCCCACCGGTCAAATTGCGCAGGATAATGGGGAACGCCAGGTCAATGGCGGCAAGCACCAGAGCACAAACAGTATCAGCAACAAAAAGCCCCATCTGGGGCTTGTAGTAAGAAAGAAACCTCTTCAGCATAATCACCTTACGCGGTTTTACCAAACCGCGTTTCGTCTCGACGCTGCAAGTGCTCCATTTGGACAATCTGGCCTTCAATCGTCGGTCGCGTATATCCATACGCTTTCCTCCTCTTTTAGGCCACCTTGTCTCAAATGGAGCACTTTCGCTGACTTACACAAACCTGCGGGATCATCCCCGCTCGTTAAAGATCGGCCCCACCCAGGCGATGCGCGATGCTATCGCAGGCCAAGGCGCCCACGACGGTCTTGGCGTCTTCGATCTTGCCGTCGAGCACGGCGTCGATCAGCTCGTGCAGCGGCACCAGGTCCACGTTGACAAACTCGTCATCATCGGGGTTGGGCGCATCAAACTCGAGCTTGGTAGCCAAGTAGATGTGGATGATCTCATCGCAAAAACCGCAGGACGTGACAATCGACGTCAAAAAGCGAATACGACCAGCCCTAAAGCCCGTCTCCTCATGCAGTTCGCGCTTGGCACAATCGAGCGGGTCCTCGCCTGGATCGAGCTTGCCGGCGGGAATCTCGACCGTCACGCGGTCGATGGCGGTGCGGTACTGACGCACCAGTACGATCTTGCCGCTCTCGGTCAGTGCCACAACGGCCGCCGCACCCGGATGGCGAACGATATCGCGGGCGCTGCGGTGGCCGTTGGGCAGCTCAACCTCAAGACGGTGGACGTCGAGGATCTTACCCTTCCAGGCGCACTCCTCCGAAAGAATCTTCTCGTGCAGCTCGGCATCGTGCGGGTCGTCATCGCCCAGCACCAGCGCCGGCTCGTCAGCGACCTCGCCACCAGGCTCGCCCTCGGCGTGCCCATACAAGCGGCTGTCCTCTTCGACGATCTGCGCGTCCACGAGCTCTTCGTTCTTCTCGTCCATCCGTCTCATTCCTCTCGGACTTTAGGCATCCCAGGCGTCGCGACCGCGCAGCGCGCGCAGGCCGATGTCGTGACGCAGGGTCTTGCCCTCAAAATCAATCTTCTCGCAGGCCTCGTAGGCAAGGTTGCGAGCGTTCTCGAACGTGTCGCCCAGAGCGGTCACGGCAAGCACGCGGCCACCATTGGTCACGAGCTGGCCGTCCACCACAGCAGTGCCCGCGTGGTACACGGTCACGTTCTCCATGGCCTCGGCATCCTCAATACCGGTGATGACCTTGCCTTTCTCGTAGCTGCCGGGGTAGCCCGCGCTCGTCAGGACAACGGCCACGGCCCACTCGTCGCGCCAGTCGAGTTCAATCTGGTCGAGCTCGCAGTTGGCACAAGCCAGCATGACCTCGACTAGGTCGTTCTTAAGGCGCGGCAGCACGACCTGCGTCTCGGGGTCGCCAAAGCGGGCATTGAACTCCAGCACCTTGGGGCCGGCAGGCGTGAGCATAAAGCCGCCGTACAGGCAGCCGCGGTAGTCGATACCCTCGGCAGCGAGCTCGGCCACGGTCTGCTCCATGACCGCCACCATGGTGGCGTGCTCCTCGTCAGTCACGATGGGCACCGGGCTGTAGACGCCCATGCCGCCGGTGTTGGGGCCCTTGTCGCCCTCGAGCGCGCGCTTGTGGTCCTGCGAGGTGGCCATGGGGCGCACGGTCTTGCCGTCGGTAAAGGCCAACAGCGAGCACTCGGGGCCGGTCAGCATCTCCTCGATGACCACGGTATTGCCAGCATCGCCAAAGGTGCCGCCAAAGCACTCGCGCACGGCCTCCTCGGCCTGCTCAAGTTCGGTCGCCACGATAACGCCCTTGCCCGCGGCAAGGCCGTCGGCCTTGACGACCAGCGGGGCGCCTTGCTCGCGTACGTAGGCGAGAGCCGAAGCCTCGTCGGTAAACGAGCCGTAGGCTGCCGTCGGAATGCCCGCACGCTCCATGAGCTGCTTGGAGAACAGCTTGGAGCCCTCCATCTGGGCACCCTCGGCACCCGGGCCAAAGCAGGGAATACCCGCCGCGCGCACGGCGTCGGCCACGCCCGCCACGAGCGGAGCCTCGGGGCCAATTACCACGAGTCCGCATCCGTGGCTCTGAGCAAACGCTGCCACGGCCGCAGGATCGCAGTCGTCGAGAACAACGTTCTCGCCGCAGCTCGCGGTGCCGCCGTTGCCCGGCGCGATGTAGAGCTTGCCGGCGCGCGGTGATGCTGCGAGCTTAGCTGCCAAAGCATGCTCGCGGCCGCCGCTGCCCAACAACAGGATGTCGATGGTTTGAGTGTCCGCCTTCAAGGGTGCCTCCTCTATGGATGAATGGCCCGCTCCGCGCGAGCCCTTTGCAAGCAAATATACCCCTCGGCCGCCCGTCCGGGCTGCAAAGGGGTATATCGCAATAACCAAATAGTCCCGATTACTTCCAGAATCGGTTGATGATCTGCTCGCGACCAGCGCCAACGCCAATGAACGTCACGCGGGTGTGTGCCAGATCCTCGATAAACGCCACGTAGTCCTGAGCCTCCTGCGGCAGCTCCTCAAAGCTGCGGCAGCCGGTGATATCGCACTTCCAGCCAGGAAGCTCCTCGTAGATGGGCTTGGCGTGCTCAAAGCGCACCTGGTGCTCGGGCACGCTCGTGTAACGCTCGCCATCGACGTCATAGGCAACGCACACCTTAATGGTGTCGAAGGCCGAAAGCACGTCGAGCTTGGTCATGGCGATATCGGTGAGGCCGTTGACGCGCGAGGCGTAGTTGGCGATGGGGCCGTCAAACCAGCCGCAGCGACGACGGCGACCGGTGGTCACGCCGTACTCGTAGCCCTCCTCAGTCAGCGTGTGACCGGCCTCGGACTCATAGGAAAGCTCGGTGGGCATGGGACCCGAACCGACGCGGGTGATATAGGCCTTCATGACGCCCAGCACGCGGTCGACGTTCTTCATACCGACGCCGGAGCCGGTGATGGCGCCGCCGGCGGTGCAGTTGGAAGACGTCACGTACGGATAGGTACCGTGGTCGATGTCGAGCAGCGTCGCCTGGGCGCCCTCAAACAGCAGGTCCTTGCCCTCGTCAATCATGTTGTTGAGCAGCAGGCTCGTCTCGGTGATGTAGGGACGCAGGCGCTCGGCCATCGGCAGGTACTCGTCGCAAATCTGGTCCACAGTGTAGGTGGGCAGGTTGTAGATGAGCTCGAGCTCGGGGTTCACGCGGGCGAGAGCGGTCTCCAGCTTGTCGCGGAACAGCGCCTCGTCCAGCATGTCCTGCATGCGCAGGCCAATGCGGGCCATCTTGTCCTGATAGCACGGACCGATGCCACGTTTGGTGGTACCGATGTTCTTCTTGCCGAGTTTCTGCTCAAAGGCGCCATCCAGATCGATGTGGTACGGCATGATGATATGCGCGTTGCCGCTAATCTTGAGGTTCTTGGTGGTGATGCCGTCGGCCTCGAACATGTCGATCTCCTCAAGGACAACCTTGGGGTTGACGACGCAGCCGTTACCGATCACCGACACGTGGTCGGAATACATGATGCCGGAGGGCACCTGGTGCAGACCGTACTTCTTGCCGTTGACGACGATGGTGTGACCGGCGTTGTTGCCGCCCGAGTAGCGCACGACGGCATCGAAGTCGCCGGCGACCAGGTCGCAAATCTTACCCTTGCCCTCATCGCCCCACTGGGCACCGACCAAAACGGTTGACGGCATGTTTACTCCTTACATTCATGGACTGTCTACGCGCCACGGCGGCACGCAGAAGCACAAAACATTCCCAGTATACCCGTGCAACGGGCGCCTGTCCTACTCCTCGGCATGTGCCCCATCAAGCTCATAGAACTTGGTGGATGCCGGCAGGAACATCAGGTCGACGTCGCCGATCGGGCCCGAACGGTTCTTGGCCACGACGATACGCGTAACGCCCTCGTCGGGTCGATCGTCGCGCGAGGCTTCGGCCTCGTCGGCGGAGCGGTCCAAGAACATAACGATATCGGCGTCCTGCTCGATGGAGCCCGATTCACGAAGGTCGGAAAGCTGCGGGCGCTTGCCGGTACGGGATTCGACCTGACGTGACAGCTGCGACAGCGCGATGAGCGGAATCTTGAGCTCCTTGGCCATGATCTTCAGACCACGCGACATCTCCGAAACCTCGACGGTACGGCTCTCGGAGCGGCGTCCCGGCGGAGGACTCACCAGCTGCAGGTAGTCCAGGATGATGATGGCCTTCTCCTTGTTATGGAGCATACGGCGGCTCTTGGCGCGAATCTCGGTCACTGTGGTGCCGGGCGTATCGTCAATCAGAATATCCAGCTTGGACAAGGTCTGCGTGGCCTCGTTGATATTGGCCCACTGCTCGGGGCTAATGCGGCCCATGCGGAAGTCACTGATCGAGATCATGGCGTAGGCGCAAATCAGACGCTGGGCAATTTCTTTGCCCGACATCTCCAGCGAGAAGAAGCCGACGGTATAACCAGCAGCGGCAGCGTTGAGCGCCAGATTCAGGGCGAACGACGTCTTACCCACGGCAGGACGGGCGCCGATGATAATGAGCTGGCCCTCGCGAAAACCCATGAGCATGCGGTCGAGCGACGGGAAGCCCGTGGGCACGCCCGCAGCCTGGCCACCGGCCTGGCACACTTCCTCGGCCTCGTTATAGGCCTCGACCATAAACTCGGTCAGCGTCTTGTAGCTCGACTTGACCTCGCGTGCCGTGACCTTGAGCAGCTTGCTCTCGGCTAGCTCCACGACCTCTTTGGTGTCGGTGGGGGCGTTATATGCCAGCGCGTTGATCTCGTTGGTGGCGCCGATCAGCTCGCGCAGCATCGAGTCGCGACGCACGATGGCGGCATGGTGCTGCCAGTTGACGAGCGACAGGGTCTGACCCATCAACTCCAAAATGTACGCTTCGCCGCCCACGGCATCGAGCTTGTTGATGCTTCGCAGGTAATCGATCAGCGAGATGGAGTCGATGGGAATGCGGCTGTTGTACATATCGACCATCGCGGTATAGATGGTCTTATGAATGGGCCGGTAGAAGTCATCGGGCTGCAGCTCGACCTGGGCCTCTTCGACCACCTCGGGCGATAGCAGCATAGCGGCCAGTACATTGGCCTCTGCATCTTGGTTTTGGGGAAGACCCAACTTTGAGCCGCGGTCCTCAACCGTCAGCCCGGTCTCCCTATCGTCATATGCCATGAGCATCCTCATTCATATCGCTTGCGAGCATCCATAGTATCAGCCATGGTCCCAAAACGCGCCGCGCGCCGCCAATCATCACCGAACCAAACGGATGAACGGTCCTGTATATAGGACTTCGGCGCAACGTTCGCCATGACACTCACTCAGCGCAAAAAAACAAAAGGGCGCCCTGGTTTCCCAGAGCGCCCTTCTTAGAACAAGATTGTTGCGTTGCAGCAAATGCTACTCGGCAGCAGCCTCAGTCTCGACCTCGGCGGTCTCGGCCTCGGCGACCTCAGCGGCCTCCTCGACCTCAGCCTCGGCAGCGAGCTCCTCGGCGGTAACGCCGACGAGAACGACAACCTCGGCCTTGATCTCGCGGTACAGCGAGATGGCAACGGTGTGGGCACCGGCAACCTTGATGGGCTTACCGAGCTCGACGCGCTTACGGTCGATGTCCATACCGAGCTGAGCCTTGATGGCGTCAGCGATCATAGCGGCGGTAACGGAGCCAAAGAGGATGCCCTCGTCGCCGACCTTGACGTCAACGGTGACCGTCTTGCCCTCGAAGGCAGCCTTGGTCTCGTTGGCAGTAGCCAGACGGACGGCCTCGCGCTTGGCGATGTTGTTGCGACGCTCGTCAAGCTGCTTGAGGTTGCCCTTGGTGGCGGCAACAGCGAGCTTCTTGGGGAACAGGAAGTTCTCAGCGTAACCCTGAGCGACCTCTACGACGTCACCCTCGCCGCCCTTGCCCTTGATCTCATCGAGAAGAATAACCTTCATGATGCGTCTCCCTTCTTAGCCGCGGTCGCGGTTGCCACGAGAGGAAACCACGGGGACGGTGTACGGCAGGAGAGCCATCTCGCGGGCGCGCTTGATGGCGTTGGCGATGTCATGCTGATGCTGCGTGCAAGCGCCAGTGACGCGACGGGGCTTGATCTTGCCACGGTCGGTCATGTACTTACGGAGAAGCTGAGTGTCCTTATAGTCGATGAACTCAGTGTTCTCCTTGCAGAACTGGCAGTACTTACGACGCGGCTGACGTGCAGAAAAATCATTAGCCATGTCAAAATACCTTTCATTTGGCAACTTCGGCGAACCGAAGCCGCCTCTCACTCAAAAATAGGTGAACAACCCTTAGAACGGGATGTCCTCATCGTAGACGTCGACCGCGGGCGGCGTAGCCACCGGCGCGGCAGGACGTGCTGCGGGCGCGGGAGCTGCGGGGGCGTAACCGCCCTGGTCGTAGCCACCCTGGCCACCACGGGAGCTCATAAACTCGATCTCATCGACGATGACCTCAAGTTTGCTCCGGCGCTGGCCGTCGCGCTCCCAAGAGCTGTAGCGCAGCTTGCCCTCGATCGCGACCTTGTTTCCCTTTGCCAGGAAACGGCTCACGGCCTCGGCGCGGGTGCCGAACATGGTGCAGTCGACAAAGTTGGGATAGTCCTCCCACTCGCCAGTCTGCGCGTTGCGGCGACGATCGTTCACGGCGACGCCAAAGGACAGAACCTGGGTTCCGCCGGCTGTGGCGCGCAGCTCGGGATCGCGGGTGAGGTTACCGGTGATGTTCACTCGATTGATGCTCATAACTCACTACTTCCTCTTGGGGCACAAGCCCAGTCCAAAACGACAGTCTTACTCCTGGTCGTCGCGACGGACGATCATGTGGCGGACCACAGCGTCGGTGATGCGCAGGACGCGATCAAGCTCGGCGATCTGGGTAGGATCTGCGTGGAAGTTGATGAGGGTGTAGTCACCATCGGTGAGGTCGTTGATCTCGTAGGCGAGCTTGCGCTTGCCCCACTCGTCAACGGAGTCGACCTTGCCAGCGCCCTCAGCGATCGTGGTATCGATACGCTTCATAACAGCGAGACGAGTCTCGGGGTCGAGCGACGGGTCAACAAAGAACAGCAGTTCATAAGCCTTCATATTGTCACCTCCTCTGGGCAAATGTGGCTTCAGGTCGTGAAGGTGCGCCTGAAGCAGGAAAAGACTTGGTAATAATATCTTTCAACCTCCCAGGCCGCAAGAATATGCAGCTACAACCTCATGACCTCCACATATGCCCATACTCGCACCACGTTTCATGCGCATTCCAACCAAATGCCGACCAAGAGCTTGACGGATTTGTGGACAAGATACGGTGCCGTGGGGACAAGCTGAGCCAAGCCGCAGGTCAACGGGCACGAGGCTGTGGTCGCAAAATGCATACCAGTGGTCCAATTGATCGCCAAAAGATTTTGAATTCGTTTGCTCGTGGTCTATAAAGTCCTTTTTTGAGCAATTCGCTTAGCATGATTTTGCTGGTCAGACTGCATGTGCCGCTCGTTTTAGGCACAGCGCGTGACACCATTGATCAAAAAATGCTAAGTTTTCGGCTTGCACCTTGCGATTCCTCGTGTATACTAACTTTCGCATTTAACGGAGAGTTGTCCGAGTGGCCGAAGGAGCACGATTGGAAATCGTGTAGGCGTCAAAAGCGTCTCCAGGGTTCAAATCCCTGACTCTCCGCCAGTTAATTCCAAAGCAGGCCTTCGAGCCTGCTTTGTTTTTACCCCACGCGGAGGGGTGGCAGAGTGGTTGAATGCGGCGGTCTCGAAAACCGTTTGGCCTGTATAAGGTCACGAGGGTTCGAATCCCTCCTCCTCCGCCATTTAGATTGAGAAAGCTCCCGAGAATGGGAGCTTTTTTCTTTTGAGTCCCCAACAAGCAAATACAGCGGAGGAGGAGGGATTCGAACCCGCCAGGGCGCAAAGCGTAAAGAAAACGCGCCAGTGGCGCGTTTTTAGCGCAGCGCGGTCGGCGCAAGCCGACCGGATAAATTTTGAGCGGAGCTCAAAATTTGGACATCCCTCCTATTCGACCACGCCCCCATCGCGTTCAGCATCCACGCCCCCATCGCGTTCAGCATCAACCCAGATCCCCAAACATGGTACCTACGCCCCCACCCAGTCCCGACCGTTTGCCGAGCAATAGGGTCGCAATCGGCGCCGAACATGTACTATGTACGGGCATTGTCTAAACCAGCAACCCAAAGGACCCCATCTTGCCCGTCGTCGCCGCTATGACCGTTACCTCACACGCCACGGATGCCATGGTCGCCATCCCGTTTTGGCTCGAAATGTTCGCCGTCGTCGCGGCTTCAATCTCGGGCGTGTTGGTCGCGCGCGAGCACAAGCTTGACCTGGTGGGCGCGGTCGCGCTCGCGGTGGTCTGCGGTCTGGGCGGAGGTCTCTTGCGCGACATGACGCTGCAGGTGGGCAACGTCTACATCCTCAACCAGCCGATGGCACTCCCGCTTTCCATTGCCACGGCGGCCATCATCTATATTTTCCCGGCAATCGTCGACAAACCCGAAAAACTCATTCCCCTGCTCGACATCATCTCGGTCGGCATCTACGCCGCCACTGGAGCAGACAAGGCGCTGGTCTACGGCTTTGCGCCGGCGGTGTGCATCATGATGGGCTTTTTCACCGCGGTAGGCGGCGGCATGCTGCGCGACGGCTTTATGGGCGTGGTTCCGGGCATTTTCCAACGTACTAACTTTTATGCCATCGCCGCCATCGCCGGATCGACAAGCTATGTGTGTCTCGTTATGAGCGGCATCATGAGCAATGTCGCCGCGCTGGTCGTGTGCGTTGTCGTGACCATGGGTCTGCGCTGGCTGTCGCTGCGCTTTGATATCAAAAGCCCCACCGAGGAAGACATCGCACGCTTTTTGCATCGCAAAAAGTAGACAGCGCGGCACGACCCTTCGAAATGCAACCGAGAGGTTCTTTTAGAGCGCCCACGCGTTGGGTACCCTGTTAGGTATATGCCGAACACTTAACAAAAGGATCAACCATGGCTTTCAATCAAACCGCGACGGCGCCGTCACACAAGATACGTCGCTGCCTACTTATGGCATTCGCGCTCATCGCGCTCGCGCTCACCGCTCTTCCCACGGCGTCATTTGCTGGCACGGACACGGCAGGCAATGTCCTTGCGACCGACAATGACGTCGATCCGTCTGGCGTCGAGGGTGACCTGTACTGGGCCGGCCAGGCCCTCAACTTGGACGATGCGTCCATCGGCCGCGACATAATTGCAGCAGGCGAGAGCCTCTCCATCCGCGACTGCACGGTGGGCGGCGCCGTCCGCTTGGCGGCGCGCACCATCGACGTTGCCAAGACCACGGTTGATGGCAGTGTGACCGTTGCCGGCCAGCATGTCGTGCTCAATTCCGACAGCACCGCCAACTGTTTTTACGCGATAGGCGAGACGGTTGCCCTGCGCGGCTCTACCAAGTCGGCAGCGCTTGCGGGCGATACGGTGACTATCGATGGCACCGTCGAGGGCGATGTTGAGGTTTGGGCCGACAAGCTCATCCTGGGCAAGAACGCCCACATCACCGGCACCGTGAACGCGCACGTCTCCGAGGACCCTGAGCGTGCCGCGGGAGCCGAAGTCGGCGCGCTCAAGATCGACCGCACCGAGAACGAGGATACTTCCACCGTTAACGATGTCATCGGCGGTATCGTCGCCGCGGCACTCTCGACCTGCTTTGTCGCTCTGCTTCTCGAGCTCGTCTTCCCGCGCGCGACCGCCAGCGCCGCCGGCATGCTCCACCAGCGCCCCATGCCCCTGTGGGTGAGCGGTCTTCTGAGCACGATTGCTGTCGTCCCCGCCGTCTTGCTGCTGATTATCTCTATCGCTGGTCTGTCGCTTGCCGGAGCCCTCTTGTGCGGCGTTATCGGCATCGCGTTGGTGTCGAGTGCCTTTGCGGGGTGTGCGATCGTCCGCATGGTCGGACACAACCAGAACCGCTACGCCATGGCAGCCGTGGGTGGCATCGCCGCGGGCACGCTTACGGCAATCCCCCTCGTAGGCGATTTCATCAGCGGCGTGGCCTTCGTCTTTACGCTCGGCTACATCATCCAAATCATTTGGCGCAACGCCCACCTCAAACCGCAGCAGCCAGCTAACACGCCAGGACTCCCCACCGCTTAGCCGCCAACCACCATAAAGGGGCCAGGCACCTTTGTGGTGGTGCAGACCAGCTCAGTCCCTGTGCACAAAAAAGGGCGCCGACCATCGCGGTCGACGCCCTTTCTCGTTAGACGCTATAAAGCCCAGCGCTTATTTGTTGACCTGGCCGGCGCGAACGGCAGCCTTCTTGCGGTCGGTGGCGTTGAGCAGACGCTTGCGCAGGCGGATGTTCTTGGGAGTAATCTCGACCAGCTCGTCGTCGGCGATGTACTCCAGCGCTTCCTCCAGCGAGAAGGTGCGGGGCGGCACCAGCTGGACGGAAATATCGGAGGTCGAGGAACGCTGGTTGCCCAGGTTCTTGGTACGGGCGATGTTGACGACCATGTCGCCGGCCTTGCTGCGCTCGCCCACGATCATGCCCTCGTAGCACTCGGTGCCCGGCTCAACAAACAGCTGGCCGCGCTCCTGCAGCGTACCCAGAGCATAGGCAACGGCCTTCTCGGTGGTCATGGAGATCATGGCGCCATTCTGACGGTTGCCGATCTCGCCGGCGTAAGGACCATACTCCAGGAAGGTGTGGTAGAACACGCCCTCGCCGTGGGTGACGTTCATGATGCGGTTCTTAAGCCCCATGATGCCGCGCGTCGGGATCTTAAACTCGAGGTGCGTCACGATGCCCGAGGTGTCCATGCTCGTCATGATGCCGCCGGAGGTACCGAAGACCTCAACGACCTTGCCTGAGTACTCGTCCGGGCACTCAACGACGGCCTGCTCGACAGGCTCCATCTTGTTGCCGTTCTCGTCCTTCTTAAACAGAACGCGGGGACGGCCGACCTGGAACTCAAAGCCCTCGCGGCGCATGGACTCCATCAGAACAGACAGGTGCAGAATGCCGCGGCCCGAGACCTCGACGCCGCTCTTGTCCTCGAGCTCCTCGATCTTCATGGTCACGTTGTTCTCGGCCTCGTTGAACAGGCGCTCCTTGAGCTGACGGGCGCCCACGATGTCGCCGTCACGGCCGACGAGCGGGGAGGTCGAAGCCTCAAAGACGATGGACAGGGTCGGCGGGTCGATCTCGATGGGCTCGAGCTCGACGGGGTTCTCGGGATCGGTGTAGACATCGCCGATATCGGTGCGGTCAATACCCACGACGGCGGCGATGTCACCGGCGCCGACTTCCTGGCACTCGGTGCGGCCCAGGTAGTCGAAGGTAAAGAGCTGCTTGACGGTAGCGGTGGCGCTGGAACCGTCATTCTTGACAACCAGGATCTGGTCGCCCTGGTGAATGGCGCCGGAGTACACGCGACCGATACCGATGCGGCCGACGAAGTTGGAGTGATCGATGGTCACGCACTGCATGGCCAGCGGGGCGTTCTCGTCAACCTCGGGCGCGGGCATGTCGTCGATGATCATATCGAGCAGCGGATACATGTCCATGTTGCCGTCGTTGGGGTCAAGACGGGCAAAGCCGTTCATGGCGCTGGCGTAGACCACGTGCTCCATGGCGAACTCAAGCTGGTCATCGGTGGCACCCAGGTCGGCCATGAGGTCCAGGCAGTCGTTGTAGGCCTTCTCGGGATTGGCGCCCGGACGGTCGATCTTGTTGATGACGATCATGATCTTGAGACCGGTGTCGATAGCGTGACGCAGCACAAAGCGGGTCTGGGGCATGGGGCCCTCAAAGGCGTCGACCAGCAGCAGGGCGCCGTCGGCCATACGCAGCACGCGCTCGACCTCGCCGCCAAAGTCGGCGTGGCCCGGGGTGTCGATGACGTTGATCTTGACGTCCTTGTACTCGATAGAGATGTTCTTGGCGAGAATCGTAATGCCGCGCTCGCGCTCCTGGTCGTTAGAATCCAGGACGCGGTCCTCGACCTGCTGGTTGGCACGGAAGGCGTCCGTGGCACGCAGGAGCTTATCGACCATCGTCGTCTTGCCGTGGTCGACGTGGGCGATGATGGCGATGTTCCTCAGATTGTCTACGCGCATGTAGTTCCCCTATCTTCTATCCATATACAAACGGCACGCGTATGCGACCCGCCCAGCGATGCAACGCTCAGCGGGAATATTGAGCCTTTTACCGAAAACTCGTTTATTTTAGCGATTTTAGATGAGAGGGGTTTCCTCACCTGCAGGTTCAGGGTCGCTCCACATAAAACCATCGCCGGCGCCCATGCCCTCATACAGCACATATGCCGAAAAACCACTCTCGAGCGTGGTTTCGAAGAAGCTCACGAGCAGAGCATCGTGATAGCCGCCGTCAATCTCGACGCAGCCGGTGTAGCCGATGGCATAGCGAGCGATACGGCCCAGGCCCTCGTCCTTAAGACCCATCTTGTGCTCGGAGATAAAGTTGGTGGCCGCCTCGAGGCACGCCTCTTCGCCATCCTCATCGAGCGCCGCCAGATAACGGTTGGAAGCGGCGTCCTCAATTGCCACGACCACGCCAGGGTTTTCACCGGCGGCAAGGTCGTCCAAGAACGCGCCGATCAGATCGCACACCATGGCGTCGAGCTCGGCGGAGACGTTACCGGCGTCCTGCATATCCTGTGCCATCTTTAGACCTTCCCATCGAGTTTGGCGTCGTTACAGTTCTTGTGCCTCAGCAGCGATCTTAGCGGCAGCGTCGCGGGCGCGCATCATATCCATCGCGCGCTTGTCGAGTACCTTGATCTGACTGGTCAGCATGACCGCATCGACCACGTCCCAGATCACCAGGCCCGTAGAGATCGAAAACCCAAGCGCACCAACTGTACCACGAAGGCGCGAGCAGATTGCCGCAACAAGGGCGGAGATGACAACCATCTTGATAAACGAGCCGCGGCGTTCGCGAAGCGTGCGGGCCTGCGTCACATAGGCAATGCGAGCCGCCTCAGAAGCCTCCGAGCGCATCTGGGCCTCGCGGGCGATTGCAGCCGCTTCAGCCGACATCCCGCCGGCCATCAGCGAACGCTCCGCAACCTGGACGCCCCGCATTTAGAAGTCATCGGGGGAGAGCGTATGGACGAACTCGTCGAACTTCTCGAACTCCTGCTCGTCGTCGACTTCCTCGGCGTGGGTAGAAACAGTGCCCAGGCGATTCATGATGTCGTCCTCCACAAACATGGGGGCATTGCTGCGCACGGCAAGGGCAATGGCATCACTGGGGCGGGCGTCGATCTTGCGCTCGTCACCATCGGCCAGTACGACGATCGTCGCGTAGAACACCGGCGGCTCGGCGCGAACGATCTCGATGCGCTCGAGCTTGGCGCCCAGGGCGCCAACAGTATCGAGCAACAGGTCATGGGTAATCGGGCGCTCGGCGCGGCCGCTATCGATGCCGCGGCTGATGGCAGCGGCTTCAAACGAACCAGTCTGAATGGAAAGGGAACGCAGCGGCGCGGGCGAGTCCGATTTGCTGCAGCGCTCGCGAAGCACGATAAGCGATGGCACGGGACCGGCGGCCATGACGATGGTCTCTATGTCGACACGAACCATGGAACACCTCCGGTACGTAGCGGTTAACACGCGGCAGCTCCACCGCATTGAATAGCTATACTACCCAATCTTTCGCACAGCACACAAAACCAAAATGAGATTTATCGCAGACAAGAAAAAAGCCCCAAGGCAATGCCCCAGGGCTCTTCACAGTTTTGATGGTGGACCTGACAAGATTCGAACTTGTGACCTCCCGGTTATCAGCCGGACGCTCTAACCAACTGAGCTACAGGTCCATCATGGTGGAGGTTAGGGGGATCGAACCCCTGACCTCAGGCTTGCAAAGCCCGCGCTCTCCCAGCTGAGCTAAACCCCCACGGAGACAGTAATAAACACCCCAGCGGCGACTCGGCTCTCGCTGGGGTGTTTATTGCGAAAGAAAGTGGTGGACCTGACAAGATTCGAACTTGTGACCTCCCGGTTATCAGCCGGACGCTCTAACCAACTGAGCTACAGGTCCATCGCGCAAGGGATATATTAGACGAGTCGTTACGCGCGCGTCAACAACTTTTTTGAAAATCTTTGGGAGGGGTTCGCCCCGGCCGCCCGGCGGCATATGAAGTCGCCTGCTCGGACAGTCCTGACTCGCAAGGAGAGCACATTAAGTGCTCTCCGGCTCGTGCGGAACTCGCGATCGACTTCATATGCCGCCGGGCGGCCGGGGCGAACGCGGGTCCCTAGGTTTTCAAAAAAGCGGTCGGCGCGCAGGTGCGCCGACCGCCGATATATGGGGTCTGATGTTTTTGACCGGAGAGGACTACTTACTCGTCGAGGAGATCCTCTGGCATGTCGTTGCCGTCGCCTAGGTCGACTGGGGTCTCTTCGGTGTCGGCTGCGGCCTCGGCGCCCTCGCCTTCGGGTTTTTCCTTGGCTGCCGTCATACGGGCCACGGCGCATATGCGGTCGTTGTCGTCGACGGTCATCATCTTGACGCCCTGGGTGGCGCGGCCAGTCTGGCTGATCTCGTCGGTCTTGACACGAATGACCGTCGCGCCCTCCGTCACGATGAACAGCTCGTGCTGCGGGCCCACCGTCTTCATGGCCGCGAGGTTACCCTTACGCTCGGTCATTTGGATGGTGTAGACGCCCTGGCCGCCGCGATTCTGCTCCGGGTAGTCCGCAACCGGTGTGCGCTTGCCGTAGCCGCGCTCGGTGATGACGAACAGATCGCCGTTGCCGTTAGTGACTTCCATGCCCAGAACGCTCACGCCGTCCTTCATGCCGATACCGCGAACGCCGCTGGTGTCGCGGCCGGTAGCGCGCACCTGCTCCTCGGAGAACATGATCGCCTTGCCCGCGGTGGTGGCTAGGATAATCTTGTCGCCCTCGCGCACGCGGCGCACGTTCAGCAGCGCGTCGTCGTCACGCAGGTTGATAGCGATCAGGCCGTCGCGACGGCTGCGATCATATGCGCTCATCACGGTCTTCTTGACCATGCCGCTCTTGGTGGCAAACATCAGGTACTCGTCGGCCGGGAACTCGCGGCAGCTGATGACGCTCGCGATCTTCTCGCCCTCCTCGAAAGGCAGCAAGTTGACGATCGCGGTACCGCGTGCCTGGCGCGTACCTACCGGCAGCTCGTGCACCTTCAGGCGATAGACCTTGCCCTTGCTCGAGAAGAACAGCACGTACTCGTGCGTGGACGCGATGAACATCTCATCGATGACATCGTCCTCTTTGAGGTTGACGCCCGACACGCCCTTGCCGCCGCGCTTTTGGGCGCGGTAGGCGGCAACCGGGATACGCTTGACGTAGCCGGTGTGGGTGATGGTCACGACCATATCCTCGTCGGCGATGAGGTCCTCGACATCCAGGTCCTTCTCAACCTGGCTGATCTCGGTGCGGCGCTTGTCGCCAAACTTCTTGGAGATCTCGCGCATCTCTTCCTTGATGACGCCCAGGATTTTCTCCTCATGCGCCAGCAGGTCCTCGTAGTAGGCGATGGCGCGGCGCAGGCCGTCCAACTCTTCTTGGATCTTGTCGCGCTCCAGGCCGGTCAGGCGGCGCAGCTTCATCTCGAGGATGGCCGTGGTCTGCTCGGGCGTAAAGCCAAAGCGCTCGATCAAGCGGCTGCTGGCCTCGGAGTCGGTCTGCGAGGAGCGGATGATGCTAATGACCTCGTCGATATGGTCGAGGGCCATCAAGTAGCCCTCAAGGATATGCGCGCGGGCCTGGGCCTTTTTAAGGTCGAAGCGAGTGCGGCGAGTGACGACGTCGACCTGGTGGTCGATGTAGTGCTGCAGCATCTCGCGCAGGCTCAGGCATTTGGGAACGCCGTTGACGAGCGCCAGGTTGTTGGCGCCAAAGGTCGTCTGCAGCGAGGTGTACTTATACAGGTTGTTGAGCACGACCTGCGGAATGACGCCCTTCTTGAGCTCGATGACCAGACGGATGCCCTTCTGGTTGGACTCATCGCGCATATCCGAGATGCCCTCGATGCGCTTGTCGTTGACGAGTTGGGCGATCTTCTCCTGCAGGGTGCCCTTGTTGACCATGTAGGGAATCTCGGTAAAGACCAGGCGGCTGCGACCGGTCTTGGTGGACTCCACATGTGCCTTGGCACGCACGGTAATGGAGCCGCGGCCGGTCTCGTAGCTCTGCTTAATGCCGGCGCTGCCCATGATTATGGCGCCGGTGGGGAAGTCCGGACCTGGCATGATCTGCATGAGCTCGTCGACGGTGGCGTCGGGGTTGTCGATCAGGTAGCAGGTGGCCTCAATCGCCTCGGTGAGGTTATGCGGGGCGATGTTGGTGGCCATGCCGACGGCGATGCCCTGGCTGCCGTTGACCAGCAGGTTGGGGAAGCGCGCAGGCAGCGCCACGGGCTCGGCAAGTGATTCGTCGTAGTTGGGCTGCCAGTCGACGGTATCCTTCTGCAAGTCACGCAGCAGTTCCATGGCGGGCTTTGCCAGGCGGCTCTCGGTGTAACGCATGGCCGCCGCGCCGTCGCCGTCGATGTTACCGAAGTTGCCGTGACCGTCGATGAGCGGCGTGCGCATGGAGAACCACTGCGCCAGGCGGACCATGGCCTCATAGACCGCGAAATCGCCGTGCGGGTGGTACTTACCGATAACTTCGCCGACCGTCCAGGCCGACTTCTTATGTGGGCGGTTGGGGTAGATGCCGCTCTCGTTCATCGCGTACAGGATGCGGCGGTGCACCGGCTTTAAGCCGTCGCGCACGTCCGGCAGGGCGCGCGCCGTGATGACCGACATCGAATACTCGATGAACGACTGCTTCATCTCGCGGCCAAACTCCGAAATCTGGAGCTGGCCGCCGTTGATATCCTCGCCGGCCGAGGCGCCGCGATCGACTTCGCCAAAGCTCTCCTCGAGCTCAGCGTCGTCGTCTTCTTCCTCATCATCATCGGCATCGGGGTTATAGGCGTCCGGATCGCCGTCCTCGCCCTGCTCAGCACGGGCAAGCAGGCGCTTCAGATCATCGGGCATACCGGCATCGCCGGCCTCGTCCATACCCTCGTTATTGTTGATATCGTCTGCCACGTTACCTCCTCTTAAGCGTCAAGGAATCGTGCATCATGTGCATGCTTCTCGATGTACTCGCGGCGATAGCCGACCTCGGAACCCATCAGCTCGCGCACGGCGCGGTCCGCCACCACGGCGTCCTCGATCGACACGCGCTGCAGAATGCGGGTCTTGGGGTCCATCGTCGTCGAGGCAAGCTGCTTGGGGTCCATCTCGCCCAGGCCCTTGTAGCGCTGGACGGTATAGCCCTTGCGCTTTTTGGTAATCTTGCCGTCCTTGGCCTTGCCGTCCTCGTCGTTATCGTCGGGGTTCAGGCCCAGACTCTGGATGGTGTCGCGCAGGATCTCGTCTTCGGGCTGGCGGCCGTTGGGATACACGTAGTGGATCTTGTTGCGCACCTTAATGCCAAAGATGGGCGGGCAGGCAACATAGACGTAGCCGGCATCGATCAGCGGACGCATGTACTTGTAGAAGAACGTCAGCAGCAGGATGCGGATATGCGCACCGTCGACGTCTGCATCGGTCATGATGATGATCTTGTGGTAGCGCGCCTTGGTGATATCGAAGTCGCCGCCGTCGCCGGCACTCGTCGTGACGCCGCAGCCGATCGCGGTAATCAGCGACTGAATGGTGTCACTCGAGAACGCGCGATGGTCACCAACGCGTTCGACGTTCAAAATCTTGCCGCGCAGGGGCAGAATCGCCTGGATGTCTCGGCGACGGCCGTCCTTGGCCGAACCGCCTGCCGAGTCGCCCTCTACGATGAAGAGCTCGGTCAGCTCGGCATCGCGCACCGAGCAGTCGGCGAGCTTACCGGGCAGGGACGCCGTCTCGAGCAGGCTCTTGCGGCGGGTCGCCTCGCGCGCCTTGCGGGCGGCGTTGCGGGCCTTGCAGGCCTGCTGGGCTTTCTTGACGATCTCGCGGGCGGGCTTAGGATGCTCCTCAAGGTAGTCGGCGAGGCCGTCGGTCACGATCTTGAGCGTCAGCGCGCGCATATAGGAGCTGCCGAGCTTGGCCTTGGTCTGGCCCTCAAACTGCGGATCGGGCAGCTTGACCGAGATAACGGCCGAAAGGCCCTCGCGCACATCGTCGCCGGTCAGGTTGGCGTCTTTTTCCTTGAGCAGGTTCTGCTTGCGCGCGTAATCGTTGATCACGCGGGTGAGCGCGGTACGGAAGCCCTCAAGGTGCATGCCGCCTTCGGGGGTGTAGATGTCGTTGGCAAACGACATGACGTTCTCGCCGTAGCCGCTATTCCACTGCAGGGAAACCTCGACCTCGCCCATCTTGGCCACAGGCGCGTCCGGGTCCGATTTGCCCTCGATGTAGATGGGCTCCTTAAAGGCCTCGGGGACGTCCTTGCCCTCGTTGAGGAACTTGACGAAGTCGATGATGCCGCCCTCGTAGCAAAACTCCTCCACGTGGGGAGTCGCTTCGCGCTCGTCGGTCAGCACGATTTTGAGGTTCTTATTGAGGAACGCCGTCTCCTGCAGACGGTTATGCAGCGTATCGAAATCGTAGATGCAGGTCTCGAAGATCTCATCGTCGGGCCAGAAGGTGACGGTGGTGCCCGTCGAATCCGAGGTGCCCACGACCTCCATCTTCTTGACGGTCTTGCCGCGCGAGAACTCCATCTCGTAGGTGTTGCCATCGCGACGAACCTGAACGACCACGCGCTTGGACAGTGCGTTGACGACGGAGATGCCCACACCGTGCAAGCCACCCGAGACCTTATAGGCCGAGTTATCGAACTTACCGCCGGCGTGCAAGATCGTCATGACGACCTCGAGCGTCGGGATCTTTTTAACAGGGTGCTCGTCGACGGGGATGCCACGCCCGTTGTCGACGACCGTGATGGAGTTGTCGGCGTGGACCGTCACCTGGATCTCGGTGCAGAAACCGGCCATGGCCTCGTCGACGGAGTTGTCAACGATCTCCCACACCAGGTGATGCAGACCGCTGGCGCTCGTCGAGCCGATATACATGCCCGGGCGCTTACGAACGGCCTCGAGACCTTCGAGAATCTTAATCTCGCCGCCATCGTAATCGTTTTCGTTTGCCACACGTCCTCCTTCAGTCAAGAAAATGTGTACAGCCTTACTAGTTTATCGTAAAAAAATACCCTCGGGAACGAGGGTATTTGGCTCTACAAGGCCACCAGATGCGATTTAAGGCTCTTTTTTACTTTGCACGCCCTTGGCCCACTCGGCACTGGCTCTCATGGCATTCTCGAGGGCCTCGCGCAGTTTTTGGTCTTCGATGGGCGCCACTTGGCGCTCAATCTCGGTGCGCTCGGCATCGCTGAGGTCGGCATGCGGGGCCGGCGGGCGCTCTGTCGTCGGCGGGCGCAGGCGCTCCTTGGCGGCGGGCGGCGTGTGACCGGGTGCGGTGGTTTTGAACACCAGGCCGTCCACATGCGCACCGGCGCGCTCCATGCGCGCGCGGATGATCTCGCGCAACAGCGTCATTTCCTGCGTCCACGAGGGCGAGTCGAGATACACCAGCAGTTCATTGGACTCGGGCAGGTAACGCAGCCCCGTCACATGCCGCCCCTCGCGCGTGCCCGAGCACACCGCGTTCCACGCGCGATAGACCGCGCGCGACTCCTCGGCAGCCTCCATCTGCGCACGGCGCTCAGGGGTCGCAGCCGCCAGGATGCGTTGGCGCTCTGCGTTCAAAAAGCCACTGAAGGCGACCGTTTCGCTCTCGCGCTCGTAATTAGCACGTCTCACCCATGCTCACCACCTTGGCTCGATCAAGCAGGTCATCGGTAAAATACCCCAGGTTGGTCGTGGTTATGACCGTCTGGATATCATCGCCGATCAGCCGCAGAAAAGCACCGCGGCGCTCGCCGTCGAGTTCGCTCATCACGTCGTCCAAAAGCAGCAGTGGGGCGGTGCCCAGGACATCGCGAGCCACGGCCACCTCCGCCACCTTCCAGGCCAGAACCAACGTTCGCTGCTGACCTTGGCTGGCAAATGAACGGGCGGAGCGACCCGCCACGGTAAACTCAATCTCATCGCGATGCGGTCCCACCAACGTCACGCCGCGGCGAATTTCCTCGTCGGCGTGCTCATCAAGGGCAGCCAGCATGCGCTCGTACGCCCAGCCCTTCAGTTCTTCGCGATCCTCGACCTGGGGCAAATCCCCCAGCGTGGACGTATAGGTCACGTTGGCAGCCTCACCGGATGCCACTTGCCCGTAGGCAGTGTGCACATGGCCCGCCAGCCGGTCGAGCAGGGCCAACCGGTGCACAAGCAGAGCCGAGCCCGCGCGGGCAATCGAATCGTTCCACGCGCCGAGCATCTCGCGGCAGCACCAGGTCTCCTTGAGCAAGGCGTTACGCTGGGTCACGCAGCGCCCATAGGTGCTCGCAAGATCGGCATAGCGTGCGCTCAGTTGCATGCCAAAGTCATCGAGGGCAGCGCGGCGCACACTGGCGCCTCGTTTAACCATGTCCAGATGGTCGGGGCAAAACAGCACGCTCGGCAGAACCCCGCGCACACCGGCGGCAGAACATCTCTTGCCGTTGCGGCTAAACGAGCGCTTACCGTCCTCCGCGTTCAATCCCATATCAAGCACGCGGCCGTCGCCCTCGAGCCTCAGCTCGACCTTGCACGATCCCACGCCGTCACGGACGAGCTCGGCTGCGGTCGGATGCCTAAACGAGGCGCCGCTCGTCAGCAGCTGCAGCGCCTCTATGAGATTGGTCTTTCCCGCCGCGTTGGGTCCCGCAAGTATCGTCACGCCCTCGTCCAGGGCAAGACGATAGCTATCGAAGCTGCGGTAGTGCGCGACGGAAAGATCGCGGGCGAACATGGTCATGGCGCAGCGCTAGATGCGGACCGGCATGACCAGGTACAGGTAGTTGGTCTTGTCGTAGGACTTGAAGATGCCCGCCTGCGAGTAGCTCTTGAGCTCCAGCGTGATCTCCTTCTCCTTGGACAGGGCATTGAGGCAGCCGAAGATGTAGTGGTAGTTGAAGGCGATGGTGCCCGACTCGCCCTCGGCCTCGACATCGATCGTCTCCTGCGCAAGGTCCTGGTCATTGGAAATGGAGGACAGGCCCATCTGCCCGTTCTCGACATCGATCTCGAACTTGACGGCGGGGTTGGCGCTCGCGATAACGGCCACGCGCTTGAGGGCGGCGTTAAAGGCGGCGACGTCGATCTTGACGCTCGTCACGCACGAATCGGGGATGAGCTGCTTGTAGTTGGGGTACACGCCCTCGATGCGGCGCGACACGTAGGTGGTGTTGCCGGCCTCAAAGACGACCTGGGTGTCGGTAGCCCCGATCATGATGGTCGCCCGGCTGGCCATGATGTTCAGCGCGTCGTTAAAGGCGTCGGCCGGAACGTTGAGTTCAAAGGAGCCCTCGAGGGTTGAGGTCTCGACCTGTGTATCGCACACGGCCAAGCGGAAGGAATCGGTCGCCACCAGGCGCACGGTGTTGTTCTCGACCTTCATGTGCACGCCGCCCAGGATGGGGCGGGCCTTGTCGGTCGAGGTGACGCGCCACACGCGGCCGACCATCTCGGACAAGATATCGGTCGGCAGCTCCACGGCACTCTCGATGGCATAGGCCGGAAACTCGGGGAAGTCATTGGCATCGAGCGTGTTCAGGCGGAAAGAGCTCTTCTCGCAACCAATCAGCACCTGGCGCTCGGACAGCTCAAAGGTGACCGGGGCATCGGGGAGAGTCTTGGTGATATTGGAGAGCATCTTACAGGGGATAACCATCTCGCCCTCTTCTTCGACATGCGCCGCGATGCGATGACGGATCGAGATGGTGTAGTTAGAGGTCTGGAATTCCAAGATGCCGTCTTGGGCCTTAACGAGCACGCCCGACAGGATGGGAAGGGTGGATGCCGAAGCGACACCCTTCATAACGACGCCGATGGCTTGTGTAAGCGAGCTCTGGCTGACGGTGAACTTCATCTTTTAATACCTTTCTATAGATATAAATATCTTAATAATAGTAATAGCACTGACGAAACTGTTGATTACTCCCAAAGACGCAGGTCAGACCCAGAAAGAGAATCGACAGCAACCTGTGTGCAACAGGGGTGGTTTTCCACGTTCAAAACCTGCGCAAAACTTTTCATCACCGCGGATTGGGTTTTAGACACCTTATGCCCGTGGTTTCGACAAGTTTTCAACAGGTGTCTCTATTTCCCTACGAGCGCAGTGTAATTTTATCGCGCAGCGACTTGAGGTCTTCGGTGACGGTGCGGTCTTCCTGGATCATCTTCTGGACCTTTTTGTAACTCGTGCTGACGGTCGAGTGGTTGCGGTTGCCAAATTCGGCGCCTACCGCCGTGGTCGTCATCTCGCACATTTCGATGGCAAGGTAGATAGCGATATGGCGTGCTTTGGCGATATTGGCGTTGCGACGCGGGCCGATGAGCTCCTCGTGCGTCACGCCGTACTGCTCTTCGATGACGGACTGAACCGTCTGGACGTTGATCTTTTTGGCCGATGTGTCGAAGTACTGGCTGGCGATGGCGTCGATATCGTCAAAGGTGAGTTCCCCTCCCTCGCGCTCGCGGTCGCCCGCCTCGCCGGCGCAGCGCTCGCAAAAGCTCTCGAGTTCGCGGATGTTGGTGCCTGAGACCTCGGCCATGTGTTTAAAGTGCTCGTCGGTCAGGTGCCCGCCGTCGCCCCCATAGGCCGCCAGCAGCGAGTCGTCGCCTGCCTCGGGAGCGGCGACGATGGTGTTCTCGTAATAGCGCTGCAAGATCTTGTATTTCATCTCGTAGCTGGGCTCTGCGACCAGGCAGAGCATGCCGGCGTTGAAGCGGCTGGTCAGACGCTCGTCCATGCTCAGGTCCTTGGGAGCGCGGTCTGCCGCGATAACGACCTTCTTGTTATTGCGGATGAACTCGTCCATGAGCTGGAAAAAGTAGTCCACGCTCGCGCGCTTGCCGATGATGTTTTGGATGTCATCGATGATGAGCACGTCCACGCCGTGGTACGCCTGCATGATGGGGGCGTTGCTCTTCTTTTGGCGGTCGAACTCGGTCATCAGGTCGTCCAGATATGCCTGGGAGTTGGCATACTTGACCTTGATCTCGGGCGACTTCTCGGCGAGCTCGTTTTTGATGGCAAGCAGCAGGTGCGTCTTGCCCAGGCCCGATTTGCCGTAGATGAACAGCGATGTGCACGTGCCGCGCTCGTCCGCGAGGGCGGCAAACTTGAGTGCCGAGCGATAGGCATGGCTGTTCTCGGGGCCGTAGACAAAGTTCTCAAAGGTAAATTTTGAGTTCGCGGCGAGCGGGGCTCCATCCGTATTCTGCTCGGCCGGCACGGTCGGTGCTGGCATGGGTGAAGCGGGGGTCGCAGCTTGCGTGGATTTAGTTGGCGCTCCGCCCTTCATCTGGTTCATCATGCGACGAAAATCATCGGCCGAGAGCGTGTTTTTGATTGCAATGCCCGAATCCGCGCCCGCCGCTGCGTCGTGAGCGATGGGCATGTGCGTGACGGGTGCGTTCGTTGACGTCGCCGCCGCGGTTGGCAACGGTGCCATGGTTTCACGGGAAACATCGCTGTGCTGGTGCTCGATTGTCGGCACGTCGCCTGCGGAGGCCGGTGCCGCCGGGGAAGCGGCGGGAGCCGTGGCGGGCGCCGTCGCGGCAGCGGATTCCGTTGCGGCGCCTTGCGGTGCCACGATGTCGAGCGCGATCGGTGCAAAGGCGATTTCTTCCAGATAGGCCTCAATAGTCGGCTGATGCTTTTTGAGCTGCGCGATGGCAAAGCGCGAGGGGGCCTCGATCGTGAGCGTATCTTCGGTCAGGCTTATGGCGCGCGATTGCCCCAGCATGTTGATGAGGCGTGCATCTTGGCCGTCGCGCTGGCAAAAGGCGATGGCGTCCCCCAGGATGATGCTTGCTTCCTCGTCCACTGTTTCTCCCGTTCTTTAGCTCTGAGCTCGCACGCGAGCGGCGCCGAGTTCGGTCAGATGGTATTTCTGGCCATGCTTGATGACCAAGCCAGCCTGCGCCAAGTCATTGAGCGTGCGTGACCAAGTGGGGGCCGAGTTTCCAAACGCCCTCGCCAGATCGGTTGCACCGCACGCTTGATTTTGCGCCAAATAGCCTAGTGCGGCGTTGCCGCGATCGCTTACGAACACGTCCGGTTGTGGCTGCGCATACTGATTTGCTGCATTAGGATACATCATTTGAGCTGCTGGTTGTTGAGAACTCTGCATCGGCGGCACTTGCTGTTGAAAACTTTGAGGCCACTGTTGGTAAGGCTGCGGAGGCATCTGCTGGGCCCAGGGGTTGTACTGCTGCTGCGGCATTTGCTGGTACGGCTGCTGATATCCCTGCTGGTACTGCTGCGGGAACTGCTGGCCGTACCCCAGCGGCGGCATCTGTTGATATGGATATCCCTGTTGGTACGGCTGATAGCCCATTTGCTGGCCACCCGGTGCGCCCGTCGCCTGCTGCATTGCTGCTGCATCCTGATCCGCCAGCGGCACGGCCTCTGGCATGTTTGGCGGCATCGACATCGATGTCGCCTGGGGCTCTTGTGTGGGAAGCATTCCGGGCTGCTGCATCTGCCTCACGGGGGGCTGCATCTGCTGCGTTGCCATGGGCTGCTGCGCAAAAGCTCCCGGCAGGGGATATGTGGGCTGCTCCGTCTCGGGCCGCACGGCAGCACCGCGTCCGCCGGCACGCTCGATTTCCTGCACTCGTTTAGGGTTCAGGCTTACCGTAACCACGGTGCCGTTGCCCATGTTGTCCTCGATGGATACGGCACCGCCGGCGTTTTCCAAATACTCCTGCACCATGGGAAACCCTGCTCCGGTTCCACGGATATAGCGCTTCATCTTGCTGTTTGCGCTGGTAACGCCAAAGTCGAAAGCGCGTTCCTTGTCGTCGATGCCGGGTCCTTGATCAGCAAAGCGGATGGTGTCTCCGCCGTCCAGAATCGAGATGATGGGCTCGGCAAAGTGTGCGTGGATAAAGTTTTCGACAATCTCGCGGATGACCATGAGCGAGATATGGCCACCTTGTTCTTTCATGCACTGGTAGACGGTGTTGGTAGTCTCTTCCAAATACGTGCGGACATCTTGCGGATCAATGACGATCACACGCGGTGTCGACAGCATGTCGTCATAGACGGCGATACGCGCGGCGTACATGGCTTTTGGCGCCTGCGTGGTCGTCTGCTCGCCTTCCGCACGCTCTTCGCGCACGCCGGTGATGTGCTCGTTGTCGGGTGCCGGGTCTCCAGAATCGACCATGGTGTAAAAGTCATCAGACATGCCGCTCGCAATCTTCCAAAAGGTTTCGAACAAATAGTAGCTCACCGCGCAATGTTTCTCATCTTTCGACAACTTTTCAAAACCTGTTGAAAACTTTGGAAAACGGGCGAAAAGTTCTCAACATTGCCAACATGACCTGTTGAAAACTCGATGAAATATCGTGAAAAGTTGTCATGCACCGCTAAATCGAGCTTGGCTTATGGGGGAACCGTGTGAACTGCGCAACCTTTTACCTTTGATTTCTTGACATTTGAACATTGATTTCCCTACAATCTTCAAGCTCACGTGTTTATATCTGCGTCCGCGTCCCCGCGGACACTCGAAATGCAGCAGGAGGAACTTAAGATGAAGCGTACGTATCAGCCTAATAAGCGTAAGCGTGCCAAGACCCATGGCTTCCGTGCCCGTATGGCCACTAAGGGTGGTCGTGCCGTGCTCGCCCGTCGTCGCGCCAAGGGCCGCAAGCGTCTCACTGTCTAGCAGCGATACACACATCTCGCATGAAGACTATTAAGTCTCGGCAAGATTTCGAGCATGTGTTCAGTCAGGGGCGTCGTTTCAATCACCCTCTGATTCGAATGACCATATGTGAATCGGTTGGCGAAGGCGACTCCGGAAGGGTCGCCTTCGTTGGTGCTAAGCGACTCGGTTGTGCCGTCGTGCGCAACCGATCTAAGCGTGTGATGCGCGAGGCCGCCCGCAGCTGCGGATTTCCCGTTGCGGGTTATGACATCATCTTGTTTGCAACTCCCAAGACTAGGGTTTCCTCGCCGCAGGAGATGGACAAGGCGTTGCGTTCGCTTATGAAGCGCGCCGGCGTTGCCGGGGAGGAGCGATGAGCAATCACGTTTTGCGACGTGTTGCCATCGCTCCTATTCGCATATATCAACAGGTTATTTCGCCCTTATTGCCTGACGCCTGCATTTATTACCCAACGTGCTCGCAATACGCCATCCAGGCGATTGAGAAGCACGGTGTTTTGAGAGGCTGCTGGCTTGCCGTGAGGCGCATCGCTCGCTGCAATCCCCTGCACGTCGGCGGTTATGACCCTGTGCCCTAGCGGGCACTCGCTATCGGAGGAAAACTTACATGTGGGATTGGATCGTTAACATCCTTTTCGAGCTGCTCAAGCTCATCCAGACCTTTGCGGTCGACTGGGGCCTGTCCATCATCATTCTGGTGGTCATCATCCGTCTGCTGCTGACGCCGCTTATGCTCAAGTCGACCAAGTCGACGGCTCGCATGCAGGTGCTGCAGCCCAAGATGCTCGAGATCCAGGAGCGCTATGCCGACGATCCCCAGCGTCAGGCCGAGGAGATGCAGAAGTTCTACAGCGAGAACAAGTTCAACCCCATGGCTGGCTGTCTGCCGCTGCTGATTCAGATGCCTATCCTGTTCGCCCTGTTTACATTGCTGCGCAACCTGCCGCAGTACTTTAACGACGGCACGTTCTCGTTCTTCAACATCCTGCCCGACCTGACCACCACGCCGAGCGCTTCCTTTGCCGATGGCTTTATGGTTGCACTGCCTGCGCTGGTTTGCCTGATCCTGTTTGCCGTCCTGACCCTGATTCCGCAGCTCTATATGTCGCGCAACCAGACCGGCCAGCAGGCTCAGAGCATGCGTATGATGGCCGTTGTCATGACGGTCATGATGCTTTGGATGGGCTGGAGCCTTCCCGTTGGTGTTCTGCTGTACTACGACGTCTCGTCTGCTTGGCAGGTTATCCAGCAGATTTTTGTGACGCAGAAGGTCATCGACAAGGCGAAGGCCGATGAGGAGGAGCGTCTTAAGAACGCTCCGCTGCAGGTTGAGGTCACTCGTCGCGAGAAGAAGCCGCGCCCGCACAAGAAGAAGTAGTGGGATATCAATCTTATTTAGGTACCTAACTTTTGGAGTACGTTATGTCTGAAGAGATCATCGAGGATATGCTTGAGGAGGTTGCCCCGCAGGTCGCGGGCGATTATCCCGAGATTGCACAGCGCTACAAGGCTGGTGAAGAGCTGACCGATGAGGAGCTCGACACCATTGCCGATGTTGCGATTTCCATCCTGCGTTCCATCCTTTCGCACTTCGATGCCGCCAACTCTCCTATCGATGAGTATGAGGGCGACGAGGGTGAGCTGATTTTGGATGTAACGGCTCCCGACCTTGCTGTTCTCATTGGCCGTCATGGTCGCACTCTTGATGCTCTTCAGGTTATGTTCTCTTTGCTGGTGAGCCGCAAGCTTGGCTTTAGGTATCCGGTTGTAGTGGACGTCGAGGGATACAAGAGTCGCCGTCAGGATAAGGTCGCCTCCATGGCTCAGTCTGCTGCCGAGCGTGCCATCCGCACTCATAAGAGTGTTTCGCTTCCGCCCATGAATGCCTACGAGCGCCGACTGGTTCACATTGCACTTCGTGGCAACGATGCAGTCGATACTCATTCTGAGGGTTCTGACCCTGATCGCCATGTGGTGATTGTTGCTCGATAATCTACTCGAGCTTATGCTAAGGGGACGTGGTTTCCACGTCCCCTTTTTTTGTCAAAAGTTCTCGATACACTGATTTTTGTCAGAAAGGAGCTTTCGTTGTTAGTACTTACTGATCAGCAGGCTGACGAGATGTTGAGTCGTCTAACTTCCTATTGCAAAGAGTATTCCTTGAGCGTAACTGATGTTGAGCTGAGGAAATGTATTCAGCATTTGGATTTGGTTCTAGAAACTAATAAGACAACCAATCTCACCCGTATTCTTAACGTAGAAGATGCTGCAGTACTTCATATCCTCGACTCACTTGTTTTGCTCCCCTATATCAACAAGGCTCCTGAGGGAGCTTTGCTCGATATGGGAACAGGTGCGGGCTTCCCTGGTATTCCATTAACCATAACCACGCATCGTAAAGCTACTTATATTGACTCTGTTGGCAAGAAGGTTGATGCGGTTAATTCCTTTGTCCATGCTCTTGGATTGAAACATGCTCATGCGGTTCATGATCGTCTTGAAGAATATGCTCGAAGCCATAAGAAGCAGTTCTCTGTTGTAACCGCCCGCGCACTGGCCCCTCTACCGATTCTTGTTGAGTATGCGGCTCCGTATCTGAAGGATGGAGGGCTATTTGTTATAACCAAGGGCAATCCTTCGGATGAGGAGCTTGCTTCCGGCATGTCAGCAGCTAAGATTTGCGGCTTCACTTTGCTTCTGAATGACGCAATTGATTTGCCTGAAGGCTTGGGTCACAGGGAGTTCATTGTTCTTAAGAAGAGTCATCCAGCATCTGTCTCATTGCCTCGTGCAAATGGCGTGGCAAAGAAGAATCCGCTTGCCTAGATGTTTCACGTGAAACATAATGGATACTAACAACTTGCAGTGTTTCACGTGAAACATGGCGGTTGATATCGATTCGGAATGTTTCACGTGAAACATCCTCCGTTTGACAGCTTTAATACACACCAGGAGGGACCGTGGGATTTCGCGACGTTAAGCGTTCTAAGAGCGCAAAAGACACGCGTATCATTGCAATCATCAATCAAAAAGGCGGCGTCGGTAAGTCAACGACGGCTGTAAACCTTGCAGCAGCACTGGGTGAGCAGGGTCGTAAGACACTGATTGTCGATTTTGATCCGCAGGGAAACAGCACCAGTGGATTCGGAATTGAAAAAGAAGACCTTGATCACTGCATCTATGATGCATTGTTGAATGATGTGCCGGCAGAATCGCTTGTTCTTGATACAAATTGTAAAAAAGTATTCGTTATTCCGGCTACAATTCAACTTGCAGGCGCGGAAATTGAGCTCGTAAGCGCAATTGCTCGTGAAACCCGCCTCAAAGATTTGCTTGAGCCGATTCAGGACGAGTTTGACTTTATTTTCATTGACTGTCCTCCTTCGCTCGGCCTGCTTACTATCAACGCTTTGACCGCAGCAGATAGCGTTTTGATTCCGATCCAGTGCGAATATTACGCACTCGAGGGCGTTACGAAGCTGCTTGAGTCAATGAAGATGGTCAAATCACGGCTGAACAAGGGCTTAAACACCTATGGTGTGCTTATGACCATGTATGACTCGCGTACTTCACTATCGAATCAGGTTGTTGAGGAGGTTCAATCGTACTTTGGTGATAAGGCGTTTAAGACGCTAATCCCCCGTACGGTTAAAATCTCCGAAGCTCCGTCTTTTGGAGAACCGGTAATTACCTATGCACCTCAAAATAAGGGTGCAAAAGCATATATGAACCTTGCAAAAGAGGTGATCAAGCGTGCCTAGTGTAAAGAAACGTGGCGGATTGGGACGTGGACTCAATGCTTTGGTCTCAGAGGCCGAGTATGAGACCGGCGGTTCGGCTGCATCGGCTTCAAATGCCGCATCTGAATCAAAACTACCTATTGAGGATATCGTTCCCAACCCTAATCAGCCGCGAATTCACTTTAACGAAACTGAACTTCGCGAGTTGAGCGAGTCAATCCAAGAACATGGCGTTTTGCAGCCGCTTTTGGTTCGCAAGCATGGAAACGGCTATGAGATCATCGCTGGTGAGCGTCGTTACCAGGCGTCAAAGCTTGCTGGCCTTGAAGAATTGCCAGTCATCATTAAAGAGGTAAATGATGAAGAGATGCTGGCTCTTGCTCTTATCGAAAACCTTCAGCGTTCTGATCTGAATCCCGTCGAAGAGGCTAAGGGCTATCGCCAACTCATTGATGCCAGCGGGATGACCCAGGAGGCATTGTCGAAGGCAGTAAGCAAGTCACGCTCTGCAATTACAAACTCGCTGCGTCTTCTCGATCTCCCCGAAGTAGTTCAGCAGATGATTTTTGAGGGCAAACTTACTGCTGGTCATGCACGTGCGATTCTTGCAGTTCCCTATGAGGACGCTCGAATTCGACTTGCAGAGAAGGTTGTTGCAGAGGGCCTTTCCGTAAGAGCGACAGAAAATCTCGCTCCGTTGTTTTCTGCCGGAGAGACACCTAAGACGCCGAGGCCTGCAACGCCTCAGTCTTTTAAAAAGGCTGCCCGCGTGCTTCGTCAGGTTTTTAATACCAACGTGCGTGTGAAGAGCTCGCGTGGAAAGAATAAGATTGAGATTGAGTTTAAAGACGAGGAAGAGCTCTCTCGTATTCTTGGCGAAATGATTCAGTTTGATCAAGGAGGCCAAGATGAGGAATAAGATTTTAACTGCGATTGCATTGGCGACGACTGTCGCAGCTGGTGCCTTTGCTGGATATAAGATCGCGACAGACGATGAACTTCGAGGTCGTCTGCTTCGAGGCGCGCAAGATATCGTCGATACTTCCAAGAAGAAAATGAATGTTATGACAGAAGATGTTGCCATGCGTACAGCTCAGGTAACAAAGAATCCTAAGATTAATCAAGGTTGGGTTAGCAACCAATGGGAAAATGTAGGCTATTAGGTACCTAACAATTACTTACTATATTTTGATGGGTCCTTGTCTGATTCACGAGACAAGGACCCCGTATTTTGGCCGTAAAAATGGGACCAGTAGCAGCTGATTCAAAATTAAGGTCAAGAAATGAAACGGCCACGGTTGCATTTCCTGCAACCGTGGCCGTTCGATGTTTCACATGAAACGTTTTGGGGTGCGACTCCCCTATGCGTTCTTCTGAACTTTGAAGCGCTGCTTCAGCTGTCCGCAAGCGGCGTCAATATCGTTACCACGGGAGTTACGAATCGTGGTCTCGATGCCACGGGACTCAAGACGACGCTGAAGATCCTCAACCTTATGAATCGGCGACGGCTTGAGCGGGCTGCCCTCGATGTCGTTAAGCTGAATCAGGTTAACGTGGCACAACGTTCCCTCGCAGAAGTCGCAGAGCGCCTGCATCTCGGGATTCGTATCGTTGACGCCTTCGATCATGGCATACTCATAGGTCGGGCGGCGGCCAGTCTTCTCGGTGTAGAGTTGAAGCGCCTCGTGAAGGCGAAGCAGCGTGTACTTCTTAATACCGGGCATGAGCTTATTGCGCGTCGACTGGATGGCGGAATGCAAGGAAACGGCAAGCGTGAACTGCTCAGGGATGTCGGCAAATTTGCGAATACCGGGAATAACGCCACTGGTAGAGACAGTGAGGTGACGAGCGCCGATACCGATGCCATCGGGGTCGTTGAGGATTCGCAGCGCCTTGAGAACCTCGTCGTAGTTGGCAAACGGCTCGCCCTGGCCCATGAAGACAACGCTCGTGGCGCGCTCGCCAAAGTCGTTGGATACATGAAGTACCTGGTCGACGATCTCTTGAGCGGTCAGAGAGCGCTTGAGGCCGTTGAGACCGGTGGCGCAAAAGGCACAGCCCATGCCGCAGCCTGCCTGCGTGGAAACGCAGACGGAAAGCTTGTTACGACGGGGCATGCCGACGGTTTCGACGGAAACGCCGTCGTGGTACTCGAGCAGATACTTGCGTGAGCCATCTTTGGAAACTTGCTTGGTTAGTTCAGTCGGCGTGTCGAAGGCAAAAGCCTCTTTAAGCTGCTCGCGGAAAGCCTTGGGAAGGTTGGTCATATCGTCAAACGAACAAACGTTCTTCTCAAAGACCCATTCGATGAGCTGCTTCGCGCGGAACGCGGGCTGGCCAAGTTCGGCCACGAGCTCGCGAATATCGTTTTGGCTCAAGTCGCGAATGTCCTGAGATTTAGTCCTGGGATTCATGGAAGCCTTTCGATTTTGGGGAAACGTAGAGGGTATCGCTACAATATGGTATCAGCTGCAGAAATTATAGAGGAGGAGTCTGCCCATGCCGGGTAAAAGCCTAGAGAACATGCACGTAGCGGTCTTGGCGGGTGGTCATTCCGCTGAGCGCGAGATCTCGCTCAATTCGGGAAAGAACGTTGTGACGGCACTGAAGGAGGCCGGCTACACCTCGGTGGAGCTGCTCGACACGGCCGCTGATGACTTTATGGTAACCATGGCGACTGGCGGTTTCGATGTGGCGTTTATCGCCATGCACGGCGCCGGCGGTGAGGATGGCGCCATGCAGGGTGCCATGGAGACCCTTGGTATCCCCTACACGGCCTCGGGCGTGCTTGCCAGCGCCTGCGGTGCCGACAAGGAGGTCTCTAAGCTCCTGTACGCCAAGGCGGGCATTCCCATTGCCCCCGGCCTCGCGCTCGAGGTGGGCGATGAAGTCGATATCGATCATATCGTCGAGGTTTGTGGCGAGCGCTGCTTTGTGAAGCCGGCCGTCAACGGTTCCAGCTATGGCATTTCCCTGGTCCATGAGCCCTCCGAGCTGCCCGCGGCAATCGCCAAGGCGTTTGAGTACGGCGACAAAGTGCTGGTCGAGAAGTGCATCGAGGGTACCGAGATCACCGTCGGCGTGTACGGCGAGGACGACGTGCGCGCTCTGCCGATTGTCGAGATTCGTAAGCCCAAGGACTGCGAGTTCTACGATCTGGACGTGAAGTATGTCGACCCTACGGACATCCATCGCATTCCGGCGCAGATTTCACCCGAGAATTACACTCGCGCTCAGGAGCTTGCCTGCGCTGCTCACAAGGCCCTCGGTTGCCTGGGTATCTCACGCAGCGACTTTATTGTGAGTGAGGACGGCCCCGTCATCCTCGAGACCAATACCATTCCCGGCATGACCGATACGTCGCTGTATCCGGATGAGATCCGCCACACCGACGACATGACGTTCCCGCAGGTCTGTGACAGCCTGATCCGTATGGGCCTTCGTCGAGCGGGCATTGCATGCTAATCGAGGACGCGGTTTCGTCAGGAACGCCGCAGTTTGTCATCGACTCCTATGCCACGCTTGCCGAGCGCGCCAAAACACAGTCCTTCGGCCTTATCGAGGAAGATGTGATCGTCCTCGATACCGAGACCACGGGTCTTTCGGTGCAGGACAATGAGCTGATCGAGATCTCGGCGGCCCGCCTTTCGGGCCGCGAGGTCGTCGACCGCTTCGATACCTTCGTGCATCCCAAACAGCTGATTCCCGCCGAGATTACCGAGCTCACGAGCATTACAAATGCCGATGTGGCAGATGCCCCGTCGGCCGTTGAGGCCGTGGCCGCTCTCGCCGATTTTGTCGGTGGTTGCCCGGTGATCGCACATAACGCCACGTTCGATCGCTCATTTATCGAGTCGGTCAAAGGCGGCGTCAACGTGAGCGATATTTGGATCGATTCGCTGGCGCTGTCGCGCATCGCGCTTCCGCGCCTGGCCTCGCACAAGCTGTCTTTTATGGCCGATCTGTTTGGCTGTGACTCGGTATCACACCGTGCCAATGCCGACGTCGACGCCCTGTGTGGTGTATGGCGCGTGTTGCTCGTGGCGCTCACCGACTTGCCCCAGGGCCTCATGGCGCGCCTAGCCGACATGCATCCGGATGTGCCTTGGTCCTATCGTCCTATCTTCTCATTCTTGGCAGGGCAGAACCCTGGTTCTATCTTCTCTCTCAGCGCCGCTCGTACTGACGTTCTCAAGGCCGATCACGCCGACGATCGGGTGGACGCCGACGAACTGCCGGTCCTCAAGATGCCGAGTCGTGAGGAGATTGAGGCAGACTATGCGCCAGGTGGCCTGGTCAATCGCATGTATCCCACTTACGAGCCGCGTGATGAGCAGATCGCGATGGCGCTCGAGGTCCGCGATGCGCTGGTCACGGGCACTCATCGTGTAATTGAGGCGGGCACAGGCGTCGGCAAATCGATGGCCTATCTGGTGCCTTTTGCCGAGGCGGCACGCCGTAACAACATCACGGTTGGTATTGCGACCAAATCGAACAATCTTGCAGACCAGCTCATGTACCATGAGCTGCCAAAACTTGCCGAGCAACTGGACGGTGGTCTGTCATTTTGCGCTCTCAAGGGGTATGACCACTATCCGTGCCTGCGCAAGCTTGAGCGCATGAGCCGAGGCCAGGTCGAGATTACCACCAAGCGCGATCCGGCGGACACGCTCACGGCGGTCGCGGTCATTATGGCGTACGTCTGCCAATCAGCCGATGGCGACCTCGACTCGCTTGGCATTCGGTGGCGCAGCGTCAACCGCCCCGACTTTACGACGGCCTCGCGCGAGTGTGCTCGCCGCCTCTGCCCGTTTTTCCCTGATAAATGTTTGGTCCACGGCGCTCGCCGTCGTGCGGCGCATGCCGATGTGGTGGTCACCAACCATTCCCTGCTGTTCCGCAATGTTGCGGCCGAGGGCAGGATTTTGCCTCCGATTCGTCATTGGGTAATCGACGAGGCTCATTCTATCGAGCGCGAGGCGCGCCGTCAGTGGGCGCGCGTGGTGTCGGCGGACGAATCACGCGTTCTGTTTGAGCGCCTGGGTGGCTCGAGCACCGGTGCGCTAAGCCAGGTCTCCCGTGATTTGGCAACCTCCGAGGGCTCTACGCTCTATTTGGGCCTTACTGCCAAGGCGACGTCGACGGTTGCGCGCGCGAGCATGGCAATCGCCGACGTGTTCGATGGCGTTCGCGAGCTCGGCAGCCGTGCCCGTGGGGGTTATGACAATGCCAATCTATGGATTGGCCCCGAGCTGCGCGAATCTGACGACTGGCATGATTTCTTACAGTCGGCCTACACTGCCATCGACGCATTGGAACAAGCTGACAAGAGCGTCGACGCGCTGGTGCAAGCCGTCGCCGCCGACAAGCCCGAGGTTGTTGTCGACCTGGGCGATATTTCGCGCCGCCTGCACGAGCTGGCCGAGAACCTCAAGCTCATCATTGATGGCACCGATGAACACTACGTGTATTCGCTGCAAGTCAATCGCAGGCTGCGTGCCGGCGGAGAGTCAATGACCGCAGAGCGCATCGACATTGGCGAGGCCTTGGCAACCGAGTGGCTGCCCGAGGTTCACACGGCTATCTTTGCCTCGGCGACCATGACGGTGTCCAAAAGCTTTGAACACTTTAACCACGCGGTCGGTCTCGATCGCATCGGTGCTTCAACATCCTCATCGTTGCACTTGGACTCGAGCTACGACTTCGATTCGAACATGGCTGTAGTCGTTGCGGGCGATATCCCCGATCCGCGCGATCGCGAGAGCTATCTTACGGCGCTCGAGCGCGTGCTGGTCGACGCCCATCTTGCCATGGGCGGATCGGTGCTCACACTGTTCACCAATCGGCGCGACATGGAAGACCTGTACGCCCGCGTTGAGCCCAAGATGGCCCGTGCGGGTCTGGAGCTCAACTGCCAGCAGCGCAACTCATCTCCTCGTCGCCTGCGCGACCGGTTTATCAACGAGCCGACCTCGTCGCTTTTTGCGCTTAAGGCCTTCTGGGAGGGGTTTGACGCCAGCGGCGAGACGCTGCGTTGCGTCATCATTCCCAAGCTGCCGTTCTCGAGCCCCACGGACCCGCTCTCGTGCGAGCGCAACCTGCGCGAAGACCGCGCTTGGGCGCGCTATTCGCTGCCCGAGGCGGTGCTCGAGGTTAAGCAGGCGGCCGGCCGCCTTATCCGCTCGTCGACCGATTGCGGCGTGCTGATTCTGGCCGACCCGCGCCTGGTGACGAAGGGCTACGGAAAGAAGTTCTTAACGTCGCTGCCCACGAGCTCCTACCAGCGCATCGAATCGGCGCAGATCGGTCACTATCTGCAACTGTGGCGCGCACGTCACGAGCGGCGGCGCTAAAGCGGACAGACGAGGGTTTTTGCCATATCGCACAGACGCTTTGACAGGGCGGGGTCATCCAAGATGCGGATGGCTCCGCCCGCTGCGATTACCTGGCTCAGTAGCCAACGCTCGGAGCCGTAATGCACGGTTACCGTTGCCATGTCTGCCCCGCTGCGCTCGATTAGGGTGATGCCGGCCCAGTCCAGATGCTCCGCCATATCGAATGGCATCAAGAGCTTTGCGCTACGCTGCGTCCGGGCAAGGGAATCGTGGAGGGATGCGACGCCCGGTGTGTGAGGCACGACGGAGTCTTCCGTCAAGGTGAGTCCCTCGATTTTATCCATGCGATAGGTGCGCTGCTCATCGACCGCGATGTCCCAGGCAATCAGGTATGTTTGGTCGCCGTTTGCCGTAATGCGCAAGGGGTCGACCAGACGCTCGCGTGGCCGCGCATCGTCCATCGAGCGATACGAGATGCGGCAACGAACACCGTCCTGAATGGCGCAGCTCAGCTGCTGCCAGTGCGACCCGTGGTTGACGGTGTCAAAGACGCGCTGGTTATAGCCGAGCTCTTCGGGCAGAAGGGCATGTCGAATCCGAGCTGCCGTCTGCGGCTCGATCCCCAACGATTCAAGTTCATGGTTGAGCACGGCGCCCTCGGCGGCACTCAGGCGCAACGGTAGCACGCGCCCGGCGTCACCAGTGAGGGCCACGCGCTCGCCGCGGCATTCGCAGATGATGCGCGCGCCCGATTCTCGGTCCGCGAGCGTCGAGACGATCTCGAGAATCTCGTCGAGCGATACTCCCGTGATGTCAAAGCGGCCGCAAATTTCGGTTCGTGTCATGCCGCTCTCGCCGGCGGCGTAGAGGGCCTCCATGATGTCGATGGCGCGCGAGAGTCTCTGCTCGCTGGTGAGTTTACGCACGGGCATGCTCGTGCACCGTCCTTTCAATGAGGTGGTTCCACGCCTGCTTGAGCGATTTGGGGGCCATGGGCCTCATGCCGTCCATGGCGTGGGCCATGCAAAATGAGGCGGCGGCTTCAAGGTCGCGCACGTCAACGGTCCAGATCCATCCCGCATCGGTGTGTGCGAGCTCACCTCGCCCGCGCGTGAGGCCGTTGATCATATCGATCTGCGTCTGAGGGGCGAACGAGAACGTGGCTGCAACGGGCGGTCGGTCGGCGAAATCGAATTCAAAGAACAGATAGTCGTTGAGATTGAAGTCCGCAGGGATGGCGTAGGCCTTCGAAGGACGCCAAGCGCGAACGATACGGTCGCAGCGGAATGTCCTGATGTCGTCGGTGACATTGTCGAGGCCGCAGAAGTACGCCACGCCCTCGCGTTCGAACATGCCGTAGACACAGACGGTACGTTCTTTCTGCTCGCCGCGTCCGTTCTGATATAAAAATCGCAGCGCGCATCGCTCGGCAAAGGCGCTCCATACCGCATCGACGGTGGGAGAGCGGCGGATCGGTACTTCGTCCACCGCCGACATGCCGGTGAGGTAGGCAATTTTGGAGCGAATATCGGCAAGCGGCGCGGCAAAGGTGGAAGAGCCGGCCGCTAGCGTCTGGTCGATGGCGTTGAGTAGGATGTCGGCGTCGTCTGCGGTGATGAGGCCGCCTGCAGCAAACGTGTGCTCGCGGTCGATTGTCCACGAGCTTTCCTCGGTCTCCTGCGCACCGGCGGGGCGAACCTCCTTGATTAAGATGCCACGCTCGAGCAGTTTGTCACGATCGCGCCGAAACTTGCGCTTATCCGAGTCGATGTTGCCCGAGCCATATCCTAGGTCAGAATCCAAGACAATCTGCTCGGTCGTCAGCGGTTCGGGGGAGCTGTTGAGCACAAAGAAAAGGTTGAGGATGCGCTGAGCCGTTTTATCGAAACTGGGCTCCGAACTTCCCTTTTTAATTGTCGCGGTCGCGTCGCTTGCCGTCATAGAGTCCTCGCATAAGAAGGTAGTTTGCTGCCATGATTTTAGTCCGATATGGAGATTAGGCTATATCCTTGTCCGCTCGGGGCGTTAAGATGGCCCGAATTCGGTCGTTTGCGCTCGCTCGGGGTATACTTTCGACTATATACGGTTCTAATGTGCATGCATTGGGCCTATTTGTCGGATTATGGATGTGGAGCGCACATGGCGAACACCCAGAACTATATTAACCACCTGCTGCAGAACACCGGCATTACGCCGGCATGCAGCGAAGAAGAGCGCTTGGCTGCCGAGGATATCGCTCAGATCTTCCGCAACCACGGCTTTGATCCCGAGGTTCAGGAGTTCAATGCCCCGGCGCCCAGTAGGTTGGCATTTGCCGTTACCGGTATTCTTGCGTTTGCCGGCGCCCTGTTGATGGGCATCGGCGGTGGTATCGGCTTGGTCGGCACCTTGCTGGCAATCGTCGGCGCCGTTCTTTACGTGCTCGAGCGCACGGGCCACCCCGTGGTTTCGCGCCTGGGCAAGACGGGCGTGAGCCAAAATGTCATCGCCTACCACAAGGCCTCGGGCCCGCTCGCGTCTCCGCGCAACCGCCCGGTGGTCGTTGTCGCACACTACGACTCTCCCCGTGCTGAGCTGCTCGCCCGCGAGCCCTATGCTTCGTATCGTGCGCTCATCGCCAAGCTGTTGCCCGTTGCCACGGTTGCCCCTGCTGCCGTTGCCATCCTGCGTATCCTGCCGCTCCCCGGCGCGCTCAAGGTTCTGCTGTGGATTGTCGCGATCCTCGCTTCCCTCGTTGCACTTGCCAACGCGGCAAACATCATCTCTAACCGCCACATTCTTCCCTATACGTCCGGCGCGGTGTGCAACAAGTCTTCTGTCGCCGCTATGCTCGGCGTTATGAACAACGTTGCTCCCTTCCAGGGCGAGAACGAGTTTCCCGACGATGTTCCGTTCGATACCTATTTTGGGGAGCAGAAACGTCGTGCCGAGGAAATGGCGCGCGCGGCGGCGGAGTATGCCGCGGCCCAGCAGCAAAACGACTACGGCAACACCATCGAGTACGAAGAGCCTACCTACGCCGAGGACGAGTTCGGTCAGCCGATTGCTCCCGACGCTCAAACCGAGCCCGAACAGGGCGAGGCTTTTGACGAGCAGATCGAGGGCTTTGAGGGTGCGTCTGCCGACGAGACGCTGATTGGCGCCATCGTGCCCGAGGATCAGAATCAGGCTGTCCAGGCCGAAGAGTTCAATGACGAGGTTCCCGCTGCTGAGCCGGCGGAGGAGCCTGCCGCGGCCGAGCCCGAGCCCAAGCTCTATCGCAACGCCGCCGGCAACATCCGCTTTGGTTCGGATGCCATCCGTGCGCTCGGAATGCTTCCCGAGTCCTGCACGCTCGATTACGAGGAGGGCGAGGAGCCGACGTTTGAGCCCGAGCCTGCGCCCGTTGTCACTGCGGATGATGAGTCTGCCGCGGTTACCGTTGCCGAGCCCGAGGCGGTGTCTGCGATCGATCCCGCGGCAGGACTGGACATTTTGGCTCCCGCCGCGCCGGCGCAAGACGTTGCGGACGAGTCTGACGACGATTACGTTGAACAGCCGGGGCGCGTGTCTTACGAGAGCGATACTGATTTCTCGGCCGAGATTCCCGCGGCAACGCCCCATGCCGATATTGCATCCGCGTTCTCTTCGATTGGCGCCAGCGCTTCCAGCTTCTTTAAGGGTGCGCTTGCAAAGGGCAGGAAATTTGTCGACGATTTCGAGGAGAAGCGCGCTGCCGCACGCGAGGCTGCCGAGCAGGAGGCTATCGCTCAGCAGCAGGCAGCCGAGGCGGCACGTGAGCGCGCGGCGCAAGAGTTCGAGCAGAACGAGGCTATGCAGTCCGGGCCCGTCGACGCTGCCGAAGCTACGACGTCCTTTGAGTCCCAGCAACCGACGTCAGCGGATGTTGTTGAGGCAACAACGTCTTTCGAGGCTCAGCAGCACGTCGATAGCACCATGTCGTTTGATGCCGCGCAGTTCGATTCCACGATAACGTTTGAAAAGCAAGGCACCGCAATTGCCGAGCCCCTTCCTGTTTCCGATGAGCAGGGCGACGCGGCAGACGATGACGAGCCCATTGATGCTGCCGAAATCCAAGATGCCGCCGAGGACGAGTCCGTCGAGGCCAACTCTGACGAAGAGCAATACGCGGCAGCCGATCAAGGTGATTCGACCGAGGTCGAGCAGGAGGAAGTGCCTGCGGTTTCCGAGACTCCCGAGACGGATGAGTCGAGGCCTTACTCCACGCAGATTTTCACCATGCCGACCCCGAGTGGTTCCGGTGCCACGGTTGCCAATGTCGCTCCCACCCAGGACGAAACGGTCGATTCCCTTATGGCCCAGATTTCCTCCCAGGCATCGCCGCGTCCGCAGATGAATGTTCCCGATCCGGCGTCGGCACCGTCGCCTGCACCTTCCTCGTCTCCGCTGGCTTCGGTCCCCGATCCGTCGCTGCCGTCTATGAAGCAGGCAAACTTTGCGTCTCGCACGTCGCTGTTCGACCTTCCCGATCCCTCTGCCCAGGTCAACGACCCCTTTGCTACTGCCCAGGGTCCCGAACCCACATCGGCACCCGTTGCGCCTTCTATGCCCGTTGCGTCGGGCGCGCAGCCGATCGAGACCATTTCGGCTCCCGCCCCGGCGGCACCCAAGTCTCGCAAACGCGGCCTGGGTGGCCTGTTCGGTCGTAAAAGGAAAAACGAGCAGGACAGCATGAGTGATTGGCTGGGCGTCGAAGACGATTACGATGCCAAGAAGTCCGGTCGCGGTATCGGTTCGTGGGATAACTTCGAGGACGATAACGATGGCTGGAAGGGCGGCGCTACGTCTTCCGATGGCGCTTCTTCCGAAGATATGCTCTCGGCTGTCGCCTCTATGGGCGATGATGAGCTGCTCGGTCACGATATCTGGTTTGTGGCAACGGGCGCCTCGGATTGTGATGGCGCCGGCATGAAGGCCTTCTTGGCTTCGCATCGCGATAAGCTCCGCGGCGTATTCTTCATCAATCTTGAATCCGTCGGCGCCGGTAGGCTTTCGGTGGTGACGGTCGAGGGCGAACAGCAGCTGCTCAAGGGCGATCGCCGCATCATGAACCTGGTCAGCAAGGTGTGCAAGTCGTTCCATGTCGATTGTGGCGCGCTCGAGATGCCCTATGCCAAGACCGATGCCTATGCCGCGCTCGAGGCGAGCCGCCGAGCCCTCACCATCGCCGGCGTGGACGGCACGCGTCTGGCTTGCGCTCGTACCGAGGACGACCTGCCCCACAATGTCAACCCGACGAACATTGCCACGGTATCCGAGGTCGTGACCGAGGTTATCCGCCGTTCGTAGACGGAGCTCTAAGGAGTCAACGTGTTTTCGTATATTAAGCGCCATTGGCCTGTCTACGTGATTTTGACCTTGATTGCCATTGCGTTAGGATTTGGGGCTGCCTACATCGTGGGTGCAAAGGGCTCGACCCCCGCCTCCGCAATCAGCGAAGAGGTGGAGCAAGAACAGAGTACGGGTGCCGATGGGATTCCTGAGTCCGAGCAGGCAATCGTTGATGGTGGATCTTCGTCTGCAGAGTAGATACGGCGATTTACATGATTGAAAGCGGGCGAGCCAGGGGACTGGCTCGCCCGCTTTTTCATCGCGCTAGCGCTTCTTTGGGGTCGACCTAAGGCGAGCGAACCATAGGGCTGCGGCACCCGAGGTCAGGAGCGCGGTGATGCAAGCGGCGATGGGAACTGATCCTGTTGCCGGTAGGTCCTGCGGTAGGGTACAGCGTTGAATGACACGGTCCTCGTCATGTGACTCAAGTTTATCGCCGCCGCCGTTGCGGCAAAGATCGACGCGTGCGCTGTTGGTGAGTGCGGTTTGGGGCGTATAAGCCGACGTCGCCTGCATGTGCACGATTGCGCCCCGAGCGTCTGTGCCAAGGATTGCTTTGGCATCGTCAAGGTCGTCGTGCTCATCTTTGAGATCATCGCGGGTCCAAGAATCCGCATCGCTTCGAGTCGTAAAGTCGGCGGCTACCGCACCGTATTCAATTCGAATGCCCGTTACGACGGTATTGGGTGTAAGGTCGAGCTCTTCCGCCTCGAGTGTGGTGGATTCCGTGGTCGAGACATCCGCCTTCCAGAGGCGCCAGCCGTCGTAATCGACGAGGCGACAGTCCTCACCAAGGCTCTCTTTTACTTCGTCGGACTCAAGCCAAGGATTTTCGTGTCCATCGTCAAGTGTCGCGTTCGCCGGTTCATCGACGTCTGTCGAGTCCAACGGCGTCGTGCGATACCACACGTTGCACAGACCGTTGAGGTCGCCGATGGCGACGGGGGTTTCGATTGAGATGAATCTCGCCGTGCCGTCTTTGGCGCACTCAAGATCATCGGTAATCGTAAACTCATCAACCCAAGTAGCGGAATCGTTTCGAGCATCGATGGTATAGGAGAAAAGCCCATCACTATTGGTTTGCGTCGTGGCGCGGTTTTTACCATCGCCGTTAGCCAACAGGCCCTTTTCGATAGGTTGGACAAGTTCCTGACGCTTGTCGACCTGCCCCTTGATCTCGATGGGCGCATCCTTCATCGCGACGGATTGGACTTCTCCCGTATCTTTTATTTCAAACGTTATCTCCTCGGCAAGGTCATAGGTCCGCGGAGACATCATTTCGCGCAACGAGTAGGTGCCGGGTGCAAGATGTTCGACGCGGTGTGGCTTGTCGGATGAGGTCCAGGAGTCTATTTCGGTTTTATCGGGACCATATAAGGTGAGCTGTGCGCCTTCCACTTCCTGCTCGCCGCTTGCATCGACCTTGGAGATATCTACCTTGGTGTAATCGTCGGATACGTTAAGCCGTGCTTCTACAACGGGTGTTTTCTGGTCGGCATAAGTAAGGTCGACAATATGGGATGTCCGATCGAGTAAGAAGCCTGCCGGCGCTTGAGTCTCGACAACCTCGTAGCGTGCGGTGCCAGATCCCAGCGGGAGGTCGTCCGCGCGTGCTTCTCCAGTTTCATCCGTCGTGACGGCAGCGACAGTCTCACCGTCGAGCGCGGCAATGCTACCGTCGGGGCGCACGATATCACCCGAGGCACGGATCTCAAAGACGGCGCCCGCGAGGCTGCTGCCGTCTACGGCATCGGTTTTAACGATCCTGATGTTTCCGGTCGCGGCGTGGTCATAATACGAGGCGATTACAACGGGCGTTAGGTTCATGTCGGCGGGTATGTTTACCTTGATCTCTTCGCCGACAAGATAGGGCTCTTTGGCCGAGGCTTCGCGTACATAATAGGTGCCCGGCACGAGCGATTCTGGCAGTGTGACGGTCCCGGTCGCGTCAGTCGTAAAGGTGTCCATTACGTTATGTGCTGGATACCAGCAAGTTTGTGAGACAGGTTCGTGATTGCTGTCGAGGAGTTGGAAGGTGAATCCGGCTAGTGGAACAGAAGCGCCTGTTTGGGCATCGCGTTTTACAATCTGGAGATGCGTCGACAGAGCGTGGTTGTCCACGATATATTGAAGCTCGGCGCCGTTGGAAATCTGATTGGCCCCGACGGTCCATTCCCCTGCACGTTTAAAACCCTCGGGGACGGTTTCCGGAACCTCGCGAATCGTGTAGCCGGCACGGTCGTATGGGACGGCTCCGTGGACACCGGCGGGTCGCTTGCCTGTGCCGAACCATGCTTCGGGCTGATCTTTGGTGGAGGCAAAGCCATAGATGTTTGTGGTCAATGTGCCAACAACCTGCTGAGAGCTGTTGCTGACAACTTCAAAGACAACACCACCCGCCGGCTGCTCCAGGCCGGATTGGTCGCTATTGCCGTAATCCTTGAATTTGGAAATCTCAAGGTCAAACGCAATGGGGATATCGGAAATGCGAGATTCGATCTCGACTACGCCTGAATCGCCGAGCTGGTCGGCTCCAACGGTATAGGTCCAGCTGTCGTTGGATGGCAGGTAGCCCTCGGGGGCTTTTGATTCGTAGATGGTAAAGGTTCCCAGCGGGACATCGGTGAGGGTAGCTTGACCGCTTTCATCGGTCCTGAGGGTTTGTGTCCATCCAAGGGTAGATTGCGATACGCATACGAATTCTGCTCCTGCGAGCGAAGCCCCAACTTGGGGGCCTGCATTCGTTGCGGCGTCGAGCTTTACAATGCGCAAGGTAATGGTGCCGGGTTGTTCATCAATGGTGACGTATCCGCCGTTATCCGTCGTGGTAAAGGCAATACGATCGTGGCGGGGGACATAGCCGGCCGGCGCCTTCGTTTCAACTAGGTAGTATGCCGTGTCGGGCAGAAGTGTTGCTTGCGCTCGACCGTTGCTGTCCATCTTGATGGTGCCGACACGCGCGCCGCTGGCGCTCTCAAAAATATCGAATGTTGCCCCAGTAAACTGATAGGTATTGTTTCCGCTGGTAATAACGGTGTCAGCAGACTGCTTTTGGAAGGAAACAGAGACCGCCGGCAGTACATAGAGCATGTCTTGACGTTTGCTGCCGCCCGATACGGCCCCTAGATAGCGTCGCGCGCGGTGCGGAGCGGCTTTGATGCTTCCTGATTTTGCGCTGTCGTGGAGCCACCGCGCAGCCGCCACGACTTCATTGTCGGCGGTAAAGTGTCCGCTCTTGGTTTTACCCTGAGCGGTCGTGTAGGAGTAGGTGCCGTCGACATGGGTAGTGCCGTTGAGCATCCATACGGCAAGCTGGGTGGCGGCGCGGGCGCGATCGGGTGAAAGATGGTAACCGCCAAACGACGTGGTGGTGGGATATCCGTGACAAACGATTGCCGCGAACTCGTCGTCGAGCCACACCCAGCCTTGATCAAAGTTGAGCCATGGGCCGCCCGGTTTGGTGGGGCCGGGGCGCTCCTGGTTCATGCAGTAGGCAATCGAGGTGTCTTGAGCTTCATACTTGCCGATGAAGAAGGGCCCACAATCATCGCTAATAGTGCGGAAGCCGAGCTGGTCGTAGCCATCGACGGCAAATGCGGCTCCTGGTGCCAGGCAGCCGAAAAGCAGGAAGAGGAGCAGGAGCAGCGGACCTGTTGCGATTGCGCTGTGGACAGAGTGCGTGGGTGCGTTGGACATGGCTGCTCCTTATCCCTCGTGCGCCGCATGGGGAGGTTGCGACGCGTAGGATGAGGCTACCCCCGAGGTTCATGCGGGTAAGTACCGGAGCCTGACCAAAAGCTTGCCCGATTTCTGACAAATCGAGCTCAAATACAACAATCAGATAAAAGTGCAGGTAGAAGATGGTAAGAAAAGAAAGACAAAGGTCCTCATCTCCACAATTGGCGCGATTTTCAAACGATTCTCCACGGTTGATTTTCAATCTCAACGCAACAGCCTGAACGGACCCCGCGTTTCCGCAG